>NZ_ASXG01000160.1 GCF_000411975.1 Amycolatopsis orientalis DSM 43388
GGTGCTGATAGCGGTACCTTCTTTCATGGCTGGGACCTCCGGGGAACGCTTCTGGTGCTTGTCCTGCGAGGACTGAAATGAGACAGCGTCCTCGGGGGTTGTAGCCGGAGGCTTGTCGTCTTGGAGGGTGTTGTCCCGATGAGGACTGGTTTATCAGCACGACGCGCGGCCTCCGGTTCCAGTTTTTTCGTTGCTGGACGCGAAGGGAGTCGGAGCATTTGCTTGGAGCAGGCATCGACTGGGCGGAATCGTTTCACGACGTGGCCTTGGGTCGCCCCGGAGAAGGGGTGATCGAACAATTCCGTATCGACCACACCGCAGCGGGAGTCAACCGGCTTGTGGCCCGTTGCCTGGAGCTGGAAACCGACCCGGCCGACGTGCGGGTCGTGCTGGAAACCCGACACGGCCTGTTGGTGGAAACGCTGGCCGACGCCGGTTTCACTGTTCTTCCGGTCAATCCGGACGTGGTGGCCCGCCGCCGCGGGCCGGCTAAAAAGAAAGACGACGCCGAAGACGCCAGGATCTGCTGCCTGCTGGCATTGGACCAGTTTCTGGAATTGCGGAAACTGATCCCGCACGGCGAGCTGGCGGGAGAATTGCGCACGATCGCCCGGGACGACGAACGCGCCGCCCGCGACGAGCGCCGGCTGCTCAACCGGCTGCGCGCGGACCTGCTGGCAACCTTCCCTGCCGCGCTGGCCATCGCCGGCGGCAACCTCGGTTCGCCGGTCATGCTCAAGCTGCTGAGCCGCTGGCCCGGCCACGACGAGCTCGCTGCGGCCGACCCGCACGACATCGCCGCGTTCGCCCGCGCCGCCAGCCACGGCTGGCCCGACCGGTTCGCCGCCCGCGTCGCCGACGCCCTCGCCGCCGACCGGCTGCCGGTGAAAGACTACCTGGCGCGCGCGAAAACCGGCACGATCGCGCTGACCGCGACCCAGCTGCTGGCCATCCGCGACCAACGACGGGCCTGGGAACGCCGCATGGCCGAACTGCTGCTCGGAACGGCCCGCCGCGGCCACGCAACACAGGCGAAGGAACCCGATCCGGGAAAAGCGGTCCCGGGCGGTGACATCTACCTGAGTTTCCCCGGACTCGGGGACCGGCTCGCCGCCCGGATAGCCGGAGAAATCGGAGACGACATCACCCAGTTCGCCACACCGAACGGGCTGCAATGCTACGGCGGAACCGCCCCGGTCACCCGCCGCTCCGGCCGGAGCGAGTTCGTCGTCGCCCGTCGTCTGGCGCACAACCACTACCTGGGCGCAGCCGTGCATCAGTGGGCCTTTTGCAGCCTCTCCCGCAGCGCATGGGCGCGGGAGTTCTACGACGGGAAAATCGCCGCCGGGAAGAGCCATCACTCGGCCCTGCGCGCTTTGGCGAACCGATGGCTGGAAATCTTGTGGCACTGCCTGGTCAAACGCATCCGCTACGACGAGACCATTCACATTCGCAACCGGCAGCAAGCCCACCAGCCTCCCTCGGCGGCCTGAGGTTGACAGAGGGTGTCTCAT
>NZ_ASXG01000161.1 GCF_000411975.1 Amycolatopsis orientalis DSM 43388
GGGCGGGGCGGGAACGGCGCAGGCCAAGTGCGCCGTTCCCGCCCCGCTCATTCTGCACCGAAGCCTCGCCCCGGTCGCGGCGAGGACCTTGCCGGCGCGGCGAGCTCTGGAGAACAACGGGAGTCCGTGCGGGCCCGATCTCGTCGCTGACGTCTGCCAGCCGACCACCCCGAGAAGGGAGCGACATGGCCAGCCCCGCCGACCGCCTGCTGACCTCCGTCGCGCTGCTCGACCGTCCCCGCCTCGCCGCGGTCGCCCTCACGCCGCCGACCTCCGCCGCCTTCCTCAACCAACCCCGCCTCACCGCAGTCGTCGTCGCGTCGCTGACCTCCGCCACCCTCCTCAACCCCACCCGGCTCGCCGCGATCGTCCTCACGCCGCCGACCCCCACCACCCTCCACGACCAACCCCGCCTTACCACAGTCGCCCCGGCATCGCCGACCCCCGCAGCCCTCCTCAAGCACCCCCGGCCCACCACACTCGTCCCCGCGCCGCCAACCCCCGCCCACGCCGACCACCACGCGAACGGAGCGACATGGCCAGCCCCGCCGACCGCCTGCTGACCTCCGTCGCCCTCCTCGACCGTCCCCGCCTCGCCGCGGTCGTCCTCGCGTCGCTGATCTCCGCTGGCGCCGGGCTGCTGCTGCCCGCCGCCCTCGCCGCGGCGACCGATGCCGTGCTCAGCGGGCGAAGCAGCACCGGCGCGGTCGGGTGGCTGCTCGCCGTGGGCGTCGCGGAGATCGCCGCGGACGCCGTCCTCGTGGTCCTTCCCGCCCGCCTGACCAGCAACGCGAGCGCATGGCTCCGCCGCCGCGTGACCGACCGGCTGCTTGCTTTGGGCACCGGATCGCCCTTCGCGCCCGGCGACGCGGTCAGCCGGGTGACCGGCGATTGCGCGGCCGCCGGCGGCATCGCGGCGGTCGTGGTGCAGCTGATCTCGACCGGCGTCCTGTCCTCCGGCGCGGTAGTGCTGCTCGCCCTCCTGGACTGGCGGCTCGCGCTGGTATTCCTCGGCAGCCTCCCCTTCGCTCTGCTGCTGGCCCGCTCGCACCTGCGGGGCACCGCCAAGGATGTCCTTGCCTACCAACGGGTCTCCGGCGAGCTGTCCGCCCGCCTGCTCGACGCGGTCACCGGCCTGCGGACGATCGCCGCGTCCGGCACCGCCGACGCCGAGGCCGCCCGGGTGCTGCGCCCGCTGCCCCGGCTGAACCTGGCCGGTCAGGGCATGTGGCGCACCCAGGCGCGGATGGTGTGGCGAGCCGGTCTCCTGCTCCCGACGGTGGAAATCCTAGCCCTCGCCGCCGCCGGTTTCGGCGTTCTCGACGGACGCTTGACCGCCGGGGACGTCCTCGCCGCCCTCGGCTACGTCGCGCTGGGGCTCGGCCTGGTCACGCAAATCCCGTTGCTCACCACGCTTTCCCGCATCCGCTCGGCCGCGCACCGGATCACCGAGGTCCTCGACACCGATCCGCCGCCGCGCGGCGCACTCGGACTGTTGCCCGGAAACGGCACCCTGGAACTTCGCGGCGCGACCGTGCACGGTGCGCTCGCCAACGTCGACCTCACCATTCCCGGCGGCTGTTTCGCCACTGTGGTGGGAAGTTCGGGCTCGGGAAAGTCCACTGTGGTCTCGCTGCTGGCCGGTCTCCGCCGCCCCGATGCCGGACAGGTGCTGCTCGACGGCCGCGATCTCAGCGTCCTGCGCCCGGACGAGCTTCGGGCGGTTGTCGGATACGCCTCGGCCGAGCCCGCACTGCTGGGGGCCACGGTCGCTGATGCCGTCGCTTATGGTTCGTGGGCGAGTGTCCCGGCGGTCGACGCGGCGTGCCGGACCGCGCGCATCCACGACGTCCTCGTCCGTTTGCCGCGAGGTTACGACACCCCTCTGGCCGAAACGCCGTTGTCCGGCGGGGAAAGCGCCCGGGTCGGCCTCGCGCGTGCGCTCGCGCGGAACCCGCGAGTGCTCCTGCTCGACGACGCCACCGCCAGCCTCGACACGCTCACCGAGCGCGCCGTGACGGCGGAACTCGGCCGCCGGACCCGGGTGATCGTGACGCACCGGGCCGCGATGGCCGCGCGGGCAGATGTGGTGGTGTGGCTGGCGGCGGGGCAGGTACTGGCGGTCGGGCCGCATGCGCGGCTGTGGCAGATGCCGGGTTATCGCGCGGTGTTCACGGAGGAGACGTGAACACGGGCAGATTTCCCGGACCGGCCATGAGCGTCGGCCGCCTTTACCGGAGCGCGCTCGCCGGGCAGTGGCGCGGCGGGTTGGTTCTCCTCGCCTGCTCTGTCCTCGAAGGACTGCCCGCGTTTTTCTCCGGACGGCTCGTTGAACTGGCCGTCAACAGCGGGTTCGCCGCGGGCAGGCCCGGCGTCGGCCTCGGCTGGCTCGGGGTGTTCGGACTCGCCGCTCTCGCGGGCGCGTTCGGGTCGCGGCTGGTGTGGCGCCAGCTGGGCAAAGTGGTGGAGCCATTGCGGGACGCGCTGGTGACCGCCGTCGTGCGCGGGGTGTTGCACGATCCCGCGCCGCCGCGGGGCGGGCCGGACGCTCGTGGCGTCGCGCGGATCACTCAGCACGTCGAGGTCGTCCGCGACGCCACCGGCGGGCTTCTGGTCCAGGCCCGCGGCATGATCGTCACCACGGCGGCGGCGATCGCCGGGCTGGTGACCGTCGCCGGGTCGCTGGCGTTGCCGGTCGTGGTGCCGGTGGTGCTCGCGCTGGCCGGATTCGCCGCGCTGCTCCCCTCGCTCGCCCGTCGGCAACGCGCGCAGACGCTCGCCGACGAAGGCACCGCGGGCACCACCGGCTCGATTTTCGCCGGGATGCGCGACGTCGTCGCCTGCGGAGCCGAACCGGTCGCCGCGCTGACCGCCGACCACGCGGTGGACCGGCAAGCCGCCGCCGCGGTGCGCGTCGCCAGGTCAGCGGCGCTGCGGTCGGTGCTCGTGGCGCTCGGCGGGTTCGTCCCGCTGGTACTCGCGCTGGCCTTGGCGCCGTCGATGGTCGCTCGCGGCGAACTGACCGCCGGTGCCGCGCTGGGCGCGCTCGTCTACCTGGCGACCACCTTGCAGCCCGCGCTGCGCGGACTCGCCTCCACCGCGTCCACGGTCGTCCTCCGGCTGCTGGTCGCGCTGCGCCGGCTCGCCGAAACCACCGCCCCGCCCGAACACCGCCCGGAGACCGAAAGCCCCGCCGGACTCGGCCTCGCCGTCCGCGGCCTGACGTTCCGCTGGGGCGCGGCGCCGGAGCCGGTCGTCCGCGGGCTGAACCTCGACCTGCGCCCCGGCGACCACCTGGCGGTGGTCGGCCCGAGCGGCATAGGGAAATCGACCCTCGCCGGGCTGCTCACCGGTCTGCTGGAGCCGCAGCACGGCGAAGTCCGGCTGGGCGGCGTACGCGTCAGCGAACTGGCCGACCGGCCTCGGCATCTAGTGCTGGTGCCGCAACAGGCCTACCTTTTCGCCGGGACCGTGCGGGAAAACCTGTCCCTGTTCCACCCCGAAGCCTCCGACCGCCGCCTCGCCGCAGCCGCCGAAGCCGTCGGCGCCGCACCGCTGCTGTCCCGCCTCGGCGGTCTGGACGCCGAACTCGGCCCCGGCGCGGAAGGCATTTCCGCCGGGGAAGCCCAGCTCCTCGCGCTGGCGAGGGCTTATGCCTCGCCAGCCGGAGTCGTCGTCCTGGACGAGGCGACGTCCACTTTGGACCCAGCTGCGGAGGTCCATGCGGAACGCGCCTTCGCCGACCGGGGAGGCACCCTGATCGTGATCGCCCATCGGTTGTCGTCCGCAGTCCGGGCCCAGCGCGTGCTGCTGATGGACGGCCGGGACACACTGCTCGGCCGACACGAGGAGCTTCTGGCCACAGCGCCGCGGTATGCCGAGATGATGCGGGCCTGGCTGCCGGAGCGGTCGCGTCTTGAGGCCAGTTGAACTGCGGGCTGCCTGAAAGTGTGCGCTGAGCTTCCCGCTGACGCGTGAGAACCCGCCCCTCATACCTTGCGCGACAGGAAGATCTTGCTCCCGCGGGTCGGGTCGTCGCGGACGGAACGAGACGGACGATGCGCTTCCCGGCTTCCCTCAGGAGGCGTCGATTCGTACTTCCGCGCAGCCGCGGCGCGGGCTGGCCACCTCTCGTTGACAAGTGGAGACCGTCTCCATATTTTCGCTAAGTGGAGATAGTCTCCATTTCCCGGGCGATGAGGTGCGGCTGTGAAGATCTTGATGTTCGGACGCGGCGTCATCGCGGCGATGTACGGCTGGGCCTTGGAACGGGCGGGGCACGAGGTGGAGTTCTACGTCCGGCCGGGCCGGGCGGCGGAGTACGGTGACTCGATCGACCTCGACGTCCGCGATCTGCGGGCGTGGGGGCGGCGGGTCGTCGAGACGTGGCCGGTGCGGTACCGGGAGGAGCTGGAACCGGACCATGGGTTCGAGCTGATCGTGCTGAGCGTCCAGCACTACCGGCTGCCGGAGGCGGCGGCTTTTCTGGCGCCTCGGGTCGGGACGGCCACGGTGCTGGTTTTCGGGAACGTGTGGTCGGAGCCGCTGGACGCGCTCGGGGATCTTCCCTCGGACCAGGTCGCCTGGGGCTTCCCGCAGGGTGGCGGCGGTTTCGGCGAGGACGGTGTGCTGCGCGGGATGTTGTTGCCGCGCAGCGTGTTCGGCACCCTCGGCGGGCCTCCCGGCGAACGGGAGCGGGCTGTCCGACGGGTGTTCAGGGACGCTGGGTTCCGGGTTCGGGAACGCCCCGACTTCCGCGGCTGGCTGTGGGTCCATTTCGCGTCGGACGCGGGACTGCACTCGCAGGGCGTGCGGGCCGGGTCGTTGAGCGCGCTGGCCGGGTCCCGGGAGGGTTTGCGCGAGGCGTTGCTGACCGGCCGCGAACTTCTGCCGCTTCTCGAAGCCCGGGGCGTCGACCTGCGGCGCCATCGGGCCGCGGTGCTGCCGTTCCGAGCCCCGACCTGGCTGACCGCTCCGGCGCTGGGCTGGCTGCTGGCCCATGTCGCCCCGGCGCGGGTGAATTTCGAGGCGCACTCCGACCCGGACGCCCGCGAGCCGCGCGAGATTTGCCGAGACGCCCTGACCGAGGCCCGGCGGCTGGGCGTCCCAGTGCCGCGACTGGAGGCGGCGGAACCGTACTTCGGACTGGACCGGAAGTGACTCTTTCGACGGCTGTGGATCGCTTGCGTGGCGGGCCTGGTTGCCGGGGTAGGCGGAACGCACACGCCGATCTGCTCGCCAGCCACACCCGATGCCGGCCGGGCACGCGAGACCCGCACTCGCTAGGCGCGGCGCGGGCTGTTCGCGCGAGGCCGGATTGCTTGCCACGACGCGCAGAAACCGTTCGCACGAGCCCGGTCCCCTTGCCACGTCGAGCAGAACTGCTCGCGCGGGTCCGGCAGCTAACCGCACCACCGGAACTCCGCCCCGACCCGACACCACGCGACACCCCACTGTTCACGCGAGCCCGCCTGCCCGCCACATCCAGCAGAACCCATTCGCATGCGCCCGGCAGCACACCGCACCACCGGAAGCCCGCCCCAGCCCAGCATCACGCAACACCGCCCACCGTCCACACGAGCCAGTCGGCCGCCGTCCAGCAGAAGCCGTTCACGCGAACCCGGAAGCTCGCCCCAGCCCAGCATCGCGCGACACCGCCCACCGTCCACACGAGCCAGTCGCCCGCCGTCCAGCAGAACCCGTTCACGCAGTCCAGCAGCAAACCGCACCATCGGAAGCCCGCTCCGGGCCCCGCATCTCGCGCCAGCGCCCGCCGTTCGCACGAACCCGCATCCCCGCCACGTCCAACAGAACCAGTTCACGCAAGCCCGGCAGCACACCGCGCCACCGGAAGCCCGCCCCGGCCAAGCATCACGCGACACGTTCGCGCGAACCCCGCCGCGCGGCCACTGAATCGTGGAGGCGAATCCGTTGCCGCGCAGCAGATCCTCGGCGGCTCACCCGAGGATTCCCGGCCCGGCACACCCACACAGCCCGGCACCCTGGCCCGACGGCCTGGCTCACCACCCCGAAGCAAGGCGAGGCGGCTGCGAGGACAGGCGCGCGGGCTCACACCACCCCGGCCGCGATCAGCTGTTCCCAGATCACCCCCTGGTCCACGACCTCGACCCCCAGCTTCTCGGCCTTCGCGAGTTTGCTCGCGCCGACGTCGGCACCGGTAATGAGGAGGTCGGTGCTCGCCGAGACGGACGACGCGGTGGTCGCGCCCGCCGTTTCGCACAGGCGCTGGAACGTGGGGCGCGGCACCTTCTCCCCGGAGCGCGGGTCGCTGATCGCACCGGTGACGACCACGGTCTTGCCTTCCAGCGGCGCTCCCGCGACGACCGCCGGCGGGAGGTCTTCTTCCAGGACGTCCAGGGAGACCCCGCGTTCCCGCAGGCGTTCGAGTTCGGGGCGCAGCCGGGTGAGGTGTTCCACCAGCGAGGCGGCGACCTTCGGGCCGATGTCCTCCACTTCCACCAGCCCGTCCACACCCGCGTCCAGTACTTCTTCCAGCGAGCCGAAGCCGGCGCGGCACAGCCGGGCGGCGGTGCCTTCCGACGCCATCGGGATGGCGAGCCCGATCAGGGCCCGGCGCAGGCCGACCTGGCGGCTGGCGTCGATCGATTCGATCATCCGCGTCGCCGAGACCTCGCCGATGCGGTCGAATTCCAGCAGGCGTTCCTTGGTCAGCCGGTAGAAGTCCGACGGATGCTCCAAGATCCCGGCCTCGGCCAGCCGTTCGATCCACACGCCGCCGATCGCGTCGATGTCCGCGGCCGCACGGGACGCCCAGTGGATCAGCCGCCGGACGGTCTGCGCGGGGCAGGAAACATTGGTGCAGAACAGTTCCCGGCTGTTGCCCTGTTCGGTGAGCGGCTGCCCGCACGACGGGCACGTCGACGGCGGGACGATCTCGCGTTCGGCTCCGGTGCGTTTCGACTCGTCGAGCACCCCGGCGACGAACGGGATCACGTCGCCTGCCCGGCGCACCAGCACGGTGTCGCCGATCTTGATGCCTCGGGCGCGGATGACCTCCTGGTTGGCCAGGGTCGCGCGCGTGACCGTGGTCCCGCCGACGAACACCGGTTCCAGCCACGCGACCGGGGCGATCTTGCCGGTCTTGCCGACGTCCCAGACCACATCGGACAGTACGGTCGTCTTCTCCTCGGCGGCGAACTTGTACGCCAGCGCCCCGCGCGGCGAACTCGAACGGGTGCCCGCGGCGGCGTACGCGGCCCGGTCGGCCAGCCGCAGGACGGCGCCGTCGATGTCGTAGTCCAGGTCGTTGCGCTGCTGCTCGATCGCGGTGATCACCGCCTGCGCGGAGGCCGCGTCGGCGCACCGGCGCATGTCCGCTGCGGTGAACCCGAGTTCCAGCAGACCGCTGCCCAGGTCGGTTTCCGCGCTGCCGGGCTCGGTGTCGAGGTCGAAGGCGAAGAAGCGCAGCCGCCGCTCGGCTACTGCGACCGGATCCTTCGCGCGCAGCGTGCCGGCCGCGGCGTTGCGGGGGTTGATCAGCGGTTTGTCCGGATGCGCGGTGTTGTAGGCGGCGAACGTCGAGCGCAGCATCACGGCCTCGCCGCGCACTTCGACCCGGCCGGGGGCGCTGACCTGGTGCGGGATGCCGTCGGTGAGCGCGCGCACCAGCATGGTCACGTCGTCGCCGGTGGTCCCGTCGCCGCGGGTGACGGCCCGGGCGAGGCGGCCGTCCTCGTACACCAGGGCCAGCGACAGCCCGTCGAGTTTGGGCATCACGACCACCGGCTGGCCGGGGAACCGGTCGAAAAACGCCTCGACCTGCTCCGGCTTCGTCGCCTTCTCCAGCGACAGCATCGGCCGCGAATGCCGGATCGGCGCGTGCAGCACCGCCGGACCGCCCACCTGGTCCAGCGGATTCGGGTCCGGGGCCAGCTCCGGGCTCGCCTCGATCAACCCGCGCAGCTCGTCCTCGATCGCGTCGTACTCCGCGTCCGCCACCGCCGGGGAACCCCGGTAGTAGGCGTCGCGCAGCGCCACGATCTGGTCGGCCAGCTCCTGAATACGTTCCCGAACGTCCACGGACCGGAACGCTACCCGGCCGCACCGACAAAACCGGGCTGCGACGCAACCGGGGCACCCCGGCGGGCGGGAGAACGCGTTTCCGCTGCGGGAACAGCTGGCTTCCGCGACCGGGACGCTCCCCCTGAGGGGCGCCGGCTGCCCGCCCAACCGACCTGAGCCGAGCAAAAACGGGAAGGTTCCAGCGCAGGCAGGTGCGGGGATCGTCCGGCCCGCACCGATTCCGGACGAGCTGACGGGGGTCGGGAAAGCTCGCGGCGACCGGTCAGGAAGCCGGATCCGCGTCCAGTTCGGCGAGAGACCGGGCCAGCCGGCGGATCATCGTCCGTCCTTCTTGGACTTGCAGCCGGGGGAACTCGAACCCGAGGACCCCCACGCCGGTCACGCCGACGCGGCACCGCAGCGCCTGCGCCATCCCCGGCACCAACACCGGGTCCGCCACCCAGGCGAGCCGGTCGAGCGTCCACGTGTGCAGCAGTTTGCCCGGGGCGGCCCGGACCAGTCCGCCGACGGTGAAGACCGCCAGCCGGTGCGAGGTGAGCGTCAAGATCACCCGGCCGGGGATGGCGATCGGCGCTTGCGGGGCGTCGGACTTCCCCCGCCGCGCCGCGAGCGCCATGCCCGCCGCTCCCGCGATCCCGGCGATGCCCGCCGCACCGGCGATCATGGTGTTCCGCACCCCGCCGGTCCGGAACGCGAGCAACGCGGAGAACACGCGCTCTCCGGGCACGAGGTCGTCGGCGAGCCGGCTCTGGGCCTTTTCCTGCAATGTCACGTTCCGCGGCCTTCCTCGGTTTCGTCTCCGCGTGGACGATCCCAGGACGCCGGGCGGCCGGGGACGGGATTTTCGCCGACGGCCCGGAGCGGGTCAGCTCTGCCGCGCGGCTTGGGCGCGCTCACGAGCTTCCAGGATCTCCGGAACGTGGCTTTCCGCCCACTCGCGGACGGCGCGCAGCGGCACCAGCAGCGACCGGCCGAGATCGGTGAGCCCGTATTCGACGCGCGGCGGCTGTTCCGCGTACTCGACGCGGGCGAGCAGGCCGTCCTCCTCCATCGCGCGCAGCGTTTCGGTCAGCACCTTCGGGGTGACGCCCTGGATCTTGTCCGCCAGCGCGGTGAAGCGCAGCGGCCCGTGCTCCAGCGCGTTGACCACGAAAACCGTCCACCGCGCGCCGATCCGGTGCAGCACCACCCGCGACGGGCAGCTGGCGGACATGACGTTGTAGCCCACGGCGGCTCCTCCGGTTCCGGTTACGTTGAAGTACCTGGTTACTTTTCCATAGCCTACTTCGGCCACGGCGAACCGACGGAACGGAGAAGGACATGGGCAACGGACTGGCCGGACAGACAGTGCTGGTGCTGGGCGGACGGCATCTGGGCACGGCGATCGCCGACGCCGCGACAGCCGAGGGCGCGAAGGTGCACGTCGCGTCGCATCGACCCGGCGGGCTGCACATCGACCTGCGCGACGAAGCGACCATCGCCGCCGCTGCCGCCGAACTCGGACCGGTAGATCACCTCGTCAACACGGCGGCGGCACCCCACGCGGCGCCGGTTCGCGAACTCGACCGCGAAAGACCGTCGACGCCTTCACCGCCAAGGTCATCGGCCCGCTGCTGCTCGCGAAGCACTTCACGATCCGGCGGTCGCTGCTGCTGTTCTCCGGCCAGGTCGGCTGGCGTCCCGCGCGCGGAAGCGTGGTGACCGGCGTGACCAACGGGGCCGCCGCCTTCGCCGCCCAGCACCTCGCCGCCGAACTCGCACCGGTCCGGGTCAACGCGCTGTCGCCGGGCATCATCGACTCCGGCGTCTGGGACCGCAAAGGCGACGCCAAACCGGATTTCCTCGCCAACGCCGCGAAGCGCACCCTCGTCGGCCGCACCGGCACCGTCGCCGACGTGACCGACACCGTGCTGTGGTTGCTGCGAGCCGAATTCCTCACCCGCGAAACCATTCACCTCGAGGGCGGCCGTCCCTGACTCGCCTCCCGTGCCCCGTTGAGGGAAGCCGGTGCGGCCGCTCTCTCGTCGGCACGGAGTCTTTGGTCCCGGTCGGAAAGGCGTTGCGGCACTTCGGAATTCTTCCGTTCGCTGCGCCGGTCGACCGGGACCGGCCGCTTCGCCCGACCGTTCGAACCCCAGCGCCCGGAAATTGCGCCGTTCCCCGAACCGCCTTCCGGACGTGCGCGGCCTCCCCGGTCAATGGGCCGGACGGCCGGATTTCCCGTTCCGCTAATCAGCCGCCACGGTTTCGCGGAGAATGCGCTGCGCGGTCATCCGGGTCGCTTGCAGCGACGCATGCGCTTCCCGGGAATTGAACTCCCGTCGCGGGGCCGCCACGCTCAGTGCCGCCACCGCCGTCCCGGTCACGTCGAAGACCGGAATCGCCGCGGCGAGCAGTGCGCCCGGAACGCGCGGATTGAACGACACTTCGCGCTGCCTGATCTCGCGAAGCTCCGCGCTGAGCCATGCCGGGAGCGCGCCGTCGTGCCCGTCTTCGCCCCGGTAACCGGCGAATACCGCGAACCGCTCGGCGAGCCCGGGTCGAACGCCATCAGCACCCGGGTCACAGGTTCCGACATCGAGCAGAGCCCGCAGATAATGCCGCGCGGCGGGCCCGGGAAGCAAAGTCCCGTCCAACCGAGAAAGGCGGATTTCGGCGCGCAGTTCATGATCCGCGCAGATTCGCCGCAGCCGTGAAGCCCTTCCGCATGCGCTTCACGCGCTGACTGTACAGCGAGCCCGTTCGGTCAGCGCGGCTTGTTCCATGCCCCGGGACAGCGGGCTTCGCGCAGATACGCGGGAGTTAGCGGCGAGCGTGCTGCCCTTCGACCGGTGCCCGGAAGAACGACCGCACCGGCACCAGCAGCCCGGCCAGCGACAGGACCACGAACGCCACCTGATGCACGTGATCCGTCCCCGGCGGCAATCGGAACACCAGATGCGCCAGCCAGAACACCGGATAGAACCACAGTGCGAACCACGCCCACCGCTCCCCGGCACGGAACGGGAACACCGCGGTCAGCCCGCCGAACAGCCCGAGTCCGGCGGTGGCGAGCGCGTCCGTGCGGTAGAGCAGCGCGTCCCCGGCGGGCGGTGCGACGAGCACCACGATCCCGAACCCGAGAATCCCCGCGCTGACCGCCGCGAGGCAGATCCAGCCGATCCGCATCGGCACGCCACCGTTCATCCGGCGAATTTACTCCGCTTCCGCCGGGTTTGGCGCTGGAGAACTGACGGTGCGCGCTCAGGCAGGGGCGCGGTTTGCTCGACCACGACCTCGCGGACAAGTCACGCGCCGCTCCACACCGGCATGCCGCCCACCCGATCTGCTCGAGCCCTGCCAGTCTCGGCTCCAGCGAACTGCCCCGGAGCCGACCCCAGCTCGCCGCCCAGTCGCTACGGCTCGGCACGCGCCTGCGATCGCCCGCTCCTCGTCAGCACGGCATAAACCAGCCCATCCCCGATCTGTACTCAGCCATCCCCCGCCGGCAGGACGCAAGCCAGCCGACGCAGCGCCTTCTTCACCGCCGCCACCGACATCCCGCGCTCCTGCCGCTGATTCTGATACAGATCAGGCGCCAGCGGAGCCAGCAGCACATCCGGCAGCGCCTCGTCCCGCAACCCCGCCTCGCGAACCTGCGTCGCCACGAACACCCGCCAGAACCCGTACGCCCCGGTCCGATACCGCCGAGCCCCGGTTTCCGCGCCGAGCGCCAGCGGCAGATGCTGCTCCAGCAAATCGATCATCGCGTCGTAGAACGCCGTCAACCGCTCCCGCGGCGAAGCGCCCGGTCCGAGCGGCGGCGGGCCGGACAGCATCGCTTCCTGCAGGCGTCGCTCGTGCTCGTCCAGCAACGCGACCGCCACCGCGGCGACGCTGTCGTAGCGCCGGTACAGCGTCCCGCGTCCGACGCCCGCCGCCGCCGCAAGGTCGCCCATCGTGATGTCCGGGCCTTTCTCGGCGAAAAGCTCCTCGGCCGCGGCGAGGATCCGCCGCCGGTTCGCCGCGGCGTCCGCTCGTTCGGTGACTGGCTTGCCGTTCACCCGGTCACTGTATCTGGACAGCGTGTCCGGATCGAGTACAGTCATAAGTGGACACAGTGTCCACCTGACTGATGGGGGCGAAAATGCACTCGTTCACGCTCGCCGGCCGCACCGTGGGCCGGATCGGGTACGGCACCATGCAGCTCGCGGGTCCGAAAGCCATGGGCGGACCAGCCGACCCGCAGCGCGCCAAGGCCGCTGTCCGCGCCGCCGTCGACGCGGGCGTCCGGTTGATCGACACGTCCGGCTACTACGGGCCCGAGGTCGCGAACCGCTTGCTCGCCGAGGCGCTCCGGCCCTATCCGGAAGACCTGCTCATCGCTACCAAGGTCGGTGCACGCCGCAGCCCGGACGGCAGTTTCGTCGCCGATGCCACGCCGGAAGCGGTCAAGGCAGCCGTCCGGGACAACCTCGCGCAGCTCGGCGTCGAGCGGCTTCCCTTGGTACACGCCAGGTTCATGCCGGACAGCACCGTGCCGTGGGCGGAAACCGTCGGGGCGCTCGCCGAGCTGCGCGACGAGGGCCTGCTCGAACACGCCGGCGTCTCGAACGTCACGCGCGAATTGCTGGACCAGGCGCGCGCGGTCACGCCGATCGCCTCCGTAGAGAACGAATTCCACGTTGGACACCTCGGCGGTCGCGACGTTCTGGACGCCACCACCGCCGCCGGAATCCCGTATCTGGCGTTCCGTCCGCTCGGCAACGGAGCGCTGGTCAAGGAGACTTCGCCGTTGACAAGCCACGCCCGGCAACTCGGCGTTTCAGCGGCGACGCTGGCGTTGGCCTGGCTCCTGGGCCTCGCGCCCAACGTCGCCGTCCTCCCCGGCACGAGCGACCCCGGCCATGTCGCCGATCTCGTCGCCGCTCAAGACTTTTCCCTGCCGTCCGGCCTGCGCGCCGCACTCTACGAGGCATGACGATGGGCTGGATCGCCGTTTTCGCGGCCGGACTGCTCGAAATCGCCTGGGCGCACAGCATCCGCCTCACCGGCGGCTTCACCAAACTCGTCCCGACGCTCGTCTGCGGAGTGCTGACCGTCCTCGTGCTGTACGTGCTGAACGTCGGCATGCGGACGGTCCCGGTCGGGACGGCGTACGCAGTGTTCGTGGGAATCGGCGCGGTGGGCACGGCCGTCGTGGGGATCTTCTGGCTCCGCGAAACCGTGAGCGTGCCGCGGATCCTCGCGCTCGCGTTGATCGTCGGCGGCGTCGTCCTGCTTCAGCTGACTTCCCGGACCGCGTGACGGACGGGCCGCTCGGACCCGCTTCGGCCCATCGGGCGTCACCCGTCTGCCGGGATCGCCCACGGGCTGTCGCCTGCCGTCATCCGCCCGTGTCCGCGGCGGCATCGAACGTGGCCCGGCGACCGGCGCGCGGACACCTCGCAGGAGCGGTTTCCTAGGCCAGAAGAGGCACGCCGGACCGCCGCCGCCAGCCCGCGAGTGAATTCCCGCGAATCGCCTTGTCCGCGGAAAAGAATCCTCGATAGCCTCGGACCTCAGAGGGAGAAAAGCCGAGCGCCTCGCACCGAGACGATGTGCGCCGGCACAGTTCACGCGCGCCGACCGGAAATCGCGTTCCGGAAAAGGGAGTACATGATGACGTCCGTTGCCCGTCCGGTTGCCCGCACCGCGTATCAGCAGTCGGTCGCCGACTACTGGAATGCCGAAAAAGATCCGGTCAACCTGCGCCTCGGCGACGTCGACGGGCTTTACCACCACCACTACGGCATCGGCGACTACGATCCGTCCGTCCTGGACGGACGCGGCGAGAGGCGGGACAAGGCGATCATCGCCGAGATGCACCGGCTGGAGACCGCGCAGTCGCACTTCCTGTTGCGGCACCTCGGAGACATCCAGCCGGCCGACCGGCTGCTCGACGCCGGGTGCGGGCGCGGCGGCACGAGCGTGCAGGCGCACCAGCGGTTCGGCTGCCGGGTGGACGGCGTCTCGATTTCCGAGCAGCAGGTCGATTTCGCCAACGAGCAAGCGCGGTTGCGCGGAATCGACGACTCGGTGCGCTTCCATCTCCGGAACATGCTCGACACCGGATTCGAAAGCGGCGACTTCGCCGGGATCTGGAACAACGAAAGCACCATGTACGTCGATCTGCACGAGCTTTTCGCCGAACACGCGCGGCAGCTCGCGCCCGGGGGCCGATTCGTGACCATCACCGGGTGCTACAACGACCTGACCGGCGGGCGTTCGCGCGCGGTGAGCCAGATCGACCAGCATTACATCTGCAATATCCACGCACGCGGCGACTATTTCCGGGCGCTGGCCGCCACCGGGTTCGTCCCGATCGCCGTCGTGGACCTGACCGAGGCGACGATCCCGTACTGGGAGCTGCGCGCGCAGTCGTCCGTCGCGACGGGCATCGAGCAGCCGTTCCTGACCGCCTACCGCGAGGGCAGCTTCCACTACCTGCTCATCGCCGCCGACCGCGTCTGAGCGGGCCGCCATGTCCGGAATCGCAGCGGTCCGTCCCGACCTGGCGTGCCCGTCCTCGCTCTGGGCGGGCCCGGTCGGGCTCGGCACCTCGGCGGCGCGGATCGCGGCGCAGTTCGCGCCGTCGGCCAGCGGGCAGGACCCGGCGTACGCGGAGCGGGAATGGGGCGACGGCAGCGCGTCCCCGCTGTACTGCCCGGTCGTGCGGCGGGTGGACGAACCGCTCGCCGAAGAGGTGGACCGGCGGCTCGTCGCGTGGGCGGCCGACTGCGGGTTCGAGGGCGAAGGGCTGGACCAGATCGCGCACGCCGGTTTCGGCAAGCTGGCGATGCTGGCCCACCCGGATTCCTCCGATCCCGACCGGCTGCTGATCGCCGCGCAGCTCAACGCGGTGTGGTGGGCGGCCGACGACTACTACGCCGATGACAGCTCCCTCGGCGCCTCGCCGACCGAACTCCCGCCGCGGCTGGCGCTGGTGATGCCCGCGATGGACCCGGTCGCCCCGGCCGGCGAGTTCTCCGCGCCGCTGGAAGAGGCGCTGCGGGCGGATCCGATCCGGGTCGGCTTCCGCTCCGCGGTCGACCATCTCGGCAGGCACGGTTCGCCGGTGCTGGTCCAGCGGGTCTGCTACTCGACGTTCGCGATGTTCGTCAGCTGGGACGCCTACGCCGCGTGGCGCCACACCGGCCGCTATCCCCCGGCCTGGGAGTACCTGGCGGCCCGCCAGCACGACAGCTTCTACACCTCGATGACCCTCATCGACGCCGTCGGCGGGTACGAACTGCCCGCGCCGTTGTACTACGACCCGCGCGTGCGGGAGGCGATGATGCGCGCGGGCACCGCGACGGTCCTGGTCAACGACCTGCATTCGGTGGCGAAGGACGCGGCCGACGAGAACCCGGTCTGCAACATGGTGCTGCAGATCGCCGCCGACCGGAACTGCCCGGTCTCCGAGGCGGTCGAGACCACGGTCGCGCTGCACAACCGGATCGTGCGCGAGTTCGAGGAGGGGCACCGCGCCCTGCTGGCGGTCCCGTCGCCGGAACTGCAGCGCTTCCTCGCCGGCGTCCGCGACTGGATGGGCGGCGGCTTCGAATGGCACGCCACGAACCCTCGCTACCGATCCTGACCCTCTACTCCTGAGCCCAGGTTTCGCACCCGAAGACAAGGTGGTTTCGCTGTGACTGTCACCGACCCGGTCGACTCCGCGGACGTGGAAGACTCCGAACCCTTGAGCCTCGGCCGCGCGGCGGCGCGGCAGCTGGCCACGACCACGAAGTCCGTGCCGCAGATGCAGGGCATCAGCACCCGGTGGCTGCTGAAGGTGCTGCCGTGGGTCGAGGTGTCCGCGGGCACGTACCGCGTCAACCGGCGGCTCAGCTACACCGTCGGCGACGGCCGCGTCACCTTCGTGAGCAGCGGCTCCGAGGTCCGCGTCATCCCGCCGGAGCTAGGCGAGCTCGCCCCGCTGCGCGGATTCGACGACGAGGCGGCGCTGGCCGAGCTCGCCGGCCGGTTCGAGCAGCGCGAATACCAGCCGGGCGACGTGCTGGCGGAATTCGGCAGCCGTGCCGACCAGGTGTTCCTCATCGCGCACGGCAAGATCACGAAGGCGGGGGTCGGCTCCTACGGCGACCAGACGGTGCTCGGCACGCTCGTGGACGGCGACTACTTCGGCGAAAACGTGCTCACCACCGCGGACGGGATCTGGGAGTACACCGCCAAAGCGGTCACCGCCGCGACGGTGCTGACATTGTCGCGCCAGGAGTTCGAAGGCGTGCTGCACCGCTCGGACGCGCTGCGAGCGCACCTCGACGCCTTCGCCTCGGGCGGGGACACCGCCCGCAACGAGCACGGCGAGGCCGAAATCGCCCTAGCCGCCGGGCACGACGGCGAGCCGCGGCTGCCGGGGACGTTCGTCGACTACGACACTTCCCCGCGCGAGTACGAGCTGAGCGTGGCGCAGACCGTGCTGCGGGTCCACAGCCGGGTCGCCGACCTCTACAGCGAGCCGATGAACCAGACCGAGCAGCAGTTGCGGCTCACCGTCGAGGCGCTGCGGGAACGGCAAGAGCACGAACTGGTCAACAACCCCGACTTCGGGCTGCTGAACAACGCCGACTACGACCAGCGGGTGCCGACCCGCACCGGCCCGCCGACGCCGGACGATTTCGACGAGCTGCTGTCGCTGGTGTGGAAGGACCCCGGGTTCTTCCTCGCGCACCCGAAGACGATCGCCGCGTTCGGCCGGGAATGCAGCAAGGCCGGGATCTACCCCGGTTCGGTCGACCTCGGCGGCCACCAGGTGCCCGCGTGGCGCGGCGTGCCGATCCTGCCGTGCAACAAGATCCCGGTCACCGACACCCGCACCAGCTCGGTCCTGCTGATGCGGACCGGCGAACAGGCCCAGGGCGTGATCGGGCTGCACCAGACCGGGCTGCCGGACGAGTACCAGCCGGGCCTCAACGTGCGGTTCATGGGCATCAACGAGCAGGCCATCCTGTCCTACCTGGTCTCGGCCTACTATTCCGCCGCCGTCCTCGTGCCCGACGCGCTCGCCGTGCTGGAGGCAGTCGAACTCGGCCGGGAGGGCTGAGCCCGGTGCCCGTCACGGAACAACAGGAGCAGCTCTCCCTCGGCGTCAAGGCGGCCCGGACCCTCGCCACCACCACCAAATCGCGGCCGCAGATGCGGTCGATCACCCCGCGGTGGCTGCTGTCGCGGCTGCCGTGGGTCGAGGTGCCCGGCGGCAGCTACCGGGTCAACCGGCGGCTCACCTACACCGTCGGCGACGGCAAGGTGAGCTTCTTCCAGACCGGGCCGCGGGTGCAGGTCGTTCCGCTCGAGCTCACCGAGCTCGAACTGCTGCGCCGGTTCGCCGACGAGACGGCGCTCGGCGCGCTGGCCGACGCGTTCGAACAACGCGAGTACGAGGCGGGCGCCACGCTCGTCACCGCCGGGCAGCCGCTGGACCAGCTCGTGCTCGTGGTGCACGGCAAAGTCACCCGGCACGGCGAGGGGCACTACGGCGCGGAAACCCATCTCGGCACCTCCACCGACGGCGATCATTTCGGCGGCGAACTCCTCGCCCGGGACGACGCCGTCTGGGGGTTCACCGCCCGCGCCGCGACCCGGGTGGTCGCGCTGGTGCTGCCCGCCGGCTCGTACGCCCGGCTCAACGGCAGACTCGATTCCCTGCGCGCACACGTCGCCGAGGCGGTGTCGCGGCCGCGGAAACCGCAGAACCGCAAGGGCGAGGCGAACATCGACCTGACCGCGGGCCACGACGGCGAACCGGTCATCGCCGGAACGTACGTCGACTACGAGCCCTCGCCGCGCGAGTACGACCTCGCGGTCGCGCAAACGGTCTTGCGCGTGCACAACCGCGTCGCCGATCTGTACAACGACCCGATGAACCAGTTCGAACAGCAATTGCGGCTCACCGTGGAGGCGTTGCGGGAACGGCAGGAGCACGAGCTGGTCAACAACCCGGATTTCGGCCTGCTGCACAACGCCGACCTCAAATCCCGGATCACCACCCGCACCGGCCCGCCGACCCCGGCCGATCTGGACGAGCTGCTGTCCCGGCGCCGCAAAACGCGGTTGTTCCTCGCGCATCCGCGGGCCATCGCGGCGATCGGCCGCGAATGCACGAGGGCGGGCATTTACCCGGACCCGGTCGTGGTGGACGGGAAACGCGTCCTGGCGTGGCGCGGGGTCCCGATCCTGCCGTGCGACAAAATCCCGGTGACCGAGGCGGGCACCACGTCGGTGCTCGCGATGCGCACCGGGGAAGACGACGCGGGCGTCATCGGATTGCGGCCGAAATCCCTCGCCGACGAATACCGGCCAGGGTTGAATGTGCGGTTCATGGGGATCGACGACCGCGCGATCTCGTCCTATTTGGTCAGTGCGTATCACTCCGTCGCGGTTCTGGTGCCGGACGCGCTGGGGATTCTCGACGACGTCGAGGTCGCGCGAGGCTGATCTCGAGCGACGTTGACGCTCGCCGGAGGCAGTGGGCTTCCGGCGAGCGTTCCGCGGGTCCGCGGTCCGATGTTCCTGCCCGGCAACAGAGTCCGGTGCGACTCGAGCACGGTCGATCAGCGGTAGATGTGCTTGTCCGGCAGGCGAACCGTCGCGAAGCCGTTCGCGAAATTCGCGTCCACCTCGGCCGCTTCCTGGGCGTCGGGCGTCGCGTTCTTGCACGTGATTCCCGGCCCGTGCCCGGACATCAGTTCCGAGCAGGGTCCTTCGTAGTGGTCGGGGAGGCCGAGGTTGTGGCCGATCTCGTGGGCGATGATCCGGGTCGGGTCGTTGCCCTCGGCGACCTGCTGGGTGTCGATGTAGATGTCCCCGGTGCCGTGGCCGTCGGTCTGGGTGTACGAGCCGCCTCCGGTGGTTTCGTGCATGACGATCGTCGCGGCGCCGCCGCTGTTGAGGTGCACGTTGTGCACGGAGTTGTTCCAGTTGGCCGCGGCCTGGGCGGCCTCGGCCTGGTAGTCGGGCAGGCCGCTGGCGTCGTAGTACAGCTCGACCGCGTCCAGCGGGGCGGCCGACGCCGTGCCGACGCCGGTCAGCGGCAGCGCCAGGGCGACCGCCGCGCCGGCGGCCAACCGGCCAAAGCGTTGCAGGGTCATGGTTTTTGTCCTCTCCGCATGAGGATTTGGGATCAGCTTCCGATCTGCTGCTGGATCCACGGCAGGTACTGGGCGATGCCGGTGTAGAGGGTGGTGGTGGCGCATTCGCCGCCGTTGTCGCCGGGGCCGTGGGTTTCGCCCACCAGCGTCCAGTTCCCGGTGGTGCCGACGATGGCCGGGCCGCCGGAATCGCCGTGGCAGGCCGAATGCGCGTAGTCGCCGGAGACGCAGACGTCGCCCGCACCGCCGCCGCCCGCCGCGCACGCGCTGCTGTCGAGGACCTGGAGGTCGATCTGCTGCAGGGTTTGCGGCGTCTGGCAGTTGGGCCAGCTCGTGCAGCCCCAGCCGAGCAGCCGCGCGGTCGTTCCCGGAGCCGGGTTGGTCTGCGCCATCGCGACCGGCGCGGACTGGGCGGGCTGGCTCAGGTGCATCATCGTCAGATCGGTGCCCTGGTCGGTGATCACGTTGTCGATCTGGCCCACTTCGCCGGAATTGATGTCGGTGGACCCGATCCGCGCCTGCGAGGCGTATCCGCAGTGGTTCGCGGTGATGATCCACTGGGGCGCGACGAGGCTTCCGCCGCAGCCGTTGTCCAGGGACACCATGAACGAGTAGGTTTCGGTGGCGTCGCTGCCTCCGATGATGGCCGGCTGCGCCGCGGCCGCCGGTGCGGCGACCCCGAACAGCAGGGCCGCCGCGCCCGTCACCGCCAGCATGATTTTCCGCATCGTTTTCCCTTCCATGGCAACCATTCCCGCCGATCGCGGGATTGGAGTTCGGCCGGGGATACGGCCGGGACGACGTCGCGGGCGCCGGGCTCGCGACGGAAACACAGAGTCCCAGGGCCGCCGGAGTCCGAACACCGTCGAAAGGAGGGATGCGGCCGGGCGCCGAACCGTGCGCCGAGGCACGAACTTCGATGAGCGGGAGGAACCGAACGCGGAATAAGCGGTTCCGGTTCCGCGTCCGCGCGGAGAATGGCGTCCACGCTTCCGTTGAGCGGACAAAGCCGAACGGGGTTCGCGACTTTCGTGGGTATAAGGGATTGCCCGGCGTCCCTAAACTGCGAATTGCGCCCGCATTCGCTGACCGCGGCGCGCCATCGTCCTATTCGCAAGAAACGGAGATGTGCATGATCCCAGCACTCAGTCAAAGACTCGGCGGACGCGGCGGCATCGCCTTCGCCGCGGCCGTTCTGGCCGCTGGATCAGTTTTCGCCGCCTCGGGCGTCGCCGCTGCCCAGCCCTCGGCGGCCCCGCTGAACGCGAGGGCCGCGACCGCCGTGTCCGCCAGCCTCGCGAAGTCGCTCGGCGACCGCACCGTCGGCTCGTTCTACGACCAGTCCGCCTCGCGGCTGACGGTGACCGTCACCGACCAGGCCGCCGCCGACCAGGTCCGCGCGGCGGGCGCGACGCCGAAGTTCGTGAAATACCGCGCGTCCCAGCTGAAAGCGGTCACCGCGGACCTGGCCCGCACGGCCAGCGTCCCCGGCACCGCCTGGCGCGTCGACCCGCGAACCGGACAGGTGCTCGTCACCGCCGATTCGACGGTCACCGGAGCCAAGCTCGCCCAAGTGACCAACGCGGTGCACCGCTTCGGCGACAAGGCCCGGTTCGCGCGGACGAAGGGCGAGCTGCGCCCGCTGATCAGCGGCGGCGACGCGATCTGGGGCCAGGGCCTGCGCTGCTCGCTGGGCTTCAACGTGCACACCTCGAGCGGCCAGGCCGCGATCCTCACCGCCGGGCACTGCGGCGTGGCCACCAACGACTGGTGGGCCGACCAGGGCAACTCGCAGCACATCGCCAGCACGTCCGCCGCGAACTTCCCGGGCACGGACTACTCCTACGCCACCTACGACCCCGGCATCGACGCCCCGAGCGCAGTGAACACCGGCCAGCAAATCACCGCGGCCGGCGACGCGACAGTCGGCGAAACGGTCACCCGAAGCGGCTCGACCACCGGCGTGCACGACGGCCAGGTGACCGCGCTCGACGCCACGGTGAACTACCAGGAAGGCAGCGTAAGCGGCCTGATCGACACCACAGTCTGCGCCGAACCGGGCGACAGCGGCGGCTCGATGTTCGACGGAGCCACCGCACTGGGCCTCACCTCGGGCGGCAGCGGCGACTGCACCTCAGGCGGAGAAACCTTCTTCCAGCCAGTCCCCGCAGCACTGAGCGCCTACGGCCTGACCCTGCCGTAAAAAAAGCAAGCCGTGAGGGGAACCCTGATTCGCAGGATTCCCCTCACGGCCGCAAAAACCGCACCGCTGCACCCACGATCGAGGCACCCAGCCCCCGCTCCGCAGCCGCTGCACCCAAAATTCGAGGTGCCCAGCCCCCGCCCTGCACCCCGATACGAAGCCTCCCTGCGGGCGGTGGGTGCTTGTCAAGGCACGCTTTCCCGCCTTGACAAGCACCCACCGCCCGTCAGCACAATCAAGCTTCGGGGTGCCCCACGCACGCCGGATGGCGCAATGTCGCCGCCAGGCGACGAGCCGCCCCCCTTATCCACAAACCACAACGAATACTGCAACTCCCCGAACGACACACAGAAACGCCCACCGTCATCATTCCACGAATAAGATGCAATTCCGCCCTGCCGGGGCTCGCGCTCCAACGTCCACTAAGGACAGTCGCCTCACTCAACGTCCCGCATCGCGGAAAGAAGCACCGGCAGCGCGACGGCCAGCGCGACCGCCCGCACCGCGCCGGCCACCGGATAGGCCGCCCGGATGCCGAACGCGTCCGCGACCAGTCCGCCGGCCAGCGACCCGAGCGGCATCAGCCCCCAGCCCAGCATCCGGTAGACGCTGTGCACCCGGCCGCGCAGTTCCGTCGGCACCACCTGCTGCCGCAGGCTAACCGTGACTACGCTCCAGAGCGTGGTGGCGAACCCGTTCATCCCCAGCAAGATCCCGAGCACGACCGCGTTGGGACTGATCCCGATCAGCAGAAAGATCACCGCATTGGCGAGCAACGCGGTCAGCAACGCTTGCAGCGCACCGATCTTCGCGACGATGCGCGCGTTGACCATCCCACCTGCCACACTCCCAACCGCCGCGCCCGCGAGCAGCATTCCGTAACCACGCTCGCCGACGTGCAGGGTCTGCGTCGCGAGCAGCACGACCGTGACATTGCCGAGCTGGTAGCAGAACGTGTTCACCGCCAGCAGGCCAGCCAACGTCCGCAACAGCCGGTGCCGCCCGAGCCAGCGCACCCCCTCCACCACCGCGACCCGAATCGGCGGCTGCGCACCCGTCGGCAACGGTCGACGCGGCAAGGTCGCGAGCAACGCGGCGGACACCACGAACGAGAGCGCGTCCACTCCGAACGGCAACGCCGCCGCAGCCACGAACAACAGACTGCCGAGCGGCGGCCCGACGAACAGCTGCCCAGCGTTGGCGATCGCGTACTGACTGCCGTTCGCCCGGTGCAACTGCGCCTCCGGAACGAGATCGGGCAACACCGCGAGCGACGCGTTGGCGAACACCACCTCGCACGCACTGAGCCCGAACCCCAGCACCGCCAGCCCCGCGATGTCGATCCGCCCCAGCCCGGCCAGCACCGCGACCACCGCGACGAGCCCGGCCTGGAGAGCCTGCGACCGCCAGAGCAGACCGACCCGGTCGCGCCGGTCCACGAGCGCGCCCGCGGGCAGCGAGAGCAGCAGCCACGGGAGGTAGGTCGCCGCGGAGACGACCGAGACCAGAACCGGATCGCGGCTCACCGTGACCGTCAGCAGGGGGACGGCCGCCGAGAAGATCCCGTCGCCTACGTTGTCCACCGCCGAGGCGCACCACAACCGCCAGTACGCGGCGGGGAGTTTGGTCTTGAGCTCGCGTCGGTTCATGTCCGGGATGGTTCCCGAGTCGAACAGGTGTTCGCCATCATGTAGGCTGGAGCTACATCGAATGACCTAAGCCCCGACTCCCGCGATCGCTCGCCGGTGGCTCAGCCGCTGCGGCCTTCATGTCGCGCAACGACGGTCGTCCTGCCGCACCTTCGGCGGCCAGCTATCCGCTGGGCCGGGAGAAGGACCGGTGCGCAGAAGACGCGTCGCTGGGGCATCGGAAGACCAGCGCCTTCTCACTCTCGCCCGGCGGGATCGGGATCGCGCTCTCCCCCACACACCAGCGCGATCTCACTCTCGCCCGGGCAGGAGCGGGACCGCGCTCGCCCGCACAGCAGCGCGATCTCACCCTCGCCTGGGGAGCCGACCAACTCTCCGTCGTTCGGATGCCGATTCCGTCTCAGCCTCGTCTGCGGACCGAGCCTGCCCCCTCCGCAGGACGACCTGACCCAGCCTCGCCCGCAGACCAGGCACGCCCCGGCCTTGTCCGCAGGACAAGGCCGCCCCAGCCTCGTGCGCGGACCAGGCCCGCCCCAACTCCCGTCGCAGACCAATCCCCGCCCTGCCCTCCTCCGCGGACCAGGGCCACCCCGCCCTCCTCCCCAGGACAAGCTGTTCCAGCCTCGCCCGCAGCCCAAGCCAGCCCCACCACGTCGGCAAGCCAACCCGCCCTCGCCCTCCTCCGGAGACCAGCACCTCCCCAGACCAGCCCCGCCCGCCCTCCTCCAGAGACCAGCACCACCTCACGCTCCTCCGCAGACAAGCCCCGCCCGCCTACCGCCAGAGACCACATCCGCCCAACCCGTATGCAGACCAGCCCCATCCCGCGCTCCCCGGAAGACCAGCACCATCGCCCCTGCCGGCAAGCCGACCGCCCCCTCAACCCCACCCTCTGCCGCATAATCGCGACGTGCCGCTGACCCTCGAACTCAGCACCAGCGACCTGGCCGGAACCAGGCTCGCCGTGTCGCCGCTGTCCGAAACCGTGTCCGGGCTGCAGGCGCTGGCCGGGTGCTGGGGGCGCTCGCGGCAGCGCGGCTGGACCCGATGGGCCGCCGCCGAGCTGGCCGGGCGACCGTTGGACCTGGTCTGGACCTGGCCGTTGCTCGTCACCGGCCGGAGCAGCTGGCCGCAGTTCCTGCTGCCCGCCCCGGCACGTGCGGCGTGCACGATCGACGAGGCGCTCGCCGCGATGTGCCGGACCACCCCGGGGCAGGTCCGGCGGAGCCTGCGCGGCGTGTTCGGCGAAGAGCTGCCCGCCTCCGCCCGGGCGCTCGCCGACGATCCCGCGGCCGGGCTCCGCGCCATCGCCGCCGAACTCCGCCAGGCCCACGACCGCCTGATCGCGCCGCACTGGCCCCGGCTGCGCGCCGTCCTCGACGCGGACATCGCCTACCGGGCCAAACAATGGGCCGACGGCGGCGCGCGCCGCCTGTTCACCGCCCTGCACCCGGCGCTGAGCTGGCACGACGGCCGGCTCGCCCTCGACGGCGACCGTCGTCCCTCGCCCGGCCGTCCCGCCGGCGGGCTCGTGCTCTCCCCTGTCGTGCTCGGGCCGCCGTGGGTCATGGTCAAGCTGCACACCACCACCCAGACCACGATCCGCTACCCGGCCCGGGGCAGCGGTGCACTGTGGACAGCCGCCGAGCCTCGCCCGGCCGAACCCGCGGTCCGGCTGCTGGGCCGGCGTCGCGCCGAACTGCTCGAGTCCCTGCGCTCCCCCGCCACGACCACCGGTCTCGCCGAAGTCCTGCACGTCTCGCCGAGCGCGGTGTCGCAACACCTGCGGGTGCTGCGCGACAGCGGCCTGGTCGCCGGGCGGCGGTCCGGCCGCACGGTCTTCTACCGCACCACCGAACAAGGACTGCGCCTGCTGGATCCGTGACCCGGGCTCCGGGACTTGAAAGTGACAATCCCACCCAAAATGCCACATTCCGGAGTACGATTCCGCCGACCGCGACCGGCCTCGCGGGGAGGGGAAGCGGCGGGGATGAGCGACTGGCGGGCACCCGGATTCACCGAGGTCGACGTGCTCGGCGTGGGCGGTTTCGGCCGTGTCGTGCTGGCCAAGCACCAGGACTCCGGCCGGATGGTGGCGATCAAGTACCTGCTCGCCGAGTACCTCGCCGACCCGGACCTCGCGGCCGGGTTCCGGCGCGAGGCGTGGCTGCTGTCGGGCGTCCGGAGCCCGCATGTCGTGCGGTTGTTCGACTTCATCGAGACGCCGCAGGGCGCCGCGCTGGTGATGGAGGCTGTCCCCGGCGTGTCCCTGCGCGCGCTCCTGGCGACGGAGAACGTCCTCGCCCCGGAATCCGCGCTCGCCATTCTGAAGGGCTCCCTGCTCGGGCTCGCCGACGCGCACGCCGCCGGAGTCGTGCACCGCGACTACAAGCCCGGAAACGTGCTGGTGTCCCGGGAAGGCGAGTCGAAACTGGTCGACTTCGGACTAGCCACTTTGGACGGTCACAACGGACTGACCGCAGGTTCACCGTCGTATATGGCACCCGAGCAGTGGGCCGGGCAGCCGGGCCAGCCCGCCACCGACGTGTACGCCGCCACCTGCGTTTTCTACCAGTGCATCACCGGGCATCAGCCGTTCGAGGCGGACACTGCCGACGAGCTGCGCGCGCTGCACCAGACGGCGCCGGTGCCGCTGGACGCGGTGCCGGAGGAGCTGCGTCCGCTGATCGCGCGCGGCATGGCCAAAGACCCGGCGTGGCGACCGTCCACAGCGGACGCTTTCGTCTCCGAATTGGAAACCGTCGCCCGCAAGGCGTACGGAAAGGACTGGGAGAAACGCGGCTGGAAGCGCCTGGCCGCCTCGGCTGCCGCGCTGACCGCGCTCACTCCGTTGGCACTCCTGACGACGGCGGGCACGGCTGCCGCGCCGATCGGAGCCGGTGCCGGTGCCGTCGCGGCGGGAGTGCCGGCCACGGGTACCGGGGCAGGCGCGACGGCGGTGATCGTCGGCAAGGTCATCGCGGTACTGGTGGTCGTCGGCGCGCTGGTCACCGGCGGAATCCTGGTCTTCAATCACCCCGGCGATCCACCGCCGCCCGCCGCGCTCACGGTGGCCATCCAGACCGAATCCGGACGCGATCAAGCCCTCCCGATCACCTATAGCCTCCAGTATCCGCAAGTGTCCGGCGGCCCCGACGCCGCGGTGCGGAAACGCATCAACGACGCGTTGCGCGCCCCGATCGACAAGCGGCTGAAGGCCGTTCGCGACGCCCGCGCCGAGCCGGACTGGCAGCAGCGGTTCACCGAACTCGGCGAAACACCCGCCGCGCGAACGACCGCGCGGATTCTGCTGCAGACCCCTAGCCTGCTTTCCGTCCGCTACGACCACGATCTCGATTCGAATTTCCTCTCCCACCCGACGTGGCGCTTCCCGGAAACGGTGACGCTCGACCTCCGCACCGGGAACCTGCTCGGCCCCAAGGACGTGTTCCGGCCCGAAATACTGACCGCCGCCGGGATGAAAACCCTCACCGAGCGCATCGAACCGCATACCCGGCACGGTTTCTGCCGAGTGGCCTCGGTAGGCGATGAGGGTCCGCAAGCCACCATCGACGCGGCAGACCGGGACCCCTCCCGCGAGCACGTGCCGGGAGCCTCGATGGGCTTCACCAAGGCCGGGGCCGAATTCGAAATCCTCTGGTACGACCTCGGCTGCGACATGGCGAGCGGAAAAGAAACGGTGACCGTCCCGTACGCCGAAATCGCGGATCTGTTCCAGCCGAAGTTCGTGGCCATGCTCGGCACCACCACGCCTTCCTCAGCACCCGCGCCGCCTTCCTCGTCCACCCCGGCGGTCAGCAACACCTACACCAACCCCCGCTTCGGCTTCACCACACGCGTCCCCGAGGGCTACACCGCAGCGCCGTACCAGCCCGACAACGGCGACGGAATGACATTCACCAATCCCGCTCTCGACGCGACTTTGACCGTATGGGGCACCAATTCGGGCGGCCGCGGCACCGCGGCGGCATTGGCCGACGCGGCCGCCGCGGAAGAAGCCAACGGCGGCCGAGTCACCTACCGCAAGGACGAAGGCGACCACTACTCGATTTCCGGCTATCAAAGCGACGGCAAGATCTTCTACGAACGAGGCTTCTCCGGAACCGGGTCGACGGCCACGCTGCGCTGGGTCTACCCGCGCGAACGCAAAACCGAGCTCGACGCGCCAGTGAGCACTACCGTGGAGGCCTTCCGGCCAGGCGATCTCTCCCAGCCGCATTGACCCGCGGCCGCGCACAAGGATCAGCCGAGCCCGAGCAGCGCGTCCGCGTTTCCGTGGGCGATCTTCTCCTGATCCTCGCGGGAAAGATGCGAATCGGCCAGGAACGACACCGCGCCGTCGTTGCCGAGCATCGGGAAATCGACCGAATGCAGGATCCGGCCGACGCCGACGGTGTCGACGCAATACCGGAGCTGGGCTTGGCTGAACATGCCGCTCGGGGTGATGAACACGTTGTCCCGGAAGTATTCGCGAATCGTCCGGTCGAGCCCGGTCATCCGGCGCGGCAGGGTCTCGTCCAGCCGGTCGAGGTAGAACGGGATGAATTCGCCCCAGTGGCCGAGGACGAACTGCAGGCGCGGATACCGGTCCAGCACCCCGGCGAGCACCAGGTGCAGGAAGTGCACGGCGGTTTCCTGATGCCATCCCCACGCGGGGAGCCGGAACGCCGCCGACACCGCGGGAGAGAGCCCCGCGGCGTAGTTGGCCTCGCTGACCGGCACCGGCGGCGGGGCCGGGTGCAGGTAGATCGGCACGGACAGGTCGCTGGCCGCGCGCAGGATGGGCTCGAAGCGCGGCTGGTCCAGGAATTCGTCGTCGGTGCGCCCCATGATCATCGTGCCGACGAAGCCCAATTCGCCGACGCACCGGCGCAATTCGTCCGCCGCGGCACCGGGGACGGCTGTCGGCAGGGTGGCGAAGGCGGCGAACCGGCCGGGAAACCCCGCGACCGCCTCGGCCATGGTGTCGTTGGCCGCGGCGGTCAGATCCAGTGCGACGTCCGCCGGGAGAAAGGTATTGACCAGTGACAGCACCTGCGTGGTGATGCCGTGGCGGTCCATGTCGGCGATCCGGGCGGCGCCCAGGCCCTCCAGGAGATCGGGATGCCGCGGATACGGCATCCCCGAGTCCGGATCGAAGGCCGCCGCGTAGCCGGGCACGTGTTTCAGCAGTTCGGACATGCCGGCCGCGGTCACCGCCGGGTCGGTCCAGTGTTCTTCGAGCGTGACAATCCGCATCGCTGCCCCCGTTCGTCGGTCTGTCCCTCCACCATGGCCCCGGGAAAGCGATAAGCTCAAACACTTGTTCGTGATCCATTGATCAGTACCGCTGATAGGAGCCGAGATGGAGCTGCGGCACCTGCGCTACTTCGTCGCGGTGGCCGAAGAGGGCGGATTCAGCGCGGCCGCGCGCACGCTGCACGTCGTCCAGCCGACGCTGAGCATGCAGATCCGGGACCTCGAGCGCGAACTCGGCGGGCCGCTGTTCGACCGCACCGGGAGGCGGCCCCGGCTCACCCCGGCCGGCCAAGCGTTCCTGGCCGAAGCGCGGCAGGTGCTCGCGCAGGCCGACCGCGCACAGGACGCCGCGCGGTCGGCGTTGCGCGGGGAAACCGGGACCGTGCGGATCGGCGTGGCGGGCGCCGCGGTGTTCGGCGGCCTCCTGACCCGGCTGATCGGCGATTTCCACCAGGCGCGTCCGCTGGTCCGGATCGAGCTGCGGGAGGCCGGGCCGCACTATCAGCGCGGCGCGGTCCTCGCCGGCGAGCTGGACGTCGGCTTCAGCGCGCTCCCGGCTCCGCCCGGCGAACCCCGGCTGGCCTCGGTCCCGGCCAGCTCGGTGTCGTTCCTGGTCGCGCTGCCCGCCGGGCACCGCCTCGCCCGGCGCCGGACGCTGACCGCCGAACAGCTCGTCGGGGAGGAACTGGTCGAGTACATCACCGGCGACGGCGACCTCGCTCCGCCGGGATTCCCGCACCGCGACCTCGCGCCGCCGGCCCGATTCCGCGCCGACAGCACGTTGAGCGTCCTCGCCTTGGTCGCCGCGAAGGCGGGTCTGGCGGTGGTCCCGGCGGGCGTGGACCGGGCCGCGGTGCCGGACGTCGTCTACCGGCCGCTGGCCGAACCTGGCCGCACGACCGACTTTCACCTGCTGCATCGCAGTGCCGAGCCGGTACCGGCGGTGGCCGCCTTCATCCGCGCCTGCCAGGAGCCGGAGGCGCTCCGGCAGGACACCGAGGGCTCCGAGCAGGGTCGGGCCACGAAGTAGGCGCTTTCTTCCTTGGCAGTGGAGGCTGGAGCGAAATTCGTTAGACCGCCCGCCGAAAGCGTGGTCTGATCGTCTCACCCGGGACTTCCGACCGAGAGACTTGCCTTTGCCGACAACGCACTCCGCCGACGAAGCCTTGGTCAAGTGCCTCCTCTCCACACAGCTGCCTCGGCTGGCAGCTCTGCCGCTGGCACGCCTCGACCCGGCCGGCTCGGACAACGTCATCTACCGGCTCGGCGGCGAATTGTCCGTGCGCCTGCCGCGCGGCGAGTGGGCGGCGGAGCAACCGGAGAAGGAATCCCGCTGGCTCCCCCGCCTCGCGCCGCACCTGCCGCTGGCGATTCCCGAGCCGGTCGCGCTCGGATCGCCGGGCTGCGGATATCCATGGCACTGGTCGGTGTCCCGCTGGCTGCCGGGCTCGCCGCCGGAAATCGGCGCGCTGTCCCGCCCGGACCGGACCGCGCTCGACCTTGCCCGGTTCGTCGCGGCTCTCCACCGGTTCCCCGTCGACCTCTCGCTCGCCGCGGGACCGCACACCGGGTTCATCGGCGCACCGCTGGCCCGCCGAGACGCGGACACCCGCGCCGCGATCGCCGCGACCGCCGACGTTTTCGACCGCACCGCGCTCACCGCGGTCTGGGACGCCGCGCTCGCCGCACCGCCGTGGCCGCATCCGCCGGTGTGGGTGCACGGCGACCTGCATCCGGGCAACCTGCTGATGCACAGCGGGGAGATCAGCGCCGTCCTCGACTTCGGCGGGCTCGGGGTCGGCGATCCGGCCTGCGACGCGCTGATCGCGTGGACGCTCCTCCCGCCTTCGGCCCGAGAGATCTTCCGCGTCGAGTCGGGTCTCGACGACGACTCCTGGACGCGCGGGCGCGGATACGCGTTGAGCACCGGGCTCAACGCGTACACCGCTTATGCGGCAACGAATCCCCGAGTGGCCGCGAGCACGAGGCACCAGATCACCGCGACGCTGGCGGACTTCCAGCGAGCATGAGGAGACGGATTCCGCACCGCAGCGCGCCGGGCGAAGGCGGCGCGTTCTGTTGCTCCATTCGGATGATCGACAACTCTCTCGCCCGGCATCCTCCCCGTGTCGCACCTAGCCTCGACGGACCCGGCGGCCGCAGACTGTCCGCCGTCAGCTCGACTGCCGGTTCCGGCCTCGTGGCCGGCCGCGCGGCGCCGCGGGACAGCACTGCTGGACGAGAGGGGAGATCGACCGATGGCTGATCGGAGCACCGAGCGGGGCCGGGGAAGCTCGGACACTCCAGGCGAGGCACCCGCGGGCGAGGCCGCGGCAGGCGAGGCGACCCCGGCCGAGGCGGCCGAACGCACCGCAGACCCAGCCGAAGCAACCACGCACACCCCGACTGGCACGAACCGCCACCACACGACCGCAACCGGGCCGAACGCAAGCCAAACCACCCAGGCCGAAGAAACCGCACGCACGGCCTCGAACCCAACAGCCCCAGCAGGAGCAACCCGGCACAGTACAGCCCCAGCCGATGCACCGTCCCGCGAGGCAACTCCGGACGGGCGCACCGAAAACCCAGCCGGAGCAGACCCGAACACCGGCTACCCCGCCGACGCCGCAGGCGAGGCAGCCCCGGCCAACGGGCCCGCGACCGGGACGGCCGCACCCAAGGGCAGCCCCAAGAAGCTCCGTTCCCGGCACATCACCATGATCGCCCTGGGCGGCATCATCGGAGCCAGCCTTTTCGTCGGCTCCGGGAACGTCGTGCGCTCCGTCGGCCCCGCGGCCGTCGTCTCCTATCTGATCGGCGGCCTGCTCGTCTTCCTCGCGATGCGGATGCTCGGCGAGATGGCCGCGGCGCGCCCGGCGATCGGGTCGTTCATGGAGTACGCCCGGGTCGGGCTCGGCGAGTGGGCGGGGTATCTCGTCGGCTGGCTGTACTGGTACTACTGGATCGGCGTGATCGCGTTCGAGGCGGTCGTCGGCGGGTCCGTGCTCGGCGGGTGGTTCCCGGACGTGCCGCAGTGGGTGTTTTCGGTGGTGCTGCTGCTCTTCTTCACCAGCACGAACCTGGTGTCCGCGCGGTCGTTCGGCGAGGTCGAGTACTGGCTGGCGAGCATCAAGGTCGCCGCGATCGTCGTGTTCCTCGCGGTCGGCACGCTGTTCGCGTTCGGGCTCTGGCCGAAGGCGAGCTTCTCGATCCCGAACCTGTGGCAGCACGGCGGCTTCGCGCCGAACGGCTGGTGGCCGGTGCTCAGCGGCGTCGCGATCGTGATCTTCTCCTACTTCGGCACCGAGATCGCGGTGATGGCCGCGGCCGAATCGGAGGATCCGGCGAAGGGCGTGCGGCAGGCGGTCGTCACGGTGATCTGGCGGATCCTGCTGTTCTTCGTCGGCGGGGTGCTGCTGATCGTCACCATCGTCCCGTGGAACCAGCTGCCGAATCCCAAACAGGAAGGGCCGTTCGCGCACGCCTTCACGCTGTTCGGGCTGCCCGGCGCCGGTCTGGTGATGAACGCGGTCGTGCTGACCGCCGCGTGTTCGGTGCTCAATTCCGGGCTGTATTCCGCCGGACGGATGTTCTCCGCGCTCGCCGAGAAGCGGCTCGCCCCGCGGGTGGTGGCGAAGAAGAGCAAGTCCGGCGTGCCGATGGTGGCCGTGGTGGCGTCGACGGTCGGCGGGTACCTCGCGGTCATCGTCAACTTCGTCGCGCCCGACTCCGGCATCTTCGACTTCATCATGAACTCCGCGGGCCTGGTCGCGCTGTTCGTGTACTCGTTCATCGCGTTCACCCAGATGCGGATGCGGCACCGGATGACGCCGGAGGAACAGGCCGGGCTGAAGCTCAAGATGTGGCTGCACCCGTGGCTCGGCCTGCTGACCGTCGCCGGGGTCGTGGCGATCGTCGTCGTGATGCTGCTGACCGACGACTCGGCCCGCACCCAGGTCTGGACGAGCCTCGTGTCGCTGGCGGTGATCGCGGCGTTCTGGCCGCTGGTGCGCCGGAAACTGCGCAGGGGCTGACGGGGACCGCTGCGCCGGGCCGCGGCAGGCAGGGCAGCGGAGCTCGTCGGCGACCCGCCCTAGAACGGACGGCCGCTCAGCGACCGCCGCCAGATCGGGAAGTCGAAATAGGTGTCCGGGAAGGTCTCCGGCTGGAACGTGTAATGCCACCATTCCTCGGGCAGGTTCTTGAACCCGGCCCGCTCCAGCCCGTGCAGCAGAAGCATCCGGTTTTCCCGCTGTTGCCCGACGATCCGCGGGTCGAGCGTGTGCGCGAGGGTGTCGAAGCAGTCGAAGCCGGTGCCCATGTCGATCGAGTTGTCCGGGAAGCGGTCGGCTTTCGGTGCGTAGCAAGGAGTCAGCGGTTCGCCCGGGCGGTACGGACGCGTCGGGAGCGCGGGAAGGCGGACGAGCGTGAGGTCCACCGTGCTTCCGCGGCTGTGGCCGGATTTCGCCGCGATGTAGCCGTCGGCGAAGAGCCGGTCCTTGTCCACCCGCGGAAAGAACTCGGCTTTCATCCGCAGGTCGTTCAGGTCCTCGGCCCAGCGCACGAAATTGTTGACCGCGCGCTGCGGGCGATAGCAGTCGTAGACCTTCAGCGTGTAGCCCTGGCGCAGGAACGACAGTTGCGCGTTGTGCAGCGCCGTCGCGGCGTCCCGGGTCAGGATGCACATCGGCTGCCGGTAGCCGTCGACCGGCGCGCCGGTGAAGTTGTGCGGCGTGAAGTACCGGATTTCCTGCACGATGGTCGGATCGACGTCGCGCAGGGCAACGAATTCGGGCGGCGCCTTCGGCTCCGGCGCGGCCGGCGCCGGCGGTGCGGCGACGAGACAGGTCAGCAGGCTCATCGCGGCGGCTGCCAGGCCGCGCATCATCTTTCCGCGCATAGCCCGCTTGCTTACCACAAGATCACGCGCCGGTGTAGGCGGAATAGACCTGACGGTGCGCGGCCAACGCGGTCGTCATCATCCGCGGCACGTCGGCGATCACGTTGCCGTGCGCGGGAGCGATGAGGTCGGCCGGATGGACGGCCAGGAATTCGCCGATCCGGCCGAAGGTGTCGGTGACGTCGACATATCGCGTCCAGTACAGCGCCCGGCCGGTACCGTAGGCCGCTTGGCCGACGGTCGGCGCCGCGGGCATTTCGGTGGACAGCAACCGGCATTCGCCCGGCCGGTGGCCTGGCTCGTCGTCGCCCATCGAGGGCAGGGCGGGGACATCGTGGACGAAGGAGAAGCCGTCCGACACGTACAGGACGCGATCGCCCGGGTCGTAGGCCCAGACGGTGTTCGGCAGGTCCTGGATGTACGCCTCGGCCAATTCCAGCTGCCGGTCCCCGAGGTCCAGGCGGTCGCCGATCGCGAGCGGGCGCAGCCGGTGGGCGTACTCCGGATAGTGCAGGTGGTAGTCGCGCACGTCTCCGACGACCACGGCGCCCGGGTACCGCGCCAGGAGCGCCGGGAGATTGCCCGCGTGCGGAAGCTCGGGATGGGTCGGCAGGAGGTAGTCGAGCGGTCGTCCGGCGAGGGCGTCGTCCAGCTGCGCTTCGATCAGCGGCCAGTGCCGGGGGTCTCCGGTGTCGACCAAGACGGTGCTGGCGGAGCCGGAAATCAAGTACGCGGAGACGTGGTAGTGGACCGGGCCGTCGCCGGCCATCGCTTGCATGCAGCCGCCCAGCCAGTGCGTGGCGGGGGCGATCCGGCGAGCGGTCATCGGCCGATCTCCTTCAGCGTGGCTTCGACGTGCGCCTCGACGGTCTCCCTGCCCAGCAACGGGAAACCGTGCCCGGGCGCGATGGCCCGCACCGGGTCGGCGGCGAAGACGGCGCGGAGGTCGTCCAGCACCGGCGCGGGGTCGGCGTGGTCCAGCCAGGAGAACTTGACCCGCAGCTGCGCGGCGACCGCCGCCGGATCGGGCGCGTCGTCGGCTTCGGTTCTAGTGTGGCAGAACGAATCGGAGGTGAAGAGGGTCTGACTCAGCGGATCGTACGGCCACAGCGTCGGCAGCAAGCGCAGGCGCGGAGCGTGGATTCGCAGCGGGATGCCCGGAATCGGCTCCAGCTCCGCCGGGCGGCCTTCTTCGACGGTGATCCGCTCGCGGGGCGCGTCCACGACCGGCACAGTGATGCCGCCGGTGTAGTGCACGGCGGTCACCGGGAAAGCGGCCTCGATCTCCGGAAGGTTCAGGCAGCAGTCCATTTCGGTCCGGGTCAGCACCACTGCCAGCGGGGTGTTCTCCGGCACCGATTCCCGCAGCTGCGCGACAATCCGCGCCGCGTGCACCCGGACGCCGGTGTCGATCAGCACCGCGCCCTCCGCCGAGCGGACGAGGTAGCAGTTCAGCGGCTGTGTCCCGCGGACGTCGGCGGGCGCCCAGCTCACCCGGCCGTCGAGCGGGACCGAACCGCCCAGCCGGACGACCCGGCCTTCCCGCAGTGCTGTCATGCACTTCATTTTGTTGAAGATTAATCACTATGTCAACGGCCAGCCCGGTTCCGGTCGCAACATACTGAAGGACTTTTGATAAGATGACGCCGTTCGCAAGCTCCGCCCCGCGGGCGGACCGGCTCCCGGAGGAGACAGCAGAGATGGGATCCGCCCAATCCGAACCGCCCGCCGCGGAGGACAACCGCGACTACTGGGTGAACCACCTCGGCGCGACGCTCAGGGCACGCCGCAGCGGCCGGTTCACCGTCGAGGAACTGTCCGCGCGCTCGGGCGTGAGCGCGGGCCTGATCAGCCAGATCGAGCGCGGCATCGGCAATCCGTCGTTCGCCACGCTGCTGCGGCTGGCGAACGCGCTCGAGGTGCCGATGGCCGACATGTTCCTCGGCCAGCAGTCGCACGAGACGAAGGTGCTCGTGCGCCGCGAGGAGCGGCTGCGGATGGAACTGCCCGGCGACGGCATCGTGCAGGAGATGCTCGTCCCCAACACCGACCGCAAGCTCGGCGTGCTGGAAATGACCATCCCGCCCGGATTCCGCGGCGAGGACGTGCCGCATTCCCACCCCGGCGAGGAGGTCGTGGTGGTGCTGTCCGGAACGCTGCGCGCCACGATCGGCGGGCAGGCCTTCGTTCTCGGCGAGGGCGACACGATGAGCTACGACTCGTCCACGCCGCACTGGTGGAGCAACGAAAACGAGGAGCCGGCGGTCATCCTCGCGATCTCCACTCCCCCGTCGCTCGGCCGCGTGCACTGATGCGTCCCGGCGAAACGCGGCTCGGCCTGATCGTGCCGTCGTCGAACACGAACGCCGAACCGCTCACCGCGGCGATGCTGGCCGGGACTCGGGCGACCGCGCTCGCGAGCCGCTTCCCGCTGCCCGCGGACCTCGACGCGGTGATCGACGCCGCGCTGATCGGCCCGGCCGCGGATCTTCTCGCCGAGGCGGGGATTTCGGCGCTCGCGTTCCACGGGACGTCCGGTTCGTGGCTCGGGCTGGAGCACGACCGGGCGCTGGCCGCCGGACTGGCGAAACGGGTTTCAACGGCGGCGACCACGGCCTCGCTCGCCCTGGTCGCGGCGGTGGAAGCGGTGGGGGCCAAGAAGGTCGGCCTGGTTTTCCCGGGGCCGTCGCCGATCGCGGACACCATCGCCGAGGAGTACGCGGCGGCGGGGATCGAGGTGGTGTCGCGGTCCGTGCCGCCCCGGCCGATGACGAATCCGGAGATTTCCGCGCTGCCGTTTCCGGAGATCTCGGCCCTGGTTTCGGCGGCCGCCTCCGCGGCGGCGGAGGCAATCGTGTGCGTGGGGACGAATCTTCGGGCGGCGTATCTGGTGCCGGAACTGGAAGCCCGGCTGGGAGTGCCGGTGGTGGACAGCGCCGCGGCTACCGTGTGGCATCTGCTCGGGCTCGCCGGGGCCCCGAGCCGGCTTCAGGGGTGGGGACGGTTGTTCGAGACGGAGTTCCGCCAGTAGCGGGCGATCTCGTCCCGTCGCGCCAGCCACACGTCCTGTTCCGCCGCGAACCGCAGGAACGTCCGCAGCGCGTTCGCATACGCCGGACGGCCGATCAGCCGCGGATGCAGTCCCACGCTCAGCACCGTCGCGCCGGGACGCGGGTCGTCGAGCAGCATCGCGAGCGAATCGCACAGGTATGCTCCGAACGCGCGCCCCGTCCGGAATTGGCTCAACAGCCCCGAATCGTTCGTGTCGCCCGCGTACGGGACCACCGGCAGCGAACCGTCGACATAGGGCAGGTCGTCACAGAAGCTGTTGGAATCGTAGGAATATCCCTCCGCGGCAGCCGCGGCCCGGGTCCCGGGCGAGATGCCGTCGCGCGAGTACCAGCAGGCCGGACGCTTCCCGGTCAGCTCCCGCAGAAGAGCCGTCGACGACCGGATCCTGGACAGTTCCTCAGCCGGGCTCAGGTCGGTGTGCGTGTCCCAGCGCAGGCCGTGGTTGGCGATTTCGTGCCCGTCCGCGACCAGCGCGGCGGCGATCGGCGGGGTGAGCGCATGGGCACAGCAGAACGCGGTGACCGGCGCCTCGAACTCCCGCAAAACCCGCAGGACCCGCCAGAAACCCGCTCGCGCGCCGTACTCGAAGGCCGACTCCAGGGTCGGGTTGCGCCGCCCGGGCACGACCCGATGCCGTTCCCAGTGCGCGCCCAGGTCGTCGGCGCTGTCGCCGCGAGCGGTTTGCCGCTCCGCGCCGTCCTCGATGTTGAGCACGATGGACACCGCGACCTTCCGCCCGCCCGGCCACGCGCCCGCGGGCGGCTCCGCCCCGTACCCGATGAAGTCGCGTTCGCTCACAGGGACATATTGAATACTCTTCTATTTGTTGAAGCAAGCTCGTAGACTCGTCCGGCATGCGGACCGTCATCACCGGGGGAACAGTCGTCGCGGGGCCGGACGTGCTCCGGGCCGCCGTCACACTCGACGGCGGGCGGATCCGAGCCGTCGGCCCGCACCCGCCGGAGGACGCCGACGTCCGGCTCGACGCCACCGGATTCGTCGTCCTGCCCGGCTTGATCAACTGCCACACCCACGGAGTCACGCCCGGTCCGCTCTTCCCGAGCGGGGCCGCGGCCCTGCCCGCGGACGACTGGCTCGGCAACCTCGACCGGCATCTGCTCGCGGGCACCACGACCGTCCTCAATCTGTGCGGACTGGCCACAATGGACGAAGTACGCACCGCCGACCGAGCGCACGCGGTGAAGGTCAAAGGCGCGACGACGCACACCCCGGCCGCCCTCGCCGCCGCACAAGCCGCGGACGGCGAGGGGCTGACCGAAGAGCACCTGACGACGTCAGTCGAGAAGCAGCTCGCGGACGGGGCGATCGCGATCGGCGAGCTCGGCGGCGGGCAGACGATGGGCGGCGGCGGGCAAGACCTGCAGTACCTTCCGGCGGCGATCCGGCGCGAAACCGGCGTGATCGTCACCGCCGAGCAGGCGCGGACGCTCAAGGAAGCTGTCCTCGGCCCTCGCCTGGACAGCACTCCGGACGAACCCGCCCTGAAATCCGCACTCGCCGCGGCGGGGCTGGCCGGGTTCAGCACCCAGACCGCCGCGAAGCTGGTCCGCGAGTCCGTGCTGCCGTCCTTTCACGCCGCGCTCGACGGGCTGCGGGAGGGCGTCGAGGCGGCGGCGAAGCACGGAGTCCCCGCACTGGTGCACAGCGCGGCGGCCAGCGGGAAGCCGCTCCTCGAACTCGCCGGCGAACGGCTGGGCGCGCAAGTGATCGCCACGCACAGCAATCATCCGTCCTATACCCCGGACGAGGCCGTCGAAACCGCACTCGCGCTGCGGGCCGCGGGCTGGCTGCTCGAGTGCTGCACCTTCGACCTGCTGCACCGGCAGCACACCGTGCGCACGCGCGAGCACTGGGACCGGATGTTCGCCGAAACCGACGTCGACCTCCTCGCCACCGATTACGGCTACCTCGGACAGCACGATCCGCTCCTCTCCGGCGTCGCGGACCTGGTCGCCAGCGGGCACCGCAGCCTGTCCGCCGCGGTGGCGCTGGCCAGCGCGAACGTCGCCGACGCCATCCCCGGCCTCGCGCCCGGCACGGGGCGGCTGAGGCCCGGAATGGCCGCCGACGTGGTGATCGCCAGCGAGGATCTGCGGGAGGTGCGGCACGTGTTCGTCGACGGCATCCAGGTCGTCCGCGACGGCCGGCTCACCCTGGCGGCGCACCGGTGAACGAGGACGCACTCGCCGCCGTCGTCCAGCTCGTCGGTGAAGACGTCCTGGCGGAGGACCGCGCCGCGCTGGAAGCCGCGTACGCCAATCTCGCCGATGCGATCGAACAGCTGCGCGCGGTTCCCGGCGACGAGCCCAGCGACTTCGAAGTCAGGTGGACACCATGAACTGGCAGTACGGGATCGAAGAAGCCGGGAAACTCATCGCCGCCCGCGAGCTGAGTGTGGTCGAGTATGTCAGCAGTGTGCTCGACCGCCTCGCCGAAACCGAGCCTGAGGTGTCAGCTTGGGCGCGCGTGGACCGCGAAGGCGCGCTGGCGGCCGCGCAGCAGGCGGACCGGGAGATATCAGCGGGACATCACCGAGGGCCGCTGCACGGCATACCGTTCGGGGTCAAAGACGTCATCGACACGGCGGGCCTGCCGACCGAAGGCGGCTCGAAGGCGTATGCCGGGCGCACCCCGACGCGCGACGCGGCGACCGTCCGCACGCTGCGCGAGAACGGCGCGATTCTGCTCGGCAAGACCGTCACGCACGAAATCGCTTACGGGCAGAACTTTCCGCCCACTCGCAACCCGTGGGACCCGAGCCGGTATCCGGGCGGGTCGAGCGCCGGTTCGGGTGTCGCCGTCGCGGTCGGCTCGGCGCCGGGCTGCCTTGGGACCGACACGTCCGGTTCGGTGCGCAACCCGGCCTCTGTCAACGGGGTCGTCGGGATGCGGCCGACGACCGGGCTGATCGACGGGGCCGGGGTGATGAACCTCAGCGAGCAGCTCGACCAGGTCGGCCCGATCGCGCGTTCGGCCGTCGACTGTGCGCTTCTCTTGCAGGGCATGGTGAAAACCCGCGCCGGCCTCGGCCCGGAAGACCTCGCCGAGGCCGTGCGCCGGCCGCTGCACCGGCCGCGAGTGGGCGTCGACTTCGCCGCGTGGGAAGAATGGGGAGTTTCCGCCGAAGTGCAGGCGACGATCAAGGAAGCGGTCGGCGTCCTGGCCGCCACCGGCGCCGAAATCGTGGACGTCAGCCTGCCGGACCTGAGTCTTGCCCTGCCGGTCACGCTAGTTTTGTGTTTGGCGGACGCGGTGCGTCTGCACGGTCCGGCACTTTCCGACCGGCCGGAAGAATTCGAATCCGGCACCCGGGTCATGCTCGAGCTCGGTTGCGCGGTAACCGAAGAACACGTGACGCTCGCCCGCCGCGCCCGCGCGCATCTGCGAGAACGGATCCGCACGACGTTCCTGGACGCCGGCCTCACCGCGCTCGTCTCCCCCACGCTGTCCGGAATTCCTCCGCGGCTGGACGATCTTTCGACCGATCTGACCCGGGAAAGCAACGAAACCGACCTCTCGAGCGCGCTTCTGCTGCTGGCCCCGGCCAATGTCTGCGGCCTGCCTGGCCTGAGCGTGCCGGGAGGCTTCGCCAACGGGTTCCCGGCCGGGCTGCACCTGCTCGGCCGCCCGTTCGAGGACCTGGCGCTTCTGCGCTTGGCGCAGCACTATGAAACCGCCGCGGCCCGCCCCGCGCAGGCCACGCTCCGAAGTGGACGGTGAACCCCTCGTGACCTCGCTTCCGCCCTGGACAGAGGCTTCTTCAATATGCAACAGTGACCCAATGCATAGTGAAGGTCCGGCATGACCGCGGCGGCGGTCGGCACCGGCCGGGTCCGGTCCGCGCGACGGCGGGCCGGCCACCGGTTCCGCAACGCGGGCGTTCTCGCCGCGCTCGCCTTCCTCGCCGGCCTGTGGATCGTCGCGGCGTTCGTGCCGCTCCCCCACAGCCCCACGACGCCGGACGTGTCGGTGATCGCCGCCGCGCCGAGCGCGGCACATCCGTTCGGCGTCGACATCAGCGGGTTCGACGTCTTCTCCCGCACCGTCGCCGCCGCCGCGAGCGACCTGCCGATCGCGGTGTTCGGTTCGCTGCTGTCGCTCGCGATCGGAGTCCCGATCGGACTGTTCACCACGACCGGCCGGATCGGCGAGGCGTGCATGCGCGTGGTCGACGCGTTTTCCGCGCTGCCGGTCATCGTCCTGGCCGTGGTCGCCATCCAGCTGCTCGGCGGCGGCCTGCTCGACGTCGTCGGCGCGATCGCGGTGGTGAACATCCCGCGGTTCGCCCGGCTGACCCGCGCGGAGGCGGTGGCGCTGCGGCGGGCCCGGTTCGTGGAGGCCGCGGTGGCGATCGGCTGTTCCCCGCTGCGGGTCGCGTTCAACCACGTGTTCCGCAACGCCTACGGAGTCGTGCTGGTGCAGGCGATCTTGGCCGCCGCCAACGCGATCGGCGTGATCGCGGCGCTGAACTTCCTCGGCGTCGGGGTGCACCCGCCGCAGCCGACGTGGGGTTCGATGATCCACGACGGCGCCTCGATGCTGGTCGAAGGCCAGTGGTGGGCCGCGATCTTCCCGACGGTCGCGATCTTCCTCGTCGTCTCGTCCTTGACCGTCATCGCCGACTGGTTCGAGAACCGCGTCGAAGGAGGGACGAAAGCATGAGCGAATTGCTGTCGGTCCGCGGGCTGGAAGTCGAATTCCCGGTTCCCGGCGGCGCGTTCCGCGTGCTCGACGACGTGTCGTTCTCCGTGCGGGACAACGAGATCGTCGGGATCGTCGGCGAGTCCGGTTCCGGCAAGTCCACCACCGTGCGGTCGGTGATCCAGCTGCACAAACCGGCCCGGACCACCGGCGGCAGCGTCGTGTTCGACGGCCGCGAACTGCATCGCGCCGCGCCGAAGGAACTGCGCCGGATCCGCGGCCGCGAAATCGGTTTCGTCGCGCAAAGCCCGTTCGACGCCTTGAACCCGGTGCTGCGGATCGGAAAGCAGTTCGAAAACGTCATCCGGGCGCACGAGCGCGCCAGCCGGAGCGAGATCCGCGCTCGCGCGCTCGATTTGCTGGCGTCCACCGGGATCCCCGACCCGGCGCGGACGCTCGACGGATTCCCGCACGAACTCAGCGGCGGCATGGCGCAGCGCACGGTGATCGCGCTGGCGCTCAGCCTTGGCCCTCGGCTGCTCATCGCCGACGAACCGACGACCGCGCTCGACCTGACCGTGCAACGGCAGGTCCTCGACCTGATCCGCACCCTGGTCCGGGACAGCGGACGGTCGATGCTGCTGGTGACGCACGATCTCGGCGTCGTGGCCAACTACTGCGACCGGGTGGTGGTGATGTACTCCGGGCGCGTCGTGGAGGTCGGCGACGTCGCGACGGTGTTCGGCGATCCGCGCCACCCCTACACCCGCACGCTGCTCGACGCGGCGACCACCGACATCCGCGTCGCTGCCCCGAAGTCCGCCCCGGCGAAGCGGGAAACGGCACCGGGCTGCAACTTCGCCCACCGCTGCCCGCGCGCCGACGGAGTGTGCGCCGAGGAACGTCCCCCGCTCACCGTGACGGACCCGGGCCACGGCTTCGGGTGCCACCACCCGCTTTCGATCGAGGTGACCACCAGTGCCGGTACTCGTCGCTGAAGACCTGCGGCGCACGTTCCCCGGTCCCGGCGGCAGCCAGGTCCGGGCCGTCGACGGGGTGAACCTGGCGGTTTCCGAGGGCGAAACCCTCGGCCTGATCGGCGAAAGCGGGTCAGGAAAGTCCACGCTGGGCCGGTTGCTCGTGCGCCTGCTCGACGCCGACCGCGGCACGGTCACGCTCGACGGCCGCGAGCTCACCGGCCTGCGCGGAGCCGCGCTTCGCCGCAGCCGCCGCGACTTCCAGATCGTGTTCCAGGAGCCGTTCGCCTCGCTCAACCCGCGCTTGAAGGTCGGCGCGATCGTCGAGGAACCGTTGCTGGTCAACGGAAAGTCCGGCACCAAGGCGCAGCGGCGGCAGCGCGTGCTGGACACCCTGGCCGACGTCGGGCTCTCGCCGGAGCACTGTGCCCGCCGCCCGGCCGACCTCAGCGGCGGACAGCAGCAACGCGTCGGGATCGCCCGCGCGCTCGTCACCGGCCCTCGGTTCGTGGTGCTGGACGAGCCGACGTCGTCCTTGGACCTCACCGTCCGCGCCGAGGTGTTGCAGCTGCTCGCCCGGTTGCAGCACGAGCGCGGACTGACCTTCCTGTTCATCTCCCACGACATCCACACCGTCCGGCGGCTGTGCTCGCGGACGGCGGTGATGTACCTGGGCCGGATCGTGGAGATCGGCCCCACCGAGTCCGTGCTCGCGCATCCGCGGCATCCCTACACCAAGGCGTTGCTGTCCGCGGCGCTGCCGGTCGATCCCGGGCATCGCCTGCCGCACCTGCCGCTGGCCGGAGACCCGCCGAAACCGACCGCGCACCGGGCCGGCTGCGCGCTCGCCGGCCGCTGTCCTATCGCGACAGACGAATGCGCCGTCGCCGAGGTCGCGCTGCGTCCGGTCGCTGCCGCGCACGAGGCGGCGTGCCTGCACGCGGGCCAGGATCTCGGCCTCGAGACGAAGGAGGCGCAAGCATGATCGTGTTCGTGCTCCGCCGGCTGGCGGCCGGCGCCGGAATGCTCGTGCTGCTGATCGCGCTGAGCTTCGGGCTGGTGTCGATGATCCCCGGCGACCCCGCGGTCACCATGCTCGGCGACGCGGCCACGCCGGACCAGATCGCGCACGTCCACGAGCAGCTCGGCCTGGACAAGCCGCTGCCGGTGCGCTTCTGGGACTACCTGGTCCGGGTGCTGCACGGGGACCTCGGCACGTCGTACTTCACCGGTGCGCCGATCACCCACGAGCTGCTCACCCGGTTGCCGAACACCCTGGTGATCCTGGTGCCCGGCCTGCTGCTCGCGGTCGTCCTGGGCACCGCGATGGGGACCGCCGCGGCCTACCTGCGCGGGCGCCCGGCGGACCGCGGGCTGAGCTGGGCGTCGTCGCTGATCCTCGCGGTGCCGGAGTTCGCCCTCGGGCTCGTGCTGGTCTACGTCTTCTACCAGCTCCTGCACGTGGCCCCGGCGCCGCTCGGCATGGTCGACCCGACCGCGCCGGTCCCGCCGGCCCGAACCGGTTCGGTCACGCTGGACGCGCTGCTGTCCGGTTCGTGGCCCACGCTCGGCTCGATCTTCTCGCACGCCGCGCTGCCGGTCCTGACGCTCGGGATCTTCTTCGCCGCGTACTTCGCGAAAACCGTGCGCACCGGGCTGAGCCAATCGCTGCGCAGCGCTCAGGTGGAGTTCGCGCGAGCCTGCGGGCTGAGCGAGTTCCGGGTGTACCGCTACGCGCTGGCGGACATCAGGCGGTCGCTCCTGACATACCTGGTGATCCTGTTCGGTGCTTCGCTGAGCGGGGCGGCGATCCTGGAGAGCGTCTTCGCGTGGCCCGGCATCGGCGGGTGGTCGCTGGACGGGGTGTTGAAGGGCGACATCCCGGTGATCCAAGGATTCGTGCTGGTGCTCGGGACGGCCACGCTGGGCGCGTACCTGGTGCTCGACATCGTGACGATGCTGATGGACCCCCGGGTGCGGAGCAGGGCCCGCGCCCGGGGAAACGCAGGCGAACCCGCGGCGGCTTGACCAGTCCTTCGCCCACCCCCGCACCACGATGACATTCAGCGGCGGCACGTCGAGGTCGTCGACCTTCAGCGCGCACCGCGAAGGAACCGCCTCGTCGAGACGGGCGGAACGGGAAAGCTCATGACCTCTCGCCCGAGAGCGGGCCAAGTCACCGGCTAAGACCGGACGGGGCCCGAGTTCGTGCACAGCGGAAAGGCGCGGCCCCGGTCGGGCCGCGCCTTCCTCCCCGGCGGATCAGCAGGCCGGACGGCTCGCCACGTCCGAGGACAGCGACTGCTTCAGCAGCCGCCCGCCCGGGGACGGGGAACGCAGCGCGCCGTTTTCGACCAGGATCTGCCCGCGCAGGACGGTAAGCCGGTTGCGGGCCGCCGCCTCGTAGCCTTCCCACGGCGTGTAGTCCGCTTCGTGCAGGTCGGCCGCGGTGATCCGCCACTCCAGACCCGTTTCCAGCAGCGCGAAATCGGCGTCGCTGCCGATCGCGATCGCGCCCTTGTGCGGGTACAGGCCCATGATCTTCGCCGCGTTGGCCGACGTGAAGTCCACGAACCGGTGCAGCGGAAGACCTCGCCGCACCACGGCTTCGGTGTACGCGACCGCCATCCGGACCTCGACCCCCGCGTGGCCGCCGGTCGCGTCGAGGATCGTCTGCCCGCGGGTTTTCACGTCCAGGTCGGTGCAGACGCCGTCGGTCGCGAGCGTGCTGAGTGTCCCGGCGACGAGCGAATGCCACATCGCGTCCCGGTCCGCGGCGGACTTCAGCGACGGATAGGTGTGGTAGATGACGCCGTTCTCGCGCTTGTAGTCCTCCGCGGTGTAGTACGCGTAGTGCGGCAGGACTTCGCCGTACACGGGTTGTTCCCGCCCGCGCGCCTCGCGGATCGCCTCGATGCCTTCCGCCGCGCTCACGTGCATCAGGTAGATCGGAGCACCGACGTGCCGGGCGAGCGTGATGACACGCTGGAACGACAACTGTTCGGACAACGCGTTGTGCGCGTCCGGCATGTACGGCACCGCAGTCTTCTGCTCGCGCTGCAGCCGCTTGTACGCGTACATGACGATGTCGTCGTCTTCGCCGTGTACGCACAGCATCGCGCCGGCCTCGGCGGTCTTCTCCATCAACGCCCAGATGTGCCCGACGTCGGTCTTCTGCTTCGGCCGCGTCGGCGTCGTATTCGTCATCCAGACCTTGAAACTGCCGTGCCCTGCCGCGACCGCCTCCGGAACCTGGTCGAGGACCTCGAACGGGATTTCCGGCTGGGCGAACGTGCCGTGCAGCGCGTAGTCGGTGTACGAGCTGCCGGACCATTCCTTGCCCTTGCGCTCGAACGACTGCCACAGCTCCTCCCCCGGTTTCCAGTGCGCGAAATCGATGAGCGTGGTCGTGCCGCCGTGCACCGCGCCCTCGCTGACGCGGTCCGGGCCGAAGCATTTGATGCCGGATTCCGCGGCGGTGGGCAGCACGGAGTTGGTGTGCACGTGCGGGTCGATGCCGCCGGGCACGACGAGCAGCCCGGCGGCGTCGACGGTCCGCGCCGCCTCCGGCGGTTCGCCGTGCCCGGACTGGTACAGACCGACGACGATTCCGTCCGCCACCGCGATGTCGACGTGTTCGACCCCGGCCGGGGTCACCACGGTGCCGTTGCGCACGATGAGATCGAGCATGGGTTCCTCCGCTACGGTTGGGCACGCGTCAACCAGGACGCGAGCGGGGTGCCTGCGAAATGCGCGACGTCCACCGCCGCTTTGGCCGACAGCCGGGCGTTCACGAGCTGGCAGATCCCGGCGTCCGCGGCGATGCTCAGGAACATCGCCGCGCGCTCGCGGGTCCAGCCGAACGCGTCGACGGTCAGGGCGAGCAGGTCTTCCAGGGCCGCCTGCACGGCCTCGGCGAGCGTGTCGCCGTCGCCGATGGTCAGCAGGCGGCCGTCCGCGCTGAGCACGAGCGGGCGATCGGAGCCGGTCGCCGGTGCGCGGCGCCAGGACAGCGTGACCGCCCCTTCGACCTCGACGCCGGTCAGCGACGATTCGCCGTCGCCCTGGCAGGCGTGCAGATCGCCGGCGTACAGCGCGGCCCCGTCGGCTTGCGCGGTCAGGAAAATCGACGCGCCCGCGGTGAGTTCCTTGCAGTCGAGGTTGCCGCCGTGGACGCCGACGGTGCTGCTGCCGGGCGCCTCCCCGGGCACGCCGACGCCGATCTTGCCGACCATCGGGCGCACCGGGATCCGGACGCCGTCGCCGAACTCGACGCAGCCGTCCCTGATCGGCACCGAATGCCCGGAGGTGCCCAATCCCGCGACGGCGCCGCGCCCGGGCAGGGTTACCAGCGCGCCTCGCTCGGCGATGTCGATGGCGTGCAGGTCGACCCGGATCCGGTCGCCCGCCCGGACTCCGGGCAGCCGGACCGGGCCGGTCAACGGAATGGACAGGTCGGTGTAATCGCGCGACCGGTCGAACCCGCCGCCGGTGTGCAGGCTGCGGGTGCCGAGGACGAACCGTTCGTGCTCGGCCACCTCGCATCGCGGCGGGATGTCCGCGCCGAACTCCTGCTCGGCGCGCTCCGTGCTGACGACCACCGTCATCGGCCCGCCTCCGTCAATCCGCGCAACACGTTGAGCAGGCATTTCTCCCAGTACACCGAGCACGCGTCCGCACCGCGCGCGAACGCCGCCGCGACCCCGGCGGCGTCCGCCGCGGGCAACCCGACCGGAACGCCGTGCTCCCGGAAGACGCCGAGCGCCCGGTCGATCAGCTCGGGCAGCCGAGACACCGCCTCCGGCCGGTTGGCGCGCAGGTCGTCCGCCAGATCGGTCGGCCCGAACCACGCCGCGCCGACGAGTCCGGATTCGGCGAAGGAAGCCGCCTGCTCGACCGCGTCGACCGTTTCCACCAGCACCGCGATCCTGGGCGCCCCGCTGAACTCCGTGCCGTACCGGCTGGCATACGACACCTGCCTCGACCGGGTGCCGGCCGGCGGAAACCTGGTCGCCCGGTGCGCGGCTTCGATCTCCGCGAGCGTGCGCACCTGCGGCAGCAGCAGCTCCGTCACGCCGATGTTGGCGTAGGTGACGAGCGTCTGCGGCGCCAGATCCGGCACCCGCACCGAGACCTCGACGCCGCTGCCCGCGAGCGCCCGCACGACGTCCGCGCACCGGTCCGCGGACAGAGTGGTCTGCTCGGCGTCGAGGACGACGAAGCCCAGTCCCGCCTGCGCGATCTGGGTGATCAGCAGGCGGTCCGGCTCCGCCGTCAGGACACCGACCCGCCGGGTCACCTGGCCACCGCGGCGGGCGCGTACACCGGCCGCGCCCAGCCGCGGTCGGCGGCCGCGCGGTTGCGGACCGCACGCCGGTAGAGGTCCTGCAGCGCCCGGGTCAGCTCGCCGGGTCCGCCGTCGGCGACCGGGATCCGGTCGACCGAGCTGACCGGGCTGACCTCGGCCGCGCTGCCGCAGACGAACACCTCCTCGGCGGAGTACAGCTCGGTGCGGTCGATCGGCCGTTCGGTCACGTCGATGCCCAGTTCCGTCCGCGCCAGGTGCAGCACCGAATCCCGCGTGATGCCTTCGAGGATGCTCTCGGTCACCGGCGGCGTGCACAGCTTGCCGTCGCGGACCATGAAGACGTTGTAGCCCGCGCCTTCGGACACGTGACCGTCCACAGTGGGCAGCAACGCGGCGTCGTATCCGTTGCGGCGCGCCTCGAGCAGCGCGAGCCTGCCGTTCTGGTAGTTCGCGATCGATTTGACCCGAGGCGGCATCGACCGGTCGGAAATCCGGGCCCAGCTGGAAATCTGGACGTTCAGGCCGGGCCGGTCGAAGTACCGGCCCATCGGGATCGCGGCCATGAACATCGTCGCCGGCCCGGTGTCGTCCGGTTTGCCGTCCGGCGAGTCCACGAACACCTGCGCCCGCATGTGCAGGTCCTCGTGCAGGTCGTTCGCCCGGATCAGGCCGAGCAGCTGCTCTTCGAGCCGGTCGACGTCGTCGGGACCGTCGATCCCGACGACCCGCATCGAGGCGACCAGCCGGCGCAGGTGGTCGGCCACGCGGAAGGCGTACAGTTCGCCGGCCTCGTCGTCGAAGTACGCGCGGAAGCCCTCGAAGACGCCGACGCCGTACTTGGTCGAGGTCGAAAGCACGTGGAGCCGGGCTTCGGCGTAGGGCACGAGTTCGCCGTCGTGCAGCAGATAGGTGGGGGTGGCTCCCATCGGGATCGCCTCCTACTCGTCGGGGATGAAAGTCCAGTTCTCGGCGACGCTCATGCCGACGACCAGGTCGACGTCCTGGCCGGTGTCGTTGGTGAGGCCGTGGACCACGGATTTCGGGATGTAGACGGCGTCGCCCGGCCGCGCGCGGAAGTCCTGGTCGCCGAGGTGGATCAGCGGTTCGCCGCCGATCACGACGTAGAACTCCGAGGCGTCCGGATGGTGGTGGCGCAGGTGGTGCTGCCCGGGCCGGATCCGGCCCCAGCTGACGTTGAGGTCGTCCGACCCGCTCAGCTGCGGGTTGATCAGCGGGCAGACCAGCCCCTCGTCGCGCTGGCCGCGCAGCCCGGTCTTGCCGAGTTCGGCGAATCCCTGCTGCGCGACGCTGTGCACCAGCCGGCTGAGATCGAGCGTCACCGGTCCCCCCGCGGCGCGTGGTCGATCCACCACTGCGCGATGTCCGCGCGAGTGGCGAACCAGACGCCCTCCTGCGCGAGCGCGTACTGCAGGAACCGCCGCAGCGCGATCGCGACGCCCGGCCGTCCGCCGATCCGGCAGTGCAGGCCGACCGACATCAGCTTCGGCACCGTGTTTCCTTCGTGCAGCAACATATCGAGACTGTCCGACAGCACGGCGACGAAGTCGTCCGCCGTGCCGAGGCTGCCGGGGCCCCAGAACCGCGCGTCGTTGGTGTCGCCCGCGTACGGAACCACGAGGTGCTCCGCGTCGCCCGCTGGCACGAAGTACGGCAGGTCGTCGCAGTAGGCGTTGGAGTCGTAGCGGAAGCCTTCCTCGACCAGGATCTCGCGCGTCTTTTCGGTGATGCCGTCGCGCAGGTAAAACCCGACCGGCCGGACGCCGGTGGCCTTCTCGACCGACTCGCGGGCGCGGCGGATCTCCTCGCGCTCGTCCTCCTCGGGCATCCCGACCGTGCCCTGCCAGCGGTAGCCATGGCAGGCGACCTCGTGCCCTTCCCGGACCAGCGCCTCGGCGACCTGCGGGTTCCGCTCCAGTGCCATGCCGCAGGCGAAAACCGTGGACGGCACCTCGAATTCCCGCAGGATCCCGAGCAACCGCCACACCCCGGCACGGCTGCCGTACTCGAAGAACGACTCCTTCATCATGCTGCGCCGCTCGGGCGGGCTGCTCCAGCCGCCGAAAACGGAGATGTCCTCGTCGGCCTCGTCGCCGTGCGCGATGGAGCTTTCCGCGCCTTCCTCATAGTTCAGCACCACCGAGACGGCGACCTTCGCGCCGCCCGGCCACGGCACCGCGGGCGGGTGCTCGCCGTAGCCGATCAGGTCGCGCTCGCTCACGACGTCACCCGGCGACGCGCGCCCGCCTTCCACGCCGCGATCGCTTCCTCGAGCGTGCAGGTGTCGTGCCGGGCGCGCATGACGGTCATCGCCGCGTTGTGCACCTCGGTGTCGTATGCGCCGACACAATCTTCGACGAGCACGGCGTAGAAATCGTGGTGCGTCGCGTCCCGCAGCGTCGCTTCGACGCAACCGCCGGTCGATATGCCGATGACTGCTACCGACTCGATGCCCTGGCTGCGCAACAGCAGTTCGAGTTCGGTGCTGACGAACGCGCTCGGCCGGCGTTTGGTGACGACCGCTTCGCCGGGTTCCGGCCGGCATTCGGCGCAGAAGTCGGCAGCCGGGTCGCCCGCCAGGCTGAGCCTGCCCAGGTCCACCGAGCGTCCGTTGGCGATCGTGTACAGCGACCGCAGCCAGGCCGGCGGCGAACTCTGGGCGTCCGGCAGGTTTTCCACGCGGACGTGGAACACCGGGACGCCGTTCTCGCGCGCGGCCGCGATCGCCTGGCCGCAGCGCCCGGCGACGCCGCTCATCATGGACAGGTCGTGGTCCTCGCCGATGGTGCCGCCCTTGGCGACCGCGCCCTGCTGCATGTCGATGACGAGCAGGGCGTTCACCTCCGGGTCGAGCAGTTCGTCCAGGGTGTCGCGGACTTGCTTGCCGCAGATTTCGATCATGGTTTCCCCTTGTTTCGTGGCCCGCGCCCGGCTCCGGGAACGGCCCGGAGCCGGGC
>NZ_ASXG01000162.1 GCF_000411975.1 Amycolatopsis orientalis DSM 43388
AGCACAATCAAGCTTCGGGGTGCCCCACGCCGGCCTGAGGGCGCAATGTCGCCGCCAGGCGACATTGCCGCCCCCACACAGACCTCAACCAGGCAAAACCGCCGCGATCTCCTCCGCGGCCTCGGGCCCGAAGGCCTCCCGCAACCGCGTCAACGCCGAGACCCGCTCAAGGGTCCACTCCTGCGTCCCCACCGTCTCCAGCACGAGCACCGCGATCAAACACCCCAGCTGCGCCGCCCGCTCCAAACTCAACCCGCCGTCAATCGCAGCGAGGAACCCAGCCCGGAACCCGTCCCCCACCCCAGTGGGATCGGCCTTCCCCCGCTCCGGCACCGCCCCGATCTGCAGCGCGGTCCCGTCCCGCCCGACGATCTCGACGCCCTTCTCCCCGAGCGTGGTGATCCGCAGCCCGACCCGCTCCAGCACGTCGGCCTCGGTCCAGCCGGTCTTCTGCAGCAGCAACTCCCATTCGTAGTCGTTGCTGAACAGGTACTTGGCCCCCTCGACGAACGACCGCACCTGCGCGCCGTCCATCCGGGCCAGCTGCTGCGACGGGTCGACCGCGAAGGTGTACCCCCGCTGACGGCATTCCTGCGCGTGCCGGACCATCCCCTCCGGATCGTCCGGGCTGATCAGCACCAGTCCGAGCCCGCCGACGCGGTCGGCAATCGGCCCCATCTCGATGTTGCGGGATTCGGCCATCGCGCCGGCGTAGAACGTCGCGATCTGGCACATGTCCTCGTCGGTGGTGCACACGAAGCGCGCGGTGTGCGCGACCTCGGACACCAGCACGCCCGAGGTGTCGACGCCGTGCCGCTGCAGCCACGACTGGTAGTCCGCCCAGTCCTGGCCCACCGCTCCGACCAGCACCGGCTCCACTCCGAGCACGCCGAGGCCGAACGCGATGTTCGCGCCGATGCCGCCGCGGCGGACGACGAGGTCGTCGGCGAGGAAGCTCAACGACACGCGGTGCAGCTGCTCGGCGACGAGCTGCTCGGCGAACCTCCCCGGGAAGTGCATCAGATGGTCCGTCGCGATGCTGCCGGACACGGCGATCCTGGGCTTGTCTGCCACCGGTTCTCCTCACGGGGTGGATGAGCTGTCGTTTTCGCGCCCTGACGCAAGTTACCCGCTGGTCATGACCCTTCCGGGTAGTTTCCGCGCCACCTTGCGACACTACCGGCCGGTACTCGTTTCCCGTTCGACTCCGGCTGAATAGCGTGGCTTTCGTGAACCTCGCGACCGAACCGGAAACCATCGGCGACCTGATCGCCGACTGCGCCCACCTCCCGTCCGAGCTGCAGCCCGAGCGGCCGTCCGGCCAGGCCCGGCTGCCGCGCCCGAGGGCCGCGCTGCCGTGGACGGTCGACGACGCCTGCCACGCCCAGGTGGCCGACCTCGACGCCTACGTCTGAGCAGGCCGAGCCCAAGAACGCCGGGAACGGGAACGGGCCCCAGCGCGGTCGCGCGGGGGCCCGTTTTCCGGCTCTGGGCTCAGTGGAAGCTGTCGCCGCAGGCGCAGGAACCCGTGGCGTTCGGGTTGTCGATCGTGAAGCCCTGCTTCTCGATGGTGTCGACGAAGTCGATCACGGCCTCGGACACGTAAGGCGCGCTCATCCGGTCGACCGCGACGCGCAGGCCGTCGAAGTCGCGGAACAGGTCGCCGTCGAGCGTGCGCTCGTCGAAGAACAGCTGGTAGCGCAGGCCCGCGCAGCCGCCGGGCTGGACGGCGATGCGCAGGTGCATGTCGTCGCGGCCCTCCTGTTCGAGCAGCGCCTTCGCCTTGGCGGCCGCGGCGTCGGTCAACGTCACGCCGTGGGTCTCCTCGGCGGTCTCGGCCGCAGCCGCACCGGTCTGCTCAGCGGTCGTCATGGCACTCCCTCTTTGGTCGAACTCGCTGCGGGTACATCTCGTGTCCTAGGCACAACACGCGACTCGCCCGATCTGTTCCCCTCCATCGTCGCATATGGAACGACCTGGTGAACAAAGCCGTGACGCCTGCAATACCCTGGTGAGGTGAGGTTCCTGCGCCGAAGCACCACTGACCCCGCCGCCGACGAGTCCGCGGCCGAGGCTGCCACTGCCGAATCCCCGGCCACGAGCAAGGCGTACACGCCGGGCAAGGGCAAGGCGACGCCGAAGCGGCGCGAGGCCGAGGGGCGCAAGCGCGGACCGGTCGCCCCGCCGCCCACCTCGATGCGCGAGGCGATGAAGCGCAACAAGGAACTGCGCAAGGCGAACCCGGTCAGCAAGGAAGAGCGCAGGGAGGCCGCCCGGCAGCGCCGCGAGCGGATGATGTCCGGCGACGACAAGTATCTGCCGCCGCGCGACAAGGGCCCGGTCAAGGCCTACGTGCGCGACCTGGTCGACTCGCGGCGCAACATCCTCGGCCTGTTCATGCCGCTGGCCATCCTCGTGTTCCTCGCGCTGCTGGTGCCCGCGCCGGCGGTGCAGCAGTACATCACCCTGGTCTGCATGGCGATGCTGCTGGTCATGGCCATCGAGGGCTTCGTGAACGGCCGCAAGATCTCGAAGCTGGTCAACGAGCGCTTCCCGAAGGAACCGGCGACGGCCAAGCGCGGCGTCGGCTGGTACGCGTTCGTCCGGGCGAGCCAGATCCGCAAGCTTCGCGTCCCGAAGCCGCGGCTCAAGCCAGGGGACCCGATCCCGAACTGAGCAGTGCGGCACACAGGTCGTTAGCCTCGCGAACGAAACGTTTACGCTGTCGGCATGGAGTTTCGACGTCTCGGCCGCAGCGGCCTCAACATCAGTGAGATCTCCTACGGCAACTGGCTGACCCACGGGTCCCAGGTCGAGGAGGACCAGGCGCAGGCCTGCATCAAGGCGGCGCTCGACGCCGGCATCACGACCTTCGACACGGCTGACGTCTACGCCAACACCGCGGCGGAGTCGGTGCTCGGGCGCGGGCTGAAGGGCCAGCGCCGGGAGAGCCTGGAGATCTTCACCAAGGTCTTCTGGCCGACCGGTCCGAAGGGCCCGAACGACAAGGGCCTCTCGCGCAAGCACATCATGGAGTCGGCCAACGCGTCGCTCAAGCGGCTCGGCACCGACTACGTCGACCTCTACCAGGCGCACCGCTTCGACCGCACGGTGCCGCTGGAAGAGACGATGCAGGCGTTCGCCGACCTCGTCCGCCAGGGCAAGGCGCTCTACATCGGCGTTTCGGAGTGGAACGCCGAGCAGATCGCCCGCGGCGCGGCGCTCGCCCGCGAGCTGAAGATCCCGTTCGTGTCGAACCAGCCGCAGTACTCGATGCTGTGGCGCGTCATCGAGGCGCAGGTCGTGCCCGCTTCCGAGCGCGAGGGCCTGAGCCAGATCGTCTGGTCGCCGGTCGCGCAGGGCGTGCTGACCGGCAAGTACAAGGTGGGCCAGCCGCTTCCCGCCGGTTCGCGCGCGACCGACGAGAACGGCGGCGCGAACATGGTGAAGCGGTTCCTCGACGAGAAGACCCTCACCGCGGTCGCGAAGCTGGAGCCGCTGGCGGCCGACGCCGGGCTGTCGATGGCGCAGCTGGCCATCGCGTGGGTGCTGCAGAACCCGAACGTCGCGTCGGCGATCATCGGGGCTTCGCGGCCGGAGCAGGTGCAGGACAACGTCAAGGCGGCCGGCGTCAAGCTGGAGCCGGAGCTGCTCTCGGCGATCGACGAGGCGCTTGGCGACGTCGTGGTCACCGACCCGGCGCTCACCGTTTCCCCCTGATCAGCGCAGCAAGAACCGCTCCGCCACCGCGAGGTCGTGCGGATAGGTGATCTTCACGTTCTCCGCGCTGCCGGGCACCCACCGCACCGGCAGCGCGGAGAACCGCTCCATGCACGAAGCCGTGTCGGTGCCCAGAAATCCTTCCGCGGCGGCTTGTTCGTAGGCCGCCAGCAGCGGTCGCGCCCGGAAGCCCTGCGGGGTCTGCACCCGGATCGCACCCGGCAGCGGCGCGGCCACCGTCTCGGGTCCGGCCATCGAGACCACGTCGTCCGCGGCGAGGCCCGGCACCGCTCCCCCGTCTTCCCGGGTCCGTTCCAGGACCGCGGAGATCAGCTCCGGCGTCACCAGCGGCCGGGCCCCGTCGTGCAGCAGCACGGAATCCACTGTCCCGTCGGCGATCCGCGGCGCGAGATGGCGCAGCGCGTTCAACTCGGAGGCCTGCCGCGTCGGCCCGCCGGGCACGATCTCCACCGGAACGGCCAGTTCGGCCAGCACTTCCTCGGCCAGCGGCGCGTCCTCGGGCCGGATCACCAGCACCAGCACGCCGATCCCGGGTGCGGCGGCGAACGCGTCCAGCGACCACGCCACCACCCGCCTGCCCGCGACCGGCAGGTAGACCTTGTTCAGCGCGGCCCCGACCCGGGTCCCCGCGCCACTGGCCAGCACGACCCCGGCCGCCGTCGATTCCCGCACGCCGACCGACCCTAAGGGCCCGGTCCCGGCGACGGTAGGTTGGGCGCCGGGACTCCCCGCGGCGAAAGGAAACCTGGCTGTGGACACCGGCGAAACGGGCATCGAGTTCGGCGAGATCGCACCGCCGAGCGACCAGGCCCGGTCGGGCGCGATCGCGCTGCACGACAAGCTCGTCAAACCGGCCGGCTCGCTCGGCAGGCTGGAAGAGCTGGGCGTCTGGATCGCGTCGTGCCAGGGGCAGGCGCCGCCGCGGCCGTTCACCCGTCCGCGCGTGGTGGTGTTCGCGGGCGATCACGGCATCGCGAAGAAGGGCGTCTCGGCGTACCCGCGGGAAGTCACGTCGCAGCTCGTCGGCACGATGCTGACCGGCGGCGCGGCGATCAACGTCCTCGCCGCGGCGGCGGGCGCGGGCGTGCGCGTGGTCGACATGGCCGTGGACACCGAGGAATCCGCGATGCGGTCGATCGGCGAGTTCAAGGTGCGCCGCGGTTCCGGCTCGATCGATGTCGAGGACGCGCTCACCGACGCCGAGGTGCGCGCCGCGGTCGAAGCCGGCCGCAAGATCGCCGACGCCGAGGTCGACGGCGGCGCGGACCTGCTGATCGCGGGCGACCTGGGAATCGGCAACAGCACCCCGGCGTCCGTGCTGGTCGCGGCCCTGACCGGCAGCGAACCGGTCGCCGTGGTGGGCCGGGGTTCGGGCATCGACGACAACACCTGGATGCGCAAGGCCGCCGCGGTCCGCGACGCGCTGCGCCGAGCCCGCGCGGTGCTGGCCGACCCGCTCGCACTGCTGCGGACGTCCTCCGGGGCCGACATCGCCGCGATGACGGGCTTTCTCGCGCAGGCAGCGGTCCGCCGGACGCCGGTGGTGCTCGACGGGCTCGTGGTCTGCTCCGCCGCGCTGGTCGCCGAAGAACTCGCGCCGGGTGCGCGGCGCTGGTGGATGGCCGGCCAGCTCACCGGCGAACCGGCACACGCGCTCGCGTTGGAGCACCTGGACCTCGGCGCGCTGCTCGACCTCGACGTCCGCCTCGGCGAAGGCACCGGCGCGGTCACCGCCTTGCCGCTGCTGATGATGGCCAGCCGCGTGCTCGCGGAAATGACCACGCACGAACAATCCGGCGTCTCCGGCCCGCTCACGTCCGGAAAGCCGTGAGGGGAACTCTGAGGGAAGCAGATTCCCTCAGAGTTCCCCTCACGGACAGCTGGCTCGTCAGGTGAGCGGCACCATCCAGCCCTCGGGGGCCGGGTGGGCGCCTTCCTGGATGCCGACGAGCTGCTCGCGCAGGGCCATGGTGACCGGGCCCGGCTGCCCGCCGGAGATCGAGAATTCGCCGCCGCCGTGCTTCACGTGGCCGACCGGGGTGATGACCGCCGCCGTGCCGCACGCGAAGACCTCGGTCAGCTCGCCCGAGGCGGCCGCCTTCTCCCATTCGTCGGTGGAGATCCGGCGTTCCTCGACCTTGTGCCCGGCGTCCTTCGCCAGCTGCAGCAATGACTTCCGGGTGACGCCCGGCAGCAGCGAACCGGTCAGCTCCGGGGTGACCACGCGGACGTCGTCGCCCGAGCCGAAGACGAAGAACAGGTTCATCCCGCCCATCTCCTCGACCCACCGGCGCTCGACCGCGTCCAGCCACACGACCTGGTCGCAGCCCTTCTCGACGGCCTGCGCCTGCGCCACGAAGGACGCCGCGTAGTTGCCCGCGCACTTCGCCGCGCCGGTGCCGCCGGGCGCCGCGCGCACGTACTCGGTGGACAGCCACACGTTGACCGGCTTGACGCCGCCGCTGAAGTACGAGCCGGCCGGCGAGGCGATCACCGCGAAGACGTACTCGTCGGCCGGGCTGTTCACGCCGAGCCCGGCCGAGGTCGAGATCATGAACGGGCGCAGGTACAGGGAATCGCCCTGGCGAGTCGGCACCCAGCGCTCGTCCACCGCGATCAGCTCGCGCAGCGCGGCGATGAAGGTCTCCACCGGCAGCTGCGGCATGGCGAGCCGCTCGGCGGAGTCGCGGAACCGCTGCGCGTTGGCGTCCGGCCGGAACGCGGCGATCGTGCCGTCCGGCTGGCGGTAGGCTTTGAGACCCTCGAAGATGGCCTGCCCGTAGTGCAGCACGGACGTGGCCGGGTCGAGGGTGAACGGCTCGTACGGTCCGACCTTGGCGTCGTGCCAGCCCTTTTCGGTGCTGTAGCGGACGGTGACCATGTGGTCGGTGAAGTGCGTGCCGAACCCCGGCTTGGCAAGTACCTCGGCGACGCGTTCAGGACTCGCGGGGCTCGGGTTCGGAACGTGGGTGAACTGCGTCGCTGTCGTCATGCATAAACGATAGCGCTTGGTCGGAAGCACGTTAGTCGGAAGTCCTGTGGTTTTACTCGCCGCACTGGCCCGCGCTCGCAGCGTCACCCCACTACGATGGCCAGCGTGAGCACTCAACCAGCGCGCCGAGCCGGGCCCGGGGCCGGGCCGGACGTCAAGACCTTCGGCACCGCGGCCCTGCTGACCTTCGGCGCGGGGCTGCTCGGAATGGTCGGCTGGGGCCTGCTTTCGAGCGGGTTCGGCTTCTTCCTCGGACTGGTGGTCGCCGGGTTCGGCATCTACTGGTGGAAGAATCTGCACGGCACGGTGATCGCGAAGAACGTGCCGACCAAATCGGTCGTGATCCTGCTGGTGGTCGACATCGTGCTGTTCCTCGCGCTGGTGCTGCTGGCCCAGTAGGTCAGCACAGCCCGGCGGGCAGCCGCGGAACGGGCCAGTCCGGGTCCGGCTGGAAGCCGGTGTGCGTGCCGTCGAACGGAAACGCGCCTTGCTCGGCGAGCGCGCCCAGCCGTTCGCCCTCCGCGCGCAGCTTGGCGAGTTCGGCCGTGGTCAGCCGGCCCGCGTCGACGGCTGCCTCCGCTTCGTCCTCGTCCTTCCACTTCCAGCCCGCGCCCGGTGTCACGACCAGGTCGAGGATGCCGTCGATCCGGTCCGGGCCGGTTTCGGTGCGCCCGCGCGGCACTTCGAGGTTCACGTACCAGTCGCGGAACCGGCCGTCCGCCTCGAAAAACCACCACACCGACGACCAGGCCCCGTCCGGGATCAGCCGCAGCGTCGACGTGCCGTGCCAGACGTCCGGCACGCGCACGCGCGGCTCGCGAAACCGTTGTTCCAGCGGCGCTTCCCGCAAGGCCCGGCCGTCCGCGAGCCGGCTGCCGATGATCGGAGTGCCGACCGGAAGCCAGCCGAGCAGCGTCTCGCCGTCGTCGGAGATTACGCGCAGGGGGTGATGCTGGCCGATGCTGCCGTCCGGGCGGACGAAACGTTCGACGACTGTCTGTCCCGGCGCCCAGCGGTGCTCAGTCATGGACGCCACGGTAGCGACGAACCCGCACGCGCAGCAGCAGTTCGACGATCGCACCGAGCCCCGCCACGAGCAGCGCCGCGGACAGCGGAACGAACGCCGCGGCCGCCGCGGCCAGCACCGCCGCCACCGCGGTCGGGGCCCCGCCGGACGGCGCAAACCGCTGTCGCGCACCGACGAAAGTCGTGAATGCCGCGGGAAGCGTCGCCAGCACTGCGATCACCGTGAGCAACGGCTGGAGCTGTCCGGCGTCCGCGGCGGAAAGCAGGTCCCGCATCGCCGTCCCGGACAATCCGAGCCGGACCGGACCCAGCTGCAGCAGCGTCACCGCGGTGACCGCCGCCGCGACGAAGCTCAGCACGAGCGCGCGTCCGGTGCTCCGCTCCCCCGGTTCCGGAACGAGGAACGGCAGCAGGAACAACGCCGCGACGACGATTCCGGCCGCGTTCGGCGTCCCGATTCCGCCCGTTCGCGACACCGGAGCGACCGCCAGACACATCGCCACGAGCACCGCCGCGGCGACCAGCAGGACCCCCACTACCCACTTGACCAGCAGGTTCGGCAGGCGCAGCCCGGCGAAGTCCGCAGCGGCGACGAAGACGACCAGCGCGGCGGCGGCGTATCCGGGCTGCAGCGGGAACACGTACGCACCGAACGCCTGCGCGAGCACGACGACCTGCGCCAGCCGGGATAATCCGCCGGTGATCCGGCCGGCCGGATCGTCGCCGAGCGCGGGCAGCCGGGAGCCGCCTATCGCGGCCAGCGCGGCGAGCCCGACCCCGGCGAGCAGCCAATACCCGGCCCCGGCGGCACCCGCCGCCAGCGTCACCAGGAGTGCTCCGGCGAGCCGCACCGCGATCCCCCTTCCGCCGTCCGGATGGCTTTGTCATTAGCATGGCTCACGATCGACCGGGCAGATCGCCCGGCGCCACCGCGACGTCGCGAGGAGCCAGAAGTGACCGTGCCGAAGCTTGCCCTCACCGAGAACACGGATGCGGCAGTGGGCAAGACCCGCGCCGACGTCGTCGTGATCGGCACTTTGCAGGGCGAGGACGGCCTCGAGCTGGCCGCCGGCGCGGAGGTCGCCGACGCGGCGTTCGACGGCAAGCTCGCCGAGGTGCTGGGCACGCTCGGCGCGACCGGCAAGGCCGAGGAGATCGTGAAGCTGCCGACGCTGGGCAAGCTGCCCGCGGGCGTCGTGCTGGCGGTCGGCCTCGGCAAGCCGAAGGACGGGGCGATCACCCCCGAGCAGGTGCGCCGCGCGGCCGGTGCCGCGGCCCGCGCGCTGAGCGGCACCGAGCGGGCGTTCGTCACGCTCTCGGCCGTCGACCTGCACGCCGCCACCGAGGGCATCGCGCTCGGCGCGTACGTCTTCGCCGAGTACCGCTCGGAGAAGGGCGACGGCCCGCTGGCGAAGGCCGACCTGGTCAGCCCGGCCGACGGCACCGCGCGCGAGCACAAGGCCACGCTGAAGGCGGCCGGGTTCATCGCCGAATCGGTGGGCATCGCCCGCGACCTGATCAACACCCCGCCCAACGACCTGTTCCCGGCGTCCTTCGCCGACCGCGCGAAGAAACTCGCCGACGCGAACGGCCTCGACTTCGAGGTGCTCGACGAGAAGATCCTCAAGCGCAAGGGCTTCGGCGGCATCCTCGGCGTCGGCGGCGGTTCGTCGCGGCCGCCGCGTCTGCTGCGGGTCAGCTGGAAGCCGGCGAAGGCGCGCAAGAAGGTCGCGCTGGTCGGCAAGGGCATCACGTTCGACTCGGGCGGCATCTCGCTCAAGCCCGCCGCGAACATGGACCACATGACTTCCGACATGTCGGGCGCGGCCGCCGTGCTCGCGTCGGTCGTGCTGGCCGCGAAGCTGAAGTACCCGCTCGAGGTCACCGCGCACATCCCGCTGGCGGAGAACCTGCCCTCGGGCACCTCCTACCGTCCGGGCGACGTGCTCACCATGTACGGCGGCAAGACCGTCGAGGTGCTCAACACCGACGCCGAAGGACGGCTCGTGCTGGCCGACGCGATCGTGCGCGCGGCCGAGGAGAACCCGGACTACCTGATCGAGACCGCCACGCTGACCGGAGCGCAGGTGGTCGCGCTGGGCAACCGGATCTCCGGCGTGATGGGCTCGGACGAGTTCCGCGACCGCGTCGCGGGCATCATGCAGGCCACCGGCGAGGGCGGCTGGGCGATGCCGCTGCCCGACGAACTGCGCTCCGACCTCGACTCGCGGCTCGCGGACATCGCGAACGTCACCGGCCAGCGCTGGGCGGGCATGCTCGTCGCGGGCGTGTTCCTGCGCGAGTTCGTGCCCGCGGACCTGCCGTGGGTGCACCTCGACGTGGCCGGCCCGGCGTTCAACTCCGGCAGCCCGTGGGGCTACACCGGCAAGGGCGGCACCGGCGTCCCGGTCCGCACCATCGCCGCGGTGCTGGCGGACATCGCCGACCAGGACTGACGTTGTGCCGGAGGCCCCGCACCACGCCCGGTGCGGGGCCTCTGTCGGGTCCGCGGCAGTGTGGGACGCTCGCGCTCATGCAGCGCGACGACTACCTCGAGACCGCCGTCCGCGACGTGCTCACCGCAGACGAGGCCGCCGTCGACCGCCGGATCGGCCACGCCGCGCTCCTCCTCGCGACCGCGGGCGCGTCCGGTGCCGCGGATCGCCTAGCCACGCAATGGCACGCGGTGACCGGACGCCCGGCATCCGTGCTCGCCGACGACGCGGTGCGCGCCCGCGCCTGGGCGATGCTCTTCGAGGCGCGCGGCGACCGTCCACAATGGGCAGACGCACTCGTACCGCTCGACCTGGACGCGGAAGAGCAAGCCCACCAAGCACTTCTCGCCCGCCGAGCGTCCGATTTGGACGGTCTCTTCGAGGGTTCGCCAGTCGCCGGGGCAGTCTCGGCGCTCGCCCCGCAACGGCCCGATCCGGTGCGCGAAGCACTGGCCGCCGCCGACCTAGACGCGTGGGCGGCGCTCGTCGAAAACCACCCGGAGCCCGACGTGGCAATGCTCGCCGCCACCCGGCGACTCGCCGCCCGCCTGGTCACCGGCGCGGACCCGCTCGGCCTCGGCACCGAATGGCCGGACCAATGCGCGGGCGCGCTGATCGCCGCACTGCGCGAACGCCATCCGACCGGCCCAGCAAGCCTGCCGGACCTGGTCGCGGCGATCCTCCGGCTGCGCGGCCAACACGCCCCGGCCCCCGCGCGCCCCGCCGACCTGGCCGCGGCCGAACAGCGCCTAGGCTTCCGGCTGCCCGCCGACTACCGCGAGTTCCTGTCGATCACGGACGGCTTGCCCGCGGACGTGGTGTTCCCGCGCCTGCTGCCCGCCCGCGAACTCCGCGCCGACGGAACCGTGGTGATCGTCTCCGAGCCCGCAACCATCCTGCTAGCCCGCACCGGAGACAGCTGGCAAACGGTCGAAGTCGACCTCACGTACGGCAGCACCGCGCACGCCTCGTTCCGCGCCCTGCTGGAGCACCACCACCGGCTCCTGGAAGCGAGCGCCTGACGTTTCGTGGGGGAACCCTCACGAACCCGGCTTCCCGCAAGGAGTCCTTCACGGACCAAAAAGCACCGACGCACCCAACTCATCGAGGCACCCAGCCCCCGCCCTGCACCCCGATACGAAGCCTCCCTGCGGTCTTGGGGTGCTTGTCAAGGCATCT
>NZ_ASXG01000163.1 GCF_000411975.1 Amycolatopsis orientalis DSM 43388
AGCCACTACCAGCAGCGACACCAACAACCAGCACCCGATCACGAACTACAGCTGGAGTACTAGACACCTGAGATCGTCCGCGACGGAGTTTCCGGCAAATATCCACTCGAACGGCTGCAAAGTGAGACACCAATCGACCTAGACCTGGTACAGAAGTGAAGCAAGTTAGCAGGTCGTTGACCCTACGCGCTTGCGCAAGTCTCCGCTCGCACCCATTAAGCCGCTGACACATCGTTCCAGTCGATGTTTCTTGAAGTAAGCGGGCGTATCGGGTGCCAGGAGGCGGACATGCGTCGAGATCGGCGAACTCCACAAGCAAACGGAGTGGCGGAGCTTGAACTGGTCATCTCGGACTTCGGCCGCGCAGTAACGCGAAAACTTTTGACCGGCCAGGGCTCCCCGGAAGATCATCTCCGCGGCCCTTTCGAGAAGATGTTTGCTTCGATCGCGGAAAGCCTCGGACTTCCGGTCACGACAATCGGGGAAACCAGGCTTCCGGACTTGTCTCTCCGGCCCGACTACGCAGTCGACGTAGCAGGGGCCCGCATTGGGTATGTCGAACTGAAGAAACCCGGGCACGGCGTACCCGGAACGTGGCCCAGACCTTCGACACACGACAAGCAGCAATGGGAGAAATTTCAACTGCTTCCGAACGTGCTCTACAGCGATGGCGAACAGTTCGCGCGCTACGAGTACGGCAAACTACGCGGCGAAGTTGCCTACCTGACGCCGGGGGTCAACCACGCCGGCGCGAAACTGCATGCGCGGGATAGCGTTTTCGCTCGAGTCATGACCGATTTCTTGCTTTGGGAACCCGAGAGGCCACGCTCGCTCAATGAGCTCGTACGTCTCACCTCGAGGCTCTGCCGCCTACTCCGCGACGACGTCGCCACTGAGCTGAGTCGAGAGCGAACTGGTCGAGCTCGCCAGCAGAATTTCAGTGCGCTGGCCACGGACTGGCGGCAGGCCCTTTTCCCTAACCTGACCGACGAACAGTTTGCCGACCAGTACGCACAGACGATCACGTTCGCGCTGCTGCTGGCCAGAGTCGAGGGAGTCAGCTTTCAGGGCCGCTCGATCGACGAGATTGCCCGCTTGCTTGGCAAAAAGCACTCGTTGATGGGACGAGCACTCACAGTACTGACCGACCAACCGGAAGAGGAGCTCAGTATCGCGCTCACAACCATGATCAGGGTGCTCAGCGCTGTCGACTGGAGCGCATTCCCAGATGAATCATATTCGATGCTTTATGAGAATTTCCTAGAAAATTACGACCCAGCCCTGCGTCGCAAAAGCGGGGTCTACTACACTCCGGCAGGCTTGGTGTCCTTCACTACTCGATTCGTAGACGAAGTGCTCAGGAGCAAGCTGGGCCGTCGGCTCGGCTTCGCCGAGCCCGACGTGATAGTGGTCGACCCTGCGATGGGAACCGGAAGCTTCCTTGCTGAGGTCGTCAACACTGCCGCGGCGACCATCGCCGAAGAAGAGGGACCGGGCGCAGTAGCCCCACATCTTCGCGAGTTAGCAAGCCGACTGATCGGCTTCGAAAACCAGGCTGCTCCATACGCCGTCGCCGAACTGCGGCTGCACAGCTTGTTGAAGAAGCGGCATAGGTCCGAGGTGCCGCACGGCGAGCGACGATTCCTTGCAGACACGCTAGATGACCCTGATGCACAGACACTGCCACTGGGGAAGATGTACGAAGCGATCGAGCGGTCGCGACGCGGTGCCAACAGGGTGAAGCGCGAAGAACCGGTCATGGTCGTGATCGGCAACCCTCCATACGCCGACAAAGCCGGCGGCACTGCTCCGTGGATCGAGAGGTCGGGTGCAACCAGGGACGCGCCCGGGCTGAAAGCGTTCCGAAAGACCGACAACGGGCGTCTCGAGTACGTGCTTTCCAACAAGTATGTTTACTTCTGGCGTTGGGCGACGTGGAAGGCGTTTGACGCGCATCCTGGACACCCCTCGGGCGTCGTCGCTTTCGTGTGTTCCGCCGGGTTTCTAGCAGGCGCGGGTTTTGCCGGGATGCGTGAGTACCTTCGTCGGACAGCAGATGAAGGATGGATCGTCGACCTTACACCGGAGGGGCATCAGCCCCCGGTGAGCACACGATTCTTCCGAGAGAATCAGCAGCCGATCTGTGTCGCAGTGTTCATCAGAAAAAGCGGACCTGAACCTAGCGTGCCCGCACGGGTGCATCGCACGTCCATTGAGGGAACAGTAGCGGACAAGATCAACGCCCTCCAGGGCTTGACGGTCGATGACGCTCGCTGGCTGCAGTGCACGAACGACTGGGATGCCCCGTTCGAGCCCGGTGAACCCGAGGCGTGGGCGGCAATGCCGTCAGTCATCGATCTCCTGCCCTGGGCAGCACCGGGCGTCAAACCCAACCGCACGTGGGTCTACGCACCTGAACCGAGCACCCTGCAAGAACGTTGGACCGCCCTGATCGATGCTTCACCACACGAGAAGGCATCGCTGTTGAAGGAGACGCGCGACAGCAAAGTCACCACGGAAAAGCTGCCCACTCCGGGGATGGCAGGCCGGGCCGTCCCGATCGGGGCCGAGGATCGACCGTGCCCGCCACTGACTCGGATCTTGCACAGATCATTCGATCGCAAGTGGGTTATCCCCGACGGCAGATTGCACGACACGCCAAGGCCTCCACTCTGGTATACCTACTCAGAAAAGCAAATCTTCATCGTTGAACAACATGCCCACCCTATCACTGCTGGCCCTGCGCTGATTTTCTCTTCACTAATTCCGGACATGCATGCTCACTCAGGTCGCGGCGGCCGCGTAATCCCACTATTTAGGGATCGCCACGGAAGGGAACCTAATGTTGCCCCCGGCCTTATTCGGGAGCTGTCACGAGAAATGGAAAATTCAGTAACCGCAGAAGATCTGCTGGCTTACCTAGCCTCCGTCACAGCACATGACGGCTTTATCCGGCGTTTTTCCGAAGAACTTAAGCGCCCCGGAATACGTGTACCCGTGACCAGAAATCGTGATTTATGGCGCGCCGCTACAGCACTGGGAAGAGAGGTGGTGTGGCTGCACACGTATGGTGAACGCTGCGTGGACCCCGACGATGGCCGCCCCGCTGAAACGCCGCGTATGAAATCGTCCAGGCCAACTGTCAAGATAGACATTCCGGACACTCCGGATCGCATGCCACAGAGGATTCAGTACGACGCGGCGAAGCACGAGCTGCACGTCGGCGACGGCCTCATCTCGCCCGTGCGGCCCGAGGTCATGGCATTTGAGGTTTCCGGCATGCCTGTCGTGAAGCATTGGTTCGGATACCGGAAGAAGAGTCCGCACGGCACTCACTCGTCACCACTCAACGACATCGTTGCCACCGCATGGAGTCCCTCCATGACGACCGAACTGCTCAACCTCCTTAACGTAGTGGGACGATGCGCCGCCCTTGCTCGGGAACAGGACAAGCTCCTGTCCGAGATCGTCGCTGGGCCCCTGATCACGACTGAACAGCTCGCGGCGGTCGGCGTCCTGCCGGTGCCGCAGGCTGCGACGAAGCCGCCTAGGCCAGACCGTGTGGAGAACCTCTTCGGCGACGCCTGACGACCTCGGCCACAACCGTCACACGCAGTCATGGCAGCGATTCGCGGTCGTGGCCGATTTGGACACCCGATACCAGTGCATGACTGGGCGAAACGACGAGTTCCATCGCCACGGGTGTCCGGATGCGTACGTCACCTCATTTTCCTGGGCCGGATCGGGAACGCCGCAGTCCACAGACGGCTGGTCGGTCACCGCCGGCGGCGGAACAACCCCCGGCGCTTCGGCGGGGCCACCACGTCCGCGATCCCTTGCAGGAACGCGTCCTCGTCCACCAACACGTCCTCCTGCAGAGGTACGTATCCGCTCGCCTGCCACTCCCCCAGCAGGGCCGTCCGCGAGGTGGACCTGCCGTCGTTCGCCAGCGTGAAGAAACGGCAGACGGGCGAGCCGGCGGGGCGCACGATCGCCGCGAAATAGGACTCGGCCGGTTCGATTCGGCCGGCGAAGGTGACCAGCAGGACTTCGTGCCCGCGGAGTTCCGTCAGCCGGCCGTGCGGGAGGTCCAGCGGACGGCGCTGCTCGGCCGGCAGGTAGGCGCCGATGTCCGCCCAGCCCTTCGCCAGGTATTCGTTGGGGTCCTGCTTTCCCTCCCGCATCCCGGAGAGCAGGAGAGCGCCGTAGTCCAGGGCGGCCGACCCGAGCACCCGGGTCACGAACACGAAATTGTGCGGATCCGGCGGCACCGACGGGTCGTCGGCGAGCGGGCCCTCCGTCGCGTCGGCGGCTACGTCGGCGGACGGGCGGAAGCGGATCTCGTCGCCCTGCTGAACGGTCAGCTGGGTCATTTCCCCGGCGCGCCACAGGTAAACGTGCGGCGACAGCTCGCGCGGGCCTTCGACGAACAGTTCGGCCGCACGTTCGGCCACTCCGGTGAGCGTGCCGTACGAACCCTCCTCCTGCGGGAAGAAAAGCAAATGCCGGTCCGTGGGAATGGCGCACACCAAACCACCGTCCGGAACTTCTTTTCCGGTCAGTTTCCGGTACAGCTGGTCGAAAACCAGCACCTGGCTGGCGATGGACCCGGATTCCCCGGACAGCAGATGAAATGCGCCGCCGTCGGCGACGTGCACGATTTCGTGCCGTTCGACCGGCAGAGCGGCCAGATTCCGTTCCGCCTGTTCCAGCGGGGTGCCCTGGGAATCGTCGATCGAACGGGTCAGGTAATCCTCGTCCACTTCCACGCCATGCGGCACCTCGAACGTCACCACGGCGTACAGCCCGGGCGCGAATTCGGGCGGCGGGGCGGCGCCGGGGGCCAGGAATTCGGCCGGGACCAGCCGGAGCGTCAACTCCCCGTGTGCTGCGGTCATCCACCCTGCTTTCCGTGCGATTCGTCCCGGTCCACCGGGATGATACGGAAAATCCCCGGCCGCGTGACGGGAATTCGGCCGACATCGCGCCCGAAGCATCGCCGGGCGGCGCGATAACCGGTACGACACGTCAAGGTCAACTCGAAGGCGGGAGACGGCATGACAGGTCGCTTGTGGTCACGGCGGACGCTGCTCGGCGGCGCGGCGGGCAGCGCGGCGCTCTTCGTGGCCGGCTGCGCGGCGAGCCAAGATCCCCGGGCCGCGGCCGCACCGGCGCCGGGCGCACGGGTGATGATCATCCGGCACGGCGAGAAGCCCGCCGGTTCGGGCGGACCGCAGGGCATCGACGTGAACGGCAACGCCGACTCGCATTCGCTGACCGTCCGCGGCTGGACCCGGGCCGGCGCGCTCGTCGAACTGTTCGCCCCGTCGACCGGCGCGCTCCGCGACGGGCTCGCCCGTCCGACGGCCGTCTACGCCGCGGGCGGAGACGGCGGCGAGGGTACCCGGCCGCGCGAAACCGCCACCCCGGTGGCCGAACGGCTAGGCAAAAGCCTCGTCACGACTTACGCCAAAGGCAGCGAAGCCCAGCTCGCCGCCGAGGTCTCGCGCCGCACCGAACCAACGCTGATCAGCTGGCAGCACGAGGAAATCCCGGCACTCGCCGCCGCGTTCGGCGCGGCTGCGCCGAAGAAGTGGCCGGACGACCGGTTCGACCTCGTGTGGGTGCTGGCCCCGGCCGGGTCCGGCTGGGCGCTTTCCCAAGTGCCGCAGCTGCTCCTGGCCGGGGACAGCGCTGAGCCGATCAAGTGACCGCTCAGCCAGCCCTCACTGCCTCTCGTAAGGGATCTTCTCCCCCGCTTCCACCGCGAACGGCAGGTGATTCCCCTCCGGCGGCAACGGGCACGTCGCGAAGTCCGTGAACGCGCACGGCAGGTTCACCGCCCGGTTGAAGTCCAGCGTCACGGTCCCGTCCGCGGCGGCCTCGGCGACCGGCAGGGAGCGGTTGGCGGCGTAGGTGGTCACGCCGCTCGTCGTGTCCGTGAAGAGAATGCTGTACCCGCCGGTCTTGCCGTTGAACGCGGTGAGCGCGTACTCCGCCCCATCGCGTTCGAAGACCACTCGCCCAGGCGCGGTGTAGACATGCGACAGCCCCTCCACCACCGCACCCACCGTGGTCGGGCGCGGTTCGTCGAACGGCTCGAAGCGGCCGGTCAGCACCCACGCCGGGTCCGGGTCGTATGCGGGGACGCCGTGGAAGTCGCGCAGCACCGGGGCTTTCGGGTCGTGCACGCGGATCAGGTACCCGGACCGGCGCGCGACTTCGATTTCGACCGAGCCCGCCGTCACGCGGGTGCCCGCGCCGCTGTTCACCAGCTCGAAGCGGTGGACATCGGTCAGCAACGCGCCTTCGTGCCGCAACTCGCCGCCGTCGGGATCGACGTAGGCGGCTTCGGCGTCCTGCCACCATCGGCCGGGCAAGCCGGGATAGGTCCGCGGCGAATCCTCGAGCCAGTCGAGCGACACCAGCGCGAGCCAGCCGTACGGATCGGCCAGTGTCTTCTCCCGCTCCGCCTTCCAGTCCTGCCACGCTTGCGCGAACTCCACTGCCATGTCCGGGCCCCTTCCGTCCGTGTGCAGGGCACAACACCGTCCCCGGCATGGCATTCCGGCTCCCAGCACGTGGGAACGGTAGGGTCGCCCGGGTGGCGGAGCAGACGGAACAAGCGGTGGAGATCTACACCGACGGCGCGTGCAGCGGCAACCCCGGACCGGGCGGCTGGGGCGCGCTCCTGCGCTACGGCAAGCACGAGCGCGAGCTGTACGGAGCCGAGGACACCGTCACCACCAACAACCGCATGGAGCTGATGGCTCCGATCCGCGCCCTGGAAAGCCTCACGCGCACGTCCGTGGTGCGGATCTACACCGACAGCACGTACGTCCGCAACGGAATCCTCCAGTGGATGCCTCGCTGGAAGAAGAACGGCTGGCAGACGCAGGCGAAGCAGCCGGTCAAGAACGCCGACCTTTGGCAGCGCCTCGACACTGCCTGCCGGCAGCACGAGGTCGAGTGGCTGTGGGTCAAAGGCCACGCCGGGCTTCCGGAGAACGAACGCGCGGACAAGCTCGCCGTCAAGGGCTCGCAGGAAGCCGCCGCGGCCGGGGTGCGCCGGGCGCGCGGCTGAGCCGCACCCGAATCGCCGCACTGACCAGGCCTTGCCGCTGAGCCAAGGCCAACCGACAAAAAAATTATTCTTGACAATAAGATCAATCGGAAGGCAGGCTCGACAGCACCAGAAGCCGAGAGGACAACGCCATGCCGAAGTTCACGACCGTCGCCGAGTACGTCGCCGCGCAGCCTGAAGCGCTTAGCAAGGTCTACGCCGCCCTGCTGCCCGTGCTGGACGACGCGATGCCCGCACCGGCCGCGCTCTACCACGGCGCGCCCACCTGGAAGGCAGACAAGAACCCGGTCTGCCTGGCGAAGGCGTACAGCTCCTACGTGACCCTCGCGTTCTGGCGCGGTCAGCTGCTCGACGATGGCGGCCTCGAACCCAGCGCCCGCGAGATGGCCCACGTGAAGCTGCGCAGCGCCGAGGACGTCGACGCCAAGCAGATCACCGCCTGGGCGCGGCAGGCTTTCGCGCTGGAGACAGAATCATCAGCGTGACGAACCCCTGCCCGTGCGGGCTCCCCGAGCCCTACGCCGACTGCTGCGGCCGGTTCCACCGCGGCGACCAGCACGCCCCGACAGCCGAGCGGCTGATGCGGTCGCGGTACTGCGCGTTCGCCGTCGGAGAGCCCGAATACCTGCTCGACACGTGGCATCCGAGCACCCGGCCGAAGCGGCTGCGGCTCGATCCCGCCCAGGAATGGACGCGGCTGGAGATCCTCGGCCGGACCGGCGGCTCGCTGCTGCAGAACGAGGGCACGGTCGAGTTCCGCGCGCACTACCGCTGCCAGGGCCGCGACGACTCGCAGCACGAGAACAGCCGGTTCGTCCGCGAGGGCGGGCGCTGGTACTACGTCGACGCGCGCTAGCCGGAACCGCGGGCGAAAATCGGGCGAAAAGACCCCGCCGAGGTCTGTTCCCGGACGCTCCGGGCGGCTACGATCACCGGCAATCGTTAAGGAACTTTACTAACAATTGCCGCCGCCAGGAGCCCGAGGAGGACCGCTCGTGACCCCACGCCGGCCAAGAATGCCCGGACGGCTGCTAGCAGTCGCCGCCCTGACCGCAGCACTGGTCCCCGGCGTCGCCGGGGCGGCTTCGGCGGGGCCGGAGCCCGGCCAGGCCGCGATCCCCGGTTACCTGATCCAGTCGTCGGCCAAGGTGCCCGACGACGCCTCGGTGTCGAAGCCGGGCTTCGACGCGAAGGGCTGGTACCCGGTCGGCTCGCAGTCCACGGTCTACGCCGGGCTGCTCGCCAACGGCCGTTATTCCGATCCGTTCTACTCCACGAACATGAAGAACGTGCCCGCCGCGGACTTCAAGGTGCCGTGGTGGTACCGCGCCGACATCAAGGTCGCCGACCCCTCGCAGCGCACCTACCTCGACGTCAGCGGCGTGCTGTCCAAGGCCGACGTCTGGGTCAACGGCACCCGCGTGGCGACCAAGGACGAGGTCGACGGCCCCTACACCCGGCACGACCTCGACGTGACCAAGCAGGTCCACGAGGGCGTCAACAGCGTCGCGTTCAAGGTCTACCCGAACGACCCGAACAACGACCTGTCGATGGGCTGGATCGACTGGGCGCAGACCCCGCCGGACCAGAACATGGGGCTCGCGCGCGAGGTCGTCGTCCGGCACAGCGGCCCGGTCGCGCTGCGCGGCGCGCACGTCGTCACGAAGCTGAACGTGCCCACCCTCGACCACGCCGACCTCACCGCGAAGGCCGACGTGCGCAACGACTCCGACGCGCCGGTCCGCGCCACGGTGTCCGGCACTGTCGCGGGACGGCCGGTCAGCCAGGACGTTTCCCTTGCCGCGCACGAAAAGAAGACGGTCACCTTCCCGGTGGTCGGCATCGACCAGCCGCGGGTGTGGTGGCCCGCCGGGATGGGCGGCCAGCCGATGCAGCAGCTGGACCTGACCGCGACCGTCGGCGGCACCGCCTCCGACGCGAGCCGCTCCAGCTTCGGCATCCGCGACGTCAAGGCACCGCTCAACCCCAGCGGCGGGCGGCAGTACGTCGTCAACGGGAAGCCGCTGATGATCAAGGGCGGCGGCTGGTCGCCCGACCTGCTGCTGCGCTGGGACGCCGGCCGGGCGGCGGACAAGCTCGCCTACGTCAAGAACCTCGGCCTCAACACGGTGCGGCTCGAGGGCCACATCGAACCCGACGCGTTCTTCGACCTCGCGGACCGGATGGGCGTGCTGACCATGCCCGGCTGGGAATGCTGCGACAAGTGGGAAGGCCAGGTCAACGGCGACGAGAAGGGCGAGCCGTGGACCGAGGCCGACTACCCGGTCGCCAAGGCGTCGATGACCGCCGAAGCCGAGCGGCTGCGCGACCACCCGAGCGTGCTGTCGTTCCACATCGGCAGCGACTTCGCGCCGGACGCGCGGATCGAAAAGGGCTACCTCGACGCGCTGTCCGCGGCGGACTGGCCCGCGCCGGTGATCTCCGCGGCTTCGGCCAAGGCGTCGCCGAAGCTCGGCCCGTCCGGGATGAAGATGAACGGCCCGTACGACTACGTCCCGCCGAACTACTGGTACGACAAGGCGCACAAGGACGCGGGCGGCGCGTGGAACTTCAACTCCGAGACCAGCGCCGGGCCGGACCTGCCGACGATGGACACGCTCAAGCGGATGATGACGCCCGCCGAGCTGGAAACGCTCTGGAAGAACCCGGCCGCGCCGCAGTACCACCGCTCGGAGTCGGAGACCTTCGCGAACCTGAAGATCTTCGGCGACGCGCTGGCCGGCCGCTACGGGAAGCCGACGAGCCTGGACGATTTCGTCCGCAAGGCGCAGCTGGCGCAGTACGAGAACGTCCGAGCGGAGTTCGAATCGCACTCCCGCAACTTCACCGACGCGAAGGACCCGTCGACCGGGCTCGTCTACTGGATGCTCAACAGCGGCTGGACGTCGCTGCACTGGCAGCTGTTCGACGCCTACCTCGACCAGAACGGCTCCTACTTCGGGGCCAAGAAGGCGAACGAGCCGCTGCACATCCAGTACTCCTACGACACGAAGTCGGCTGAGGTGGTCAACTCCACCACGAAGAAGGCGTCCGGACTGACCGCCACCGTCGAGCTGTTCAACACCGACGGCACGAAGAAGTTCTCGCAGACCAAGAAGGACCTCTCGGTCAACGGCGGCGGCGCGCACGCGAAGGCGCTCGACATCGGTTCGGTCAGCGGGCTCTCCTCCACGTACCTGGCGAAGCTGGTGCTCACCGACTCGGCGGGCAAGGAGGTCAGCCGGAACGTGTACTGGCTGTCCACCAAGGACGACAAGCTCGACTGGAGCAAGTCGGACTGGTACTACACGCCGACGTCGTCGTACGCGGACCTGTCCGGCCTCTCGAAACTGGGCGCGGCGAAGGTGACCACCACGGCGACCTCGGCACCGGGTCCGGACGGCACCACGGTCACCACGGTGAAGCTCACCAACACCTCGTCGGGCAAGACCCCGGCCTTCATGGTGGACACGCACGTGGTCGACAGCGCGGGCGCGCCGGTCCTCCCGGTGACCTGGTCGGACAACCAGGTCAGCCTGTGGCCGGGCGAATCGGTGACGCTCACCGCCACCTACCGCACGGCCGACCTGCACGGTTCGGCTCCCTCGGTGCGGGTCGCGGGCTGGAACACCGGCACGCAGACCGTCCGCGGCTGAGCACGTCGTGAGCGGCAATTCCGGTTCTAACCGGAATTGCCGCTCACGAGTCCCACAACCGCCGCTGCTCCCCGTCCGGATCCGACACCGTCTCGCTGACGTCGTCGAACAGCCGGGTCACGCGGTCCTGCGGTGCATACTCCGCCCACCCCGGGTCACCGGTCGCCACGAACCGGACCCAGGTCGTGAACATCTCCTTCGCCATCGCCCGCAGCCGCTCCGGATCGGGGCGGGCGATGGCGAACAGGAAGCGCCAGTTGGGGTTGCCGACGTCGTCGAACACGAACGGCAGGTCCACCCCGTGCGCCGCGCCGAGCCCCTTCCCGCGCGGCGCGATCCGCCAGTCCAGCCGGTACATCCACGCCGTGCCGCCCGCCGCGTGCTGGGATTCCGCGAGCCGGATGGACGGCAGCCACCAGTCCCCCGCCGTGCGGACGCGGTTCACCAGCTGGTCTTCCGGCCAGTCCGGCAGCAGCTCCCGGTACGCCTCGGTCATCCGGGCGAGCACGTCGGGCTCGAGCATCGTCGAGCCGGCACCGAGCAGTTTCGCTCCGCCGGTTTGCAGCCAGGAGAACAGATCCTGCTCGTCGGCCGTGGTGCCGGTGAGGATCCGGACCTCTCGCGCCGCCCCGTCCGCCACCGCTTCGCCGGGCCGCCGCGGCAGGAGATCTCCGTCGACCACCACCCGGTACGGCACGAGCGTGCCGAGCTGGGCCGTGACCCGTTGCTGCGCGGTCAAAATCTCGGTGACCGGCAACGTGGACAGGTCCGCGCCGCCTAGCTCGGCCAGCACCGCTTCGCCGACCGCTTCCGCCTCGTCCGGGGTGTGCACGACGGACCCGACGCCAGTGCCGCTCTGCACGATCGCCTGGCTGAACAGCCCGCGTGCCGCCGGAACCGCCAGCAACGTCCCCACAGTGCGGCCGCCGTTGGACTGCCCGGCGAGCGTGACGCGCTTCGGGTCGCCGCCGAATGCGGCCACGTTGTCGCGAACCCATTCCAGCGCCAGCACCTGGTCGTGCAGCGAGAGATTCCCGTCCGAAACGCCGGGCAGCCGGAGCAGGCCCAGTACCCCGAGCCGGTACCCGACGGTCACGACGACCACGCCGTGGCGGGCGTACGCGGACGCGTCGAACTGGTGCGGCGAGCCCAGCACCCCGCCTCCGCCGTGGATCCACACCAGCACCGGGTATGAACCGGGCGCTTCGGGTGCGTACACATTGACGTACAGGCAGTCCTCGTCGCCGACGAAGCGTTTCCCGGTCACGTCGGGCTGCGGGGCCTTGCCCGCGAACTCCGTCGCGTCGCGCACTCCGGTCCAGGACGCCACCGGCATCGGCGGACGGAAGCGCAGCTCCCCCACCGGCGGCTCCGCGAACGGCACCCCCAGGAAAACGCCGACTCCGTCCCGCACCTCGCCGCGGACGGCACCGGCCCGCGTCTCCACTGTCGTCACGGCCGCAGCCTAACGCCGGTCCGTGCGCGCGTTCCGAGGCCGCGGGCGATGATTGTGCGGTGGAAATCGCAGCGGAATTGGTGGCGCTGGTCCTGACGGTCCTCCTGGTGACCGTCGTCGCGCGCCGGATGGACTGGTCGGCGCCGCTGTGCCTGGTCGCGGTCGGCGTCGGGGTGTCGTTCATCCCCGGGGTGCCGCAGTACGAACTGGACCCGGAGATCGTCCTCATCGGACTGCTGCCGCCGCTGCTGTACTCGGCGTCGATCCAGACTTCGCTGGTCGCGTTCCGCAAGCTGCGCGGGCCGATCGCGCTGCTGTCGGTCGGGCTCGTGGTGTTCACCGCGTTCGGCGTCGGGCTGGTCGCGTGGCTGGTCGTGCCGGGACTGCCGCTGGCCGCCGGGATCGCGCTGGGCGCGGTCGTCGCGCCGCCGGACGCGGTGGCGGCCAGCGTGGTCGCGCGACGGGTCGGGATGCCGCGCAAGCTCGTCCGGCTGCTGGAGGGCGAAAGCCTGTTCAACGACGCCGCCGCGCTCGTCGCGCTGCGGACCGCGATCGCGGCGATCGCGGGCGCGGTCAGCCTCTGGCAGGTCGGTCTCGACTTCCTGCTCGCGGCCGTCGGCGGGATCGTCGTGGGCTTCGTCGTCGGGCTGATCGTGACGTACGTGCGCGCGAAGCTGGAAGACACGCTCACCGACACCGCGCTGTCGTTCGCGGTCCCCTTCGCGGCGTACTTGCTCGCGGAAGCGGCGCACGGATCCGGGGTGCTCGCGGTCGTCGTCACCGGGCTCATCCAGGGGCACCAGACGCCGCGGATCCAGTCCGGGCCGTCGCGGCTGGCGAGCAGGCTGAACTGGGAGACTGTCCAGTTCCTGCTGGAGAACATGGTCTTCCTGCTGATCGGCCTGCAGGTGCGGGGAATCCTGCACGAGGTCGGCAAGAGCGGGCTGTCGCTGGGGCAGCTCGCCGGGATCTGCGCGGCGGTGCTCGCCGCGACCATCCTCGCCCGGATGCTGTGGATGGTCGGAATCGGCGTGGTGAAACGCCTCCTGGACACCTTGGGCGTGGAACGCGGGAAGGTGTGGCCGTGGCGGTATTCGGCGGTGATCGCGTGGGCCGGGATGCGCGGCGTCGTCACGCTCGCCGCCGCGTTCGTGCTGCCCGCGGACACCCCGCAGCGCGCGGTGCTGGTGCTGGCCGCGTTCGTAGTGGTGGCCGGGACGCTTGTGGTGCAGGGCATGACCCTGCCGCCGCTGATCCGCCGGTTGCGGCTGCCGCGTCCGGACCCGGCGGAGGACGCGCTGCAGGAAGCCGCCGTGCTGCACGACATGACTCGCGCCGCGCTCGCGAAGCTGGACGAACTGCGCCGCCCGGAAGACCCGCCCGAGGTGATCGAGCGGCTGCGCGACCGGTTGCAAGGCCGGTCCGACGCCGCGTGGGAACAGCTCGGCCGGCAGAGCACGCTCGCCGAAACCCCGAGCGACGCCTACCGTCGGCTGCGCGTCCAGCTGCTCGAAGCCGAACGCCAAGTGTTCCTGAAGGCCCGCGACCGAGGCACCGCGGACGACGCGGTGCTGCGCCGCGTGCTGGCCCGGCTCGACATCGAAGAATCCATGCTCGACCGCGAAGAGGAGGAACCCCCGGTGGCCGAACGCGAACTCAGCACGCCCGCCGCCACGGCCGGGTCGTGCAAGCACCTGAAACACGACTGGCCGGACAAGGAGCCCAGCTCGCGGGATTCCTGCGCCGAATGCCTCGAGGCCGGGCTGACCTGGGTGCATCTGCGGATGTGCCTCAAGTGCGGGCACGTCGCCTGCTGTGATTCCTCGCCGGGCAAACACGCCTCGCAGCACTTCCACGAAACCCTGCACCCGGTGATGCGCAGCTTCGAGCCGGGCGAGACGTGGCGATGGTGCTTCGTGGACAAGCAGCTCGGTTGAGCCGACCGGTTAGGGTCGGGGGCATGAGCACGCCCGAACAGGAAGTCGAGTACCGCCAGCACCGCTTCAGCCCGCCCGCGGGAGCCACCGAGATCTTCCTGGTGCGCCACGGGGAATCGATGCCGCAACGGCTCAGCGAGCCGTTCGATCTCGTCGACGGCCAGGCCGACCCGGACCTCGCGCCGGAAGGCCGCGACCACGCCGTGCGCGTGGGCGAACGGCTGGCCTCGGAACGCATCGACGCGCTGTACGTGACCACATTGCGGCGCACCGCCCAGACCGCGGCGCCGCTGGCGGAAAAGCTGGGCCTCACCCCGGCCGTCGAGCCGGAGCTGCGCGAGATCTACCTCGGCGAATGGGAAAACGGGCTGTTCCGCAAGAACACCGCGGAGGGACATCCGCTGGCGCGGAAGCTGTGGGAGGAGCAGCGCTGGGACGTCCTTCCCGGCGCGGAATCCGACGAAGCGTTCGGCCGCCGGATCCGGGCCGCGCTCACGCGCATCGCCGCCGCGCACCCGGACCAGCGCGTCGCGGTGTTCACCCACGGCGGCGTGATCGGCGAGGCGTTCGCCCAGGCGAGCCGCTCCCTGGAACGGTTCGCGTTCCTGGGCGCGGACAACGGATCCATCTCGCACCTGGTGGTGCACGGCGACAACTGGCTGATCCGCGGCTTCAACGACCGGTCTCACCTGGCCGCGCCGCTCGGCTGAGCCGGCTCGTCGCGGCGGAGGCACCCCGTCGCGACGAGTTCCACCGTCACCAGCACCGCGACCGCCTCCGCGGCCAGCAGCCCGATCAGCACCAGCACCTGGGTCGTGCCGGCTTGCAGCGGGCTCGCCCCGCCCAGCAGGACACCGACGTACGCGCCCGGCAGCGTCACCAGGCCGACAGTGCGGGTCTGGTCGAGCGCCGGGATCAGCGCGTGCCCCGCCGACGGACGGCAGATCTCCAACGCGGCCTGCCGCGGCAGAAAACCCAGCGCGAGCGCGGCTTCGTACTCGCCGTGGCGTTGCTTGAGCTCGTCGAGCGCACGGCGCGCCGCCTGCGAGGTCGCCGTCATCGAACCGCCGATCACGATCCCCGCGACCGGCACGATCGAGATCGGCTTCGCCGGGACGACGCCGGAGCCGAGCACCAGCCCCAGCACCGGCAGGACGCCGGCCGCCAGCGGCAGCGCGACCCACCCGATCCGCCGCGGCACCCCGATCCGGCTCGCGGACGTCGCGGCGGCGATGGAGAACATGAGGAGCACGAACAGCGCGGTCAGCCAGTCCGAACGCAGGATGACCGTGATGACCAGGGAAACGAGCGCGAGCTGCGCGACGGCCCGGACGGCCGCGACGAGCACCGCCCGCCCCTGCCCGAGCTGCCCGAACCGGACGACGGCCGCGCCCGCGAGGGCCAGCACCACGAGCACGGCGATCAGCGCGGGCCCGAATCCGATCGCACCGTTCACGGTGATGATCCTGCCGCAGGCCGGGATGCGGGGCCGCTTCGCTCCCGCGGAAGTCCGTGAAGGGCTCCTTGCGGGAATCTGATTCCGGCAAGGAGCCCTTCACGGAACGCGGCATCGCGCGGCCCCGGACCGGACAGCTGCGGACTGTCCGCGGGTCAGGCGCTGCAGCTGAGCTGCCGTCCCTCCCCCGCCACCGATTTCTCGGCGACCACGTGCCCGTCCACCCGGATCCGGCACAGCAGCGCCCCGGTGCTCTGCGCGACCAGGCTGCTGAACACCGGCTGCTCGGCGGGAGCCTTCCGCTGCACCGTCACCGACCAGGGCAGCCGTACCTCGGCCTGTTGTTCGAGGTCGCCGCCGGCCGCGACGTAGGTCAGGTTGTGCGCGACGTCCTCGCCGGCCAGTTCGTAGACGACCGTCCGGGTCACTTCGCGTACGGTGACCGGTTCGACGGTCGCCGAAGGCACCGACGCGGCCGGGGCGGGCCGGTCCGGGGTCGCTTTCGGCATGACGTACCACGCGACGGTGACCGCGACGGCGATGACGCCGGCCACGACCACCGCGCTTCCGAGCGGCCGCAGCCTGCCCGATTCCCCCCGGGCCGCCGTGGGCCGGGTCGCGCCAGGAACACCCATGGAGAGGTCTTCTCTTCTCGAGCGCACTTCCCGCGAGTGCGACGTCTGGTTCTTCGCCAGACCGTTACACGGCGTTAGCCAACCCGGGAAAACTGGCTTCTATTCACCCTGATGGGGGTAGGAGCCGTGCACTCCCGACCACGGCCACCACGCACGATGCCGATAACGCTCGCGCGTCCCCCGGTTGACGCAGGGTGATCAGTCGACCAGTCCGGCCTCGGCCAGCATCCGCAGCACGCGCTGTCCGGCGGGCGGGCAGGCGGCGGCGTCCGCGGCGCGCAGCCAGGCGGCCTCGGCGATCTCGGCCGACGGCTCCGGTTCGCCGGTGTGGTCGGCGGTGTAGCAGGTCATCCGGACGCGGCGGCCGTCGGCGAATCCGTCGGCCTTCTCGTCGAGCAGCGCGAAGAACCGGAAGCTGAGCGGGTCGAGCGCGACGCCGAGTTCCTCGCGGATTTCCCGGCACAACCCCTCGACGTCGCCTTCGCCGGGTTCGCGTTTGCCGCCGGGGAGATAGAACTTTTCCTTGCCGTTGGTGCGCACGGACAGCAGCCGCCGGTCCCGCACGTGGACCCAGGCCAGAGCATCGATCGGGGTCATGCACGCATTCTGTCGTACCCGCGAGGCATGATCGCGGGGTGTACTCCGAAAGCCCGCCGCCGCGCTCGCTGCGCCGCCTCGTGCGGTGCCGCTGGGAGTCGGCGGAGCCCGGCCCGAAGCGGATCGTCCCGGACGGCTGCGTCGACCTCGTCGCCGGCGCCGGTCAGGTCTTCGTGGCCGGACCGGACACGACGGCGTGGATGTCGGCGTTCCCGCCCGGCGCCCGGCTGCGCGGCCTGCGCTTCCGTCCGGGCGCGGCCGCCGCGATGCTCGGCGTGGGCGCGGACGAGCTGCGCGACAGCCGGGTCTCGCTGGCGGACCTCTGGAACCGCCGCGGCGCGACGCTCGCCGACGAGATCCTGAGCGGCCGAGACCTCGCCGACGCGATGGCCGGGGTCGCGGCGGAGCGGGCAGCCGCGGTGGATCCGGTGGTGGAGCGGATGCTGGCCCAGCTCGCCGCGGAAGCCGCGGGGAGTGCCGGAATTCCGGGCCGCGGCCGAGGAACGGCCGAGCCGCGCCCGGGCACGCGAGCTGTCCGCCACGTCGGCCAGCCGTCCGCGTGGCGTCCTGTCGGCCCCTCGAAAGCAGGTCGGAGCGAGCGACAGGCGCGCCGGCTCTTCACCCTCGCGGTCGGCTACGGCCCGGCCACCTACCGGCGCGTCCTCCGCCTCCAACGGGCCATCGCGCTGGCCCCCGCCGCCACGACGCTCGCCGACCTGGCCGTCGCCGCCGGGTACGCGGATCAGCCGCACCTCACGCGCGACTGCCGGGCGCTCACCGGCCTCACCCCGCGCGTCTGCTTCGGCAAGTGACTCACTCGGCCGCCGAGTCCTGGTGCCGCGCAAGGAAATGCGCCGTCTCGACGGTCGCCGGATACAACGCGCGATAGTGCGCATAGAACTCGTCGTAGAGATCCGCGCGCACCGGATCCGGCTCGATTACCTCGGCGACCGGGTTCCACGCCTCGATGTCCGGCTCCAGCCCGATCGCCACCGCCGCCAAATACGCGTCCCCGAAACACGCGCCGACTGTTTCCGTCGGGAGATGCTGCGGAGTCCGGGTCACGTCGCTCACGATCTCCGTCCACACCCGCCCTTGCGTGCCGCCGCCGACCGCCACCAAGCGGCGCGCGGGGCCGCCCATCGCGGAGAGGTTGTGCCGCACGCCGTACGCCGTCCCTTCCAAGGCCGCGCGGTACAGCTCGGCCCGGCCGTGCGAGGTGGTCAGCCCGGCGATCACCCCGCGCGCCGCCGGGTCCGGCACCGGAGTCCGCTCGCCGGCGAAGTACGGCAGCATCACCAACCCGCGGCTTCCGGCCGGGACCCGGCCGGCCGAGGCGACCAGTTCGGCGAAATCCCCGTCGAAGAGTTCCCGCAGCCAGTCGGTGATCGCGCCGGACGTCGCCATTCCCGCGGCCAGCGAGTAGCTGCCCGGCGAAACCCCGCGCGTGGCCCACAATCCGGCCACCGGACGGGCCTCGGCGACCGCCTGGACGAGGAACATCGTGGTGCCGTACATGACCATCGTGTCGCCGGGCTCGCGCACGCCCGCGCTGGCCGCCTCGGCCCACGCGTCGATCGTGCCGCAGGTGACCGGCAGCCCGGCCGGCAATCCGGTCTCGGCGGCGGCCCGCGCGGTGACCGTGCCGGCGACCTCGGTCGGCCAGGCGAGCCGCGGCAGGTCGATCCCGGGCGCGACGAGCGCGGACCAGTCCTCCGCCCAGCCGCCCGCGCGCAGGTCGTACATCGGGTCGCACTGGCTGGCCGAATGGTGGTCGAGCACGTATTCGCCGGTCAGCCGCCGCACGAGGTACGAACTCGCCATCAGGAACTGCCGGGCCCGGGCGGCGACGTCCGGCTCGTGCCGGTACAGCCACCGCCACTTCGGGCCGACCGCCTGGCTCGACAGCGCGCTGCCGCAGCGCTCCACAATGGACTCTTCGCCGAGTTCGGCGGTCAGCTCGGCGATTTCCGCGCCGGCCCGGGTGTCGACGCCGTACAGGATCGCCGGGCGCAGCGGGCGGCCGTCGCCGTCGGCGGGCAGCAGCACCGGGCCGATGCCGCTCACCGCGAGCCCGGCCGGTTCCCGCCCGCCGGCCAGCAATTCGCGCACCAGCTCGGAGAACGCGGCCCACCACACCGTTTCGGCGTCGTGCTCGAACCAGCCCGGGCGCGGGCGGGAGGTGCTGTGCGGGCGGGCGGCGCGCGCCAGTACAGTGCCGTCCGCACCCACGAGGACGCCTTTCGAACTGGACGTGCCGATGTCGATGCCGAGCAACGGGCCCGGTTGCATCGCAGCTCCCCCGACAATCGGACGGTAAACGATTACCGGGACGGTATTCTGCGGTCTCCGGGGTGTCAAGGAAGCCAGGACGAGGAGGCTCGGTGGCCACGATCAGCGACGTCGCCGCCAGGGCAGGCGTCTCGACCGCCACGGTGTCGCGGACCCTGAACGGCAAGTCCACAGTGGATCCCGAGCTGGCCGCCCGGGTGCTCGAGGCCGCCGAGGAGCTCGGCTATCACCCGAACGGACTGGCCCGGAACCTGCGCCGCCAGGAGACCGCGGTGCTCGCGCTGATCATCTCCGACGTCGAGAACCCGTTCTTCACCTCGATCGCGCGCGGGGTCGAGGACCTCGCGCAGGTGTCCGGCTATTCGGTCGTGCTCTGCAATTCCGACGAGAACGAGGACAAGGAACGCCGTTATCTCGACGTCGCGCTGCAGGAACGCGTCGCGGGCGTGCTGCTGTCCCCCACCGGCCCGGCCACGAACGTCACGCGGCTGCGCCGGCTCGGCATCCCGGTGGTCGCGGTCGACCGGCCGCTGCCCGGCACCGACGGCGACCAGGTGCTCGTCGACACCCGCCGCGCCGCCCGGCAGGCGGCCCGGCACCTCGTCGCGAACGGCTACCGGCGGGTCGCGTGCCTGACCGGGCCGTCCGGCGTGCGCACCGCCGACGACCGGCTGTCGGGCTACCTCGACGCGGTCGGCGAGGAGAACGCGGTCTTCCGCCGCGCCGAGTACCGCGCGGAAGGCGCCCGGCGCGCCGCCGGGGACCTGCTGGACCAGCCGGAACCGCCGGACGCGCTGCTGGTCGCCAACAGCACGATGGCGATCGGGGTGCTGGAGGCGCTGGCGGAGCGGAACCTGCGGGCCGGGCGCGACATCGGCATCGTCTCGTTCGACGACGCGCCCTGGACGACCTTGATCGACCCGCCGCTGACCGTCGTGGCCCAGCCGGCGTACGAGATCGGCCGGGTCGCCGCGCAGCTGCTGCTGGCCCGCATCGGCGACAGCACCCGCGAACCGGTCACCACCACCCTGGACGCGCAGCTGATCGACCGGCGGAGCTCGCACCGCTGAACCCGGCCGCTTCGGCGAAACCGGAGGGCGCGGCGAAATCCGGCGGACCCCTCCGGGCGAGCGGCGAAATCCGGGGGGAAACGACGTGCCTGGCGGCCCGGCGGAGATCCGCCGAGCCGCCAGGCACGCCCCACCCCCTGTCCCCCCAGCTTCCGCCGCGGACGGCGGAGCACGGGCCGCACCCGAGGGCGGGAAACCGATTACTCGTTCGCAACGTAAATCGGCGGCCCGGGAGTGTCAAGCACTCGAAAGCCTGGACAAGGCACCCGGAGCGGGGCAGACTGTCCCGAACTCGCCTACGCGCAGTGTTTACTTCTGTGCGATACGTGTCGATCTTTGGTGAATTCACCCACAACAAGGCGAGAAACCGCACGAACCCGCACACACGCGCTAGGCTGAGCGTATGTCGATAGCCCTGGAGAACGTTCTCGCCAGAGCCGGCCTCAAGGCCGACGCGAACGAGTTTCTCACGCTCGTGGAGGACGCGGCCCGCAGGCTGTCGCCGCCCAACCCCGATCCCTCGCACTATTTCTCCCCCGACCAGCAGGCCGCGCTCGCCGACGCGGGGCTCGACCTGAGCCCGCGCGACGAGAGCGAACCGGACTTCCGCGCGCGCACCGTCGCCGCGCACGCCGTGCTCGCCGATTCCGCGCTGTCGGTCGGCCAGGCCGCCGAAATGCTGAACGTCGACGACAGCCGGATCCGGCACCGGCTCAAGGAAGGCAGGCTCACCGGCTGGAAGGACCAGGGCTGGCGGCTGCCCGCGTGGCAGTTCAACGGCGCGGGCGTGCTGCCCGGGCTGGAAACCGTGCTGCGCGCGGTGCCCGAGGACCAGCCCGCGCTGGTCGTCGCCGCGTTCATGAACACCCCGCAGTCCGACCTGGTGATCAGCGACCGGCCGGCCACGCCGCGGCAGTGGCTGCTCGCCGGCGGCGACCCCGAGCAGGTGGCCCGGCTGGTCGCCACCCTCGGCTCGCCGTTCTGACCCGCTGACCTTCCCGCCTGCGCACCGCCGCGCCCGCCGCGGCGCAGGCCCGCCCCCGCCCCGACACAGGACGGACGACCTCCTCCGCATGGCCCGGCTCCCCTCGCCTCCGGCGCGGTCTGCCCTGGTCAAGGGGCTGGACCGCGACCACGACGTGGTTTCGGTGCAGCCCGAGACCCGGCTGGTCCGCATTTTCACCGCGCACGGCAACCATCCGCAGCAGTGGAACACCTTCCGCTACACCGGCCCGCTCCCGCACGGCCGGTTCGACCAGCAGACGCCCGGCCGCGGCGGCCGCCCGGTCACCGACCCGGGCAACGGCGTGCTGTATTTCGGCCTGACCGTGCGCACGAGCGTCGCCGAGGTGTTCCAGACGACCTCGACGGTGGACCGCACGACGCGCGGGCCGCGGCTGGTTGTGGTGCGCCCGACGCGGGTGCTGCGGCTGCTCGACCTCACCGGGCTGTGGCCGACGCGGGTCGGCGCGTCGCAGGAGATCTCGAGCGGCCCGAAGAAGATCACCCAGGCGTGGGCGCGGGCGATCCGCGGCGCGATGCCGGACCTCGACGGGCTCTGGTATCGCTCGTCGATGGACGCGGGCAAGCCCGCGGTGTGCCTGTGGGACCCGCCCGCGGGCGCGGCGCTGCCGATCGCCCCGGACGTCCTGCTTCCGCTGGACCATCCGGGGCTCGACGTGCCGCTCGGCCGGGTGTGCGAGGAGCTGAACTACACGCTGCTCAGCTGAGGTGCCGGGCCCACCAGGCCAGCACCGCCTCGAACCGCTGCACCCGGTGCCGCGGCTTGCCCGAGCGGGTCAGCTCGTGCCCCTCGCCGGGGAACAGCAGGAACTCCGTCTCGACACCGGCCTGGCGCAGCGCCACGAACTGCCGCTGCGCCTGCTCCAGCGGGCACCGCCAGTCCTGCTCGGAATGCACGACAGCGAACGGGATCCGCACGTCCGCGGCGTAGCTGAGCGGGCTGCGGCGCCGCTGCTCGCCGGGGTCCGCGCCGACGTAGCCCTCGGCGAAGTAGTAGCCGATGTCGGAGCTGCCCGCGAAGGAGTCCCAGGCGTTCACCGCGCGCTCGCTCCACGCCGCGCGGAACCGGTCCGGGTGCTTCGCGGCGACCCAGCTCGTCATGAACCCGCCGTAGGACCCGCCCATGATCCCGGTCCGCGACGAGTCGAGGTCCGGCCGCTCCAGTGCCTTGTCGAGCAGCGCGAGCACGTCGTCGACATCGACGGTGCCCAGGTTGTGCACGACCGAGGTGCCGTGCGATTGCCCGTATCCGGCCGAACCGCGCGGGTTGCCGAGCACGACGGCGAACCCGGCCGACGCGTACACCTGCGCCTCGTCGAACACCGTCCATTCCTGCTGGGCGAACGGCCCGCCGTGCACCACGCGCAGCACCGGGTGCGGTCCCTCGCCCTCGGGCAGCACGAGCCAGCCGTGCACCGGGTAGCCGTCCGGCGCGGTCGTTTCGAGTTCCACGACCTCGCAAAGGCCCTTGTCCCGCAACGGCTTCGAGTAATCCGTGAGCACGCGCGACCCCTCGGAACCCAGAACCACCAGCTCGCCCGCAGTGTCCAAACTGGCCACTACCGCGACGACAGTGTCGCCGTCCGCGGCGAATCCGTGGACCGCCGAGTGCCCGGCGTGCAGCACGCGCAAGTCGTCCAGCTTCGCGCCGTCCGCGTCCGTCGGAACCGCGCGCAGCTCCACCGCACCGCGGTTGCGCACCGCGACCAGCACCTCGTCGCCGCGCGGAATCGCCGGGCCGGAACCGGGCTCGACGTCCACGGTCTCCACATCGGTCAGCCGCCGCGGTTTCCCGTTCGGCACGACCGCGTACAGACCGGCGTTGGAAGCGACGACGACACCGTCCTCATGGGACGTGCCGAAGAAGTAGAGCGTGCCGTCCGGCGCATACACCGGCTGATCGGCGTACCCGGGACAGGCGGCCAGCACCTCGGGTTCGCCGCCGTCGACCGGGAACGCGACGAGGTCGTGCTCGCGCGTTTCCGCCCGGTCGAAGTCGTGCGGCACGGTCACGACGACGCGCTCGCCGTCTGGCGTCCAGACCGGCTGGCTGACGCTGTAGTCGCGCGGCGTCACGGCTTCCGGCTCGCCCTCTTCGAAAGTGTCGAGCACGTACAGCCGCTTCGGCCGGTCGCGCAGGAAGCCGATGTTGTCGATCCGGTAGTCGAGCCGCTTGATCAGCCGCGGTGCTTCGGCAGCGGGCTCCGGCGTGCGCTCGTCGGTGTCCTCGGTGCCGTAGCGGCCCGGTTCGGCTTCCCGCGCGGTGAACGCGAGCCAGCGCGAATCGGGGGCCCACACCGGCGCGTCCGCACCGAGGTGCAGCGAGGTGAGTTTCCGGGATTCGCCGCCATCCGCGGGCATCACGTGCACCTGCGGGCTGCCCTCGGCGCCCTTGCCGTCGCCCGCGCGCAGGAACGCGACCCACCGGCCGTCCGGCGAGATGGCCGGCGCCGAATCGCGCGGCCCCTGGGTCCACGGCGTTTCGCCGCCGGACAACGAGATCCGCCGGATCGCGCTGCGGTACTGGTCGGTTTCCAGGTCCGGACTGCTCACCGCGGCGAGCAGGAGGTCACCGCGCAGCGCGGGACGGCCGGGGACGACGAGGGCTTCGATGTCGGCAGGACGCATGCCGACGACCGTACCCGATCTTTAGCAAGGCGAACGACCTATTTGGCCTCGACCGCCCGCCGTTCGTCGCGCTTGGCCTTCGCCAGGCTCAGCAGCGTGGTCACGGTGAGGACCACGACGATCACGCCGAGCGACATCCAGTTGCTGATGTCCAGCCAGTCCGGCGCGAGGTGGTACTCGTGCAGCGCGTGCACGACCAGCTTCGCGCCGATGAAGGCGAGGATCACCGCGAGGCCGTAGCTGAGATACACGAGCTTCGTGACCAGCCCGCCGAGCAGGAAGTACAGCTGCCGCAGGCCCATCAGCGCGAACGCGTTGGCGGTGAAGACCAGGAACGCCTCCTGGGTGATGCCGAAGATCGCCGGGATGGAGTCCACCGCGAACAGCAGGTCGGCCGAGCCGATCGCGACGATCACCAGCAGCATCGGGGTGATCTTCCGCCTGCCGTCTTCCTTCACCAGGTACTTGTGGCCGCGGTAGTCGTCGGTGACCGGGAAGAGCTTGCGCACCCAGCGGGTGAGCGCGTTCTCGTGGTACTCCTCCTCGCCGCCGTTGCCGCGCAGCATGCTGATCGCGGTCCACACGAGCACCGCGCCGAAGACGAAGAACACCCAGACGAACTGGTTGATCAGCGCCGCGCCGACCGCGATGAACACGCTCCGCATGCCCAGCGCGAGCAGGATCCCGACGAGCAGCACGCGGTGCTGGTGGATCGCGGGCACCTTGAACGAGGCCATGATGACCATGAAGATGAACAGGTTGTCGACGCTCAGCGAGTACTCGGTGATGTACCCGGTGAAGAACTGGACGCCCGGGTCGTGCCCGGCGAAGAACCAGACGCCGGCCCCGAACAGGACGGCGCAGGCGATGTAGAAGATCACCCAGCGCGCGGCCTCGCCGGTCGTCACCTCGTGCGGCTTGCGGTCGACGATCACCAGGTCGAGGGCGATCAGCGCGAGCAGCCCGCCGACTGTCGCGAACCACAGCCACAGGGGGACGGTCATCTCAGAAACCTCCGGATAGTGCGCAGCAGCAACTAACCGGAGGTCTCTCCCGCCGGTGCGAAACCGGCCGACGGTGCCGGGGACCTCGGCGAACGGCTCACCGGGTCGCCGTGCTGACGACACCGCCGCGAAGGAATACTCCCCTCACAGCGCGTTCAGTCTGCCGGTTACGGGCTGCGAACGCCAGCCGAGGTTGCTCACATCACCGGACCGGCCGTGTTTTCTCCGTCACTCCACCCGCACGGCGGGATCGCGCCGGCGTTTGGGGTGAGCGGCGGGACAGGCCGAAGGCCCCTCCCGCCGCTCACCCCAAACGCC
>NZ_ASXG01000164.1 GCF_000411975.1 Amycolatopsis orientalis DSM 43388
GCTCAGCTGAGCAGGAGGCCGTTGCCGCCGGCGACGGCGTTGTCGAAGCGCTTGCTGATCTCGGCCCAGTTGAAGATGTTCCACAGGGCGTTGACGTAGTCCGGCTTGACGTTCTTGTAGTCCAGGTAGAACGCGTGCTCCCAGACGTCGACCAGCAGGATCGGCGTGGTCGGCAGGATCAGGTTGTTGTGGTGGTCGCGCAGCTGCTGGGTGATCAGCGTCTTGCCGATCGGGTCCCACGACAGCGCGCCCCACCCGTTGCCCTGGATCGTGGTCGACACGGCGGTGAACTGGGCCTTGAACTTGTCGAACGAGCCGAACGCCTCGTCGATCGCCGCGGCCAGCTCGCCGGTCGGCTTGTCCCCGCCCTCCGGCGACAGGATCTTCCACCACACGACGTGGTTGGCGTGCCCGGCCAGGTTGAACGCCAGCGTCGTCTCCAGGCCCACGATCGACCCGAAGTCTCCCGCCTCGCGCGCGGCGGCGAGCTTGTCCAGCGTGTCGTTCGCGCCCTTGACGTAGG
>NZ_ASXG01000165.1 GCF_000411975.1 Amycolatopsis orientalis DSM 43388
CTGCGGTCTGAGGGTGGTTGTCAAGGCACGCTTTCCCGCCTTGACAACCACCCTCAGACCGTCAGCACACTCGGGCTTCGGGGTGCCCCACGCCACTCACCGAACTGCAATGTCGCCGCCAGGCGACGAGCAGCTACCCCCACCAAGCCCGCAAAAACGCCAAAACAGTCACCCTCCCCAAAACCTGCCGATCCCGCCCCACCGCCGCAAGCGACGTCTCCCCGTAAACCCCCCGAGGCAACGCCCCAGCCCACTCGCGAGCAACGGACGCGGGATGAACCGGATCGTCCGCACACCCCCCGACCCCGGCCGGAACCCCCACCCCCCGCAGCTCCTCCACCGTCGGCGCCGCCCTCCCCGCCGCCGCCCGCAACCCGGCCTCCAGCCCGTCCCCCTGCCGCCGCCAAGCCCGCCCCAGCTCCTCCCCGAGCCACCCCGGACTCCCGGCCGCCGCGGAAGCCAGCGCCCCCTCTACCCCCGCATCAGCCACCAGATCCGCCGTGACCGTCGCGGCCAGCGCCGCGGGTGCTGCTCCGGATTCCCCGTTCCAGGCCGGGAGAGCGGCAAGCAGCCCCCCGCAACGCCCGGGATTCGCCACCGCCCACTCCGCCGCGAGATGCGCCCCGAACGAAATCCCGCCTGCCAGCACCGTCCCGTACCGGTCAGCGAGACGGTCCAGCTCGGCAAGAAACTCCTCCGCGAGGCGCTCCCCGGGCACCGGCGCGGGGGTGATCAACGGCACGCCCAGCGCCGCGAGCGGCCCGGCGAACACCGAGCGCACGAACACCTCGTCGGAGCCGGTCCCGGGCAACAGGACAGCGGGCGGGAGACGGATTGCGGACGTCACGTTGCGATCTTGCCGCAAACCCGTTTCCCTGACTGGGACCGCAGCTACGCTGGAATACGCACGGGCCGAACGAAGTCGGGGGCCCCGGAGCACAGGAGCACACCATGTCCGCCAAGGACGGCGGCTACTTCAGCCGGTTGGTTCGCAAGCTGACCAGCGACGTCGAGGACCTCGACGCCGACGAGATGTCCGAGAGGTCGGGTGCCGAAGGCGCGCAGCGCGCCTGTGACTGCCGGTCCGGCGAAGAGGTGACGGTGCTCGGCAGGCTGCGCAGCGTCGAGCTGTCGCCGACCGACGGGCCCGCCTCGCTGCAGGCAGAGCTGTTCGACGGCACGCAGGGCGTGACGCTAATCTGGCTGGGCAGGCGCCGGATTCCCGGCATCGAACCCGGCCGCACTGTCAAGGTGCGCGGCCGGATGGCCGAACGGGATGGGCAGAAGGTGCTCTACAACCCGTATTACGAACTCCAGAGCCCGGTAGGGTGATCAACGCTCGTGACTGAACCCGCTGCTCCCCGCGACGAGAAGAACGCGCCCGGAAAGGGCGACGACGAAGAGCGGCAGCCGACGCTGATGGAGCAGATGGGCGGGGTTTCCGGCCTGTTCTACTCCTCGGTGCCGGTCATCGTGTTCGTCCTGCTGAACGCGTTCTTCGGGCTGACCGCCGCGATCTGGGGCTCGATCGGCAGCGCGGTGGCGATCACCGTCCTGCGCGTGGTGCGCAAGGAGCCGCTGCAGCCGGCCATCTCGGGGTTCTTCGGCGTCGCGATCGCGGCGTTCATCGCGTTCCGCACCGGGTCCGCGAAGGGGTTCTTCCTCTTCGGCATCTGGGCGAGCCTCGCCTACTGCGCCGTGTTCGTGATCTCGGTGCTGGTGCGCTGGCCGCTGGCGGGCGTGGTGTGGAACGCGCTCAACGGCAACGGCACCGCCTGGCGCAAAGACAAGCCCTCGCGCTACGGCTACGACCTCGCGACGCTCGCGATGGCCGTCATCTTCGCCGCCCGGTTCGTGGTGCAGCGCTGGCTGTACGACGGGAACCAGACCGGCTGGCTCGCGTTCGCCAAGATCGCCATGGGCTACCCGCTGTACGCGGTCGGGCTGCTGGTGGTCGTGTGGGCGGTGCGCCGCTCCGACAAGCGGCTGAAGGCACTCGCCGAGGAAGAACCGGAGCCGGAAACCGACGCGCAGATCGAGGCGCGGCTGCGGAAGAAATACGCGCAGGCGCCGACTCCCGAGACCTGATCCGGCGCACGCGAAAAGGGGCGGACCCGCCACGGGCCCGCCCCTTTCGCGTCGCGTCAGTAGCCGAGCGCCGTGCGGATTTCCGGTTCGACGTCCGAGGTCGCGACGAACAGCAGCTCGTCGCCGGCCTCCAGCGGGTCCTCCGGCTGCGGCACGATCACCCGGTCGCCGCGCAGGATGGTCACCAGCGCCGCGTCGCGCGGCAGCGCCAGCTCGCTCACCGGCTTGCCCGCCAGCGGTGTCTCCTCCGGGAGGGTGAGCTCCACCAGGTTCGCCTGCCCCTGCCGGAACGTCATGAGCCGCACCAGATCGCCGACGCTCACCGCCTCCTCGACCATCGCGGCGAGCATCCGCGGGGTCGACACGGCCACGTCGACGCCCCACGCGTCGGTGAACAGCCATTCGTTGGCCGGGTTGTTCACCCGCGCCACCACGCGCCGCACGGCGAACTCCGTCTTCGCCAGCAGCGACACCACGAGGTTCGCCTTGTCGTCGCCGCTCGCCGCGATCACGACGTCGCAACGTTCGATGCCGGACTCCTCGAGGATCGACACCTCGCACGCGTCGCCGAGAACCCAGTCGGCCTGCGGAACGGATTCCGGCTCGAACTGGTCGGCGTCGCGCTCGATCAGCATCACCTGGTGGTTGGCGTCGACGAGCTCGGCGGCGATGGACTGCCCGACGGCTCCCGCGCCGGCGATCGCGACCCGCATCAGTTCTCCTCCTCGGGGGCCCGAGCGGCGAGGCTCGTCACGTCTCCGACGGTGCCCGACCGCGCCGCCACCCACACGTCGTCGTCGGCCTGCACGACCGTCTTCGCGTCCGGCAGCACCGCGGTGCCGAACCGCATCATGAACGCCACCCGCGCGCCGGTGGTCTCCTGCAGCTCGCGCACGCTGCGGCCGACCCAGCCCTCGTGCAGCGGCAGCTGCAGCAGCGCGACGTTGCCGGACGGATCGCGCCACGCGGAGGCGACGCCGTCGGGCAGCAGGGTGCGCAGGAACCGGTCGGTCGTCCACGGCACGGTCGCGACGGTCGGGATGCCCAGCCGTTCGTACACCGCGGCGCGTTTGTGGTCGTAGATGCGCGCGACCACGTGCTCGACGCCGAAGTTCTCGCGCGCGACCCGCGCGGAGATGATGTTGGAATTGTCGCCGCTCGACACGGCCGCGAAAGCGCCCGCGCGCTCGATCCCGGCTTCGATGAGCACTCGGCGGTCGAAACCGACCCCGACGACCTGCTGACCCTGGAAATCGCTGCCCAGCCGGCGGAACGCCTGCTGGTTCTTGTCGATGACGGCCACGTCGTGGCCCAGCCGCTCCAGCGCCGCGGCCAGAGACGCGCCTACGCGGCCGCATCCCATGATCACCACGTGCACGCTTAGCCTCCTCGCAGGGTGCGGATGACCCGTCGGTGGGTACCCTCGGACACCAGCGCCGAACCTACCTTGTCCTTTCGGCGCGCACCCTCCCGGTCAGCTCCACCGTCCTCCCCTCCACCGCCCTCAGCGGAGGAGCTTCGCTCCGCTGTACATTCTGCAGGTGTCGAAGTTCCCGACCGTGTTGAAGCGGCTGGTCCTCGGACGTCCGTTCCGCAGCGACCGGCTCTCCCACACTTTGTTGCCCAAGCGCATCGCGCTGCCCATTTTCGCCTCCGACGCGCTGTCCAGCGTGGCCTACGCGCCGGAGGAGATCTTCCTGACGCTGAGCGTCGCGGGCCTGTCCGCATACGCCTTCGCGCCGTGGATCGGCATCGCGGTCGCGCTGGTCATGCTGGTCGTCGTCGCGTCGTACCGGCAGAACGTGCACGCGTACCCGAGCGGCGGCGGCGACTACGAGGTCGCGACGACCAACCTCGGCGGGAAGTTCGGCCTGACGGTGGCGAGCGCGCTGCTGGTCGACTACGTGCTGACGGTTGCCGTGTCCACTTCGTCCGGCGTCGCGAACATCGGCTCGGCGATTCCGTGGGTGGCCAACCACAAGGTCCTCGCGTCGGTCGTGATCGTGGGCGTGCTGACCGCGCTCAATCTGCGCGGAGTGCGCGAATCCGGCAAAGCGTTCGCCATTCCCACCTACGGCTTCATCGCGGGCATCCTGCTGATGGTCGTCTGGGGGCTGTTCCAGACCGTCACCGGCACCGAAATGCGCGCCGAGAGCGCCGGTTTCACGCTGCACGAGGAAGGCAACTGGACCGGCATCGCGTTCGTCTTCCTGATCCTGCGGTCGTTCTCGTCCGGCGCGGCGGCGCTGACCGGGGTCGAGGCGATCAGCAACGGCGTGCCCGCGTTCCGCAAGCCGAAATCGAAGAACGCGGCCACCACGCTGCTGCTGATGGGCGTGCTCGCGGTGACGATGCTTGTCGGCATCATCACGCTGGCGATCGTCACGAAGGTGAATTTCGCCGAGGACCCGGCGCGGCAGCTGGCCGGCGCGCCCGCCGGCTACGAGCAGAAGACGATCGTCGCGCAGATCGCGCACGCGGTGTTCGCCGACTTCCCGCCGGCCTTCTACTACATCTCGTTCTCCACCGGCATCATCCTGCTGCTGGCCGCGAACACCGCGTTCAACGGCTTCCCGGTGCTCGGCTCGATCCTTGCCCAGGACCGCTACCTGCCGCGGCAGCTGCACACCCGCGGCGACCGGCTGGCGTTCTCCAACGGCATCCTGTTCCTCGCGATTTTCGCCCTCGTGCTGATCGTGGCGTTCGACGCCGAGGTCACCCGGCTGATCCAGCTGTACATCGTGGGCGTGTTCGTGTCGTTCACGGTGAGCCAGGCGGGCATGATCCGGCACTGGAACCGGTTGCTGGCCAAGGAGACCGACCCGGCGGCGCGGCGGCGGATGCGCCGTTCGCAGACGGTGAACGCGATCGGCCTGACCATGACCGGCACCGTGCTGGTGATCGTGCTGATCACGAAGTTCCTGCTCGGCGCGTGGATCGCGATCGCGGCGATGGTGGCGATTTTCGCGCTGATGACCGCGATCCGGAAGCATTACGACCGGGTGTCCGAGGAACTCAAGGACATGGGCGACGCGCCGACCGTGCTGCCCTCGCGCAACCACGCGATCGTGCTGGTGTCCAAGCTGCACCGGCCCACGCTGCGCGCGCTGGCCTACGCGAAGGCGATGCGCCCGGATGTGCTCGAGGCGGTCACGGTCAACGTGGACGACGCCGACACCCGCGCCCTGACCCAGGAATGGGAAGAGCACAAGTTCAAGGTGCCGCTGAAGGTCGTCGAATCGCCGTACCGGGAAATCACGAAGCCGGTGCTGGATTACGTGAAGCGCGTCCGCGGCGCCAACCCGCGCGACGTGGTCACCGTGTTCATTCCGGAGTACGTCGTCGGGCACTGGTGGGAGCAGGTGCTGCACAACCAGAGCGCGTTGCGGCTCAAGGGAAGGCTGCTGTTCCAGCCGGGTGTGGTCGTGGCGAGCGTACCGTGGCAGCTGGAGTCGTCGGCCAAGGCGGCCGCGCGGATGCGCAAGGCGCGCCCGTCCGCCGGTGACGTGCGGCGCGGCTTCACGCCCACCACCCCGCGTCCCGTGGACGCTCCGAAGCCGGCCCCTGCGACCAAGGAATCCTCAGAATGACCGAGAGCTGGCTAGGCCGGATCCTGGAACTGGAAGTCGGCCCAGTCGCGCACGGCGGGCACTGTGTGTCGCGTGTGGACGGACGAGTGCTGTTCGTGCGGCACGCGCTGCCCGGCGAACACGTCCGGGCCGAGGTGACCGAGGACAAGGGCGGCTCGTTCTGCCGGGCCGACGCGATCGAGGTGCTCAGCGGGTCCGAGCACCGGGTCGCGCCGCCGTGCCCGCTTGCCGCGCCGGGCGGCTGCGGCGGTTGCGACTGGCAGCACGCCGAACCGGCCTACCAGCGGGAACTGAAGGCCGCGGTGGTGGCCGAACAACTGCAGCGGCTCGCCGGGATCACCCGCGAGGTGGTCGTGGAACCCCTCGAGGGCGGTCCGCTCGGCTGGCGCAGCCGGGTGCGGCTGGTCGCCGGACGGGACGGCCGGGCCGGCTTGCGGGCGCACCACAGTCACCGCGTCATCCCGATCGACGACTGCCCGATCGCGGTGCCGGGCTCGCTCGGCACGGCGCTCGGCAAGCGCTGGCGGCCGGGCACCGAACTGGAAGTCACCAGCGATGGCGACGACCACCTCCACCTGCGCGAGCTCGCCACGGTGCGCGGCCGGACGCAGGGCAAGCAGCTGTCCGGCGGGATGGCGGTCCAGCACGCGGCGGGGCGGGACTGGCGGCTTGACGCGCACGGCTTCTGGCAGGTCCACCCGCACGCGGCGGACACGCTGGCCGGCCTCGTGCGGGAGTGGGCCGACGCGCCGCGCGGCGGGGTGGCCTGGGATCTGTACGCCGGGGTCGGGCTGTTCGCCTCGGTGCTGGCGGAGCAGGTCGGCCCTGAGGGCGAGGTGCTGGCGATCGAATCCGGCCGGCGCGCGGTGTCCGACGGGGAGCGCAACCTGTCCGACTTGCCGCAGGTGAGCTGGCGTTCCGGGCGCGTGGAGCACGTCATCGACGACGCTCCGACGCCGGTCGACGTGGTGGTGCTCGATCCGCCGCGCAAGGGCGCCGGCCGAGCGGTCGTCGACGCGATCGCGGCCGGCGAACCGGACCGGATCGTCTACGTGGCCTGCGACCCGGCGGCGTTGGCGCGCGACGTGCAGTTCTTCTCCGAGCACGGGTACTCGCTGACGGATCTGCGCGCGTTCGACGCGTTCCCGATGACGCATCACGTGGAGTGCGTCGCGCTGCTGCAGTGACTTTTAGTGCGCTCGCTGGGCTTTCGCAGCCGCAGCGAGCCCGGTCGCGGCGGAAACCAGCCCGGAGGCCAGCAACACCCACGCGCCCAGCGCCGGCTGCACGGCGGCCGACGGGGCGAGCCGGTCCGCGCCGGGGAGCGTGATCACGAGGTAGCGCAGGAGGATTCCCGCTACCGCGATGCCGGTCAGCGTGGTGAAGGCCAGCGGTTCGGCTTGCCGCCGGCGCAGCGTCAGGATCGCCAGCGCGAACGCGAGCGCCAACGCTCCGGCGCAGGCCAGGCGGAGGCCGAGATCGAGGTCGGGTTCCGGGGTGCCCGGCGGCAACCGCGACGGAAGGTAGTGCGCGGTCGGCAAAGCCAGCCCGACGCCGCCGCCCACCGCGGCGGTCGCCCCGGCCCACGCGAGCGCCCGATTTCCTGCCACGCAAGGAAGTCTACGGCGCTGAGGTGCGGTTTTGGCCCAGTCCGGAAGGGGCGCGATCCTTCCGGACTGGCGCGGCGTTCCGCAGCATCTTGCCTCTGCGTGCTTGCTGCGCAACGGGATCCAGCGGTCGGGCCCGTTCCGGGGTGATGACTGTTGGTAACGATCCGGTTACCGAAGAACCTCAGCGCGTTCGCTGGCGACTGACCTGGTGTGCATCGGAGAAGGTGCGCTCCGGCAGCCGCCGGAAGACGAAGCGAGGAGTGGACATGATTCTGCGCGCAATACGGGCACGTGCTCTGCGGGGCCGTCGACAGAGCAGTCTCGCCGGGCGGGTGGCCGCGCCAGCCAGGACACGACCACCCGCCCGAAGATCAAGCCCGGTCCTCCTTGAGCAGGTCCGCGCACTTCTCGCCGATCGCCATCGTCGTGATGCACGGGTTCACGGTGACGAGGAACGGCATCACCGAAGCGTCGGCCACCCGCAAGTTGTCGACACCGCGGACGCGCAGCCGCTCGTCCAGCACTGCCGCCGGGTCGCCCTCCGCGCCCATCCGGGCCGTGCACGCCGGGTGGTACACGGTGTTGTGCGTTTTGCGCAGGTAGTCGGCGATCTCGTCGTCGGTCGTGCAATCGCGGCCCGGCGCGAGTTCCACGCCCGCCCATTCGTCGAGAGCAGGCTGGGCGGCGATTTCGCGCGCGAGCTTCACGCCGTAGGTCATCACGCGCATGTCGTACTCGTCGGTGAAGTACCGCGGGTCCACGCGGGGCTTGTCGCGGAAGTCGCGCGTGCGCAGCCGCACGGTGCCGCGGGAGCGGCTGCGCGTCACGTTCGGCGTGAGGCAGAAGCCGTTCTCCGTCGTCGGGTAGCCGTGCCGGACGGTGTTGAGATCGAAGGGCACCGAACCGTAGTGGAACATCAGGTCCGGGCGGTCCAGGCCCTCCTCGGTCATCGTGAAGATGCCGATTTCCCACCACTGCGTGGATTCGGTGACCATCGGCTGCAGCGCGTCCCACATCACCAGGCCCTCGGGATGGTCCTCGAGGTTCGAGCCGACGCCCGGCGAGTCCACGAGCACCTCGACGCCGACCTCGCGCAGGTGCTCGGCGGGCCCGATGCCGGACAGCATCAGCAGTTTCGGCGTGTCGATCGCGCCGGAGCTCACCACGACCTCGCGGCGCGCGGTGATCGTGCTGTGGTGGATCAGATCCGGGTTCAGCACCTCGACCCCGGTGCAGCGGCGGCCGTCGAACAGCAGCCGCTTCGCGCGGGCGCCGGTGCGGATCTCCAGGTTCGGCCGCTTGCCCATGATCGGGTGCAGATAGGACACCGACGCCGAAGACCGGGTGCCGTCCTCGCGGGCGTTGATCTGGAACCAGTTCGCGCCGTGGGTGACGGTCTTGCCGGAGTTGAACTCCGTCGTCGGGATGCCCGCCTGGGCGCAGGCGGACAGCAGCGCCGCGCCCGCCGGGTCCTTGGGCGGCACCGACCGGATGGTGACCGGGCCGGAGCGGCCGTGGTGGTCGCCGGGGCCGTCGTTGGTCTCGAGCCGTTGGTAGAGCGGGAAAATGTCCGCGGCCGACCAGCCGGGCAGGCCCAGCGAAGCCCATTCGTCGAGGTCCTCGGCCGGGGCCCAGAACGCGATGCACGAGTTGTGCGACGAGCAGCCGCCGAGCACCTTCGCGCGGGCCTGGCGCAGGTAGGAGTTGCCCGCCTCCTGCGGCTCCACGAGGTAGTCCCAGTCGTATCCGGACTCCAGCAGGCCCATCCACCGGGTCAGCTCCAGCACCTCCGGCACGTCCGTGTCGGACGGCCCGGCCTCGAGGAGGCAGACGGTCACGTCCGGATCCTCGGACAGCCGGGCGGCCACCACCGATCCGGCCGTTCCGCCGCCGACCACCACGTAGTCGAACTCGCTTGCGCTCACCGGGAAACCTCCTCGTCGGGCACGGGGGCGGCGGCGTGGTCCGCCAGCACCCCGACCTTGTGCCGTTGCACGAACCAGTAGTAGGCGAAGCCGCCGGCCGCGAAGACGCCGACGAACAGCACCGAAATCCACTTCAGATACCAGTGGAAGGGCGGGGAAGCGTTGTAGATCTCGTTGCGGGGCCAGGCCAGGTTGACCGTCATCGCGCCGCCCCACAGCACCGCGAGCACGTTCACCGGCAGGCCCCAGCGGCCGAGGGAGAACCGGCCGGCCGGGGCGTCCGCGCGCGGCCAGCGTCCGCGCAGCCGGCGGACCAGCATGGGCACGGTCACGAGGAGGTAGGACAGGTAGATCAGGATGATGGCGAGGCTGGTCACGGCCGAGAAGATCTGCGTGGAGTTGATGTTCACCACCAGCAGCGCGATCGCGAGCAGGCCGATCACGATCGCGGGCAGCACCGGGGTGCCGGTGGCCTTGTTGACCCGCGCCAGCTTCCGGCCGCCGGGCAGCGCGTTGTCGCGGGCCATCGCGAACGCGATCCGGATCGCCGCGGTGTGCACGGCCAGTACGCAGACCGTGATCGCGATGAACACGACGAACAGGAACACCCGCCCGATGGCCGGGCCGAGCGCGTCGGTGAGCACGTACTGCAGGCCGACCGTGCCGAGTTCCGGCGCGTGGATGTTGCCGACGGCCATGAGCGCGAACAGGATGATCAGTCCGCCCAGAACGAAGGAGGCGACCAGTGCGCGGAGGATCGCCTTCGGCGCGTTGCGGTGCGGGTTGAGCGATTCCTCGCCGAGCGAGGCGGCGGTGTCGAAGCCGTACATCACGTACGAGGAGGCGATGCCGGCGATCAGGAACGCGCCGAGATAACCGGACGAATGCCCGGCTTCGGTCCCGTTCGTCTCGGTCACCACCGACGGGCCGCGCACGAAATGGAAGGCGAGGAACACCACCAGCAGCACCGCGAACAGCAGCTCCACGAACACGCCCGCGCTGTTGATCCGCGCCATCAGCTTCACGCCGAACGCGTTCACCAGCGTCGTGAACACGATCAGCACGGTGGCCAGCAGCACGCCGTTGGCCGCGTCGCTGGTGCCCGTGCCGTCGCCGATGAACTGGAAGAACGACGTGATCTGCGGCAGCGTCCGCTGGTAGGCGAGCGCGGTCGCGGAGATGGAGACGATCGAGGCCAGCAGCATCATCCAGCCGGCCATCCACGCGATGTGCGGGTTGCTGAGCTTCTTCGCCCAGTTGTAGACCGACCCGGCGACCGGATACTGCGCGGCCAGTTCGGCGAAGCAAAGCGCCACCATCAGCTGCCCCGCGAACACCGCGGGCCAGGACCACCAGTAGGCCGGGCCGCCCTCGGACAGGCCGAGGTAGGACAGCTGGAACACCCCGGTCAGCACCGAGATGTAGCTGATGCCGGCAGCGAAAGTGTGGAAACTGCCGAGCGTTCTCTTGAGCTGGTTGGTGTAGCCGAATTCGCCGAGTTCGCGGTCGCCGGTGTCGCTCAAGGGCAAGGTCCTTTCGCTGGGGGACGGGGGATCAGCCGGAGAACCAGTGCTGGGGCCCGGGCTTGAGGTTCTGGTGGATGTGCTTGACCTCGGTGTATTCGGCCAGCCCGGTCGGGCCGAGTTCGCGGCCGAAACCGGACTGCTTGTAGCCGCCCCATTCGGCCTGCGGCAGGTACGGGTGGTAGTCGTTGATCCACACCGTGCCGTGCCGGAGCCGGTTCGCCACGCGCTGGGCGCGGGCGGCGTCCTGGGTGAACACGCCGCCGGCCAGGCCGTAGTGGGTGTCGTTGGCGATGCGGACCGCGTCGTCCTCGTCGGTGAAGGTCTCCACCGTGAGCACCGGGCCGAAGGACTCCTCGACGACGGCGGTGCTGCCCTGCTGGACGTTGTCGAGGATCGTCGGCAGGTAGTAGAAGCCGTCCTGCAGAGCCGGGTCGTCCGGGCGCTTGCCGCCGGTGCGCAGGACCGCGCCCTCCTCGATGGCGGTCGCGACGTAGCGCTCCACCTTCTCGCGGTGCGCGGCGGAGATGAGCGGCCCGGTCTCGGCGTTCTCGTCGAACGGACCGCCGAGACGGATCCGCTCGGCGCGCCGTACGAGTTCGTCGACGAACTCGTCGTGCCATTCCCGCTGGACGATCAGCCGCGCGCCGGCCGAGCAGACCTGGCCGGAGTGCAGGAACACCGCGGTGAGCGCGTAGTCGACGGCGGTCTCGAAGTCCGCGTCGGCGAACACCACGTTCGGGTTCTTGCCGCCGAGTTCGAGCGCGACCTTCTTCACCGTGGCCGCCGCGTTCGCCGCGATCACCCGTCCGGTGGCCAGCCCGCCGGTGAACGACACGAGGTCGACGTCGGGGTGCTTCGACAGCGGCGCCCCGGCCGTCGGGCCCGCGCCGAGCACGAGGTTCGCGACGCCGCCGGGCAGCCCGGCCTCGGCGAGTAGCCGCATGAACAGGATCGCCGTGTGCGGCGTCAGCTCGCTCGGTTTGAGCACGAACGTGTTGCCCGCGGCCAGGGCCGGGGCGATCTTCCACACCGCCTGCAGCAGCGGGTAGTTCCACGGGGTGATGAGGCCGCAGACGCCGACCGGTTCGTGCACGATCCGGCTGAACGAGTCCGCGCTGCCGGTGTCCACGACCCGGCCCGCTTCGTTGCCCGCGAGCTTGCCGAAATACCGCAGGCAGGCCGCGATGTCGCTCATGTCGTAGCGGCTCTCCACCAGGCGTTTGCCGGTGTCGAGCGATTCGGCGCGGGCGAATTCCTCGGCGTCGCGGTCGAGCAGGTCGGCCGTGCGCAGCAGCAGGTTTCCCCGCTCGGCGGCCGGGGTGGCCGGCCAGGGTCCGGTGTCGAACGCGCGGCGAGCCGCCGCGATGGCGGCCTCGGTGTCTTCCGCGGTCGCTTCGGCGACCTCGGCGACCAGGCTGCCGTCCGCGGGGCACCGGATCTCGCGTCGCCCGCCCGCGCGCGCGTCCACCCATTCGCCGCCGATGTACAAGTCCGCCATGGGGTCCTCTCGGGATCGGGGGTCCGTCCGGGATTATCACGGCCACGCGGGGTGACCGCGACCTGACTGACCGGGCTCGTGATCTTCCCCGCTCGTGGAGTTGCGTTCCGCCCGGACCTGTGATCCGGGACGCGGGCAACCGGACGGCGGTGGCGGGCGTCCGTAGACTGGCCGGAACCGGCGGAGGAAGAAACGGACGGGGTGGAGCGGTGACCATGCTGGACTCGGTGCACGGACCGGCGGACCTGAAGCGCATGAGCGTCGAGGACCTCGGGGAGCTGGCGGCCGAGATCAGGGACTTCCTCGTGGACAAGGTCCGCCGCAGCGGCGGGCACCTCGGCCCCAACCTGGGCGTCGTCGAGCTGACGCTGGCGCTGCACCGCGTGTTCGATTCGCCGCGCGACGCGATCGTGTGGGACGTCGGGCACCAGGCGTACGTGCACAAGATCGTCACCGGGCGGCACGGCGAGTTCGACAAGCTGCGCCAGCAGGGCGGTCCCACCGGGTACCCGTGCCGCAGCGAAAGCGAGCACGACCTGGTGGAGAACAGCCACGCGTCCGCCGCACTGTCCTATGTGGACGGAATGGCGAAGGCGTTCGAGCTGTCCGGCGGCCCGCGCAGGCACGCGGTCGCGGTGGTCGGCGACGGCGCGCTCACCGGCGGCATGTGCTGGGAGGCGCTCAACAACATCGCCGGGCGCAAGGACCGCCCGGTCGTGATCGTGGTCAACGACAACGGCCGGTCGTACTCGCCGACCATCGGCGGGATGGCCGACCACCTGGCGTCGCTGCGGCTGCAGCCGGGGTACGAACGGCTGCTGGACGGCGGGCGCGAACTGCTGCGCAGCACCCCGGTGGTGGGCAAGCCGATCTACGCCGCGCTGCACGCGGCCAAAGCGGGCATCAAGGACGCGCTGAGCCCGCAGGTGATGTTCTCCGACCTCGGCCTGAAGTACCTCGGCCCGGTCGACGGGCACGACCTGGTGGCGCTGGAGAAGGCGTTCCAGAGCGCGCGGGCGTTCGGCGGCTCGGTGATCGTGCACGTGGTCACCGAGAAGGGCCACGGCTACGCGCCCGCGGTGAACCACCAGGCCGACCAGATGCACCAGACCGACCCGATCGACCCGGAGACCGGCCTGCCGCCGGTGAAGGGCCCCAGCTGGACCGGCGTGTTCGGCGACGAGCTGGCGAAGATCGGCGAGGAGCGCGAGGACGTCGTGGCGATCACCGCCGCGATGCTGCGCTCGACCGGGCTGGAGAAGTTCTCCGAGCGCTTCCCGGACCGCTGGTTCGACGTCGGCATCGCCGAACAGCACGCGGTGACCTCCGCGGCCGGGCTCGCGATGGGCGGTTTCCACCCGGTCGTCGCGCTGTACTCGACGTTCTTGAACCGGGCGTTCGACCAGGTGCTGATGGACGTCGCGCTGCACCGCCAGCCGGTGACGTTCGTGCTGGACCGCGCGGGCATCACCGGCCCGGACGGCCCGAGCCACCACGGCATGTGGGACCTGTCGCTGCTGGGCATGGTGCCGGGCATGCGCGTGGCCGCGCCGCGCGACCCGGGAACGCTGCGCGAAGAACTGCGCGAGGCCGTCGCGGTCCAGGACGGCCCGACCGCGCTGCGGTTCTCGAAGGGCAGCGTCGGCCCGGACGTGCCCGCGGTGGAACGCATCGGCACGGTCGACCTGCTGCGCCGCCCCTCGGGCTCGACGGACGTGCTTCTGGTCGCGGTGGGTCCGTTCGCGCAGCTGGCGCTGTCGGCCGCGGACCGTTTGGCGGACCAGGGCATCGGCGTGACGGTCGCCGACCCGCGCTGGGTGGTCCCGGTGCCCGCGGAACTGGTCGCGCTGGCAGAACAGCACAAACTCGTGGTGACAGTCGAGGACAGCGGCCGCCACGGCGGTTTCGGTTCGGCCCTGGCGGCGGTGCTGCGGGACGCCGAGTGCGACGTCCCGCTGCGCGATCTCGCGGTGCCGCAGGCGTTCCACGAGCACGGGACCCGCGCCGAGGTGCTGGACCGGATCGGCCTGACCGCCCAGGACGTCGCGCGACGGATCACGGAATGGGCCTCGGGCCGGCTGGGCGCCGATGTGGAGGAGACCGCGGGGGAGAAGCCGCGCGCCTGAGCGGAGTGGCCCTCGGGCCGGTGTGTTCCGGCGTGGGGGGGCGTGGGGGGGTGTCCCTATGTTGTTGTCAAGCGGCAGCGGGGGTACTGGTCGGTTCGGGGTGCCGG
>NZ_ASXG01000166.1 GCF_000411975.1 Amycolatopsis orientalis DSM 43388
TGGGGTGCTTGTCAAGGCACGCTTTCCCGCCTTGACAAGCACCCCAAGACCGTCAGCACAATCCGGCTTCGGGGTGCCCCACGCCACCCCCCGGGCGCGATGTCGCCGCCAGGCGACGAGCCGTCCGACTGATCCGCCAGTCAACCCAAGATCGCAACTCCTTTGCACACCAACAAGATCACCAACTCTTCCCGACACAGACCGATCCAAGAGTTGCGATTTTCGCAACCCGGAGTTAGCGTCTCCGGCCATGGACGAAACAGACCAGCTGAGGCAACGGGTGCGGCAGCTGATCCAGTCCATGCCCGTCCCCCAACGCGAATTCGCCGCCGCCATCGGCCTCGACCAGACCAAGCTCTCCAAGGCGCTCAACGGCGCCCGCCGCTTCTCCCCGCACGAACTCGTCCGCGTAGCCGAATACTCCGGCGTGACAGTGAACTGGCTGCTCAACGGCAGCGACGACGCCAAGACCGTCACCGCCGTCCCGGCCCCCGCGGCCGGAACGGCGAGCGACCCCGACGACCTGGCGCACTCCGAGCCGCGGCGACGGATCCTCGAGACCGCGTGGCAGCTCATCGCCGAGCGCGGGTATCACCGGGTGCGCATCGCCGACATCGCGCAGGCGTGCGGCACCAGCACCGCGGCCATCCACTACCACTTCCCCACCAAGACCGAAGTCCTCGACGAAGCGCTGCGGCGCAACGTGAAGCTCGCCTTCGACCGGCAGGTCGCCGAGCTGCACGCGGTGCCCGGCGCGCACGACCGGCTGCTCAAGCTGGTCGAACTGCAGCTGCCGACCGAGGGCCTGCTGCGCGCCGAATGGTCGGTGTGGCTGCAGGTCTGGAACGAGGTCGCGCTCGACCCGCGGCTGCGTTCGCTCTACACCGATTCCTACGACCGCTGGTACCAGACCATTCTCATGACCATCCGCACCGGCCAGGAGCAGGGCGTGTTCCGCCTGGCCGACCCCGAGGCCGCCACCGCCCAGCTCACCGCGCTGATCGACGGCCTCGGCATCCAGGTGCTGACCGGGCGGCCCGGCAGCACGGTGGGCGCGATGCGCGCGCACCTGCACGACTTCATCGACCGCTCGATCGTCCAAGGAGCCTGATGAACCACGAAGTCATCGTCACCTGCGCGCTCACCGGCGCGGGGGACACCACCCGCCGGAGCCCGCACGTTCCGGTCAGCCCGGCGCAGATCGCCGAGAGCGCCATCGAAGCCGCCAATGCCGGCGCGGCCGTGGTGCACATCCACGTGCGCGAGCCCGAAACGGGTGCCCCGTCGCGGGACGTCGCGCTGTACCGCGAGGCGGTGCGGCTGGTCAAAGAGTCCGGCGTGGACGTGGTCGTCAACCTCACCGCGGGCATGGGCGGCGACCTCGTCATCGACGCCGAGGACCCGCTCAAGCCGGTCGACGGCACCGACCTCGTCAACGCGCACGACCGGCTCCCGCACGTCGAGGAACTGCTGCCGGACATCTGCACGCTCGACTGCGGTTCGCTGAACTTCGGCGAGGGCAACCAGCTCTATGTGTCCACTCCGGACATGCTCCGCACCGGAGCGAAACGGATCCAGGAACTCGGCGTGAAGCCCGAACTGGAGATCTTCGACACCGGCAACCTGTGGTTCGCCGCGAAAATGGTCGAGGAAGGCCTGATCGACCCGCCGCCGCTGTTCCAGCTGTGCATGGGAATCCCGTACGGCGCGCCGCCGGATCCCGCACTGCTGCAAGCGATGGTGCATCTGCTGCCGGAAGGCGCGCAGTGGGCGTCGTTCGCCATCGGGCGCGACCAGATGCCGTGGGTCGCGCAGTCGGTGCTGCTGGGCGGGCACGTCCGGGTCGGGCTGGAGGACAACCTCTACCTGTCGCGCGGCGTCAAGGCCACCAACGGCCAGCTCGTCGAACGCGCGGTGGACATCGTGCAGAAGCTCGGCGCGGACATCGCCACCCCGGACCGGGCGCGCGCGATCCTCGGGCTGAAGGAGCGCGCCAATGCCTGAAGCATCCACAGTGGACACTGTCGCCTGCGTCGGAGCCGGAGTCATCGGCGGCGGCTGGGTCGCGCACTTCCTCGCCCAGGGCTTCGACGTCCGGGCCTGGGACCCGGCGCCGGACGCCGCGCAGAAGCTGGAAAGGCTCGTCGACGCGGCCTGGCCCGCCCTCACCGAACTCGGCCTCAAGCCGGGCGCTAGCCGCGACCGCCTCACCGTCACCGCGACGCTCGCGGAAGCCGTCGACGGCGTGGGCTTCGTACAGGAAAGCGCGCCGGAAGACCTGCCGCTCAAGCAGAAACTGCTGGCCGACATCGACGCGGTCACCGCGCCCGACGTCGTGATCGCCTCGTCCACCTCCGGCTACGGCATGACCGAAATGCAGGTCGCCGCGAAGACGCCGGAACGGCTCGTGGTCGGGCATCCGTTCAACCCGCCGTATCTCATTCCGCTGGTCGAGGTCGTCGGCGGGAAGCTCAGCGCGCAGTGGGCGGTCGAGCAGGCCGCGGCGTTCTACCGGCGCGTCGGCAAGTCCGTGCTCACGATGGACCGCGAGGTGCCCGGCTTCATCGCGAACCGGCTCCAGGAAGCGCTGTGGCGCGAAGCCCTGCACATGGTCGCGAACGGCGAGGCCACCGTCGAGCAGATCGACCTCGCCATCACCGACGGACCGGGCCTGCGGTGGCCCGTCCAGGGTCCGATGCTGACGTTCCACCTGGCCGGCGGCGAAGGCGGCATGGCACACATGCTCGACCACTTCGGACCCTCGCTGAAGTCGCCGTGGACCCGGCTCGACGCACCGGAACTCACCAAGGACCTGCGCGACGCCGTGGTCGCCGGATGCGACGACGAGGCGGACGGGCGGACCGTCGCCGACCTCATCGCCGAACGCGACCGGGCGGTCATCGCGATCCAGCGCGCGGTCGGGCAGGCCCGTCGTGGCTGAGTACCGCGACCGGGTCCGTCCGGAGTGGATCGACTACAACGGTCACCTCTCCGAGCCCTACTACGTGCTCGTCTTCGGCGACGCGACCACCGCGCTGATGGACATCGTCGGCCTCGGCCCCGGCTACCGCGAAAGAACCGGGGCGTCGCTGTACACCGTGGAGGCGCACGTCCGGTATCTGCGCGAAGTCGGCGCGGACGCCGAACTCGAGGTGACGACCTCCGTGCTGTCAGTCGGCGCGAAAAAGGTGCGGCTGTGCCACGAGATGCGGGTCGCCGGCGAACTCGTCGCCACCGAAGAGCTGTTGTGCCTGCACGTTTCCGGGGGACGCGCGACGCCGTTCCCCGCCGACGTCGCGGCCGCGCTCGGAACGCATCTCGCCCCGGTCCCGGACTACGCGGGACGTGCCATCGCCTGATCCCTCCCCTCCCCTCGTGAGCGGCGGTCCCGGTCCGCGCCGGGACCGCCGCTCACCCACCCGAAAGTCACCCATGGAAGCCCGATGTAAACCGACCCACGTCTCCCGCCGCCGATTCCTGACCACCGCGCTCGCCGGCGCCGCGCTCGCCGGTGCCGCTCCCCTGCTGGCCGCCTGCGGCTCCACCGTCGCCGCGGCCGTCCCCTCCGGGCCGCCGAAACGAGGCGGCGCCCTCCGGGTCGGAGTCACCGGCGGCGGAGCGTCGGACACGCTCGACCCGCACACCCCCGCCACGAACCCGGACATCGCCCGGGTGCTCAACCTCTACGAACCGCTGCTGATGCGCGATCACGACTACCGGCTCCAGATGCTGGTGGCCGAATCGCTGAAATCCTCGCCGGACGCGCGCACCTGGACGGCCGTGCTGCGCTCGGGCATCCGCTTCCACGACGGCCGCCCGGTGACCCCGGCCGACGTCGTCGCGACCTTCCGCCGCATCACCGATCCGAAGAACCCGAAGAGCGGCGCGGCCGGGCTGGCCATGCTCGGCGAGGTGGTCGCGACCGGCGACCGGACGGTCGAATTCCGGCTCGCCTCCCCGAATTCCGGCTTCGACGATCTGCTCGGGCAGTACAGCCTCGGTATCGTCCCGGCCGATTTCGACGTCAAGGCGCCGATCGGCACCGGGCCGTTCAAGGTCGAGACGTTCACCGCCGGGCTGCAGAGCACCTTCGTGCGCAACGAGCACTACTGGCGGCCGGGCCAGCCGTACCTGGACCGGTTGTCGCTCATCAACTTCGCCGACGACGACGCCCGGATCAACGCCCTGCTCTCGTCCCAGGTGGACGCGATCGACCAGGTCCCGGTCGCGCTCGTGGACGTGCTCCGCAGCGACCCGCGGATCCAGGTGCTGCGGTCGGAGACCGGGACCTGGCTGCCGTTCACCATGCGCGTCGACCGGCCGCCGTTCAACGACGTCCGGGTGCGCCAGGCGCTGCGCCTGGTGGTCGACCGCGAGCAGATGATCAACCAGGTGCTCAGCGGACAGGGCCGGGTCGGCAACGACCTCTACGCGCCCTTCGACCCGGCGTACAACCGGCAATTGCCGCAGCGGAAGCAGAACATCGCCGAGGCGAAGCGGCTGCTCGCCGAGGCGGGGAAGCCGAATCTCGACATCGAACTGGTCACCGCGCCGATCCAGGCCGGCGCGGTCGAGGCCGCGCAGGTGTTCCAGCAGCAGGCCAAGGCGGCCGGCGTGAACGTCCGGATCCGGAAGATCGACACCACCACGTTCTACGGCGAGAACTACCTGTCCTGGGACTTCGCGCAGGACTTCTGGTACACCCGCAACTACCTGCCGCAGGTCGCGTCCGGCGCGCTGCCGAAAGCGCCGTACAACGAAACCCATTGGAACGACCCGGAATTCACCGACCTCGTCACGCGGGCGAGCGCCACGGTGGACCCGAAGGCACGCACGGAGCTGCTCCACCGCGCGCAGCAGATCGAGTACGAACGCGGCGGGCTGATCGTCTGGGGGTTCGTCGACCAGGTCGACGCCTACCAGTCCTATGTGGCCGGTTTCGTGCCGGACCGGACCGGGATCTCGCTGTCGGGCTACCAGTTCCGCCAGGTCTGGCTCGGCACGGCGGAAGGAGGCGCGGCATGAGCCGGCTGATCCTCAAACGGCTGCTCGTGAGCCTCGTGGTGCTGTGGCTGGTCACGCTGCTGGTGTTCGTCGCGACGCTGCTGCTGCCGGGCGATCCGGCCCGGGCCATCCTCGGCCAGCAGGCGACTCCGGAGCGGATCGCCGCGCTGCAGCACCAGCTGCACCTCGACGAACCGGTCTGGCAGCGCTATCTCTCTTGGCTGGGCGGCCTGTTCACCGGCGACCTGGGCACCTCGACCTCGACCCAGGGCCCGGTCACGACGCTGCTGGCGGACCGGGTGTCGGCCTCGCTGGTGCTGCTCGTCCTCGCCGCGGTGATCGCCACCCCGCTCGGGCTCGCGCTCGGCACGTGGAGCGCGATGCGCCGCGGCCGCGCCGGCGACCAGGTCGTCTCCGGCGTCAGCCTGGTGATCGCCGCGCTGCCGGAGTTCGTCATCGGCGTGGCGCTCATCGTTCTCTTCGCGACGACAGTGTTCCGAGTCCTGCCCTCGGTGACCCTCACGCCGCCAGGCGAAGCGGTGTGGGCGCAACCGAGTCAGCTCGTCCTGCCGGTGCTCACGCTCGTGCTCGTCGTGACCCCGTACATCACGCGGATGATGCGCGCGACGATGAGCGAAGTCCTCGATTCCGGATACGTGGAAATGGCGCGGCTCAAGGGAATGCGCGAGCGGACGGTGCTGCTGCGGCACGCCTTGCCGCACGCGGTCGGGCCGGTCGCGCAGGTCGTCGCGATCCAGCTGGCGTGGCTGGCCGGCGGCGTCGTGGTGGTCGAATTCCTGTTCCGCTACCCGGGCATCGGCCAGGCGCTGATCGACGCGGTCGGCAAACGCGACGTCGCGGTCGTCCAGGCGGTGACGCTGTTGATCGCGGCGGTCTACATCGTGGTGAACCTGCTGGCCGACGTGATCGGCATCCTCGCCGATCCCAAGCTCCGGACGGAGGCAGTGCGATGACCGCGGTCGAAGAAGAACAGGTGGTGCCCGCTGTCCCGGAAACGCCGCCCCGCGCGGCCGGCCTGATCCGCTCCGCCTGGGCGTTCCCGCAGGCCAAGGTCGGCGCCGCGCTGGCCGGAGTCGTGATTCTCGTGGCGTTGCTCGGCCCGTGGCTCGGGCCGGTGCTCACCGGCCACAGCACCACGGACTTCGCCGGGAAGCCGTTCAAACCGGACGGGATCGCCGGCACCGACGGCCTCGGCCGCGACGTCCTCACCCGGTTCCTCGCGGGCGGCACCACGCTGCTGCTCTACGCGGTGCTCGCCACCGCGCTCGGCATCGTGCTCGGCGCGCTGCTCGGCATGATCGCCGGATACGGCGGCGGCTGGCTGGACAGCCTGCTGATGCGCGGCAACGACGTGCTGCTGTCGTTCCCGCAGCTGGTCATCGCGTTGCTGGCGATCGCGGTGATCGGCCCGAAAGGCTGGCTGCTGGTGCTGGTCATCGGGCTGACGCACGCGCCGCGGACCGCCCGGGTCGCCCGGCAGGCCACCGTTTCGGTGCGCAACCACGACTATATCCGCGCGGCGGAGATGTACGCCGTGCCGCGCAGCCGGATCCTGCTGCGCGAGATCCTGCCGAACATCACCGGCCCGCTGATGGTGGAGCTCGGGCTGCGGCTGACCTACTCGATCGGCTACATCGCCTCGCTCTCGTTCCTCGGCCTCGGCATCCAGCCGCCGGCCGCGGACTGGGGCCTGATGATCAACGAGAACCGCATCGCGCTCGTCGTGCAGCCGTGGGGCGTGCTGCTCCCGGTGGCCGCGATCGCGGTGCTCGCCGTCGGCACGAACCTCGTCGCCGACTCGCTCGCCTCGGCCGCGGCCGGGCGGACCCGGGAGGCACGCGCATGACCGCCGTGATGACGAAAGCCCTGGAGGTGACCGGGCTGGCCATGCGCACGACGGCGGGCCGCCCGGTGCTGCATTCGGTGTCCTACGAGATCGCTCCCGGCGAGGTGCTCGCGCTCGTCGGCGAATCCGGCTCCGGCAAGACGACCGCCGGGCTGGCCGCGCTCGGCCATTTCCGCCGAGGGCTGGTGTCCGGCGGCGGCAAGGTGCTGCTGCACCCGCGCGACGGCGAGCCGGTCGACGTCCTGGCGCTCGACGACGCCGCGCGCCGCCAGTTGCGGGGCAGCGCCGTCGCGTACATCCCGCAGGACCCGGCGCTGTCGCTGAACCCGGCGCTGCGGATCGGCCGGCAGATCGCCGAGGTGCTCGAAACGCACGGCTACGCCGGGTCCGTCGACGCGCGCGTGGCCGAGGTGCTGGCCGAGGTCGGGCTGCCGTCCGGCGAGGCCTACCAGCGGCGGTACCCGCATCAGCTGTCCGGCGGGCAGCAGCAGCGGGTCGGCATCGCGATGGCTTTCGCCTGCCGCCCCAGCGTGGTGGTGCTGGACGAGCCGACCACCGGCCTGGACGTGAAGACCCAGGCTTTGGTGCTGGAAACCGTGCGGCAGCTGACGTCCGAGCACGGCGTCGCGGCGCTCTACATCACCCACGACCTCGCCGTGGTCGCGCAGCTCGCCGACCGGGTCGCCGTGATGTACCAAGGGAATCTGGTCGAATGCGGGGTCGCTGACGAGGTACTGCGGCGGCCGAAGCACGCGTACACGAAGCGCCTCCTCGCTGCGGTGCCGGATCTCGGTGCGGAACCCGCCGCCGCTCCCCCGGCGGAGGACGCGGTGCTGGCCGCACGCGACATCCGAGTGTCCTACGGGCAGCAGCAGGTGCTGCGCGGCATCGACCTCGCCGTGACGCGCGGGGAAAGCGTGATGCTGCTCGGCGAGTCCGGTTCCGGAAAAACCACGCTGTCGCAGTGCATCGCTGGGCTCAACCGCGTCTTCAGCGGCACCGTCGCGCTCGAAGGCACTCCGCTGGCTCCGGCCGCCCGGCAGCGCAGCACCGACGAACTGCGGCGGATCCAGTACGTCTTCCAAAGCCCGTTCTCGTCGCTGAACCCGCGCAAGACGATCGCCCAGTCGATCGAGGTTCCGTTGGTGCGCTTGACTTCCCTCTCCCGCACCGAACGCCGCCGACGCGTCGCCGAGACGCTGGACCGGGTCCGCCTGCGGCAAGACCTCGCGAACCGGCTGCCGGACCAGCTCAGCGGCGGCGAACGGCAACGCGCGGCGATCGCCCGCGCGCTCGTGACCACCCCGGACGTCCTGGTGTGCGACGAGGTCACGTCCGCGCTGGACGTCTCCGTGCAGGCGACCATCGTCGAGCTGCTCGGCGAACTGCGCCGGGAACTCGGCATGGCGATGCTGTTCGTGACGCACAACATCGCCCTCGCCCCGGAGGTGGCGGACCGGATCGCGGTCCTGCGCGGCGGCGAGATCGTCGAGGAGGGTGCCGTCGAGGCGGTGCTGAACTCCCCGTCGCACGAGTACACGAGCGAACTTCTCGCTACGACGCCGAGGCTGTGAGGAGCCGAATGACTGTCCATGGTGCGGTAAAGCCCGGGTACGAGGGCGTCCGGGAAGCTTTCGGCGACATCGTCGAGGCAACGACCGGCGGAGCCGCGTTCAGCGTGTTCCGCGACGGCGCTCCGGTGGTGGAGCTGTGGGGCGGCTCGGCGGCGGACGGCGTGCCGTGGACCGAGGACACCCGCGCGGTGTTGTTCAGCGGCACCAAGGGCGTCGTCGCGACCGTCCTGGCGATGCTGACCGCGCAAGGCAAGCTCGACCCGGACGAACGCGTCGCCCGCTACTGGCCGGAATTCGCCGCGGCGGGCAAGGAGGACGTGCGGGTTTCGCAGGTCCTTTCGCACACCGTCGGCCTGCCCTACGTGGAGCCCGACCTGCCGATGCTGGACAACGCGGCGAACGCCGAGGCCCTCGCCGCCCAGCGTCCGCTGTGGACTCCCGGCACGAAGGTCGCCTACCACGCGCTCACCTACGGCTACCTCGCCACCGAACTGGCGCGGCGCGTCACCGGGGCGGACCTCGGTGTGCTGATCCGCGACCTGCTCGCCGGGCCGCACGGCCTCGACCTGCGGCTCGGCACCCCGCCGACCGTCCCGGTCGCGACCCTGCGGCGCGCGCCCGGCTACCGGATCAGCACCTTCCTCCACGACGAGGAACGCCGCCGGATCGTCGAACGGATGTACCGCGGCCTGCTCGATTCGGGCGACTCGATGAACTCGCCGGAGTACCGCGGCGCGACGCTGGCGGCCGGCGGCGCGGTCGGCACCGCGACCGCGATGGCCCGTCTCTACGACCTGCTGCGCGCGGGCGAACTCGTCCCCGCCGACATCCTCGCCCAGGCCACGCGCACCTGGTCCGAAGGCATCGACGCGATCAACGACCGCCCGCTGCGCTTCGGCCTCGGCTTCGAACTGGCCGACCCGATCGGCACCTACGGCCCCGCCGACGCCGACCCGGCCGCCTTCGGCCACTCCGGAGCCGGCGGCGGCCGCCACGGCGCCTGGCCGAGCCGGGGTGTGTCGTTCTCGTTCGTGCCGAACGAACTCCAGGCCGAGGACGTCGACCACCGGGCGTCGTCGCTGTTGGCGGCGCTGCACGAGGCCGTCTGACCTACCGTGGGCAGATGCGGATCGTCTCCCTGCTGCCCGCCGCCACCGACCTCGTCGCCGCCCTCGGCAAGGCGGGCGATCTCGTCGGCCGCACCCACGAATGCGACTGGCCCGCCGAGATCGCGTCGGTGCCGGTGGTCACGGCCGCGGACCTCGACTCCGACGCCCTGACCAGCCGCGAAATCTCCACCGCGGTCGGCGCGTCCCACCAGGGGTCGTCGCTTTACTCAGTCGACCTCGACCGGCTGGCCGCGCTCGCGCCGGACCTCGTGCTCACCCAAGACCTCTGCGAGGTCTGCGCGGTGTCCTACACCCGCGTCGCCGCCGCGGTACGGATGCTCGACGCCGGACCGCGCGTGCTCAGCCTCGAACCGCGCACGCTGGACGAGATCCTCGACTGCCTAACCACTCTCGGCGAGGCACTGGGCGTGCCGGAGGTCGCCGCCGCCCGCGTCGCCGAGCTCCGCTCGCGGCTCGCCGCGGTCCGCCGCCCAGTCCGCGGGCGCCCCCGGCCCCGGGTGATCGCGCTGGAGTGGCTCGACCCGCTCTGGCCCGCCGGGCACTGGGTTCCCGAGCAGATCGCCGCCGCGGGCGGCACCCCGCTGCTGGCGGCACCGGGCGAGCACACCAAGCCGATGACGTGGGACGCCGTGCTCGCCGCCCGCCCGGACGTCCTGCTCGTCCTCCCCTGCGGGTTCACCCCGGACCGGACCGAAGCCGAACTGGACGTCCTCACCTCACGGCCCGGCTGGGCCGGCCTGCCCGCCGTGCGGAACGGCCGAGTCTGGCTCCTCGACGGCCCGTCCTGCTTCAACCGCCCCGGCCCCCGCGTGGTGCGCGGAGCGGAAATCCTCGCGACGGTTCTGCACGGCATCGCTGCCGATCCTCCGGTCAGCTCCGCGGAAGCCCGGCGCGCGTGACCACCTCGCAGTGAGCCACGGAACAGATCGCCCGTCCGGGAAGCCGACACCACTCTTTCGCGTTGTCTCTCCAGCAGGACCGGCACGGAATGGGGGCGTCGCATGGCAACTCCCGAGCGGCACGCAGCGGACTACCCGGCACCCCGCCTGGCCGTCGATCTCCCGATCACGGCCCTCCTCATCGCCTCCCTCGCGCACTGGATCCGCGGCGCTCCGGCGGACGGCGTGATTTTCTTCGCCGCCGCGCTCCTGCTGCTCTTCACCGAACGCCACCCCGCCCCCGCCGACGTCTTCCGCCCGGCGACCCGGCTGCCGGGCGCCTCGCTGATCATCGCCGTCGCCCTCGTCGCGCTGGTCTTCGGCCGGCAGACCGTGCCGATGTTCCTCGCCATCACCGCGATCGGCATCGGCGCGCTGGTCGTCGAATGGCGGGACCCCTCGCTCCCCGCGCGACCAGTCCCGCGCCGCGGCTGGCTATGGGTCGCGCTCGCGATCTCCTGGTGTCTCTGGGAACTCATCTCGTTCGTCTACGAACAGGCCGCGGGCGGGCTCTCGCTGACGCATCCGACGATGAGCGACCTCGTCGACCCGATGCTCGACAACCGCGTGGTGCAGGCTCTCGCGCTCGGCGTCTGGGTCGCCGCCGGGCTCGCCATGCTGCGCGCGGCCGCCGCGGCGAGGAGGACGGCATGAGCAGCAGGCTGATCACCGAACTGGGCTTCGGCGCGATCGTGGCCGCCGCCCTCCTGCTCTGGCTGGGCAGCCACCTGTTCCCGAAGACCATCCCGCCGCTGACCAGCGTGCTCTCCGCGCTGATGCGCAAACGGTCGACCCGGATCGCGCTCGTGCTGGCCTGGTGGTGGGTCGGCTGGCACTTCTTCGTGCAAAGCTGAGCCAAATCATCGATTATTTCCGCTATAGTCGATGACATGAACGAACGTCTCGAGGTCTCCCGCTTCCTCCCCGCTCCCGCCGGCTCCGTCTTCGCCGTCCTCGCCGACCCGCAGGGCCACGTCGACATCGACGCGTCCGGAATGCTCATGGACGCCGAGGGCGAACGGGTCACCCAGGCCGGCGACCGGTTCGTCGTCCACATGGACCGGGAAGCGCTCGGCGACCGGCCCCTGGGCAAGTACGACGTCGAGGTCGTCATCACGAAGCTCGTCCCGGACGAGGAGATCGCCTGGACCGTCGAGGGCAGCTTCCGGCCGCACGTCCGCCACATCTACGGCTACCGCCTCGAACCCGCCGAGGGCGGCACCCTCGTCACGTCCTATTACGACTGGTCGGAACTCAGCGACGAATGGAAGGCGCGCCTGACTTTCCCGGTCGTCCCCGAGTCCGCGCTCAAGGCGACCCTCGGCATCCTGGAACGCACGGTCCGGCGCCGCGCCTCCGTCTAGCGGTACCGCAACGCGGTCGGCTTGCCCCGCTCCGCCAGATACTGCTCGAAGGTGACCACGCCGTCGGCGTGCTCCGGGGCCAGATTCGCGCCAGCCGCGTAACCCCGGGCGATCCGCCCCGGCGCGGGCACCGCGACGAGCCGTTTGTCCTTCCCGGACGCGGCGAGCAGGGCACGCGCCAGGTCAGCCGTCGTGCGCACCTCCGGCCCGCCGAAGTCGGCGACCCGCCCCTGCGGTTCGCCCTGGGCCAGCGAAACGAGCCGCGCCGCGACGTCGCGCACGTCGACCGGCTGGAACCGGAACTTCGGCACCGGCACCACCGGCAACCGGGTGGCGCCGGCGAGGATCGTCCGCACCAGCGAGTGGAACTGCGTCGCCCGCAGGATCGTGTACGGCATGCCGGAATCCGCGATCACGTGCTCGGCGGCCAGTTTCGCCTGGTAGTACCCGAGCGGAATCCGGTCGACGCCGACGATCGAGACATACACCAGATGGGGCGTCTGGCCGCTCCAGCGCGCCGCCTCGACGAGCGTGCGGACCGTCTCGACCTCCCGCCGGAAGTCCGTCGCGCAATGAATCACCGTGCCGACGCCGGCGACCGCGACGTCGATGCCGCGCCCGGTGCGCAAGTCCCCGGCGGTCCACTGGACACCTTCGCTGGACCGCTTCCGGCGGCTCAGCGCCCGCACCGGTGCCTCCGCGGCCCGGAGCCGTTCCACGACCACCCGGCCCAGTTGCCCGCTTCCGCCGGTGACGAGGATCTGCTCGGCCACGTGGTCCTCCCGCTGCCGCACTGCCCGGGCTCAGCCGGCTTCCGCCCGCCATCCTGGCACGCCTGGGGCCGCGCGGGGCACACTGCGCGCGTCAGAACTTCGAGCGCCACCGCACCGTCGGCTCGTGCGTGCTGTCCCGGCGCGGCGTGTCTTTCCGCAGCAGCACCGACAACCGCCCGTACGCGCTGATCAGCTCCGACGTCGCCTCGTTGCCCCGGCCGGCCCGGACGTGCTCGAACCCTTGCCGCAACGCGGCCAGCGCGGCCGGTTCCGCCGTCGCGAGCAGGCCCGCGGCTTCGGAAACGGTCTCCGCCAGCCCGTCGAGCATGGCCTTCGTTTCCGGCCGTCCCGGCGCGACAGTCAGCACCGGGGACAGCACCCGCAGCTGGTGGTGCAGCCGGTAGAGCACGGCAAGCGGATCGTTCTGCCCGGCACCGTCCATCGTCGCATCCTCCGCTCGCTCCCCGGGGAGACGCGGCGGAGGCTCCCCCATGACGCCAGGCGCCCGGATGATTTCTCTCAGGAGTCCTCTGCCTCCAAACCCTCCCGGTCGGCCCACTCCAGCAACGGCTCGAGCGAGTACGCCACGTCGTCGATGCCCGCGTGCAGGTCGCCGAGTTCGGCGAACCGCGCGGGCACGGTCGCGATCGTGCAGTCGTGCGGGTCGACGTCGTCGACCTCGTCCCAGCGGATCGGCGTGGACACCAGCGCCTCGGGCACGCCGCGCACCGAATACGCGCTGGCGATCGTGTGGTCCCGGGCGTTCTGGTTGTAGTCCACGAACAGCTTCTTCGGGTCGCGGTCCTTGCGCCACCAGGTGGTGGTGACGTCGTCCGGGGCCCGCCGTTCGACCTCGCGCGCGAACGCCAGCGCGGCCCGGCGAACGTCGGCGAACCCCCAGCGCGGCGCGATCCGGACGTAGACGTGCATTCCGCTGCCGCCCGACGTCTTCGGCCAGCCGCGGATGCCCAGCTCGTCGAGGATCTCCTCGGCGACGTGCGCGACCCGGCGCACCGTTTCGAACCCGCACTCCGGCATCGGGTCGAGGTCGATCCGCCACTCGTCCGGCCGCTCGGTGTCCGCCCGGCGCGAGTTCCACGGATGAAACTCCACAGTGGACATCTGCACCGCCCAGACGACGTGCGCCAGCTCGGTCACGCACAGCTCGTCGGCGTGCCGGTGGTACCGCGGGAACTGCACCCGCACCGTCTCCAGCCACGGCGGCGCACCGTTCGGCACCCGCTTCTGGTGCACCTTCTCCCCGCTCACCCCGGACGGGAACCGGTGCAGCATGCACGGCCGCTCCCGCAGCGCGCGCACGATCCCGTCGCCGACCGCGAGGTAGTACCGGACGAGATCGAGCTTCGTCTCGCCGCGCGCCGGGAAGTAGACCCGGTCCGGGTTGGACACCCGGACCGTCCGGTCCCCCACCTCGAGCTCGACGGCCTCGCCCTTAGCCATGGCACCGACCGTATCGGGAAATCGCGCGGCGCGTCAGCGGTCGAACGGCACGAGGGTGAACTGCCCCCTCGGCCGCCGGTCCGGCCCCGAGCCGCAGAGCCGGGCGTCTCGCAGCCGGGACCCCGTCAATGGGGCAACGCGGCCAGCGCGGCGCGGTCCAGTTTGTACACCGTCACCGTGCCGGACCGGAAGGCCACCGAGAGCCCGGGAAGACCGTCCAGGTTCCGCAGTCCGGGGGCCAGTTCGAACACCGGCGCGGTGTACCAGCTGTTCGGCGAACCGGGGCCCGCGCCCATGCCGGGCGCCTGGCTGTCCACGTAGACCCAGCCGATGTTCAGCGACAACACGATTTTCCGGATCCGCGGATCGGTCGGATAGTCGCGGAACGACCGCAGCAGCTCGTAGGTCTCCGGCTCGATGGCCGAACCGAGGGTGACCACGTTGACCACCGGCACCCGGTCCTCGACGTAGGCGTAGGTCGAGCCGTCGTTGGCGCTGTTCATCATCCGCTCGCCGGGCTGGATGTGGTCCTCGACGAACTTCGCCGCCCGCTTGTCGTCGTCGTTCACCCTGGTGAACTCCGGCTTCGCGTAGCGGCTGGCGATCACCTCGGCGTTGCGGTGCTCGTAGGGAATCGACGCGTAGCCGACATACCCGGCCAGGGCCGCCGCCAGCAACACCGCCGAAACCGGGCCGGCGAACCGCCGTGCGTGACCGAATGCCCCGGATTTCTTCACCATCCCGAACAAGCGGACGATTCCGATCGCCACGAATACGAGCGCGATGGCCGCCAGCACCGGAATGAACAGCGAAATGTGCGACTGAATGCGCACATACGATTTGTAGAACGGCGATCCGACCATCGAGCCGATGCCCGACCTCGGGTGCACCTTGAAATCGACGACGATCGCCAGCCAGAACAGCCACATCGCGGCGACGCCCCAGCCCCGGCGCAGCACCACGATCACCAGCACCCCGGCCAGGGCGAGCACGCCCGCGCTGAGCTGCGAGAAAATGCCGTGCGGATCGAAATAGCCGCCGTAGGTCAGCTTGAGGTTGCTCGACAAGGCCTCGCCGAACGGGCCGGGCGGGATGTCCGGAGCCCACGTCCCGGTGCGCGTGGCCTGGCTGGCCGAGCCGAGCAGGGTGGAGGCCGACGCGAGCGCGGCGACCACCCCCGCGGCCAGCAGCACCGGCCATTGCCCGCGCAGGATCTCCCGCCCTCGCTTCGTGAACGCCTCGACGATCCAGAACACCACCACGCTGAGGCCGACGGTGGCGGCCACGCTCGGATGGACCGAGAACACCCCGGCCACCCCGATGCCCAGCACGACCGCCCGCAGCCACCGCGAGCCCGGCCCCCAGCCGGGCAGCCCGCCGGCGGTGATCAACGCCGCGAGCACGCCGGGAGCCATGCTCATCGCCGCCGCGTTCGGCGCGATCCCGCCGTCGTGCAGCAGTTGCACGCCCGGCCGGAACAGTCCGGCCGCGATCAGCGCGGCCGCGCCGCCGGCGAGCGCGGTCCAGCCCGAGCCGGCGCGCAGCCTGCGGAACACCGCGGCCGCGAGCGCCGCCGAGCCGAGCACGAACACCGGGCCGGTGATCAGGGCGTTCATCACGTTGAAGCCGGTGATCGGCCCGCCGGTCAGCTCGCCCGTCAGCGCCGCGGGCAACGGCAGCCCGGACGGGTAGAACGACACCGGCTGCCCGGTGAGCACGTCGATCGGCAGCAGGTCCCACGGCGCGGCCCGGCCGGTGTCGCTGATGTAGGCGACCAGCACCATGTGGATGATCGTGTCGTGTTCCTGCGGGTAGGTGTCCCAGGAGCCGAGGCCGCCATGCCATTGCTGCATGGCGAGCGCGATGCCTCCCAGCACCAGGACCGCGGCGCCGATCTTCGCCGCCGGGAGCCACCGGCCGGCCAGCTCGGGCAGCAGCGCGGTGTCCGGCTTCTCGACCGGCGCCGGCTCGGTGCGGCCGCGGCAGAGCCAGGCGACGGCGAAGACGATCGCGGACAGCAGCACTGTCACCGCCAGCGCGAGCGGAATCCCGAAGGACAGCCCGGGGATGCCGGACGCGAGACCGGCGAGGCCGTACACGCCGACGCTGACCGGGGCGGTCAGCGCGGCCAGCCACAGTTTGTCCCGGATGCCCGCGGCGAGTTGCACCAGGAGCCCCGGCACGGCGAGAACGGCCAGCCCTGCCAGCGGGTACAGCAGCAGACTCACCGGGAAGACCACCCAATCTCGTGAAGAACGCTTCGGATTCCACTCGCGACTGCATCTGTGCCGAAAACCGGAGCCGCGAGTGTGCACGTCAAGGTCCGAACTTCCGATTCGGCTTCGAATTCGACGTGCTGCCTTCCGGCCGCCGCTGAGAATACGACACCCACGCCGCGATCCAGGGACCGGCCCGGCCCAAGTCGATCGCGGGCGGGCACCCGCCTCGCTGATCCCGGCCAGCAGGTCCGCGGGGGCCGATACCCCCGCGAAACCTCGTCCGGGCTACCCGCTGCCCCCGTGTGCCGCGTCCGCGTCGAGCACCGCCGTCTGCTTCGCGAGCCCGGACGTGGACCGGGTGCTGTGCTCGACGCTCAGTCCTCGCATCGCGACCGGGTAATCGAACCGGTACACCGCGACTGGCTCACGGAGTTTGTCGCCGCGAAGGTACGTCGGCACTTCGACAGCCGTCGCGTCGGCGAACAGCGGCACGTATGGCCCTCCGGCATCGGCCGAGTAGGAAACCCCGGCCAGCGACTGCGCGTCCGGCCCCGGGGCGAACCGGTAGCGGACCGGTTGCACGATCCCGTTCGCCAGGGCGGCCGGCGTCCGGCACGGCAGGATGAACGCGTTGGTCCAGTCCAACGTAACCGGCTCGCTGCGGGGAATCTCGTCCGTCAACGGCACCAGCCGCGGAATCCGGGGTGCGGTGACCGCGACCCAGCCCGACGGGCCGGGCTCCGCGTCCCGTGCGACGACCCGGACCCGTTGCGCCCCCGGAGCCTGCCAGCGGGGGTCGAAGCGCGCGTCACTCCACTTCCCGCTGTCGTCCGCCTTGGTCTTCACCGCCGACAGCACGGTCCCGTCCGCTTTCGCGAACTCCACCGTCACCTGTACTTTCCCTTTTCCGGCAAGGGAAACCACGACCGGGGCCGAATCCTTCGACGCGACGTCGGCCGGCAAGTCGTACCACCCGGTGGCGAGCGTGCCGGTCCCAGAACGGTAGGAGCTCCACGCCGGATGCGCCGGATCGGTGCCGTACGGGGCTCGCGGCGCGGAGTCCGGCGGGAACGCGGTGTTCATCGCGAACCCTTCGGCCGAAGCCGGAGTGGACGGCCGGAGCACGCCGGCGCCGATGTCCGGCTCGACGTCCAGCCAGTCCTCGACGCCGCAGGCGTTCCCGGCATTCCCGGCACTGGCGGCGAGGCCGAGCGAGGCCAGGTTCGACCGGCCGACGGAGTAGGTGTCCCAGCGCAGCTTCACCGCTTGGGCCTGCCCGACCACCTCGACCGCCACCGTCGCGGCCGCCACCGCGACGATCACCCAGCCGGACGTCGGCAGCCAGCGCGGCACGCCGGGCCGCCCTTTCGCGGCCCGCCAAGCGCCGACGGCCACGCCCGCGAGCGCGACCGCCAGCCCGGCCCAGAGAGCCACGTCGGCCAGCCGCACGCCCTTCACCGCGGGGACGGAATCGCCCCAGCGCACGTCGTAAGCGGACTGCATCCACCACCGGTTCGGCGAGGACCAGGCCAGCCACGTCGTCGCCGCGACCAGGCCTAGCGCCGCCGCGCGGGCCCAGACCGACGACAGCGCACCGCGGGCGACCGTGTGCACCAGCATGGCAATTACGACCGTGCCGAATCCGGCCAGCGCACCGAAGTGGTGCGTCCACTTCGTCGGCGTGAACGCGAGCACGACGAGGCACAGGACACTGGCGACGACCATCCGGCGGGCGGGCCCGACCGCCAGTCCCGGAGCGCGGCGCCAGATCAGCAGCCCGGCCGTCAGCGCCATCGCCAGGAGCATCAGCAGCACCGGCACCCGGCGGTTCAGCGCGCCCTCGACCACCGACGGGTCAAGCAATGTGGTGTACCGGGCGATTTCGCTCTGCCACGGGAGATCCGGGCCGATCTGCTGGCGGACGGCGGTCGACTCCAGGACGGCGCTCAGCGGCTGGTCGTAGAACGCGGTCAGCAGTGCGCTGCCCGCGGCGCCGGCGACCACCGCGATCGCACCGAGCACCCGGATGTCGGCACGCCTGCGCGCCAGCCGGACGAGAGGACGCACGGCGGCGACGAACGGGAGAAATGCCGCGATCCCCAGCGGGTTCGTCGTCGCGGTGGCCCCGGCGACGACCAGCCCGACCGCGACCGGCGCCACCGCACCGGTCGCCACCGCGCGCTCGACCAGTGCGAACGCCGCCAGCGTGCCGAACACGATCCAGGGCTCCGGCCGCAGTCCGACGTCGAAGGCCAGGTACCAGGCCAGGAACAGCGCCGCGGCCGCCCAGCGGGTCCAGCGGCCCCGCCGGTCGACCAGCCGCGGCAGCACGAACCGATCGATCAGGAACCACGACGCCAGCCCCAGCAGCACCGACGGCAACCGCATCCACACCATGGCCGGCGTTACGCGGCCGAGCAGCGCGTACAGCTCGTAGTACCAGCCCCACGGTGCTTCCGGCGCGTTGAACCAGCGGAAGTAATTGCCGGTGAACCCGCTCGCCTCGCGAGCGCGCAGCATGGTCGAGATGTACCCGTCGTCCACTGTGAGCGCACCGACGACGGCCCAGACTCCGAGCACCGCGGTCACCGCCAAGTCCGCCGGCCGCGGCACCCACCCGCGCCGAGGAAGCAGCCGGACCCGTCGTGCGACGCGCCGGTCGCGCCGGATCAGCAGCACGATCATGCCGACCAGCGCGAGCGCCGACACCACGCCGAGCACGACCTTGAGCACGCTCGGCGTGCTGACCCACCGGGTGTCCGGTTCGACCTGCGCGGACGCCGCGCCCGGGTGTTCGGTGTACAGGCCGGTGACGTTCGGCCTTGCCGTGGTCCTCGCGGTCCCGACAGTCGTGCCTTGGCCGTCGACGTGGACGGTCAGCTTGCAATCGCCGCTGACCGGCCGGCGCAGCAGTTCTTTGTCGCCGAGTTTCGCGGTGACCGTGCCGTTGACCGCGCGGATCTCGAGCGCGCCGCCGAGGGGCTGCGCGCCCAGCTTGTTTCCCGGCGGCGCGGTCGCCAGCACCAGCCCGTCCGGGTCGGCGCAGCGGACGGTCGCGTCCATTCTGGCCGGGTGGTACGGATACAACGGGAGTGCGGTGTCCTGCGCCCCGTTCCAGCGGTACGTCGTCGTGTCGGTGTTCACCGGCGCCACGGTGAACAGCACCGCGGTCAGGGCGGCGAGGAGCCCAAGCCCGATGACGAGCCAACGATCGCCGGCTTTCCCGTGCGCGGTGGGGTCGGAATCTGGGGTCGGCACCGCGCGGAGTTTAGTGTTTCCGCGTGTCTCCGCCGTGAAGCGGCCCGCGAGCCGACCGGATCGCCCGGTATGCGAGCCTGGCGGGATCAGCCGCCGAGCGGCAGCCGCGGCGCTTCCGTCCACTGTGGAACATCGGCCGGTCCGGCGCCGCCGCGGCCTGGTCCGCGCTCTTCTCCCCCGGATACCCTGCAGATCCCCCGCGGCTGCCCGAAAGTCTCGGCAGGCACCGTCCACGGTGGACATCCGCGCAGCTCCAGCGCGATTTCCGGAAGTCAAACGGGGTCCGCCCGATTTACCCGGTTCCTCCACGGTGATCTGGAGCACACCTTAAGTCCAGCCTAGGTGTGCTGCGTCACGCGGCCCGCTACCGCTAGCGTCACGCAACCATGGAATCCACAGTGGTCGCCAAAGAGGGCGACAACTACACGAAAGCACTGGGCAACCGCCAGGTGCAGATGATCGCGATCGGCGGGGCGATCGGGGTCGGGCTCTTCCTCGGCGCGGGCGGGCGGCTCCACACGGCGGGACCGTCGCTGGTCCTTTCCTACGCGCTGTGCGGCATCGCGGCCTACTTCGTGATGCGGGCGCTCGGCGAGCTCGTGCTGCACCAGCCCAGCTCCGGCAGTTTCGTCACCTACGCCCGGAAGTTCATCGGGCCGTGGGCCGGGTTCGTGTCCGGCTGGATGTACTGGCTGAACTGGGCGATGACCGGGATCGCGGAGATCACCGCGGTCGCGATCTACGTGCACAAGTGGCTGCCGGACGTGCCGCAGTGGATCACCGCGCTGGTCGCGCTCGGCGTGCTGATGGCGGTCAACCTGCTCAGCGTGAAGCTGTTCGGGGAACTGGAGTTCTGGTTCTCCGTGGTCAAGGTCCTCGCGATCATCGTGTTCCTGGTGACCGCGCTCGGGCTCGTGTTCACCGGCGCGAACATCGGCGGCACCACCGCCGGCGTGCACAACCTGACCAACCACGGCGGGTTCTTCCCGGCGGGCGTCGGCATCGCGCTGATGACGCTGCAGGCGGTCGTGTTCGCCTACTCCGCGATCGAGGTCGTCGGCATCGCGGCCGGCGAGACCAAGGACGCGCGCAAGGTGCTGCCGAAGGCGATCAACGGCGTCGTGTGGCGGATCGGCGTCTTCTACGTGGGTTCGGTGCTGCTGCTGGCGATGCTGCTGCCGTGGCCGTTCTACAACGGCGGCGAAAGCCCGTTCGTCACGGTGTTCTCGCGCCTCGGGATCGGCGGCATCGGCGACGTGATGAACGCCGTCGTCCTCACCGCCGCGCTGTCCTCGTGCAACTCGGGGCTGTACTCCACCGGCCGCATCCTCCGCGCGCTCGCCGACGAGGGCGAAGCGCCGAAGTTCGTCGGCAAGATGAACTCGCGGCACGTGCCCTACGGCGGGATTCTCTTCACGTCCGTCGCCTACGTGCTCGGCGTGGTGCTGAACTACATCGTGCCTTCGGAGGCGTTCGACATCGCCACCGCGATCGCCTCGCTCGGCGTGGTCGCGACCTGGGCGACCCTGGTGTTCTCGCAGATGCGCATGCGCCAGGCGGCGTTGCGCGGCGAACTGGAGCGGCCGAGCTATCGCATGCCCGGCGCGCCGTACACCGGCTGGGCCACGCTCGGATTCCTCCTGCTGGTCGTGGTGCTGATGGGATTCTCCGACGGAGCCGAGAAGATCGCGTTCTACTCGATCCCGGCGATCGTCGTGGTGCTCGCCGTCGGCTGGCGGCTGGTGTCCCGCAAACGGCAGGCGCGCACCGGCGCCTGAGCGGAGCCCGCGTTCTCCCATCCCCGCGAACGCGGCACCGGCCCGGCCGCCTCTCCGGCACTCCCGGGGAGGCGGCCGGGTTTTTCTTTCACCACAACGGGAAGTCGACTCCGTGCTCGGCCTGCGGCCGCGGCCCGAAGATGCGCCGCTGCGCCTCTTCGATCCGCCGGTCGTTGATCGACGCCTCGCGCCGGCTCATCAGGCCGTTGTCGGCGAACTCCCACAGTTCGTTGCCGTAGCTGCGCCACCATTGCCCGTCCGCGTCGCGGCTCTCGTATTGGAAGCGGACCGCGATGCGGTTCTCCCGGAAGCCCCACAGTCCTTTGCGCAGCGCGTAATCCTGCTCGCGTTCCCACTTCGCGGTGAGGAACTCGACGATCGCGGCTCGGCCGACCAGGTGCGTACCGCGGTTGTGCCACACGGAATCCGGCGTGTACGCGAGCGCCACCTTCTCCGGGTCGCGCGTGTTCCACGCGTCCTCGGCGGCTTGGACTTTCCACAGCGCGGCGGACAGGTCGAACGGCGGGAACGGCGGCCGCGATTCGGTCATGGCAGGGGTTCCTTTCACTGGATGAGCCGCGGATTGCGCGGATACGGCGAGTGCGTGACCTGCCGCGCCACCGGGCGACCGGACACGACCCGCTGCACTTCGAACCGGACGATCCGGCCGGTGCAGCCATCGTCGCCGGACCGGCCCGCTTCGCCCCATTCGATCGAGGCGGTGCCGGAGATCTGCAGGATCCGGCCGGTGGCGAAGTCGAAGAAAAGCAGCGCGGCTTCCGGGTTCGCGGCCAGGTTGCCAAGGCTGTTGAAGAGGTTGTTGCCGGGATAATCGGGCCACCACAAGGCGTTTCCCTCGACCCGGACGAAACCGGGCGCGCCGCCGCGGTGGGACGCGTCCGCGCCGTGGGCGGGGTTGATGGTGCCGAGGAAGAACGTGTCGGCTTCTCGAATCAGCTCGGTGCATCCCGGGCACAACTCAGCGCGTTCTTGCGACTGGTGCGCCGGCTCGACGTCGGTGGCGAGTACCCGTTGCTGGATGTACTGCGGGCAGTTGCCGTACGCCTGCTCGACCTCCACGATCAGGTGGTCCTGCGCCGCGGTTTTCAGACTGCCGTTGATCCGGACCCGGCGGCGGGTGGCGAACTCCACGCTCGTCATGCCGAGCACCTGCCCGGCCGGAAGCCCGTGCAGCGGATCGCCCTCCGGAATCGTGCGGTGGATCGCGAGCGTCGTCACTGACGCGGATTCCAGAAAACCGGGCGGGCCGACGATCGGCGACGTCCACAGCCGCCCGTCCGCCGAGCGTCCGGTCACGACCAGGAACGTCCGCTCGGCCAGGAACCCCGCCATTCCCTCGGAAATCCCGGCACGCTCGGCCATCCGGGACAGCCGCGCGGCCTGCCGTTCGACTCCCGCCTCGCGCTGGACCGCCAGCTCGCCAGCGTGGAACGGCTGCTGGATCGCCAGGTTCATGACACCCTCCCTTTCTCACGGGTAATCCCGTGAGGTTCCGTGAGAAGTTGTAGCAGCCGGTTCTCACGGATGCAACCCGTTCCATCCGTGATACGGTCCCGGCATGGGGATGCTGCCGGAGGAGGTCGTGCCGGTCCGCCTGATGGCGACCGTCTGGGCCGACACGAGCGGGCTCCACGACGACCTCCGCACGCGCGAAGACCTCGACGCGTGGCTCGACGACGTCGGCCTCGAACGCGGCTCGCGGCACTCGTCCAGCTCCGAACTCGCGCTGGCACGCCGGCTCCGCGACGCCGTCCGCCGCCTCGCCGCGCAGGTCACCGCCGACGACCGGCAGCCCCCGGCCGTCGACCTGGACACCGCCCTCGGCGACCTCAACGAGCTGGTGACCCACTTGCCGGTCCCCCAATTGACCGTTGCGGCCGGAAAACTTCAAGCAACTTCCTCGCGCGGCGCTTCGCCGATCGTCACCGGGCTCGCCGGCGTGGCCCAGGAATCGATCGCCCTGCTGGGCGGGCCGGACGCCGCGAAGCTGCGCGCCTGTTACGCGCCGGGCTGCGTGCTCTACTTCATGAAGACGCATCCGCGTCGCGAGTGGTGCTCCGTCGCCTGCGGCAACCGAGCGCGCGCCGCCCGGCACTACGAGAAGATCCGCTCGGCGCGCTGACGGTTCAGCCCAGCAGCACCACCGCCGTTTCCGCCGCGCGCGCGAAGACGTTCTGGGCGACCCGCATTCCGGCCATCACGACCGCACCCTCGTGCAGCAGCATGATCTGCTCGGCCACCCGGTGCGGATCCGAAACGCCCGCCGATTCGGCCAATTCGGCGAAAACGCCGAGCATCCACCGCTTGCTTTCGGTCACCACCGCGTACGCCGGATGCGCCGGATCGCTGATCTCCGCGTGCGCGTTGATCATGCTGCAGCCCTTGCCGCCGTACCTTTTCGCCCACTCCGCGGACGCGTCGAACGCCGCCACGAGCCGGTCCCGCGGGTCCGCACCGGCCTTTTCCAGCCGCTCGCCCAGAAACTCACGCCAACGTGCGTCGCGGGCGGACAAATACTCCACGACCAGCCGGTCCTTGGACCCGAACCGGTCGTAGAGCGTCTTCTTGGTGACGCCCGCCTTCGCCGCGATGACGTCGACGCCGACCGCGTGGATCCCGCGCTCGTAGAACAGTTCCGACGCGGCGGCCAGCACCGCTTGCGCCTTCGGGGTCCAGTCGATCGCCATGGCCCCAGTGTATACCGATCTGTATAGTCCGGGGCCATGGGTAAACAGATCGGTATAGTCGGGGCGGCGATCCTGTTCGTGGGGTGCTGGTCGTCCGGGTTCATCGGCGCGAAGCTCGGCGCGGCGGACGCGGCCGTGCCGACCGTGCTGATGTGGCGGTTTCTGCCGCTGGCCCTGCTGCTGGCCCCCTTTCTGCGCTTCGGCACGACGCGCGAGCTGGGCAGGCACGTGCTGATCGGCCTGCTGTCCCAGTCGGGCTACCTGCTCACCGTGTACTGGGCGATCGGCGAAGGCGTCAGCACCGGCACGACCGCGCTCATCGACGGCGTGCAGCCCCTGGTCGCCGCCGCGCTCGCCGGTCCGCTGCTGGGCGTCGCCGCGACCGGACGGCAGTGGGCCGGACTCGCGCTGGGTCTGGTCGGAGTGGTCCTGGTCAGCTGGTCGGACGCCGCTTCGCACGCCCCGGCCTGGGCGTACCTGATCCCGTTCGCCGGGATGCTCGGTCTCGTCGCCTCTACCGTGCTCGAACGCCGGGCTCCCGTCCCCGCTCCCCCGATGCGTGCGCTGGCCGTCCATTGCGCCACCTCGGCGGTGGCGACCGGCAGCGCGATCCCGCCCGCGTCCGGGCATTTCTGGTTCGCCATGACGTGGTTGATCGTGCTGGCGACCTTCGGCGGATACGGGTTGTACTGGCTGCTCGTCGGGCGGATCGGCATGACCGCGGTGAACAGCCTGATGTTCCTGATCGCGCCGGTCACGTCGGTCTGGGGCACGGTGCTGTTCGGCGAGCCGTTCACCGTGCTGACCGGCGTGGGGCTCGGCCCGGCGCTGGTCGCGGCCGTCGTCGCCAACGGCCGGGTCAGTTCCCGTAGCGCTGCCGGACCACCTCAGGAGTCTCCAGGTTCTTCCCCGCGGCCATGTTCTGCGCGAGCCGGAGGTACTGGCCTTCCGCCCACATCAGCGGCCCCGCGCTCCCGGTCGGCCGGCCCAGCCCGAAGCACGCGGCGTCGGCGCGATCCCACACCTGCTCGGGAATGAAGTAGCCGTCGTTCGCCGCGTCCGCCATCGACTTCACGTACACCGCCGCGGAACGTCCGTTGGCCAGTTCGTACTCGCCGCGCTCGCCGGACAGCACCGGCCAGAGCCGCCCGAACCGCTGCGGCCCGTTCGCCGGCCAGCCGGTGCAGGCCGTGGTGCTCTCGCCGTAGTTGTCGTGCGGGTAGCGGTGGAAGTAGATGTCGCCGTCCGGGGTCGTCACCTGCATCGGCGCGTTGCCGTCCCGGGCCGCCGCGGTCGGCGCCAGCGACTCGGCGACCTCGGGGTCCGCCGGTGCGCGAAGCCCGAGGCGGACGAGGTCGAGGAAGCCGAAGTCGACGACGTCGTGTTCGTAGAAACACCCTTCGTCGAAACAGATCTGCCCGGTGTCGTTCGGGTCGGTTCCCTTGTCGATCCGCTCGTAATAGGTGTGGCCGCCCCAGTATCCGGTTGTCGTCCGCGTCCAGCTGTCGAGCTGCGCCCGCCACGAGTCCGCGGTGGACTCCCACTGCTGCGCCGCCGCCGGATCGCCGTTCGCCCGCGCGATCGCCCCGGCCGTGACGAGCCCGGCGACCTCCGCCGCGATCGACGACGGGGACCGGCCGTACTGCTCTTCCCACCGCTCCGTCGTCGCGGGCCCGCTCGTGCGGATGTGCTCCGCCGTCACCTTGACCCGCGCATACGTCGCCGCGTCGGTCAGACCGGTCATCCAGGCGAGCATGATCGCGTCGGAATCCTGGTCGAGCTGTTCACAGCAGCCGAGTTGCTGCGGCGTGGCCCCCTGGACCCCGCTCACCGGGCTGTACCGCGGAAACGCACCGGCCGGGTAGGTGGTCCCGTCGCCTTGCGTCGGCGCGGAAACCCACTGCGAGGACCACAGGAACTGCGCCATCCGCTTCGCCTGCGCCGTGTCGCCCGCCGCGAGGAGTCCGGTCGCCTGCTGGTACAGGTCGCGGCCCCACACCCGGTGGTACCCGTCGTTGAGCGCGTCGCCGTTCACGACGTCGCCCCACGGCGTGGCCAGCCCCGCGACACTCGCGCCGCGATGCGCTTTGTCCTCCGCCGCGTGCAACGCCATCAGCGCGACGTAATACGCCCGCCGCTGCCGCTCGTCGCCCGCCACACTGCCCGGCACCGCCTTCAGGCTGCCGACATACTCCTCCCAACCGCGTCGATACGCTTGCTCGAGATTGCCGAATCCGCTCGCCAGCGATCCGTCCGCGGCCGCCGCCGCGCCCTGGGCGTCGCCGCCGTACCCGAGCGCGACCGAGAACGTCGTGTCCTGCCCGACGGGAACCTGTCCACATTGGACTACGTTGCCGTGATCGGTGGAATCGAATTGATTCGTAAGACGTTGATGTGCCCGCAAGTCTACCAGGCAATCGCTCGCGGCGCCGGAATATCCGTTGTCGTGCGCGACAAACCCGGTCGACGCCCGCAACGCCGACGCCACGGTCGTCCGGGCCCCGAACAAATCCTCCGTCCCGCTGGCCGTCAGCCCGGTCCCGTCCCAAGCCGCCGTGTCGTTCGCCGCGCCGCCCGCCATTGACGGATTCGCCAGCAGGTAAACCTGATACTGCCCGCCGTCGAGCGACTGAAATCGGGTCCGGGTCAAGAGCGTTGGCCGCCCAGAGTCGGTGACATACGTCGTCGTGATCCGGTAGCGTCCGTTCTTGGCGGTGTTCGTGACGGTGTACTCGAGCGCCTTCTCGTCCGGCATCGAGACGACGTGGTCCGTCGCGTCGCGCTCCAGGTCCACAAAGGACTTGCCGTCGGTGACGACGTACTGCATGTCTTGCATGTTGGCCACGTCGGCGCGGGGATCGAACACCTCCGACGTGACGCCCTTCGCGACGGTGAACCACACCGGACTCGCTGTTCCCGCAGCGGTCCCGAGGGCGGATTTATCCCCGGTTGTCCAAGATGACGGCCCGCCGCAGCAGTCTCCCGGTGACCCTCCTGCCGCGCTGCGTCCCGCCGCCGGACCGGACTTCGCCCCCACCTCCGCGGGTGCGATCCCCTGCCCCACCACCGAAATCCCGACCACAGCGACCACCGCCGCCGCCCGTCCCCACTTCCCGCCAGCCATGCCGCTCATGCTGCCCGCCGCGCCTCCGCGGAACAACAGCCGAACGGCGGGAACCGCGCTGTTCTGGCACTCCACCCGATGGAGTGACCGCGAAGCCCCGAAAACTGTCGTACCCGGATGGTCTCCTGGTTCCCGAAGCGGTTCCCGCCCCGGGCCTGCACTGAACAGAGGAGCGTCACCCATGACCGGAACCGCCGTCGGCAACCTGCCTCCCGAGCCGGTGCCCACCTTCACCCCGTCCGGTCCCGAGCGACCGCTGAGGCATGCCGCCCGCCTACACCGCAGCGCCGCCATTCTCCGCTTTAGCTGGAGATCGCTCAGACCACGACAGCGACTCAAGGACCCTCCGGCTCGGCCGCCTTCCCCATCCGGCGGCCACTGAGCCCTTTCATCGACGGAAATAGATCCTCAGAATCGTCGTCATCCGGCGACACAAGAGCAGGGAGTTTGAGCATGGCTGGAGAAACTGTCCTCACGGTGGTCGGAAATCTGACTTCGGACCCGGAGCTGCGGTTCACGCCGTCCGGTGCGGCAGTCGCGAATTTCACCGTCGCGTCGACACCTCGCACGCTAGACCGGCAATCCGGCGAGTGGAAAGACGGCGAGCCGCTGTTCCTCAGGTGCAGCATCTGGCGGCAAGCCGCGGAAAATGTAGCGGAAAGCCTCACGCGGGGCGCACGGGTCATCGTCACCGGACGTCTGGTGCAACGGTCGTTCGAGACCAAAGAGGGCGAGAAGCGCACCGTGGTCGAACTGCAGGTGGACGAGATCGGACCGTCGCTGCGGTATGCCACCGCCAGGGTCACCAAGGTCAGCCGCAACTCTGGCGAAACGACCGGACCAGGCGGAGATGCCTGGGGCGCTGCCCCGGTGCCCGCCGCGGTCGGCGCGAGTGAGGAGCCGCCTTTCTGAGCTTCGTGGTGCAGCAGCGAGCCGCTGCCGACCCGGCCGACCGCCATCCCGGTGACCGAGGCCGACATCGCCCCCGCCCGCCGGCGAGGCACCGTCGCCCCGGCTGTCGGACGGGCCTCGGCCCGGTGCACAGCTGATGTCGGCCTCCGGCGGAAAGCCCGCCCGGCGAGGCGACGGCCCCGGCGGCCGGTCCGGCTTGTCTACCTCGGGAGGTCGCGCCTGGCTGAAGCCGCGACCTCCCGAGGCCCCACGCGCGCAGCACCGGCAGTCCGACGCGCCCTTGGGCCAACCCGCCGCACTCGCGGGAACCGACTGCCCGACGCGGCCAGCCACGCGCGTGGACTTGGCGGCGCGACGCGGCCGCACAGCGCGCAGCCGCGCACACGGACCTGGCAGCGCGACGTGACCACAGGGCGGGCAGTCGCGCAGACGGACTTGCCTGCGCGACGCGGACACAGGCCGCGCACACGGTCTCGCCTGCGCGACGCGACCACACAGCGAGACGCCGCGCACCGACTTGGCGGCGCGCATGACGGCAGGCGGGCCGCAGCACTCGCGGAGACCGGCCTTGCGATGCGCTGGCACCGGACGGCAGCCCACGCGGCACCGGCTGTCCGGCGCAACCACGGGCCAAGCCGCCACACTCGCGGGAGCTGGCGGCGCAACGTGGCCCCAGGCCGAGCAGCCGCGCACGCGGACTTGCCTGCGCAACGTGGCCCAAGGCCGAGCAGCCGCGCAAGCAGACTCGGCTGCGTGACGTGGCCCCAGGGCGAGCAGCCGCGCATGCAGACTTGCCTGCGCGACGTGGCCACACGGCGCGTAGCCGCGCACGCAGACTCGGCTGCGCGATATGACAGCAGGCCAGGCCGCACCGCATGCGGCATGGCTGCGGGGCGCGACCACAAGCCTGGCCATGCCCTCGCGGTGTCGCAGGACTGCGCGCCCGCGACACCGGGCGACCGTCCCCGAGCCGGCCAGCCGCACACGCCCGGCCGCGGCGTGTGGTCTGGTCCTTTTCTCGAAAGGTCCATACCACTCACCCAGAAGCCGACTATCGGCCCTGACCGGCCCTGAATTCCGCTGATAGCTTCCGAATCATGCCCGCATCTCGCCGGACCAAGGCCGGAATCCCAGTCCTCGGCGCGATTTCCGTGCTGCTGCTGGCTCCGCTGTCCGTGCCGGCGGCGCAGGCCACGCCCGCCGGGCACGCCCGTGAGAGCGTGCAGGACGAATGCAGCACCCCGTCGATCAACCGGCTGCAGAAGTGGCTGGCCAGCGGCGAAGGCACGACCGTCCCGCCCACCGGAAGCCTTCTCGTCCCGGAGGGCGACCGCTACGCGGCCAAGATCGTGTTCCAGAACAACGAATGGCACGTGGCCGTCGTCTGGCTGGGCAACCAGTTCGACGCCCAGACCGACCTCAGCCATTCCTCCGGATTCTGGATGACCTACGCCGCTGACGAAGACTTCTACGTCCAGTTGCGCCCCGCCTCCCATTGGAGTGGCGGCGACAAATGGCTCACCCGCATCCCCTCGACCGGCGGCCGCCTGGTCCGGGCGTTCTTCCCCTTCGACCCCGACGCCTGGACCTGGCTCCCCGAATTGGGCCAGCCGCAGTACTCGTTCGCCTCCGCCCTGAGCGAGGCCCGCGGCCTGGTGTTCGTCGGCAAGACCCCCAACCGCCTCGACTTCCGCGAACTTCTCATCGACGGCTACCAGCCGCCCTGCCTCTGACCTCCATCAGCCACCCCAGCACAGATCGAACCGCTCCACTTGGGCTGCGCGGCCGGACGGTTCAGGACCCGCGCTCAGCTTCGTCGCGAACCGCTGGACACTCGCCATACCCCACGATCGACCTTCGGCACCGCAACCCGTCGGATGCCACAGATCGCTTCGCGGCCAACGACGGTTGGCTGCCTTGGATCTTTTCCTCGCCGGACACCTCCAGCACCACAATGCCCGTTAGTCCTGACAACGTTCAGCCGTCACGGTCAGGTCGGGAGGGTCGCGGCGGGCGAAGGGCTTGTCATAGCCGAGGTTCGTGACGCGAAAAGACTCCGGGCGGTGGTTCGTGGTGGCCGGAGGTTTGTGAGCCCGAAGGGGACCGTGGCGACCGGTGGTCCAGGCTTGTGGCGGCTGTCGGGCTGGCAGTGGCCGGAGTCCGTAGCGGCGACAAGCACGGGCCGGGCAAATGACCGAAAGCATTGGGAGCAAACGGTATTCTGGCGGCCAGACGTCTGCGGCGGCCGAGGTCCACGCATGTGGCGACTGTCGGTCTGGTAGTGGCCAGAGTCCGTGGCGGCGACAAGCCCGGGGCGGGCGAACTAGTTCTGCACCGTCGGCCGGATCGTGATGTCCCCGATCTCCACGTCCTCCGGCTGCTCGATCGCGAACGCGATCGCCCTCGCCACCGCGGCCGGGTCGAGGGCGAATTCCTCGAACCGGCGCTGGGTCCGCTCCCGCTCCGCCGGATCGTCGATCGAATCCGCCAGCTCCGTCCGGACGAAGCCCGGCGACACCGTCGTCGTCCGGAGGACACCATCCGTGGACTCCTGGCGGAGCGCCTCCAGAATCGTCCGCACCGCGTTCTTCGTCCCGGCGTAAACCGCCTGCCCTGGCACGATTTTCAACCCGGACGTCGACACCGTGGTCACCAGATGGCCCCGCCCCTGCCGCCGGAACACCGGCAACGCGGCCGCGATCCCGTGCAGCACGCCACGAACGTTGACGTCGATCATCGCCGACCAGCCCTCGACATCCCCCTCCGCCACCGGGCCCAGCTTGGCGATTCCGGCATTGCCGATCAGCACGTCGAGCTGCCCGAATTCCTCGACCGCCCGTTGCACGAGCCGGTCCAGGTCCGCGCGTTGGGTCACGTCGGTGACACCCGCGACGGCACGCCCACCCCTGTCGCGGATCTCCGTGACCAGCGTTTCCAGCCGTTCCCGACGCCGAGCACCCAGAACGACAGCCGCGCCTCGTTCGGCGAGCAGGCGTGCGGTCGCCTCGCCGATCCCGCTGCTCGCTCCGGTGATGGCCACGACCTTCCCCGTCACACCTGACATTTCCACCCCTGCCATTCATTCGGACACGTGTCCGGATAGCTTACCGGACACGTGTCCGAATCCGTCGAGAGGCAGGCACGGCATCAACATCGGCCAGGCTGCAGTCAAAGAAGCGTGAGTGCGGACGAACTCCGCCCGAGCGCGGCGTCATGCTCGCTCCGAGACCACCACCCGAGAAAGGCCCACCAAGGTGAGCGACCTAGCCGCCGCACTGCTGCTGATCAGCGTCTTCATCGCACTGGCCATGACCTTGCGAGCGATCCAGCACCGCCTGACCCGCGATCAGCAGCAGTGCTCGCCCCGCCAGGCTTCGAGCCCCTCGCGGACCGCGACCGCCGCGATCGCCAATGCCGCGATCGGGTCCGCCCAGTACCAGCCGAACAGCGCGTTCACCAGCAATCCGGCCAGCAGCACGCCGGAGAGGTAAGTGCAGAGGAGCGTCTGCTTCGAGTCAGCGACCGCGCTCGCCGAGCCGAGTTCCCGTCCGGCCCGGCGTTGCGCGGCCGAAAGCACCGGCATCACGACCAGGGACACCGCAGCGAGCACGATCCCGACTGCCGAACGCGCAGCCGCAGCGCCGAACAGGGACCGCACCGCATCGACCGCGACATAGGCCGACAGCAGGAAGAACGACACCGCGATCACCCGCAGCGCCACCCGCTCCCGACGCTCCGGATCCGCACTCGCGAACTGCCACGCCACCGCGACCGCCGACAGCACCTCGGCCACCGAGTCCAGTCCGAACGCGATGAGTGCCGACGACGACGCGATGGTCCCCGCCGACACCGCGACGAACGCCTCGACCACGTTGTAGGTGATCGTCCCGGCGACCAGCAACCGCACTCGCCGCCGCAAGACCGCCCGCCGCTCGGGACCGAGCGCAGGACTCGCCGTCACACCGCAACCGTCCGGAGACGAGACGGCGCCGCAGCCCGGATCGGTCATCGCGCCTTCTCCTCCACGCACGCATCCGTCGGCGCGATTGCCAACACCACCTGGGTCAACTCCGCCAAGGCGTGCGCGAGATGCGGGTCCGCGATCGCGTACCGGACCTGCCGCCCCTCGTACGTCGCGAGCACCAACCCGCACCCGCGCAAGCACGCCAGATGGTTCGACACATTCGACCGGCTCAGCCCCAGCTCCGAGGCCAGCTGCGCCGGATACACGACCCCGTCCAGCAACGCCACGAGAATCCGGCAGCGCGTGGGATCCGCCAGCGCCCTGCCGAGGCGGGCAAGCGCCAGTTCGCGAGTCTCGGAGGTCAGCACAGCCGAAACAGTACAGCAGTCGCTGAATCAAATACACTGGCGAAGTGGACAACCTCCTCGGCGACTTCCTCCGCGCTCGGCGAGAGCGGGTCTCCCCTTCCGACGTCGGGCTGCCCGTCAACGGACGACGCCGCGTGCGAGGACTGCGCCGCGAGGAACTCGCGCTCCTGGCCGGAATCAGCAGCGACTACTACATCCGGCTCGAACAGGGCCGCGACCAGAACCCATCCGCACAGGTGCTCGACGCGCTCGCCCGGGCGCTGGGGCTGGACGAGCCCGCCCGTCAGCATCTGCATCAGCTCGCCGCCCCGGCGCAACCCGCCAAAGCCGAGCCGCACGTTCCCGCCAGCATCGTCGAACTGATCTCCACCTGGGCGACCAACCCGGCGTACGTCCAGGACCGGCTCACCAACGTCCTCGCCGCGAACCCCGTCGCCGCCGCGGTTTCGCCGAACTACGCGGCCGGCCGAAACCTGCTTCGCGCGATCTTCCTCGACCCGGCCGAGCGGGAACTCCGCCGTGACTGGGACCAGATGGCCGCCGACGGCGTCGCCGGCCTGCGCGCCGCCCTCGGCCCCGACCTCGCCGATCCCTCGGCGACCGAACTCGTCGCCGAGCTGACTGCCCGCAGCGACCGCTTCCGTGAGCTGTGGGCCCAGCACGACGTCAAACCGAGGACCGGCCACGTCGTCCGTTTCCGCCACCCAGCCGTCGGAAATCTCGATCTGCACAGCGACAAACTCGACATCCCGGGCCCCGCCGGCCTGCAGCTGGTGGTCTTCCACGCGACCCCCGCCAGCCCGGACGCCGAGGCGCTCGCGTCCCTGGCCGACCTGATTCCCGCGCAGTAGCAACGAAAACCGGGCCGGAGCGACGAGTCGCCCCAGCCCGGTTCCGGTTCAGTCGGCCGCTTCGAACTCGCGCACCGCGTCCAGCGCGGCGCCCATCGCGGCGTTGCCCTCGCGTTCGATCATGATCTCGACCAGCACCGGCCGCCGGGTGCGCTCGGCTTCCTTCCGCGCCCACTCGAGCGACGACCGGATCTCGCCCGGGTCCTCGACGCGGGTGCCGGAGCACCCGTAGGCCTCCATGATCTTCACGTTGTCCGTGCCGCGGTCGTCGTAGTGGATGTCGACCTGGTAGTTCATCTCGTACGGCAGTTCGGACTGGCGGATCAGGCCCAGGTACTCGTTGTTCAGCATGACAAGCACGAACCCGACGTCGTACTGCGCGGCCACCGCCAGCTCCTCGACCAGGAACTGAAACGAGTAGTCGCCGACCACGCCCACGACCTCGGCGTCCGGACGGGCCTTCTTGACCCCGATCGCCGCCGGGATCTCCCAGCCGAGCGGGCCGGCCTGGCCGCAGACCTGGTAGTGCCGCGGCAGGTGCGCGCGCTGGAACTGCCCGGACCAGATCTGGTACAGCCCGATCGCGGTCACGAAATAGGTCTCCGGCCCGTAGAACTCGTTGAGTTCCTTGAACACCCGCGGCGCCTTGATCGGCGTGCAGTCGAAGTCCTCCTTGCGCGGCAGCTCGGCCTTGAGGTCGCCGAGCCGCTTGACCCACGCGCGGTCCCGCGCCGGAGCGCTGCGCTTGTCGAGCGCCGCCAGCAGCGCGTCCAGGAACTCGCGGGTGTCCGACACGACGCCGAGGTCCGGTCCGAACACCTTGCCCAGCTGCGTGGGCTCGATGTCGACGTGGATGAACTTCCGGTCGCCCCGGTACACCGACAGCTCGCCGGTGTGCCGGTCGCCGAACCGCGCGCCCAGCGCCAGCACCAGGTCCGACTCCAGGAACGCGGCGTTGGCCCAGCGCTGGGACGTCTGGATGCCCGCCATCCCGGCGAACAGCTCGTGGTCCTCGGGGAAACTGCCCTTGCCCATCAGCGTGACGCCGACCGGGACACCCAGCCGTTCCGCCAGCCGCCGCAGCGGGTCGCTCGCCTCGCCGAGCACGACGCCGCCGCCGGCCAGGATCAGCGGGCGCTCCGCGGCGAGCAGCATGTCGAGCGCCCGCTCCACCCGCGCCGGAGACGGTTTGACCGTGCTCACCGGCAGCGCCGAGTCGATCGACGAGTCCCATTCGATCGTCTGCTTCTGCACGTCGATGGGGAGGTCGATGAGCACCGGGCCGGGGCGTCCGGACCGCGCGACCCGGAACGCCTCGCGGAAGATCCACGGCAGCTGCGCGGCTTCCTTCACCTGGACCGCCCATTTCGTGACCGGCCGCGCGATCTCGACGATGTCGACCGCCTGGAACGCTTCCTGGTGCAGCTTCGTCGTCGCGGCCTGGCCGGTGATGCACAGGATCGGGACGGAATCCGCGTGCGCGGTGTAGAGGCCGGTGATCATGTTGGTGCCCGCCGGACCGGACGTGCCGATCGCGACGCCGACGTTGCCGGTGGTGCGCGCCCAGCCGTCGGCCATGTGCGTCGCGCCTTCTTCGTGGCGGACCACCAGGTGGTCGATGCCGCGTCCTTGCATCGCGTCGTACAGCGGCAGGATCGCCGCGCCGGGACAGCCGAAGGCGACGTCGATCCCTTCGTCGACCAGCACGTCGACGACTGCCTGCATAGCGGGGACCCGGGCCATGGTCAAACCTCCTCGGACGAGCGGCCGGACAGTTCTTCGACGACCTTCAGCAGCGCGGAGTGGTCCAGCGAGCCGTAGCCCATCGCCCGTCCGGCCGCGACCAGCTGCGCGACCAGGCCGGTCAGCGGGAGCGCCACGTCGGACTGCCGGGCCGCGGCCAGCGCGATGCCCATGTCCTTGTGGTGCAGGTCGATCCGGAAGCCCGGCTCGAACTGCCGCGCGACCATCGACTTCCGTTTGAGTTCCAGGATCCGGCTGCCGGCGAGCCCGCCGGCGAGCACGTCGAGCCCGGTGCCCGCGTCCACCCCGGACGCTTCCAGCAGCACGATCGCCTCGGCGACCAGCCCGTAGATCCCGCCGACCACCAGCTGGTTGGCCGCCTTCACCACCTGGCCCGCGCCGTGCGGCCCGACGTGCACGACAGTCTTGCCGAGTGTGTCGAAAACCGGCTTCGCGGCGGCGAAATCGGCCTCGTCGCCGCCGACCATGATGGACAGGGCGGCTTGTTCGGCACCGGCCTGGCCGCCGGACACCGGAGCGTCCAGCACCCGGATTCCCTTGGCCGCACCGGCTTTCGCGACCTCGATCGACGTCTCCGGCCGGATGGTGCTCATGTCGGCCAGCAGCGTGCCCGGCGCGACCGTGTCCAGCACGCCGCCCGGGGCGAGCACGACCTGCTCGACCTGCGGGTGGTTCGGCAGCATGGTGATCACGATCTCGGCCTCGGACACCGCGTCGACGACGTCCTTCGCCGCGCGGCCACCGGCGGCTTCCAGCTTGGCCAGCGCGTCGGCGTTGAGGTCGAACCCGCTCACCTCGTGTCCGGCGGCGGCCAGGTGCGCGGCCATCGGCGTGCCCATCACGCCCAGTCCGATGAACCCGATCCTGCTCATCAGTTTCCCCTTCGCTCGTACGGCAGCCAGGCCAGCGAGTCCGCGGTGGAACCGTCCGGTTTGTACTCGATGCCGACCGGTCCGGCGTAGCCCGCCGCCTGCAGTTTTTCCAGGTATCCTTCGAGATCCAGCTCCCCCGTGCCCGGCTGGTGCCGGCCCGGCGCGTCGGCGATCTGCACGTGCCCGGTGCGCGGGGTGTGGCGGGCGATCACGGTGTCGAGGTCGTCGCCGTTGACCGCCAGGTGGTAGAGGTCCGCGAGCAGCCGAACGTTGTCCAGGCCGAGCTCGTCGAGCACCGCGACCGCGTCGGCCGCGGTCTTCAGCGGGTACGCCGGGGTGCCGGACAGCGGTTCGAGCACCAGCTGCGCGCCGATGCCCTCGGCCGCCTTCGCCGCGGCCGTCAGATGCGTGCGGGCCAGATCGTCCTGTTCGGACGGTGCGATCCCGTCGATCCGGTTGCCGTACAGCGCGTTGAAGCTGCGGCAGCCGAGCCGTTCGGCGAGCCCGAGCGCGACGGTCAGGCTCGTCGCGAACTCCGCCTCGCGCCCGACCCACGACACGAGCCCGCGCTCGCCCGCGGCCATGTCGCCGGCGTAGAAGTTCAGGCCGGTCAGCTGGACGCCCGCCTTCTCGATCGACCGCGCGAACCGGTCGACGTCGGCCCCGGACGGGTCGGCGCTGTCGAACGGCCACCAGTACTCCACCTTGGTGAAGCCCGCTGCCCGAGCGGCCTGCGCGCGCTCGAGCAGCGGGAGTTCGGTGAACAGGATCGACAGGTTGGCGGTGTAGGGCAGCGAGTGCCGCTCCCCGGCGGGACCGGTCATGAGTACCTCGGCTCCTCACATCTCGTTCAGTTAATTTCGCTTTGTGGAAGTTTTCTTCCGTAGTTCGAGAATAGCTGGACGCGGAGGCTTCGGTCAACGGGCAGCGCGCAGGTTTCGCCGAGACGAGATCCGGTGCGGCGTCGTTCGATTCGGGCGTCCAGGACCGACCGAGGCCCGTCGCGCGCACACCAGGAGAGGGTGAATCCCCTCAGACTGTCCACAGTGGCAGTTCAGGATCCACAGTAGACAGATGCGTGGTTTTTCTTTCAGGCAACCGGAATCGGGGCAGACGTACGGTTGAGCAACCCGATCGCGGCGTGCACATGCCGCAAAGCCGGAGCCGCGACGCCGGTGAGCTCGGCGAGTTCGACGACCGCGCCGATGATCGCGTCGATCTCCAGGGGTTTGCCCGCTTCCAGGTCCTGCAGCATGGACGTCTTGTGGTGCCCGACGCGCCACGCGCCGTCGATCCGCCTCTCGACGGAGACCTGCGGATCCGCCCCGGCGGCACGGGCGATGGCGAGGGTTTCGGTCATCATCTCCGCGACGAGGGCGCGGGTTTCGTCGTGCTCGCACATCTGCGCCATGGTCGCGCGGGTGAGCGCGGACAGCGGGTTGAACGCGACGTTGCCCATCAGCTTGACCCAGATGTCGTCGCGCAGCCTCGCCTCGACCGGGGCTTTGAGCCCGCCCGCGATCATCGCGTCGGCGAGCTTCCGGCACCGGGCGGAGAGTTCGCCGGACGGTTCGCCGAGGGAAAACCGGGTCCCCTCGAGATGCCGGACGACGCCCGGCTCCTCGATGACGGTCGAGCAGTAGACGACGCACCCGATCGCCCGCTCGACGGCGAGCACCCGGCTGGTCGCCCCGCCCGGATCGACGGCTTCGACCCGGTGCCCGGCCAGCGGATGCCCGTCCATGCCGTGGAAATACCACCACGGAATGCCGTTCTGCGCGGCGACGAGCGCGGTGTCCTCCCGCAGAAGCGGTTCGAGGAGGGCACCGCAGTCCGGGTACGAATGTGCTTTGAGGCCAAGGAAAACGTAGTCGACCGGCCCGACCTCGCACGGATCCGCCGTCACGTGCGGACGCGCGGTGAAGTCGCCGCGAGGACTCCGGACCCGCACTCCGTCCGCCGCCATCGCCGCGAGATGCGCGCCGCGGGCGATGAGGTGGACCTCGGTGCCTCCGCGATGCAGCGCCGCGCCGACGTACGCGCCGATCGCTCCTGCGCCCAGAACCGCCACCCGCATGGTCGCCTCCCGGTCGGGATCCAGTCGAGATTAGATTGCATACAGTATCCCGTCTGATGCCGACGAGCCAGGGCCTGGTCATCGGAAGCGGCGATGACCAATCCCGCCGAGCAGAATTGACCGCCGAGAGAGATGCGTGCGGCGTTCGTTGTTTGTGAGGTTGCGGCGTACTTGTCCGTGAGGTTGCGGGGGTCTTGTCCGTGACGTTGCGGGGTTCGTTGTTCGTGACGTTGCGGGGTTCGTTGTTCGTGAGGGTGCGGCGTTGCTTGCTGGCGAGGTTGCGGCATTGCGCCTGGTCCGGGCAGCACGGGAACCAGTCAGGAGCAACGCCGCGCCGCAGGCACTGCGCAAGAACCCACGCCGATCTCAGATAGCAGGCCCTGCCCCGGGGACGGGCGCGACGTCCGAAAACCACGCGGCCATCGCGGAAGCGGGCGACGCCGGGGAATCGGGAAGGGAATCACAGGAGGAGCAGGCGGCGCGGTTACGCGGGCAAGCGCGAGGACGGCGTCAGCTCGATCGGCTGCGCGGTCGCGCGTCCGGACGGTCCGCTGCTGGGCGGGCTGAGCGCCGCGGCGCCGACCGGCCGGATGACGAAGAGCGGGACGAGCACGCGGTCGCCCTGGTGGAGTGCTGCCAGCGGTTGGCGGAGAAGCTGGGGTGAACCGGGCGCAGCGGAAGCCGTGCGCCTTCGAACCTGGCAATCCGCCTGCGGTCCGCAACCAAGCCAGCAGTGAGGCGGCGCGTGAACCGCCAGCACCCTCGTCAGCTGCCGGAATTCCCTTCCAGCAGCGAAAAGCGCCCGAAATCAGACCTCGCGCACCGACTCCGCCTCGAACCCGGACAGCACCAGCCGCGCGGTGCACCGGCTGGGCCCGGACGCCGCCGAGACCGTCCGCCGCACCACGACCTCGTATCGGCGGCCGCCCGCGTGGACCAGCACCTCACGGATGTCGCCGTCGGGTTCCTCCGTTACGGCCAGCACCGCGTCGAGGCCGCGCAGCCCGGTGCGTCCTCGGATCTCGATCTCGGCGAACTGCGACCACGCGCTTTCCGCCGAGGTCCGGCCGCGCAGGTTATCCAGCCGGACGTTGCCGCTGAGCGCTTCCTTCGCCGCCAACTCCGCTTCGGGAACCGCGAGACTGCCGTGCAGATAGCCGTCCGGCACGGTCAGGAGGTTTCCGGCCCAGCGGTCCCCGCCGACGTGGCTGACCTCCCACACCCGTCCGGGATGGTTCTGCGCCAGGCTGGTCGCCAGCGGGCGGCCGAACACCGCGCAGCACATGTCCTTGCTGCCGTGCGTGCACACGAGAAAGAGCGGACCGGACACCGGTTCGCCGTGGCCGGGACAGCCGTCGGCGACCGCTTCGAGATCAAGTCGGGAGAGTTCGGCCAGGTCGGCGAGGTCGAGCCGCTCGATCCAGCGGTTGCCGGGCAGTCCGCTGGCGACGTAGACCGTGCGCGGTGCGCCTGGGGTGCGCACGTGCCGTCCCGGCTTCCGGATCAGCAGCGGACGCAGGCCGGCGGCACGCGCGGCCTCGAGGAGTTCGGCGGGGAAGACGGCGGCCAGCACGTCTTCGAGGGCGTCCGGGCCCCACGAACCCGGCTGTTCGACCAGCAGCCAGGACGTCATGCGCGCGGCGGTCCCGGCCGGTTCGCCGCCCAGCTCCCTGGTCAGGGCGGCGCATCCGGGCGCGGCATTCCGGCCCGGGAAGCAGATTCCCGGGCCCGAGTGCGGCACGTCGGGCTTAGGCATGCCTAAGTATAGCTGACGGCCCGGCACGCTCTGATGAAGCGGCCGTCACTGTCGCGCGACGTCACCCGATCGGGCAGTGCAGCGGGCGCAGCCGCCGCTCAGGCCCGCGCCACGAGCCCTTGCCCCACCAGCTCCCGCAACAAGGCCCGCACCGTCGCCGCAGGCAGCTCCGGCGCGGCGTCGACCAGCACCTTGAACGGCTGCGGCGCACACCCCAGCAACGCCGCGAGCACGGGTCGCGCGGCCTCGGCGAAGACCAGCCGCTTCCCCGCTCCGACCAGGGCCACCGTTCCCTCGTCGTCGACCAGCGCGGCGCGCGGGACGAGCAACCGGACCTCGAAGTCGTCGTCCGGCGGCAGCAGGTCGGCCGTCGCCGCCCACGGCAGGCCGATGCGGGTCTGGGCCGGGGCTTGGGCGTCGCGGTCGGCGAGGAACCGGTCGACCACGTCCCCGGCGGTCAGCTCGGCGAGCCGCCGGCGGAGTGCTTCGCCCCGCTCGGCCCGGGCCTCCGGGCCGGCGAACCGGGGCAGGTCCGCGCGGAACAGTTCGTCGGACCGCAGCTGGTCGGCCAGCCACGCCACCAGGTCCACGCCGGTCGCGGCGTTGAACCCGATCGTCAGGTGCAGCGACTCCTCGCCGACGGCGGACACGTCGTGCCAGTGCCCGCGCGGCAGGTAGAGGACATCGCCGTCCTCGAGCAGGAAGTCGTCGTACGGTTCGCCTTCCGGACGTTCCGGCAGCTCGACGTCCCGCTGCAGCGGCGAGGGCCGGGTCACCCCGTGCAGCCGCCACCGCTTCCGCCCGGAAAGCTGGATGATGAACGCGTCGTGGTCGTCCCAGTGCACGTCGAAGCCGTGCGTGGTGCCCCAGCCCGCGTACAGGTTGACCTGGATGCGCTCGCGCAGGTCGTGTTCGAGCCGGCTCGCCAGCTCTCCGACTTCATCGACCAGTTCGTTGACCGAGTCGAGCACGAGCGTCGCGCCGGCGCGCAGGTGTTCGGCGAACGGGGCCGCGAGCACGCGCGGGACCAGGCCGTTGCGGCGGGTCGACACCATTTCGGTGTAGGTGTGCGCGGGCACGACGTCGCCGTCGAGCGCGAGCCGCAGCCGGGGGAACTCCAGCCGGTGCTGGCGCAGCACCCGGTCCAGTTCCGGCCACGGCAGCAGGGAGGCGAACCGGCCCTTCTCCCCCGGGAACCGCCGCGGGGCCTTGCCGAGGACGTCCGCGAAGAACTGGCCGGCCTCGAGCGGTGCGACGAGGCCGGCCAGTCCGGGAATCTCCGTCATGGAGCGCGGCAACGGCTAGTCGTTGCCGTCGTTGTCGGCCACGGCGCCGTTGGCCTTGCCGCGGTCCACCGCGGCGGTCAGCGGTTCCACGCTCAGCAGCAGCCCGCTGGCGGCCGTGTCGGTGTCGGTTGTCATGCGTTCTTGAGCCATCCGGACCTCGCAACGTCGACGACTGGGCCCGGCCCACGCTACGGGCACATCGGCCGCACGGGCATCGGTCATTTGAGTAATCTTCGCCGGCCTGATGATCACCCTCAGGCGAACCCGCCGGTCACGGATTCCGCTCGCCGTCCTCGGCGGGGCTCGCTAGCGGCAGCGGTCGGCCGCTCCGTCCCGCGCCAGTTCCGCGGCGATCACGTTCAGGTTGATCGGTCCGGATCGTCGACTGCCTCGGCAGATCGGCTGGATCGACATGCCGGGCAGGGTCGCAATTCGGCGTCGCGCAGCGCGGTGCACTGGCCGAGCCGGACCGTGTCCATTTCCACCTTCAGCACCGCCTTCGGCGATGCTTGGTCATCGGCTCGCGGAGCCCGAATTCGGTGCTGGCAACCGCCTTTCCGGTGATCTCCATGGTGCAGGTGTCGCCGGGTGCGATCGCCAGGGCTGCCGCCGACTCGCATGGTCCCGGGCCGCCCGGCCGCCCGGCCGCTCGTGCGTCGCTCCACCTCCGCCACGCGCGCTGTGCTGCGGAATTCCGTTCCGGTCGCCGTGCCGAGCCCGTCGCAGATCAGGCGTCCACTTCACCGCCCGTCCCTCACGGTGCCGGACACCAGTCGGCGCGATGCCGTTCGCGGCAGTGGCCGCCGGAGCACGGGCGGCACCCGCACCCTCCGGTCCGCCTCGAACCAGCACCAGGCTCTCCCGGCCGCGCTCCACCCCGCGTACCGGGCTGGCCGCTGCCCACTGTCGGCGGAACATCGCACACCTCATCCAGAAGCCTGGGATTTTGCATACCAAAACCTGTATCCTGAAAACTGAGTTCCTCGAATCCCGCTGCTGATCCCACCACCCGAGGTGCACCGTGACCCAGTCCGTTTCTCCCCTGCCCGAACGCGGGCCCACCGGCCGCCGCGCGACCAAGGGTTCCCTCTCCGGCAAGAGCGCCAACCGGGTGGAACGGCCCGCGCCGCTGCGGCAGGTCGTGTACGACGCGCTCGCCGAGCTGATCATCAACCGCACGCTCGAACCCGGCCAGCATCTCGTCGAGGCCGACCTGGCCGAATACCTCGGCGTCAGCCGACAGCCGGTGCGCGAGGCGCTGCAGCGGCTGCAGAGCGAGGGCTGGGTCGACCTCCGTCCGGCGCAGGGCGCGTTCGTGCACCTGCCCACCGACGAGGAGGCGGACCAGCTGCTCGGCGTCCGGGCCGTGCTGGAGACCCATTCCGCACGGCTGGCCGCCGCGTGCGCGACCGAAGAGGACATCAAGCGCCTGTGGGAACTGCAGGACGTCGGCATGAAAGCCCTCGCCGCGGACGACAGCGAACGGCTCGTCGCGGCGAACGCCGATCTGCACGCGTACATCACCGAGCTGACCGGCAACGCCGTCCTGTCCGAGCTGATCGGCCTGGTCGACCGCCGGGTGCGCTGGTACTACACGCCGATCGCCCGGCCTCGCGGACGCGACGCGTGGCAGGAGCACGCCGCGCTGATCGAAGCGATCGCGGCCCACGACGTCGAGAAGGCGGAAAAGATCATGGCGCAGCACACTGAGCGCACGCGCCAGGCCTTCCACGAGCGGCCGGACGCGTCGGAGTAAACCCCGGACCGCGGCGGACACAAAGCAACCCGGGAGCGACGGGGCGGATGCCAGCCGTCCCGTCGCTCCCGGGCCCGCAAGGGAATTCAGTTGCCGGCCGCCGGAGCGGTCCGGGCGATCCGCGTGCCCGCCTTCTCCGTCGAGCCGCGGCCGGAACGGCCTGGCTGGCGCAAGAACAGCGTCATCACCGCCGACAGCAACGCGATGCACCCGGCCAGCACGTACGCGCCGGTGTAGCCCCACGCGGCGATCACCCCGGCCGCCAAACCGCCGCCGCCGACTCCGCCGACCAGTTTCGCGCTGTAGACGATGCCGTAGTTGGTCGCGTTGTGGTTCTCGCCGAAATAGTCCGGCACCAACGCGGCGAACAGCGGGTAGAACGCACCGCTGCCGAATCCGGTCAGCACCGCGAACACCATGAACCAGAACAGACTGTGCGTCTTGCCCGACCACAGCACCCCGAATTGCGCGACCGCCGCGATCACCAGCACCCAGAACAACGTCGCCTTGCGGCCGATCCGGTCGGACGCCCAGCCCACTATTCCGCGGCCGACGCCGTTCACGATCGCCAGGATTCCCGCCGAGGAAGCCGCCACGAACGCGCCGAACTGGCTTTCCTTGGCGAAATCGACCTGGAAATTGATCCCGAACAGCGAAACCCCGCCGATCACCACGAGCGTGACCCACATCAGCGGCAGCATTCCGGTGCGGATCGCCTCCATCGGCGTGAACTGCCGCACCGCGGGCGGGTTCTTCGCCAGGCTCCGCGCCTTCCCCGCCGCACTGCCCTTGAGCCAGGCGATCGGGTCGACCTCGGCGGGCCACCAGTTCTTCGGCGGATCCTTGAACAGGAACCCGCACAGCCCCACCACCACGAGCATGTACAGGCCGATCGCGTCGAGCGTGATCGTCACGTTCTCATGCCCGAGGAAGGCGCTGAACAGGTAAATGAACGGAACCGAACCGTACGCGAAACCGCCGTTCACGAACCCGGTGCGAGCACCGCGTTTCTCCGGATACCACTTCCCGACCATGTTGATGCACGTCGCGTACACGAGTCCGGCGCCGATCCCGCCGAGCACCGAATACCCGATGAACGCGACCACCAGATTTCCGCTGTGCGCGATGGAGAAGTAACCGATTCCGGAACACACCGCCCCGGCCAGCATCGCCGTTTTCGCCGAAACGACGTTCTTCTCCCGCAGCCGCCCGGCCGGGAACGCGACCCCGGCCTGGAACACGGCCCAGATGCTGGCGAGCCAGAACGCGTCCGACAACGACCAGCCGTATTTCTCTTCGAGCGTTCCTTCGACGGCTCCCCAGCCGTATTCGAACACGCTCACCGCCATCATGGCCACCCACGGCAGCCAGACCATCCAGCTGCGGGACCGGCCCATCAGGTCCCGAGGGCTCTCCCCGATCCGGTATGTCCGCCCGTTTTCGTCGACGATCTCCTGGTATGTCGGTTGGGCTGCGGTCATCAGAATTCTCTTTCGTCACCGTTGGCTTCGGTTCCCCGTCCCGGGCTGTCTCCGTTCTTCCCCCGAGCCGGGACGCGCCCGCGCGTCCCGGCGCCCCTTCCTCGCCGCGCACCGCTGACCAGCGGTTAGGTGTCGGGCAACGTACGCCTCCCTCCGGACTTGATCAAGGCAGCAGACCCGCCGAACGCGCCCAGCGGTACTTCGCGCCGAGCACCGCGACCGGCTTTTCGGTCGTGTACGGATAAGCGACGACCCCGTGTGCGTACAGGTGCTCGCTGGCCTGCTCGACCTCGACGTCCCCGGACAGCGAGGCCACCACCGGCTTGTGGATTCCCTTCCGCCGGAACTCCTCGACGACGTCCACGACCAGCTCCGCGAAGACCATCGGCGGCGTGACGATCGTGTGCCAGTAACCGAGAACCAACGAGTGAATACGATCGTCGGAAAGGCCGAGCGCGATGGTGTTCCGATAGGTCGACGGAGGTTCGCCGCCGGTGATGTCCACCGGGTTGCCGGCCGCGCCGAACGGCGGGATGTATTCGCGGAACGCCGCGTCGAGATCGTCCGGGATCCGCATCAGCGTCAGCCCGTTGTCCACGCAGGCGTCCGACAGCAGCACCCCGGAACCGCCCGCGCCGGTGATGATCACGACGTTCTCGCCCTTCGGCGTGGGCAGTTTCGGAACGCCTCGCGCGTATTCGAGCAGGTCGTTCAGCCCGGGCGCGCGAATCACGCCGCTCTGCCGCAGAATGTCGTCGTACACCCGGTCGTTTCCGGCCAGCGCGCCCGTGTGCGAGCCAGCGGCTTTGGCCCCTTCCGACGTCCGCCCGGCTTTCAGCACCACCACCGGTTTTTTCGCCGACACCCGTTTCGCGGTCTCGGCGAACGCGCGGCCGTCCTTGAGGTCTTCCAGGTGCATGGCCACGAGTTCGGTGTTGTCGTCGTGTTCGAAGAAGGTGAGGAGATCATCCTCGTCGATATCCGCTTTGTTCCCTACTCCGACGATCGCCGACACGCCCATCCCGGCCGAACGGCTGAAGCCGAGGATCGCCATCCCGATCCCGCCGCTCTGCGAGGACAGCGCGACGCCGCCTTTGACGTCATACGGGGTGCAAAACGTCGCCGACAGATTCTCCGGCGTGTAGTAGTAGCCGTAGATGTTCGGGCCGAGAATCCGCACGCCGTGCTTGCGCGCGATGGCCAAGACTTCGTTCTGCAGCTCGATGTTTCCGGTCTCGCCGAAACCGGACGGGATCAGAATCGCTCCGGCGACCCCCTTCGCGCCCGCCTCCTCCAATGCGGCCGGCACGAACTTGGCCGGGATCGCGAAGACGGCGACGTCCACGTCGCCGGGCACGTCCGCGATGCTCGGATACGCCTTGCGATCGAGGATTTCGGCAGCCTTCGGATTGATCGGGTAGATCTCGCCCGCGTAGCCGCCGTTGACGAGATTCTTCATCACCGAATTGCCGATCTTGCCGTCCTCGGCGGACGCGCCGATCACCGCGACCGCGGCCGGTTTCATGATCCGGTTCATCGCCGAGAGGATCTCCTCCAGGCTGAACCGCACCGGTTCTGCGGCCGCCGCCGGGTCGACGAGGATGCGCACGTCCACCGCGGTGGCCCCGGTGCCGGTGGCGAGCACCGGGTTCAGGTCGACCTCGGCCAGCTGCGGAAAGTCGGTGACCAACCGCGACAGCCGCTGCACGAGGTCGGCCAGCGCCGTCTTGTCCACCGCCTCACCGCCGCGCACTCCATTGAGGATTTCCGCGGCGGCGATACCGTCCACCATGGACCGCGCCTCGTCGGCACTGACGGGCGCGAGCCGGAAAGTGACGTCCTTCAGGACCTCGACCAGGACGCCGCCGAGTCCGAACGCGACGATCTTGCCGAAGCTCGGGTCGGTGACCGAACCGATGATCACCTCCTGCCCGCCAGTCAGCATCTGCTGTACTTGCACGCCGGTGATCCGCGCCGATGCGTCGTAGGCCTTGGCGTTGGCCAGGATTCTGGCGTAGCCGTCCGCGACTTCGTCCTCGCTGGCGAGGCCGACGAGCACCCCGCCGGCCTCAGTTTTGTGCAGGATGTCCGGCGACACGATCTTCAGCACCACCGGTAGGCCGATTTCGACCGCCTGCGCCACCGCTTCCTCGGCGGACGCGGCGAGCCGCTCCTGCGGCGTCGGAATGCCATAGGCCTCGCAGATCGCGCGGCCTTCCGGTGCGGTCAATGCGAAACGGCCTTCCTCAGCCGCGCACTTCAAGATCTTTTCGACCGTCGCGCGGTCAGTTTCCGTGGCCATCGTCAGATCACACCCGCCGTGCGCAGTTGCTCGACATCCGCCGCGCTGTAGCCGAGTTCGCCGAGCACCTCATCGTTGTGTTCGCCGAGCAACGGAGAACGCTGAACGTCCACCGGCGAGTCCGACAGCTTCAACGGGCAGCCGACGGTCTTGAACGCCCCGCGCTCCGGATGCGGGACCTCCACCACCGATCCCAGCTCGGCCAGCGTCTCGTCCTCGATCAGCTCCTTAGTGGACAGAATCGGTCCACAAGGGATGTTGCGCGCGTTGAGCAGCTCCATGACCTCCCATTTGGTGCGCTGCTCGGTCCATTCCTCGACCATCGCGAACACTTTGTCCAGTTTGGACAGCCGGGCCTCCGGGGTCGCCCAGTCCGGGTCCTCGGCGAGTTCCGGGCGGCCGATCAGCTCGGTCAGCGGAGCCCAGCCGACCGGCTGGACGATGACGTAGATGTAGTCGTTGGGCCCGCCCGGCGCGCAGCGCACCGCCCAGCCCGGCTGGCCGCCGCCGGACGCGTTGCCCGACCGCGGGACCTCGTCGCCGAACCGCTCGTTGGGGTACTCCCCCAGCGGCCCGTGCGCCAGCCGCTGCTGGTCGCGCAGCTTGACCCGGCACAGGTTGAGCACCGCGTCCTGCATCGCGACCTGCACCCGCTGCCCGCGCCCGGTGTTCGTGCGCTGGTACAACGCCGCCAGAATCGCCGCGACCAGGTGGATGCCGGTGCCCGAGTCGCCGATCTGCGCCCCGGTCGCGGTCGGCGGGCCCTCCTCGAAGCCGGTGGTGCTCATCGAGCCGCCCATCGCCTGCGCGATCACCTCGTAGGCCTTGAAATTCGCGTACCGGCCGGGTCCGAAGCCCTTGATGGACGCGTAGATCAGCCGGTCGTTGATCTCGTGCAACCGTTCCCAGGAGAACCCGAAACGGTCCACCACGCCGGGGCCGAAATTCTCCACCAGCACGTCCACTGAGGACACCAGCTTGGTGAAGACTTCCTTGCCCTGCTCGCTTTTCATGTTGAGCGTGATGCTGCGCTTGTTGGCGTTCAGCATCGTGAAGTACAGACTGTCCACTCCGGGCAGATCGCGCAGCTGGCCCCGGGTGATGTCGCCGCGGCCGGGGGTCTCGAGCTTCACGACGTCCGCGCCGAGCCAGGCGAGGACCTGGGTCGACGACGGTCCGGATTGGACGTGGGTCATGTCGAGGACGCGGATGCCCTCCAGTGCCTTTCCCATCTTCGGCTCCTCCCGACTACTTGTACATCGTCTGGTTCATGGTTCCGGGGGCGTAGGCGTCCGGGTCGACCCAGACGTTGATCAGCGACGGCTTGCCGGACTCCCGGGCGCGGCGCAGCGCCGGCGCGATGTCCGCCGGGTCGCGGACCTCCTCGCCGTAGCCGCCGAGCATCCGGGCGAACTGGTCGTAGGGCACGTCGCCGAGGGTGTTGCCGACGCGTTCGCGGGCCAGGCCGTATTTCTGCGCCTGCCCGTAACGGATCTGGTTCATCGACGAGTTGTTTCCGACGATCCCGACGAACGGGAGATCGAACCGCACCAGCGTCTCGAAATCCCAGCCAGTGAGGGAAAACGCGCCGTCGCCGAAGAGCGCGACGACCTCCTGGTCCGGACGCGCGTGCTTCGCGGCGAGCACGAACGGAACGCCGACGCCGAGCGTCCCGAGCGGACCGGGGTCCATCCAGTGGCCGGGCGCCTTCGGCTGCACGACCTGGCCGGAGAACGTGACGATGTCGCCGCCGTCGCCGATGTAGATCGAATCCTCGGTCAGGAACTCGTTGATCTCGTGCACCAGGCGGTACGGATGGATCGGATTCGCGTCGGAATGCTGCTGCGGCAGCCGCTTCTGCTTGGCTTTCTCTTCGACCGCGCGCAATTCTTCCAGCCAGGGCTTGCGCCCGACCGCGCCGTTGTCCACCCGGCCGGACGCCGCTTGCGCGACCGCGGCGAGGATCTGTCCCGCGTCGCCGACAATGCCGAGGTCGATGTCGCGGTTCTTGCCGACCGTGCGGTAGTCGAGGTCGATCTGCACCACCTTCGCGTCCGGGGAAAGCCGTTTGCCGTAACCCATCCGGAAGTCGAACGGGGTGCCGACGATGACGATGACGTCCGCGTTGTCGAAGGCGTACCGGCGGGAAAGCTGGAAGTGGTGGGGATCGCCCGGCGGCAGGGTTCCTCGTCCGGCGCCGTTCATGTACGCCGGGATGTTGAGCGTGCGCACGAGCTCCGTCGCGGGCTCGGTCGCGCGGGTCGTCCAGACCTGACTGCCGAGCAGAATGGCCGGTTTTTTGGCGTGCACCAGGAGGTCCGCGAGCTTTTCGACGTCCGCCGGATCGCCCGAGTTCCGCGTGGAGGCGCGGTAGCGGCCGGACTGCGGGATGCGCGCGTTCTCCAGCGACACCCGGGCGTCGAGGACGTCGCGGGGAATCTCCAAAAAGGACGGTCCGGGCGCGCCCGCGAACGCTTCCCGGAACGCCATCGACACCAGGTCCGCGGCGCGCGAGGTGTGCGGGACGGTGGCGGCGAACTTGGTGATCGGCGTCATCATGTCCACGTGCGGGAGGTCCTGCAACGAGCCCATTTTGTGCTGGCTCAACGCGCCTTGGCCGCCGATCAGCAGCATCGGGCTCTCCGCGCGCAACGCGTTCGCGACGCCGGTGACCGCGTCGGTCGTCCCCGGTCCCGCCGTCACCACCGCACAGCCAGGACGCCCGGTGATCCGCGCGTACCCGTCGGCCGCGTGCGCCGCGACCTGCTCGTGGCGGACGTCGATGACGCTGATGCCCTCGTCGACGCAGCCGTCGTAGATGTCGATGATGTGACCGCCGCAGAGGGTGAAAATGGTGTCGACGCCTTCGGCTTTCAGGGCTTTCGCGACCAAGTGCCCGCCGGAGATCGTGTCCGTTCGGTGTTCCCCGGGCCGGCTGGCCTGCCCGTTCTCGCCGGCTTGGCCGACGCCGTTCTCGCCGGTGTGCTGGCCTGCTTGCCGGCCGGTCGTGGTGGGCGACATGCGCAACTCCTCCTGTCCCGCGCCGGACCTCTCTGACCCGCGCGCTCGTCCCGGTCTGCTCGTGCCTCTCCGCGGCCCGCCGGCTCAGTCGCCGCAGGTCAGCGGCTCGTCGCCGGAAGACTGTAGATTGCATACCGTATGAGGTAGGCATTAGACTTACTCCTCGAGCCGCCCGCTGTCCAGGGGCATCCGCAGGTTTGTCCGGCCGACCGGCCGGGCGATCCGCCGCCGGATTCGACGAGCGGCTCAGTGGCTGGTTTCGCGGTTCGGGTCGCTAGCTGGTTTCGCGGTTCGGCTTGGCGGATGGAGAGGCGGTTCGTCGGCTGATTCACGGGGCGCGCTGGCTGCTTCACGGGTCGGCCTGCTGCGCGGCAGGCCGGGTCGGTTCACGAACCGGCGGATTCATCGGCCGGGTCCCGCCCGGGCGTTCGACGGGCGGGACGCTGGCTCGTTCACGGATTCGTCTGCCGCGCGGCAGGACGAATCGGCGGGCGGCTCGGTTCACGAACCGGCGGCGAGTTCGCCTGTCGTGCCCCGTCCGGGGTCGATGGGTGGCTCGTTGGCTGGTTCGGGAAGCCGTCCTGACGCGCGGCAGGACGCCTCACGAACCGGCGGGCTCACCGGCCGATCCCGCCTGGGCGTTCGGCGGGCGGGACGGTGACTGGTCGGTGAAGTCGTCCTGACGCGCGGCGGGACGACGCTCACTGCCCCGGCGCGGCGGCGAGTTCACCGGCTGGGCAGCTCGGTCGCGCGAGCCGTGGATCAGCGGCACAGGTCGCGCCCGCGAGTTCGCACTGGCAGTGCGGATCGGGCGCGGCGGCGGGGATTCCGGCTTGCTCCACAGCCTCAGGGGGGCGAGCCGGAACGGCTGGTTCGGCGGCGCTCCGACGAGGTCGGGTCTCCACCGCACCCGCGCGGCCGGAGGCGGAGACCGGGCCGCGCTCCCCGACCGCAGCCGCCGCCTGCCCGACTGGCCGGCAAGCCCCAGCCCCGACTGACCGGCAAGCTCCGACCCCGACCCGCGAGCTCACACCCACCGACCGACCGGAAAGCCCCCAATCCACCGACCGACAAGCCCAACCCACCGACCCGAAGAAGACCCGCTCCCCCACCTCCGCAAGGAAGGAATTCCGATGGACCTCTTGGAACACCAAGCGCGCGACCTCTTCGCCGCGCACGGCGTGCCAGTTCCCCGCGGCCGTCTCGCGGCGACGCCGGACGAAGCTCGTGCCGCGGCCGTTGAACTCGGCGGCAGAGTTGTGGTCAAGGCACAGGTCAAGACCGGCGGGCGGGGCAAGGCGGGTGGCGTCAAGCTCGCCGCGGACGCGGAGGACGCGGCGCGGGTCGCGGGCGAGATCCTCGGCATGGACCTCAAGGGCCACCGCGTCCGTCGCGTGCTCGTGACCGAGGCCAGCGAGATCGCCGACGAGTACTACGTCTCCTACCTGCTCGACCGCGCGGACCGGACTTTTCTCGCGATGGCGTCGGCGGCGGGCGGCATGGACATCGAGGAGGTCGCCGCGACTCGGCCGGAGGCGTTGGTCAAGGTGCCGATCGACCTTCGCGTCGGGGTCGATCTCGTCAAGGCGCGCAGGATCGCCGCGGCGGCGCGGCTTCCGGTCGAGGCGGCCGGCGTGCTGGTTCGGCTGTGGGACGTGTTCACCGCCGAGGACGCCACGCTCGTCGAGGTCAATCCGCTCGCCCGCACGCGCGGCGGGGAAATCGTCGCGCTCGACGGGAAGGTCACGCTCGACGGCAACGCCGCGTTCCGGCATCCCGGGCACCGCGCGTTCGCCGAAGCAGAAGCCGCGGATCCGCTTGAGCAGCTGGCCGCCGAGCAGGGGCTCAACTACGTGAAGCTGGACGGCGACATCGGCGTGATCGGCAACGGCGCCGGGCTCGTGATGTCCACTCTGGATGTAGTGGCTGCCGCGGCACGGGACGCGGGAGCGGTCGGGCCGGCGAACTTTCTCGACATCGGCGGCGGAGCGTCGGCGGAGGTGATGTCGGCCGGGCTGGGGGTGATTCTCGGGGACCCGGCGGTACGCAGCGTGTTCGTGAACGTCTTCGGCGGGATCACGGCGTGCGACGCGGTCGCGGACGGCATCGTGAAAGCCTTGGCGCTGCTGGGCGATCGCGCGACGAAGCCGTTGGTCGTCCGGCTCGACGGGAACAACGTCGCGGAAGGAAGGCGGATCCTCGGCGAGGCAGCGCATCCGCTGGTCACAGTGGTCGCGACGATGGACGACGCCGCGCGCGAAGCGGCCAAGCTCGCGGCCGGGGCGGAGGGCTGACCGATGGCGATTTTCCTCGACGAAGCCAGCCGCGTCCTCGTTTCCGGCATCACCGGCGCGGAGGGCGCCAAGCACACCCGGCGGATGCTGGCCGCGGGCACGAATGTGGTGGGCGGCGTGAATCCGCGCAAGGCCGGGCAGACCGTTTCCTTCGACGGACACGAATTGCCGGTCTTCGGCGGCGTCGCCGAGGCGAGCGCGGAGACCGGTGCGGACGTAGTGGTCTTGTTCGTGCCGCCGCCGTTCGTGAAGGACGCGGTGCTCGAAGCGGTCGACGCGGGCATCGGGCTCGCGGTGGTGATCACCGAGGGCGTGCCGGTGCACGACGCCGCCGCGTTCTGGGCGCGCGCACGCGAAAGCCGCACCCGGATCATCGGGCCGAACTGTCCCGGGCTCATCTCCCCCGGGCGGTCCAACGCCGGGATCATCCCCGCCGACATCACCGGCCCCGGCCGGATCGGGCTGGTGTCGAAATCCGGCACGCTCACCTACCAGCTCATGCACGAACTCCGCGACATCGGCTTCTCCAGCTGCGTCGGCATCGGCGGCGACCCGGTCATCGGCACCACGCACATCGACGCGGTCGAGGCGTTCGAGAAGGACCCGGACACCGACGTCATCGTGCTGATCGGCGAGATCGGCGGCGACGCGGAGGAGCGCGCGGCGGCGTATGTGCGGGAAAACGTGCAGAAGCCGGTCGTCGGCTACGTCGCGGGATTCACCGCTCCGGAAGGCAAGACCATGGGCCACGCCGGCGCCATCGTGTCCGGGTCGGCGGGGACCGCGGCCGCCAAGAAGGAAGCCCTCGAGGCCGCCGGGATCCGGGTCGGGCGCACGCCCAGCGAGACCGCCCGGCTGGTTCGGGAGGTGCTCGCCGGAACCAGCTGACCCCGGAAATACCGGAACAGGCGCAGTACTACCACCGGAGTGGCTAAGGCCGGGAGGACCGATGGACTTGCGGCAGCTGGAAACCGTCGTCGCGGTGGCCGAGGAGGGCGGCTTCACGGCTGCCGCGCGCCGGCTGCACACGGTGCAGTCGACAGTGTCCACTGTGGTCCGTGCGCTCGAACGGGATCTCGGCACCGAACTGTTCGAGCGCACCACTCACCGGGTCACGCTGACGCCCGCGGGCAAAGCGTTTCTCCCGGCCGCCCGCACCGCGTTGGAGGCGGCCAGCCATGCTCGGGCGACGGTCGACCGGGCGCGCTGGCAGATCACCGGCGAGGTCCGGATCGGCGTCATGCCCGGCGCCTGGCCGGACCCGCATCGGGCGCTGAGCGCCTTGCGCCGGGACCACCCGGGCGTGCGCGTGCTGGTGCGGACCGCGCCGCCGCACCAGCTGCGCGAGGCGGTCGTGACGTCCGCGGTGGACATCGTGGTCGCGGTCGCCGGCTGCGCGCCGAGCGACGGGTTGGTGAGCCGTCCGGTCCGGCGCGAGGAAATGGTGCTGGTCACCGCGCACGGCGACGGGGCCGCGGATCGTCCGGTGTCCGCCGCCGAAGCCGCCAGCGCCGCGGTCGTCGACTTCGCGCCGGGCTGGGCGATCCGGGAGACGACCGACCGGACGTTCCAGTCGGCTCGGGTGCGCCGGACCGTCGTGCACGAGGTGACCGACGCGCCCGCCGCGGCCGAACTGGTCCGGCACGATCTCGGCGGCTGCGTGCTGCCGGTGTCCGTCGCCGCGCGTTTCCCGGACCTGACCGGACGCCGGTTCTCCCGCGGCGGCCCGGCCTGGAACATCACCGCCAGCCACGCCGAAGATCCGCGACCGGCGGTAGCGGCGGTGCTGCGGCACCTGACCTGAACCGGCGCACCGGCCGAAGCGGCGAAGGCCGGGCAGTGCCGAAGACCACGCCGGAGCGGGCCGGCTCTTACCGTTTTCTCACCCTGGTCAAGCCGACGGCTAACCGGGCTCGGCGAGTGTGGTCCGAAAGGATCACCCCCTCCGGAGCCGCCCATGTCCGCCACCGTCGCGACGCCCCGCCTCGCCCCGCAGCGGCGTCCGGTCCGCGCGTGGTGGCGGGACGCGGCCGGCCTGACCGCCTGGTTCAGCCTGCTGTTCGCGACCGCGCTCTGGGTTTCGGGCCGGGGCTTGCAGCAACTCGGGTCCCCGGCCGGATTCCTCACTTCCGCCGGACGGCTCTGCGGGCTGCTGTCGGCGGACCTGCTCCTGCTGCAGGTGCTGCTGATGGCACGGATTCCGTGGGTCGAACGCAGCTACGGCCAGGACCAGCTGGCCAGGCGGCACCGGCTCGCCGGATTCTCCTCGATCGTCTTGATGATCGCCCACGTCGTCCTGATCAGCCTCGGGTACGCCGCGACCGACCGCTCCGGCCTGGTCGCCGAAGTCTGGTCGCTGGTGACCACTTACCCGGGAATGCTCCTGGCGACCGCGGGCACGGGTGCGCTGATCATGGTCGCGGCGACGTCGGTGCGCGCGGCACGGCGCCGCCTGCGGTACGAGTCGTGGCATCTGCTGCACCTCTACGCCTATCTCGGCGCCGGTCTCGCGCTGCCGCACCAGCTGTGGACCGGCGCCGACTTCACCGCCTCGCCGACGGCGACCGTTTTCTGGTGGACGGCGTACGCCGCGGCGGCCGGCGCGGTGCTGGTGTTCCGTCTCGGACGGCCGGTGTGGCTCAACGCGCGCCATCGGCTCGTCGTCGAACGGGTCGTGCGCGAGGGCCGCGGCGTCGTCTCGGTCTACCTGCGCGGCCGTCGCCTCGACCGGCTTCCGGTGTCGGCGGGCCAGTTCTTCGTGTGGCGGTTCTTCCCCGGCCCGGGCTGGACTCGCGGCAAGCCGTTCTCCCTGTCGGCCGCGCCGAACGGGGACCGGCTCCGGATCACCGCCAAGGACCTGGGCCCGGGCAGCCGCCGGCTCGCCGCTCTGGTCCCGGGGACCCGCGCCTTGTTCGAAGGCCCCTACGGCAGGCTCACCGGAACTGTCCGAAAAGGACCGAAGCTGGCGATGTTCGCGTCCGGGATCGGAATCACGCCGTTGCGCGCGCTGCTGGCCGAACTGTCCTATCAGCCCGACGGCGCCGTGTTGCTGTACCGGGCCGGGCGGCCGGACGAACTGCTCTTCCGCCGCGAGCTGGAGGACCTGGCCGTGCGCCGGGGCGTCCGGATCCATTACCTGGTCGGCCGGCGTTCCCGGGACCGCTCGTCGTGGCTGCCCGCCGGTTACGCCCCGGCGGCCGACGACGCCGTCCTGCACGACCTCGTGCCCGGGATCGCCGACCACGACGTCTACGTCTGCGGTCCCGACGCCTGGACGGCCGCGGTGGTCGGCAGCGCACGCCGGGCCGGCGTCCCCGCCGATCGGGTCCATTCCGAACGATTCGCTTGGTAGGAAAGGACTTCGGATGCGCAGGATCGCTCTCGCTTTCGCCGCGACCGTATCGGTCGTCGTGCTGCTGTTCAGCTACCGCACGAGCACCGGCCCGGCTCCGGCCGCCGCGAACCGGCCGCTCGGCGGGAACCTGGCGCCGCCCGCCGCGGGTCCGTCCACCTCCGGCGCACCGGGTCCGTCCGCCTCGGCGAGCCCGTCGGCCGCCGGCGGGGACGGCACGTTCACCGGCGCCGCCGCCGACACCGACTACGGCCCGGTCCAGGTGCGGATCACCGTCTCCGGCGGGCGCATCACCGACGCGCAGGCTGTCCAGTACCCGCAGGAAAGCGGCCGCGACGTCCGGATCAACTCCACCGCCGTGCCTGAGCTCAACCAGGAGGTGCTGCAGGCCCAGAGCGCCCGGATCGACGCGGTCAGCGGTGCCACCTACACCTCGCAGGGCTACCAGCAGTCCCTCCAGTCGGCGCTCGACGCCGCCCGCCGATGACCGCCGCCGACCGGCGGCACCGGTCCTGGAGCGAGCCGATCATGGGCACGCAGATCAGCCTCCACCTGCGCGGTCCGCTCGCCGGCGTCGACCCCGTCGTGGCCGCGGTGTTCGCGGATCTGCGCAAGGCCGACGCACTGTTCAGCACCTACCGACCCGACAGCGAGGTCAGCGCCATCCGCCGCCGCGCGCTCTCCCCGGCGCGGGCCCACCCGTGGGTCGCCGAAGTGGTGGCGCTCTGCGACGAGGCCAGGGAACGCACGGAGGGCTACTTCGACGCGTGGCTGCCCGGCGGATTCGACCCGTCCGGGATCGTCAAGGGCTGGGCGGCCGAGTGCGCCGCCGCCCGTCTCGCGCGGCTGCCCGGCGTCGACTACTACCTCAACGCCGGCGGCGACATCACCGGCCGCGCCGCCGAAGGCCCGCCATGGCGAGTCGGCGTTCAGGATCCCGCCTGTCCGCACGCTTTCCTCGCTGTGGTCCCGCTCCGCGACGGCGGGATCGCGACCTCCGGTTCCGCCGAACGCGGTCCGCACATCCTCGACCCGCACACCGGCGACCCCGCGGGCGAACTGCTCGCCCTGACCGTCACCGGCCCGACGCTGCTGTGGGCCGACGTCTTCGCCACCGCGGCCTTCGCCCGCGGCGGAACCGACGTCGAACGCTGGGTCGCCGCCCGCGCACCGGGTTACCGCGTCGCCGCTGTCGTGCGGGCAGCCCGGACCTGACCCCGTGCCCGCCGAGCGGACGGCGCACCGAATCAGTGCACCGCCCGTTCCCGCCCGCCCCAATGCCGCGCGCGGAGGTCGCGTTTCAGGATCTTGCCCGCTCCGGACAGCGGAAGGCTTTCCACGAATTCCACGCTGCGCGGAGTCTTGTACCCGGCGATGCGCTGCTTGCAGAACTCGCGGAGTTCTTCCGCGTCGGCGGTGCGGCCCGCGGCGAGCACGACGACGGCGTGGACGCGTTCGCCGAACTCGCTGTCCGGCACGCCGATGACCGCGCAGGATTCGACCGCGGGGTGCAGCGCGAGCGCCTTCTCCACTTCGACGGAGTAGACGTTTTCGCCGCCGGTGACGATCATGTCCTTGATCCGGTCGACGATGTAGACGTAGCCGTCCTCGTCCATCCGGCCGCCGTCGCCGGTGTGCATCCAGCCGTCCCGGACCGCCTGCGCGGTGGCTTCCGGCTGGTTCCAGTAGCCCAGCATCACGTGCCCGCCGCGCGAAACGACCTCGCCGACGGTGCCGCGCGGCACCTCGTTGTCCTGGTCGTCGACGATCCGGACCTCCGCGTGCGGTGCGGCCCGGCCCGCCGAGAGCCGGCGGCGCGGGTCGTCGTGGTCTTCGGGCAGCAGCAGCGTCGCGACCGGCGACAGCTCGGTCATGCCGTAAGCCTGCACGAAACCGGCGTTCGGGAAGAGCGCCATGGCTTTCTCCAGCACCGGTTCGGAAATCGGGGACGCCCCGTAGATCAGGTGGCGCACCCCGGAAAGGTCGTAGCCGTCGGTGCCCGGATGGCTGACGAGCATCCCGATCATGGTGGGGACCAGCAGCGCGCTGGTCACCTGGTGCTCGCTGAACGCGGCGAGCACGCCGGCCGGGTCGAACGCGGGCACGATCACGTGCGCGCCGCCGATCGCGGTCTGCGCGGCCCAGGCCGCACCGTCGGCGAGATGGAACATCGGGGCGGCGTGCAGCATCCGGCCGCCCGGCTCGCAGAACCGGCCGGTCGCGGCCGACCCCAGCGCCGAGGTCAGCAGGTTGTCGTGGCTGAGCATGACGCCCTTGGCCGAACCCGTCGTGCCGCCGGTGTAGTAGACGCCGGCCAGGGATCCCCCGCCGCGCCGGGCGTCTTCGACCGGCTCCGCGGCGGCGACCAGCTCTTCATAGCCGAGCATGCCCTCGGGCGGCGCTCCGTCGCCGCAGTAGACCACCGTCGTCAGCCCGGGATGTTCCTGCCGCAACGCCGGGACCATCGGGGCGAATTTCTCGTCGACGAACAACACCCGGGCGTCGCACTCGACGAGCGAGCCGCTGATCTCCGGCACCGCCCAGCGAATGTTCACCGGCACGAACACCGCGTCCGCCCAGGGAACCGCGAGCAGGAATTCGGCGTAACGGTCCGAGTTCAGGGCGAGAATCGCGACGCGATCCCCTTGCCGCACCCCGGCTTCCCGAAGCGCCCCGGCGAGGCGGGCGACCCGCTCGGCAGTCTCGGCGAAAGTCCGCTCGCGCTCGCCGAAGACCGTGGACGGAGCGTCGGGAGTTTGCTGCACGGACCGGTGCAGCCCCTGCGTCAAATACATCTTCGTCGGCTCCGTCCACTCGCGTTGTGAACTTCAGCTAGCGCACCTCGACACACAATGACCCCTTGACAATGGACTGTCAAGGAAGACACCCTTCGAAGTGAATAGCGACTAGTCTTGGGTAGGTGGGATGAAGCAACGGGTCCGGGTGGCGGGCGTGGGCATGGCGCCCTTCGCGACACCCAGCAAGAGCGAGCCCTACGACGTGCTGGCCGAGCGCGCGGTCAAGGCGGCGCTGGCCGACGCCGGGATCGGCCTGGCTTCCGTGCAGCAGGCCTACGCCGGCTATGTGTACGGCGATTCGACCTGCGGGCAGCACGCGCTGTACCGGGTCGGGATGACCGGCGTGCCGGTGGTGAACGTGAACAACAACTGCTCCACTGGTTCCTCGGCGCTGTTCCTCGCCCGGCAAGCAGTCGCGTCCGGCGCCGCCGATTGCGTGCTGGCCTTCGGGTTCGAGCAGATGCAGCGAGGCGCGCTCAAGGCGCACTGGGACGACCGGCCGGACCCCTTCCACCGCTTCGACGAAGTGCTGGAGAAAGCGCAAGGCCCCGCGGATGGCGTGCCGATGGCGCCGCGGTACTTCGGCGGGGCCGGCGCGGCCTACGCCGAGCGGTACGGCACCGCGCCGGAGACCTTTGCCGCCATCTCGGTCAAGGCGCGGCGGCACGCGGCGAACAATCCCTACGCGGTGTTTCGCGAGCCCGTCACGGTCGAGGAGGTGCTTGCCGCACCGCACATTTACGGCCCGCTGACCAGGCTGCAGTGCTGCCCGCCGACCTGCGGCGCCGCCGCCGCGGTCATCGCCAGCGAGGATTTCGCCCGAGCGCACGGGCTCCGCACCGACGTGGCGATCGCCGCGCAGGCGATGACCACCGACACGGAAAGCTCGTTCGACGGCGATCCGATGAAACTGGTCGGGTACGACATGGCCAAGGCCGCGGCGCGGCAGGTGTACGAGGCCGCCGGGATCGGGCCGGAGGACATCCGCGTCGCCGAGCTGCACGACTGCTTCACTTCCAACGAACTGATCAGCTACGAAGCGCTCGGGCTGACCGGCGAGGGCACCGCGGAGAAGTTCATCGCCGACGGCGACAACACCTACGGCGGCCGCGTGGTCACGAACCCGTCCGGCGGGCTGCTGTGCAAGGGGCATCCGCTGGGCGCGACCGGACTTGCCCAGTGCGCCGAACTCACTTGGCAGCTGCGCGGCGAGGCGGGACCGCGCCAGGTCGACGACGTCACCGTGGCGCTGCAGCACAACATCGGGCTCGGCGGGGCCGCGGTCGTGACGCTGTACGAGAAGGCACGGTGAGCATGCCGATCGACGCGTCCGCCAAGGGCCGGTCCTTGCCGCCGGTCGCCATGACCGTGGAGGCCGGACGGCTCGCGTTCTTCGCCAAGGCGATCGGACAGGGCGATCCGCGCTCTTGCCCGCCGGACGGCCGGCTGCCGGTGCCGCCGACGTTCCTGTTCGGCATCGAACTGGAGCAGCCCGATCCGTTCGCCTGGCTCGCCGGGATCGGCGTGGACCTGCGCCACGTGCTGCACGGCGAGCAGTCGTTCACTTACCACTCGATGGCCTACGCGGGCGACACGCTCGTCGCGTCCCCGCGGATCGCCGACATCTACGCGAAAAAGGGCGGAGCGCTCCAGTTCGTGGTCAAACACACCGCCGTCGCCCGCGACGACGGCACCCCGGTCGCCGATCTCGAAAGCGTCCTCGTCGTCCGGGATCCGGAGGCCGCCCGATGACCGCGGACGTCACGGCGGGGACCGCACTGCCGCCGCTCGAACTGCCGGAGATCTCCCGGACCGACCTCGCGCTGTTCGCCGGCGCTTCCGGCGACCACAACCCGATCCACCTCGATCTCGACGTCGCCCGGTCGGCCGGGCTCGAGGACGTCTTCGCCCACGGCATGCTCTCCATGGCCTACCTCGGGCGGCTGCTGACCGGCTGGGCGCCGCAGGAGCGCATTCGGTCGTTCCGGGTGCGCTTCGCCGCCGTCACCCCGGTCCGCGGCAGGCCCACGTGCACCGGCCGGGTCGTCTCGGCAGAGGACGGCCTGGCCACGCTCGAACTCGCCGTCACGCTCGCGGACGGCACGACCACGCTCACCGGCGAAGCGATCGTCGCTCTCTGAAAGGACATCCATGGGCAAGCTGGACGGCAAGACCGCCATCGTCTCCGGCTCCGGCCGCGGCATCGGCCGGGAGATCGCGCTCAAACTCGCCTCGGAAGGAGCCGCCGTCGTGGTCAACGACCTCGACGACGCTCCGGCCAAGCAGACCGCGGCCGACATCCAGTCCGCCGGCGGCCAGGCCGTGGCGTGCGCGGGCAGCGTCACCGAGGACGGGTTCGCCGAACGGTTCGTGCGGGCGGCGACCGAGTCCTTCGGCGGGCTGGACATCATCGTGAACAACGCGGGCTACACCTGGGACGGGGTCGTCCAGAAGATGACCGACGAGCAGTGGGACGCGATCCTCGACGTGCATCTCAAGGCGCCGTTCCGGATTCTGCGAGCCGCCCAGCCGGTGCTGTCCGCGGCGGTCAAATCCGCGCGAGCGAACGGGGAACCGGTGCCGTGCCGCAAAGTCGTCAACATCTCCTCGATCGCCGGGCTGGGCGGCAACGCCGGACAGGCCAACTACGCCGCCGCGAAAGCGGGCGTCACCGGGCTCACCAAGACGATGGCCAAGGAGTGGGGCCGCTACCACGTCACCGTCAACACTGTCGCGTTCGGACTGATCAAGACCCGGCTGACCGAGGCCCCGGCCGGCGGCGGAAGCACGATCGACGTGGCGGGCCGCGAAATCAAGGTCGGCGTCAACCCCGATCTGCTCGCCACGATGGAACAGCAGATTCCGCTCGGCCGCGCCGGAACGCCCGCCGAGGCCGCCGGGGCGGTGTACCTGCTGTGCACGCCGGAGTCCGACTACATCAGCGCGCAGACCCTGGTCTGCGGCGGCGGGTTCTTCATGTGACGAGTTCTCCTGGCCCGTGCACACCGACGGTGGCGGTTCCCCGGCCCGCCGCCGTCGCCCGGGCTCCGCTGAGATGATGAAGGCGGCCGCTCGCCGCGGGCAGGCTGAGGACCGACCGAGAGGACCGGGCATGACGACCGCACCCGCCGCCCCCGCCGCGGGGAAACGGCCGCGCAACCGCCGCGCGCTGATCGTCGCCGCCGCCTCCGACCTGTTCGCCCGCGACGGCTACGACCAGACCACGATGAGCGACATCGCGGCCGCGGTCGCCATCGGCCCGTCCGCGGTGTACCGGCATTTCCCCGGCAAACAGCAGCTCCTCGCCGAGGTCGTCACCGCCGGGCTGTCCCCGGCGCAGGAGCTGGTCGACGCGCTCGACCTCGGCGACCGGGCGGCCGCGCTCCCCCGGCTCGCCGCGCTCACCCTCGACCAGCGCCATCTCGGCGTGCTGTGGCAACGCGAAGCCCGGCACCTCGCCGACGACGACCGCGTTCGCCTGCGCGCGCAGCTCCGCCGGATCGGCCGCGTGCTCGCCGAGCGCGTCCAGGCCGTCCGTCCGGCGCTCGGCCCGGCTGCCGCCGACCTGCTCGCCTGGTCGATGATCGCGGTCCTCTCCAGCCCCTCGTTCCACCGCATCGACCTGCCGCGGCCGCGACACGACCACCTCCTCGCCGAGCTGCTGGCGACCGTGCTCGACACCGACCCGCCCGCCGCGTTCGCCACCGCGCCGCCCGCGCCCCCGGCCGCCGGGCTCACCCCGGCTTCCCGCCGCGAAGCCCTGCTCGACCAAGCCGTGCGCATGTTCGCCGCACACGGATACCGCGACGTCGGGGTCGAGGACATCGGCGCCGCCGTCGGGATCAGCGGCCCCAGCGTGTACAACCACTACCCCAGCAAACTGGACATGCTGACGATCGCGTTCCACCGCGGCACCGCCGCGCTCTTCACCGACGTCTCGGCGGCTTACACCACCGCGACGAGCGCCGAGGACGCCCTGCGCACGCTCATCCGGTCCTACGTCGCGTTCGGCCGCGCCCACCACGATCTGCTCGGCCTGCTCGTCACCGAGATCAGCCACCTGCCCGCCGACGAACGCGAGCGCCGCCGGCAGGCACAGCGCGATTACCTCGCCGAATGGACCCATCTGCTCCGGCAAGTCCACCCCGGACTCGACCGCGCCGCCGCGCGGCTCCGGGTGGACGCCGCGATCGACGTCGTCAACAGCGCGGTTCGCACCCCGCACCTGCGCCGCAACCCGGATCTCCCGGCGGCGCTGGAAACCCTGGCGGCGCGGCTGCTCCGGCTGCCCGAGCCCGCACGGTAGTCCCAAGACGGCCCGGAACCCTCGGCGGACCGGCTCAGGCGCGCTAGCCGGAACCCCGTTGCCGTGCGGCAGCAAACGCCGCACCCACGCGACGGACGTTAGTGCACGGTAAAGCCGCAGGTCGTTCTTTTCCGCCCATTATCTCGACTTGATAACAGGTACGAACCTTCACGGCCCGTTCATCGCGTGGTTCACCGGCCTGGCAATACTCGGGCCCGGCTTCCCGGAGACGAGTCCGGGAACTTCGAATCCCGTTGGCACGGCAGGGAAACCGCCGGTGCCGCGGCACGCTTCGCGAAGGGTCGACTGGTGAACTCTGGGTTGGGCAAGGCGAAAGCAAAACGCAGGAGAGGGCCGCGCACCACGGTCGCGCTGGCCGTGACCGCGGGGCTGCTCGCGGTGGGCGGCGGACTCGCGGTGGCGATCGGCGGCGCACCGCACGCCGGTCCGCAGGGCGACGGCACCGCCTACACCCCGGCGGGCTGGAAAGTCACGCCGGCCGGCGAGCAGAAGCCCGCGGGCTTCTTCCCCGCCAACGCGGTACTGTCCCCGGACGGCAGCGCGCTGCTGGTGCCGAACGTCGTGCGGAACAAGAACGGCAAGCAAACCGTCCAGGTGATGGATTCCCGCAGCGGCGCGTCGCTGCAGGAACTCGAACTGGACACCGGGAACAAGGCCGTCCCGCAGGGTGTCGCGCCCGGGCTTTCCTTCAGCCACAGCGGGAAACAGGTGTTTCTCGCGACCGCGAACATGAACTCCGTTCTGGTCCTCGGCTGGGACGCCGGCGCGCACCGGCTGTCGGTCCAGCGCGCGCTGCCGCTGCCGAGCGGTTCGTATCCGCAGACAGTCGCCGTTTCGCCGGACGACAAGACCGTCTACACCGCCGGGCAGTACTCTCGGAAGCTGCTCGCGGTCGACGTCGCCTCCGGGCAGGCCGAGCAGGCACCGGTAAGCGCTTACCCCTACGGCGTAACGCTTTCCGAGGACGGCCGCACCGCGTATGTGAGCAACCAGGGCGCCGACACCGTTTCGGTGTTCACTGTGGACGGTCGCACGCTGACCCCGCGGCCCGCGGTGCGCGTCGGCACGCACCCCAATGCGATGCTGCTCGACGCCAAGCGGCATCGGCTGTTCGTCGCCAACGGGGACAGCGACACGGTCTCGGTGCTCGACACGGCGAGCAACCGGGTCGCGAACACGATCTCGCTCGCGCCGTTCCCGGGCGCGCACGCCGGGACACAGCCGACCAACCTGGCTCTCAGCCCCGACGGCACGACCCTGTACGTCACCAACGGCGGCAACAACGACGTCGCCGTCGTGAACGTCGGCCGCGACGAGTTCGGCACGGTCCGGGGACTGATCCCGACCGGGTGGTACCCGACCGGCGCGCAGGTCACCCCGGACGGCAAGAATCTGCTGATCGTCAGCGCCAAGGGGCTCGGCACCGGGCCCAACACGGGAACCGATCCGTCCAATCCGGACAATCACCCGTACGTCGAGCGGCAGCTGCAGGGCTACCTGTCCCTCCTTCCGGTCCCGGACCGGGGCCAGCTCGCGAAATACACGCAGCAGGTGCGCGAGAACAACCGCTTCGACAAACACGAAGGCGACGACCCCGGCGGCCAGGGCACCGTCGTGCCCCGGCACGTCGGCGACAACTCGCCGATCAAGCACGTCATCTACGTGGTCAAGGAGAACCGGACCTACGACCAGGTGCTTGGCGACCTCGGCAAGGGCAACGGCGACCCGGCGCAGGCCGTCTTCGGCAAGGACGTGACGCCCAACCACCACAAGCTCGCCGACCAGTTCGTCACCCTCGACAACTTCTACGTCAACGGAGAGGTCAGCCAGAACGGCTGGCAGTGGGCGACGCAGGCGAGCTCGAACCCCTACAACGAGACCGCGACCGCGCAGGGCTACGCCGGCAACGGCTCCGAGTACGACTCCGAGGGCTACCACCCCGACGTCGCCGCCGGAAGCGCCGACCCGGCGCACGCTTACCTCTGGGACAAGCTGGCCGACCGCAAGATCGGGTTCCGCAACTACGGCCAGTTCGTCGTGCCGGCCGGCGAAATCGGCGCGGGCGAGCCGGTCAAGTGCGCGCCCGGCAAGTTCTGCGCCCACGATCCGCTGCTGGACGCGGCCACCGACCACGACTACCCCTGGTTCGACATGGGGGTGAGCGACCAGCACCGGTACGACCTGTGGAAGTCGGAGTTCGACGGCTACGTCGCCCGGGGCGACCTGCCCGCGATGCAGTTCATCGACCTCCCCCGCGACCACACCGCGGGCGGAGGCACGGCGAAGCAGCTCGTGGCGGACAACGACGTCGCACTGGGCAAGCTGGTGGACACCGTCTCCCACTCGAAATACTGGAAGGACACCGCGATCTTCGTGGTGGAGGACGACGCCCAGGCCGGTCCCGACCACGTCGACGCGCATCGCACCATCGCCAGCGTGATCAGCCCGTACACGCAGACCGGCAAGGTGGATTCGCACTTCTACAGCCAGGTGTCGATGCTGCGCACGATGGAACTCTTCCTCGGCGTCCAGCCGATGTCGCAGTTCGACGCCGCAGCGCTGCCGATGATCTATTCCTTCACCGACAAGCCGAACTTCGCGCCGTACTCCGCAGTGGCGCCGCCGAAGGTCGCTGCGACCGCGTCGACCACGATCACGCGACCCGGACAGCCGTTCACCATCACCGGGACGGTGACCAACACCGGTTCGAACCCGCTCTCCGGCACCAGCGTCCGCCTCGGCTCCCCCAACGGATGGGCGGTCACGCCGTCCGGCGGCGGCACACCGCTGAGCACAGTCGCCCCGGGAGCCAGCGCAAGTACACAGTGGACAGTCACGCCGCCCGCCGATGCCGCGCCGGGGCAGCAGAAGTTCACCGTCAGCGCGGACTATCCGGTCAACGGCCGGATGACGGCCTCGCAATCGGCCGTGATCGCCACCGTCGTGCCCGACCCGAACACCGCGAAGATCCCGCAGGCGTTCGTCGCGAACTTCTCCGCCAACACGGTGACCGCGGTCGACCTCTCGACCGGCAAGGCCAAGGCGGACATCCCGGTCGGCGCGTCCCCCGGCACCGTCGTCGTCAGCCCGGACCACCAGCGCGCCTACGTCGCCAACCAGAACGCGAACACCGTCAGCGTCATCGACGTCGCTTCCGACGCGGTGGTCGCGACGATCCCGACCGGGAAGGTCCCGGCAGGACTCGCGGTCAGCCCGGACAACCGGACGCTCTGGGTCGCGGCCTACGGTGACAACGCCGTGCAGCCGGTCGACGTCGCGTCGGGCACGGCGGGCGCGCTGATCCCGGTCGGCACCGGGCCGGAGAACGTCGCGCTCGCCCCGGACGGCAGCACCCTCTACGTCGCGAACAAGGGGAGCAACACGGTCACGCCGGTGAGCACCGCCGCCCGCACCGCCCAGCCCGCGATCCCGGTGGGCGCCCAGCCGTTCGGCATCGCGATCACGGCCGACGGCAAGACCGGCTTCGTGTCCGACCTCGGCTCGAACGACGTCACCCCGATCGACCTCGCGACCGCGACCGCCAAGAAGCCCGTCCCGGCCGGTCCGGGTCCGTTCAACGTCGCCCTCTCCCCGGACGGCGCGACCCTGTTCGTCGCGAATTCGGGCGGGAACACCGTCACCCCGATCGACGTCGCCACCGGGGCCGCGCGGCCCGCGATGACCGCGGGTGCCTCCACCAGCGGGGTGGCGGTTTCGCCGGACGGTTCGACCGTCTACGCGGCCGCCTCCGGCGCGGGGCAGCTGATTCCGCTCGCGGCGGCCACCGGTCAGGCCGGACCGGCCATCCCGGTCGGCAGCTATCCGATTTCGGTCGCCGTCGCGCCTCCGGCGGGCACGCCGTCCGCCGCGGCGTCGCGCGCGGTCACGATGACCAGCCCGAGCACCACCCCCGGGCTGAACCGCTCGCTGGTCATGTCCGAAAAGGACATGGCGGGCGACCCGGACCGGGCGGACGCGCAGCGGCTCAACGAGGAGATCTGGCAAGGCGCCCGCGGAGACCGCAGCCCGATGCCCGCACCGCAGCACCACCTCTACGAGGCACCGCCGGCAGCGAACACCGAAGCCGACGGAGACGGCTGATCCTCTCGAGGTCCCGGCGGACAGCCTCGGCCGCCCGCCGGGACCTCGGCGTTTCCGCTTCGCTCGTCGGCCGTTCGGCGCCGCTGCCCCACCGCATCTGTCCACAGGAGACACTCGGCTCGTCTTTCTCCCGTCCCGGCGGCCGGGAGACCCGCTGCTGTCCGAATTGGACGAAGCCGGTGCCGGGCGAACGCCTCCGCGCGAATCCGATCGGGCCTGCCCATGGCACCGCGTCGAGCACGCCGGGAAAGCGCGGGCCGAACGACCCGGCGAACCTCACGGCTGTGCTCAGCCCTGCGCCCAGTCCGCCCGGATGTGTTTCAGATGCGCCCGGATCTGGCCCTCCAGCCGCGCCCAATCCCGGTCCGCGATCGTCGCCAGCATCTCGCGGTGTTCGCGCGCCGAAGCGGTCAGCCGGCCGTGCTCGGCCAGCTTTTCCAAGCCGTACAACCGCGTCTGGTCGCGCAGCGTCGCGATGGCCTCGGTCAGCCGCCCGTTCCCGGCGAGGGCCAGCAGGTCAAGATGGAAGCGGCGGTCCGCCTCCAGGAAACGCGCGACGTCGCCCGCCTCCGCGGCGGACTCGATCTCGGCGGCCAGGCGGTCCAGCCGGGCGAGGTCGTCGGGAGCCGCGGCGACCCCGGCGGAGAGCGTCGCCGGGACCTCCAGCAGCAGCCGCATTTCGTAGATTTCGTCCAGGTCGCGTTCGGTCATCGCGACGACCCGGTAGCCGCGGTTGCGGACCGGCTCCAGCAGCCCCTGGTTGACCAGCGTCAGCAACGCCTCGCGCACCGGGCTGCTCGACACGCCCAGGCGCGTCGCGAGCGCGGCCGCCGAAAAAATGTCGCCGGGGCGCAGTTCGCCGGACACCATGGCCTGCCGCACCACTTCGAGCACTTGCTCGCGCAGGTTCGTGCGCTGCAGCTGCGCCATCCGCTGGTCCTCCGCCTTGACTTCCCCCGCTGCCGTCCCGCATCGTACCCGAGTAACCGGTAGCCGGTTACTAAGGAGTAACTGATGCCTGAGGTCCGGGGTTACTGCACGTTGTGCCGGTCGCGCTGCGGCGCGGTCTACACGGTCGAGAACGGCGCGCTGCGCGCTGTCCGGCCGGATCCGGCGCATCCGACCGGCACGGCGTTGTGCCCGAAGGGCCGGGCCGCACCGGAACTGGTGCACTCCCCGGAACGGCTCCGCCGGCCGTTGCGCCGGACGACGCCGAAGTCCGACCCGGATCCGCGTTGGCGCGAGATCAGCTGGGACGAGGCGTTGTCCGAGGTCGCCGAGCGACTCGGCGGCATCCGCGCGACCAGCGGCGCCGAGGCCGTCGCCTTCTCGGTCACCTCCCCCAGCGGCACTCCGATGTCCGACTCGATCGACTGGGTCGAGCGGTTCATCCGGCTCTTCGGCAGCCCCAACATCGTGTACGCGACCGAAATCTGCAACTGGCACAAGGACTTCGCGCACGCGTTCACCTTCGGCTCCGGCTTGCCCGCTCCGGATTACGCGGGGACGGAACTCGCGGTGCTGTGGGGGCACAATCCAGCCAAGGCGTGGCTCGCGCAGTCCGCCGCGCTGGCCGGGGCCCGCCCGCCGAAACTGGCTGTCGTCGATCCCCGGCGGACGGCCAGTGCGGTGCGGGCCGAGCACTGGCTCCGGGTCCGGCCCGGCACCGATGGCGCACTCGCGCTCGGCGTCGCGCGGGCGTTGCTCGAACGGCGCGGGCACGACGAGGAGTTCGTGCGTTCGTGGACGAACGCTCCGTTGCTGGTCCGGGCGGATACCGGCCGGTTTCTGCGCGCCGCGGAAATCGATTCCGCCGCGACCGGTTTCGCGGTTTGGGACGAGGTCGCCGGCCGGGCCGAGCCGTATGACACTGAATATCCAGCGAGCGGGCCGGAAAGGTTTGCGCTGCACGGAAAACGCCGGGTACACACCCTGGCCGGTCCGGTGGAGTGCGTTCCCGCGTTCGAGCATTATCAGCAGGCCTGTTCCGCCTGGCCGCTCGATCGGACCGAAGCGGTGACGACCGTCGAGGCATCGGCGGTCGAAGCATTCGCGGCTGATCTTGCTGAAGCGAAGTCGGTGACGTACGCGGCTTGGTCGGGCGTTGGCCAGCATGCGAACGCGACGCAGACTGAGCGCGCGATCGCCACGCTCTACGCGCTCACCGGCAGCTACGACTCCCCCGGCGGGAACGTCGTCCTGCCGAAGCTGCCGATCGCGCCGGTCACGTCGCCGGATCAGCTCGCGCCCGCGCAACGCGCGAAAGCTCTTGGACTGCGGGAGTTTCCGCTGGGTCCGCCAGCACAAGGGTGGGTGACCGCGCGCAATTTGTGCCGCGCGGTTCTCGAGGAAAAGCCCTATCCGGTACGGGCGCTAGTCTCCTTTGGTGGGAATCTGCTCTTGTCGCAGCCAGATCCTCGACGCACGGCAGAAGCGTTGCGGCGGTTGGAATTCGCGGTGCATCTCGACTTGTTCGAGAATCCGACCGCGCGGTTCGCCGATCTCCTGCTGCCGGTTCAGACTCCGTGGGAGCACGAAGCGGTCAAGGCGGGTTTCGAAATCAGCCAGGCAGCCCAGGAACGCGTGCAGCTGCGGCCGCGGATGACCGAGCCGATCGGCGAGTCGCGTTCGGACACCGAGGTCGTGTTCGAGCTGGCCAGCCGGCTCGGGTTGGGTGCGGAGTTCTTCGACGGCCGCATCGAGGACGGCTGGGATCACCAGCTGGCCCCGCTCGGCCTCACTGCCGCGCAGTTGCGGGAACGACCCGGCGGCGCCGATCTGCCGTTGCGAACCGAGTACCGCAAATATGCCGAGCGGGCGGAAACCGGTGTGGTGACTGGGTTCGCGACGCCGACCCGGCGCGTCGAGCTGTATTCCGAGCGGCTCGCCGAGCATGGCCAGCCCGCGGTCCCGGACGCTGAGCCGCCGGCCCCGGACGCTCGGCATCCGCTGGTGCTGACCTGCGCGAAGAACGGCTACTTCTGCCACAGTCAGCATCGCGGGATTTCGTCGCTGCGGAAGCGCGCTCCGGAGCCGACGGTCGACCTGAGCGCGGAACTCGCCGCCGAGCGCGGGATCGTGGACGGACAGTGGGTCCGCATCACGACTGTCGCCGCGGACGTCCGGATGCGCGCGCGGATCGATCCCGCGCTGCACCCGGACGTCGTCGTGGCGGAGTACGGCTGGTGGCAGCCTGCCCCCGACCTCGCGTTGCCCGGTTCGGACCCGCTCGACGACGGCGGGACCAACTACAACCTGCTGATCGGCGACGACGCTCGTGATCCGGTCAGCGGATCGGTGCCGTTGCGCTCCACCTTCTGCAACGTCTGGCCGGACGAGCCGGAGCCGTGGACCGGGCAGCGGGAGTTCGCGGTGGAGCGGGCGGAGTTCGAGACCGACGACATCCGGTCGGTGCGGCTCGAGCCGGCGGACGGCGGGCCGGTGCCGGGATTCCGCGCCGGGCAGCACATCACCGTCGCCTGGCCGGACGCACCCGGGCTGACCCGGAGTTATTCGCTCATCGGGGCGGCGGGAGCACCGGACGGCGGGTACGCGATCGCGGTGCGCCGGGTGCCGGGCGGGCAGTTCTCGCCCGCCGTCCATGACCGGCTTCGGCCAGGGACGCGATTGCTCGTCACCGCCCCGTCGGGCGGGTTCGCGCTCCCGACTGTCCATTCGCGACCGATCGTGCTGCTGGCCGCCGGGATCGGGATCACGCCGTTCCTCGGCTATCTGGAGTCGCTCGATCCCGCGTCCGCGCCGGAGATCGTGCTGCATCACGGCAGCCGTGACCGCTCGCGGCACGCGTTCCGGGAGCGGATCGCCGAGCTGGCGGCCCGGCTGCCGACCGTCCGGATTGTGGACCACTACAGCCGTCCTGGTCCGAATGAGCCCGGCGACTTCGCCGGCCGGATCAGCGCCGACCGCGTTGACGCCCGCCTGATCCGCCGGCGGGCCCGGTTCTACCTGTGCGGCCCCGGAAGCATGCTGGACGAACTGACCGCCGGACTGGTCGAACGAGGCGTGCCGCGCTTCGACATCTTCGCCGAGAGGTTCCACGCCGCGCCCGCCCCGGTCCGGATCCCGGACGACGCCACGGCCACCGTGCGGTTCGCGCGGTCCGGCCGCGAGGTCCGGTGGCGCGCTGGTGACGGGGACCTGCTGCGGTTCGCCGAGGCTTCCGGGATCGCGCTGCCCAGCGGGTGTCGGCTCGGGCAGTGCGAAAGCTGCGCGGTGCCCCTTCTGGAGGGGCGGGTCGCGCACCTGGTCGCGGTCGCCGACGACCTGCCCGCCGGCCAGTGCCTCTCCTGCCAGGCGGTACCCACTACGGATGTAGTGCTCGATGCGTGAGCCTGGTCACCCCTAACCGCGCAAACCCGGTCAGGGGTGCGAAATCCGGCATCCGGGCGGCATCATCGGCGGATGGCACTCGACCCGAAATCGCGCGCGGTGTACGACGACATCGTCTCGAAGAACCCGGCGGAGCCGGAGTTCCACCAGGCCGTGTACGAGGTGCTCGAAGCGATCCGGCCCGCCCTCCAGCGGGATCCGGACCTGTGCGACGCCGCGATGCTGGAGCGGCTGTGCGAGCCGGAGCGACAGGCGATGTTCCGGGTGGTCTGGACCGACGACGCGGGCGCGGTGCACGTCAACCGCGGCTTCCGCGTCGGGTTCAGCTCGGCGCTCGGGCCGTACAAGGGCGGGCTGCGCTTCCGCGGCGACGTCACGCTCGGCACGGTCAAGTTCCTCGCCTTCGAGCAGGTCTTCAAGAACGCGCTCACCGGGCTCGGCATCGGCGCGGGCAAGGGCGGGTCCGACTTCGACCCGGCAGGCCGCAGCGACGGCGAGATCATGCGGTTCTGCCAGGCGTTCATGACCGAGCTCGTGCGGCACATCGGCCCGGAGACCGACGTGCCCGCGGGCGACATCGGCGTCGGCGGGCGCGAGATCGGGTACCTGTTCGGCCAGTACAAGCGGCTCACCAACCGCTATGACGCGGGCACGATCACCGGCAAGAGCCCGCTGCTGGGCGGCATTCCGGCGCGTCCGGAGGCCACCGGGCACGGGACGGTGTACTTCCTCGAAGCGATGCTCGGCGCGCGCGACGAATCGCTGTCCGGCCGTACCGCAGTCGTGTCCGGCTCCGGGAACGTCGCTTACCACGCGATCGCGAAACTCCGCGAACTCGGCGCGAAGCCGGTCGCGTGCTCGGATTCCGGCGGGTACATCCACGATCCGCGCGGAATCGACCTGGAAGTGCTGCACGAGCTGAAGATCGCGCGGCGCGGGCGGCTTTCGGAATACGTCTCGCAGGTGCCGTCGGCGAAGTACGTCGCTGACGGCACGCCCTGGGACGTGCCGTGCGACCTCGCGCTTCCGTGCGCGACGCAGAACGAACTGGACGAGCAGTCCGCGTTGCGGTTGGTGAAGAACAACGTCCGCGCGGTGGCCGAGGGCGCGAACATGCCGTGCACGCCGGGTTCGCTGCAGATCTTCCGAGAGGCAGGCGTGGCGGTCGGCCCGGGCAAAGCCGCGAACGCCGGCGGGGTAGCGGTGTCCGCACTGGAAATGCAGCAGAACGCGGCACGCGAGCGGTGGACGTTCGAGCGCACCGACCGGACTCTGCGCGAGATCATGGCCGACATCCACCGGACGTGCCTCGAAACCGCCGACGAGCACGGAGTCGCCGGGGACTACATGAGCGGGGCGAACATCGCCGGATTCCGCAAGGTGGCCGCCGCGATGGACGCGTGCGGGTACATCTGAGCCGGTCCGGGTGGACGGTCTTCGGTCGGGGATTTTGTATGCAGTATTTGGTCGGTGGTGTGCTGGTCGGCTGAGTGCTGGATGCTGTCGGCTGTGGGTTGTGGGTTGTGGGTTGTGGGTTGTGGGTTGTGGGCTGCGGGCTGCGGGCTGCGGGCTGCGGGCTGCGGGCTGCGGGCTGCGGGCTGCGGGCTGCGGGCTGCGGGCTGCGGGCTGCGGGCTGCGGGCCGGATTCTTCGCGGCGTTCGAGGTGCCGGGGCGGCCGGGGTGCTGGTGACTGGGCCGCCGGAGCGGTTGAGGCCCGGAGCGGTTGGCGTGCCTGGCGGTTGGGCACCGGGAGTTGGGCAGCCGGAGCGGTTGGGTTATTGGGCTAGCTGGGGTGTCAGGCCCGCTGGGGCAGTGTCAGGCCCGCTGGGGCAGTGTCAGGCCCGCTGGGGCAGTGTCGGGCCCGCTGGGGCAGTGTCGGGCCCGCTGGGGCACCGGGGGGGGTGGGCCATCCGGGGGTAGGGGCGCCGGAGCAGTTTCGGCGGCGGAGCGATTGGGGTTTGCGGTGCCGGGTGTACCGGTCAAGAAAGGACCACGGATTGTCGCGGCTCGCTCGAAGCACCGGCTGGTGCCTGCCTTGCGGCTCTCAGAAACCCGGGTTGCGGTTCCCGCGGCGCGCGCACCCGGATTGGGCGCCGGCGCAAGGTGCCTGCCATCCAACCCTCGCGACTAACGATCACCGCGCTTCCCGTCCGCAAGAGCGACGGCGCTTGACGCGGCCCCGGCGGAACGCTTCGGTACGGGGATGACCGCGTATGTCGAGCGTCCGCCGGTACCGGAGCTGGCGGGGGTCGTACGCACGGTGTGGATCCAGCACACCGGCGACGTGCCCTACGTGCAGCGGCATCTGCCGACCGGCGGGGTCGAGATCCACGTTCCGGCCGGCGGGCGGCCGCGGTTGCTCGGGCCGTTGACCGGGCCTCGGATCGAGGTCATTCCGGCGCGTACGACGGTCGTCGGCGTGCGGTTCCGGCCGGGGGCCGCGCCTCCCCTGCCGGTCGGGCTCGACGAGTTGGCTGATCAGCACGTCGGGCTGGCCGAACTGTGGGGTGGGGCGGTGGAGCGGCTGGTGGAGACTGTCACCGCGACGCCGGAGCTGGGGCTCGCTGCGTTGCAGGCGCACCTCGTGCGGGAATTCCGGCTCGCCGGCGGGGCGGATCCGCTGCTCGGGGAAGCGGTGCGGGTGCTGATGCCGTGGGACCCGGTCGGGGTGGACGCGGTCGCCGCGCATTTGGCGCTTTCCGCTAGTCAGCTGCGTCGACGGTGTCTGCACGCGGTGGGCATGAGTCCGAAGGTGCTGCAGCGGACGTTGCGGTTTCAAGGGTTTCTCGCGCTCGCCCAGGCGGGAGCGATCGCGCGGCGGGGTGCGGACGGGATGGCGAGATTGGCCGTCGACGCCGGTTATGCGGACCAGGCGCATCTGAGCCGCGAATGTCTTCGGCTGACCGGGGTTACGCCGCGACAACTGCTCGGCGGCGACCTCGACCGGTGCGCGTGCGGGCACGACCATTCCGCTTCGTACGCGCCGTTCCTCGCTGCCCGGCGACAGCCGCCAAGCGCGTCGCGTGCGCGTTTTGTTCAAGAACGGCGCGCCGGACCTCCGTAGCGTCTGCGCCATGCCCGAACTCGCCGCGCTCGACGTCCTCTCCCCCGGTTCGCCGGGGTACGAGGCCAGTCCCCGAGCGAGGCTGGTGGTCCGCTGCCACTCGGTTTCGGACGTCGTTCAGGTCCTGTCCTACGCGGACGCGACCGGCGCGCGCATCATGCCGCGCGGCGGCGGGCATTGCTTTGTGGACCGGTGCCCGGCCGACGGGATCGTGGTGGACCTGTCCGGGCTCAACCGGATCACGGTCGACGACAGCGGCGTGGCGACGGTCGGCGCCGGGGCGCGACTGGGGGCGGTGTACGCGGCGTTGCACGCCTCGGGCCGCACGATTCCGGCTGGTTGCGGCGACACTGTCGGCATCGCAGGGCTGACGCTCGGCGGCGGGATCGGGCTGCTCGGCCGTCAGTACGGGCTGACCTGCGACCGGCTCGTCGGCGCGCAGGCGGTGCTCGCCGACCGGAGCGTCGTCGAGTGCGACGAACACTCGGAAGCCGACCTGTTCTGGGCGTTGCGCGGCGCGGGTGGCGGCCAGTTCGGCATCGTCACCGAGTTGCGGTTCGCGACCGTTCCGGAGCCGTCGGTCTGCCGGATCGAAGGGAACTGGCCGGAAGGAAACCTCGTCCCGGCCTGGCAGGACTGGGCACCCGACGCACCGGACGGGATGACCGTGAACCTCACCGTCCAACCGCGACGGATCACCCTTTTCGGCGCTTCCACGCTCCATCCGGCGGAAACCGAAGGCCTGCTCAGGGACTTCGCTGCTCGGGCCGGTGTTTTGTATGCAATAGGCATCCGACGGGATGTTCCCTACAGCATGGTGAAGCCGACATTCCGCGGGACCGACCAGGCCGGGACGCGCCGCCGGGTCCGGTCGGAGTTCTTCGCTCGTCCGGTCTCGGAGCGGACCACCGGCGAGCTCCTCCAGCGGCTCACGGGCAACCGGCGGCTGGCGTTCACCGCCATGGGCGGGGCCTACCGCCGGACCGCGGAGGACGCTACCGCGTTCGCCCATCGCGGGCAGCGGTTTCTGCTGGAGGAGACTGGCGACCCCGACGATCCGTGGGTGGACGAGGCATGGCACGCGGCGCACGCGGAGGGGTCCGGCCGGGTGTACCCGAACTTCCCGGACCTCGCGCTCGAGGATCCCGCCACGGCGTACTACGCGGGCAATCACGCCCGGCTCGCCGCGCTCAAGAAAAGCTACGACCCGGATCGGGTTTTCGACTTTCCTCAGGCCCTCTGAGCGACTACCAAGGAGCGTCATGACCAAAGTGTTCAGCGCCCTCTCCGTCTCGGTCGACGGCTACATCAGCGGCCGCCGCCCGGAGGGGGCCGACGACGTCGGGAGCGGACTCGGCGACGCCGGGGAGCTGTTCGACTGGTATTTCACCGGCGAAACGCCCAGCGAAGTCTTCGACGGATTCAAGCTCGCTGGGCCCAGCGCGCGGGTTTTCGACGCGCTCGCGGCCCGCGTAGGGGCGACTGTGGTCGGGCACGCCACCTACGACCATTCAAGCCACTTCGGCGGTAGTGGTCCGCATCCGACGGCACCGTTGTTCGTGGTCAGCCACCAGCCAGTAGCGGAGCTGAGCGCGGCGCAGACCCAGGCGACCAGCGTCGAAGAGGCCGTCGCCGGCGCGCGGGCCGCGGCCGGCGGCAAGGACGTCGCGCTCATGGGCGGCGTTCTCGTCACCGAGGCGATCAAGGCCGGACTGGTCGACGAGGTCGTCTTGCACCAGGTCCCGATCCTGCTGGGCGGCGGGCGGCGCTTCTTCGGCGAGCTGCCGGAGCACGTGCGGCTGCGGCTGGTCGAGGCCGTCCCGGCACCTGGCGTAACCCATCTTCACTACGAAATCCTCCGCTGAAAGGAAATTCCGATGCTGAACCCCGATGTCCGCCGGGTCCTCGACGGCACCCCGATCGCCCACCTCGCGACCGTGCTCCCGGATGGGTCGCCGCACGTAGTCCCGGTGTGGATCGGCACGCGCGGCGACCGGATCGTGTTCCTGACCGGGCCGGACAGCCGCAAGGCCCGCAACCTCCGCCGCGACCCGCGCGTGGCGATTTCCCTTACCCCGCCGGACAATCCGTTCGAGCCGGTCGTCATCCGCGGCCGGGTGGCCGAGTGGATCGAGGGAGATCCGGCGTGGGAGATCATCGACGAGGTCGCCAAGAAGTACATCGGCCAGCCCTATACCCGCGAGCAGGTTCGGATCGTCGGCCTGATCGAGCCGGAAACGCAATCGGTGGGGATGTAGTCAGAAAGCGATCGACGCGGCCAGTTCCCGTTGCGACTCGAGCATGTTCAGTCGCTCGGTGAGTGCATGGTGGACGGCGTCGTAGGTGTCCAGGCCCAGCGAGAGGCGCAGCGGCGGGTTCGGCTGGAGCGTCGTCTCGTAGAGCAGCGCGGCGATTTTCGCCGGGTCGCCGGGAAGATCGCGGTCGTCGAGCGACTCCAGGCGACGCCGGGTCCGGCCGACCGCATTGTCCCGGTAGGGAGCCGTTTCGGCGGTGTACCGGAGCGCGGACGCGAAGCCGGTCCGGGTCCCGCCGAGCTGGGCCAGCGTCAGGTGGATGCCGAAATCGGCGACCTCCCGGCGGACGCTCTCGGTGTACCCCTCCAGTCCCCATTTGCCCGCGTGGTACGCGCTGTGCGTCGGAGAACCGATCTGCCCGCCCATGCTGGAGATCTGGACGATCCGGCCGCCGCCCTGCCGGCGCATCGGGCCGAGGAACGCACGGGTGATCAGGATCGGGGCGAGCAGCAGCACCTCGATCTGCTCCCGGATCTGCTCGGGCGTCATTTCCTCGGCCGCGCCGACAAGGGCATAGCCCGCGTTGTTCACGACCACGTCCACCGGCCTCCGCCGGAGCGTCCGTTCGACCGCCGCGGCGACGTCGTCCGGGCGCGTGAGATCGAGCCGTTCCACGGTCAGGCGCGGCGAATCCGGCAGCGCGTCCGGCCGCCGGACTGTCGCGGTGACGTGCTCGCCCCGCCGCAGCGCCTCCTCGACCAGATGCCGGCCCATACCGCCGGACGCGCCGGTGACGAACCAATGCCGTGCGGACATGACGGGGTCCTCCCGGAGGTAAGGTTAACCGGAATGTGTTCCGCTACGTTATCCGGAATCCATTCCGGTTAGCAACTCCGGAGGGAACCCGATGCCCGACGCCCCGCGCCGCATCCGGCGAGACGCGCTCGAGAACCGCGCCCGGCTGCTGGAGGTCGCCGCGCGGACTTTCGCCGAGGAAGGCCTCGACGCGGCGCCGGCGGCGATCGCCAAGCAGGCCGGCGTCGGCGTCGGGACGCTCTACCGGCACTTCCCGACCCGCGAAGCCCTGATCGACGCCGCTTACCGGCATCAGCTCGCGCTGGTCTGCGAGCAGGCCCCGACGCTTCTCGCGCAGCACCCGGCCGGGCAAGCGCTGCGGGAGTGGCTGACGCACTTCCTCGGCTACGTGAGCGCGAAACACGGGATGTCCGAGGCGCTCAACGCGGTCATCGCGTCCGGCGTCGACCCTTACTCCGACAGCAAGAAGATGCTCGTCGACGCCGTCGGCGAACTGCTCTCCGCGGGCGCGGAGGACGGCACGCTCCGCGCCGACGTGTCCGCCGACGACGTCTTGGTCCTGATCGGCGGGCTCGCCTACTCCGCGCAGCACTGCGAAAAACCGCAAGCACAGCGGTTGATCGGCCTGGTGCTGGCCGCGCTCACCCCCTGACCAGCGGACGCGTGCCCGGCGGCAGCCGCGCCACCCCGCCGCCCAGGTACCGCACCACCGCCTCCTGCAGCGCCCGCACCGCACGCGGCTGCTCGACATCCCGCCGATACGCCAGCCGCACCACGCGGCTCAAGCCGGGCTCGGTGAACCGCGTGCGGCGGAACCGGTCGCCGACCACGGTGCTCGGCACCACCGCCAGGCCCAGCCCGGCCTGGACCAGCTCCAGCACCGCGTCCATCTCGCCGCCTTCGATCGCGAAGAGCGGGTCGAAGCCCTCGGCGCGGCAGGCGGCCACGGTCGCCTCGCGCAGGTCGTAGCCCTGCCGGAACATCACCAGCGGCCGGTCCCGCAGCGCGGCGATCGGCATCCGGCCGCGCACCGGTGCGGGCGCGTCCTTCGGCGAGATCACCACCAGGTCCTCGACGAACAGCGCGCGGCTGGACAGCCGGGAATCGTCGTGCACCCGGCTGTCCACGATCATCGCCAGGTCCAGCCCGCCTTCCGACAGCGCGGTCTGCAGGTCGCGGGACCCGCTTTCGTGCAGCACCAGCTCGATCCCCGGGTAGTCCCGGCGGAACGCGGCGAGCATCGCGGGCAGCAGGCCGGTGCAGAGGCTCGGGGTCGCGCCGAGCCGCACCCGGCCGCGGCCCAGTTCGTCCAGTTCGCGGATCGCCCGGTACGCGGTTTCCGTCTCGGCGAGGATCCGGCGCGCGATCGGCAGCAGCGTCTCCCCCGCCTCGGTGAGCGTGACGTTCCCGCGGATCCGATGGAACAGCGCCGCGCCGACGTCCCGTTCCAGCGCGCGGATCTGCTGCGACAGCGAGGGCTGCGCCACCCGCACCTGCTCGGCGGCCCGGGTGAAGTGCCGCGTCTCGGCCACGGCCAGGAAATACGCCAGCTGCTGGAACTGCATGACCACCATGATAGACACTGGCTATCGTTTCGAGAGAAATCATGTGTTTGCCCTCTCGTTAGCCGCCGACTTACCGTCGTTGGCGTGGCACTCGCACCCGCTCCGCCCCGCCGGCGCCCGGCGATCGTGATGTTCTGGCGTTCGACCATCGGCAAGAAAGTCGTCATGGCCGTCACCGGGCTGATGTTCGTCGCGTTCCTGTTCGTGCACATGGTCGGGAACCTGAAGGTTTTCCTGGGACCGCGGCATTTCGACGACTACGCGGCCTGGCTGCGCACCATCGGCGAACCCGTGCTGCAGAACGCCTGGTACCTTTCGATCCAGCGGGTCGTGCTGCTGATCGCGTTGGTGCTGCACGTGGTCGCGGCCGTGCAACTGTCCAAACGGGACCGGCAGGCCCGCCCGGTGAAATACGCGCACGGCCAGCGGCGCAAGGCCAGTTTCGCGACGCACACCATGCGCTGGGGCGGCGCGACACTCGCGCTCTACCTCGTGTGGCACATCCTGGACCTCACGGTCGGCGTGGCCAACCAGGACTTCCGGGACGGACAGCCGTACCACAACGTCGTCGCGGATTTCCAGGTCTGGTGGGTCAACCTGATCTACATCGTCGCGCTGCTGATGCTCGGCCTGCACATCAACCACGGCTTCTGGAGCGCGGCGCAGACCCTCGGCATCACCAGCAAAGCCCGCGACCGCGCGCTCAAGACCGTGGGGACCGTGCTCGCCGTCGTGATCACCGGCGGCTTCCTGATCGTGCCGATCGCCGTGATGGCGGGATGGGTGGCTTGACATGAGCGACTACACGGTCGGCGAGCCGATCGCCGACACGCAAGCCCCGACCGGTCCCATCGAGGACCGCTGGGACCGCCGCCGCTTCGGCGCGAAGCTGGTCAACCCGGCCAACCGGAGGCGGCACCGGGTGATCGTGGTCGGCACCGGGCTCGCCGGAGCGTCCGCCGGAGCGACGCTCGCCGAACAGGGTTACCACGTGGTCCAGTTCTGCTTCCAGGATTCGCCGCGGCGCGCGCATTCGGTCGCCGCGCAGGGCGGCATCAACGCCGCGAAGAACTACCGCAACGACGGCGATTCGGTCTACCGGCTCTTCTACGACACGGTGAAGGGCGGCGACTTCCGGTCCCGCGAGTCCAATGTGTACCGGCTGGCTCAGGTGTCCACGCAGATCATCGACCAGGCGGTCGCGCAAGGCGTGCCGTTCGCCCGGGAGTACGGCGGGCTCCTCGACACCCGCTCGTTCGGCGGCGTCCAGGTGCAGCGCACGTTCTACGCCCGCGGCCAAACCGGTCAGCAGCTGCTGCTCGGCGCGTACCAGGCGCTGGCGCGGCAGATCGACGCGGGCGGCGTCGAGATGCATCCGCGGACCGAAATGCTGGACCTGATCGTGTCCGACGGCAAAGCGCGCGGGATCGTCGCCCGCGACCTGGTGACCGGCGAGGTGACCACCCATCTCGCGGACGCCGTCGTGCTCGCGACCGGCGGCTACGGCAACGTCTTTTACCTGTCCACCAACGCGAAAGGCTCCAACGCCACCGCGATCTGGCGCGCGCACAAACGCGGCGCGTACTTCGCCAACCCGTGCTTCACGCAGATCCACCCGACCTGCATCCCGCGCTCGGGCGAGCACCAGTCGAAGCTGACGCTGATGAGCGAATCGCTGCGCAACGACGGGCGGATCTGGGTGCCGAAGCAGCCCCGCGACCCGCGGCCGCCGCGGGAAATCCCGGAGTCCGAACGGGATTACTACCTGGAACGGATGTACCCGAGCTTCGGCAACCTGGTGCCGCGCGACATCGCCTCCCGGGCCGCGAAGAACGTCTGCGACGCGGGGCTCGGCGTCGGCCCGGGCGGGCTCGGCGTGTACCTCGACTTCGCGGACGCGATCGAGCGGATGGGCCGTCCGGCGGTGGAAGCCAAGTACGGCAACCTGTTCGAGATGTACGAGCGGATCACCGCGGAGAACCCGTACGAGGTCCCGATGCGGATCTACCCGGCGATCCACTACACGATGGGCGGTTTGTGGGTCGACTACGACCTGCAGAGCACCGTGCCCGGCCTGTTCGTGATCGGCGAGGCCAACTTCTCCGACCACGGCGCGAACCGGCTCGGCGCGTCCGCGCTGATGCAGGGCCTCGCCGACGGCTACTTCGTGCTCCCGGCCACGCTCAACGACTACATCGCCCGCGGCGGCTTCCCCGCGCTGGACGCGGCGGATCCGGCGATCGCGGAGGCGGAGGCCGCGGTCCGCGCCCGGCTGGAGCGGCTGCTGTCCGTGCGCGGCACCCGCAGCGTCGACTCGTTCCACCGCGAGCTGGGCCACCTGATGTGGGACTACTGCGGCATGTCCCGTTCCGCCGAGGGCCTGCGGAAAGCGCTCGACCGCGTTCCGGAGCTGCGGGCCGAATTCTGGCGGGACGTCCGCATTCCGGGCGCCGGCGCCGAGCTGAACCAGGAACTGGAGAAAGCCGGTCGCGTCGCCGATTTTCTCGAGCTCGCCGAACTGCTGCTGCTCGACGCCCTGGTCCGCGAAGAATCGTGCGGCGGCCATTTCCGCGAGGAACACCAGACCGCGGACGGCGAGGCGCAGCGCGACGACGAGCGGTTCTCCTATGTCTCGGCCTGGGAGCACGGCGAGAAGCCGGTGCTGCACCGGGAATTCCTGAACTTCGAGCACGTCCACCCCACCCAGCGGAGCTACACGTGAAACTCACCCTGCGGGTCTGGCGCCAGTCCGGCCCGGACGACGACGGCAGGCTGGTCGACTACCCGGTCGACGACGCGAGCCCGGACATGTCCTTCCTGGAACTGCTCGACGTCCTCAACCAGCACCTCATCGAGGACGGCGCCGAGCCGATCGCGTTCGACCACGACTGCCGCGAGGGCATCTGCGGCTCGTGCGGCGTCGTGATCAACGGGCGGGCGCACGGCCCCGAACGCACCACGACCTGCCAGCTGCACCTGCGGTCCTTCCGGGACGGCGACGTGCTCGACGTGGAACCGTGGCGCGCCAAGGGTTTTCCGGTGATCAAGGATCTCGTGGTCGACCGGTCGGCGTTCGACCGGATCATCGAGGCGGGCGGCTACATCACCGCCCCGACCGGCAGCGCCCCCGAAGCGCACGCGACGCCGGTGCCGAAGCCGGACGCCGATCTCGCCTTCGACAACGCCACCTGTATCGGCTGCGGCGCCTGCGTCGCGGCCTGTCCGAACGGGTCCGCGATGCTGTTCGCCTCGGCGAAGGTGGCCCACCTGAACTCCCTGCCGCAGGGCCAGCCGGAACGCGCCCAGCGGGTGCTCGACATGGTCGAAGCCATGGACGCGGCCGACTTCGGCGGCTGCACGAACACCGGCGAATGCGTCGCGTCGTGTCCCAAGGGCATCCCGCTGACCAGCATCGCCAACCTCAACCGGGAGTTCCTGAAGGCCAGCCGCTCGCGGCGGTAGCCGGCGCGCGCTGTCTCCCGGCCGGAACCGGTCCGGCGGGAGACAGCAGCAGCGCGGGCAGGGTCAGGACTTCTTGCCCCGCTTGGTGTCGTCGTCGATGTCGATCTGCTCCTTGCGGACCTTCCCCTGGACGGTCTGCTCTTCGGTGACCTGCTCGGTGCCGAGGCGCACGCGCTCCACCGGCACGGTTTCCTTCTGCACCACCGGCTTCTCGGCGTGCAGCACGACGTCCTGCTCGGCCTCGCCGATCTCGGCCTTGCCGGCCGCCTTGGCGTCGGTGATCGGCTCCCGCTCGACGCGCACTTCCTCGTGCGTGACCGGCACGGTCACCTGCTCGTCCTCGGTCACCACGTACTTGCGCAGCCGGACGCGGCCGGTTTCGACCTCTTCGGTGCCGACCCGCAGGCGTTCTTCGGACCGCACGACGTCACCGGTGCCGGACGCCTCGTGTCGTCCGCCCGTCTCCTGGCCGGTCGCGTGGCCCCGGCCCGCAGTGCCGCCCATCGCGGCCTCGCGGCCCCGGCCCGCGGCACCTCCTGCCGCGCCGCCCGCGGCACCGCCTGCCGCCGCGTCGCGTCCGCGGTTCCCGGCTTTCTCACCGTCCCCGGCGCGCGGAGCGGGCAAGCCGTAGTACTTGTACAGCTCGACGCTTTCCTTTTCGGACAGATGCCCGCCGGCGTCGATCCGCGGCGCGTCGGAGACCTGGTCCTTCGCGACCTGGACGTGCAGGCCGTCGTTCTCCATCCCGGCGCCCTGCAGCGGCACGAAGCTCTCCTTCTGCCCGAACAGGCCGGTTTTCACCGTCACCCACTCCGGCCGCCTCGTGTCGTCGGCGAGATATACCGTGCCCACCTTGCCGATCTTGCTGCCGGAATTGTCCATCACGGTGCTGTCGACGAGTTCCTGCGGCTGGATTGCGCGTACCATGGATCCACTCCATTTCCCCGAATCGGAATATGCGCTTCGGTTCCCACTGTCCGGCTGGGCAAAGTGCAGCGCAAGCACCGCACCCCTCAAGCGAGCGACCCCGTTTCGTGTCAGTTTGCGGGCCGGAATCAGCGGGTACTTCCGTCGCAACCGGTCCGTCCGGCGAGACGATCCGGGAATTGCCGAAAATTGTTCATCTGCCGGGCAAGAAAGGCGGCCGGCGAATTCGGGAAGCGCCGCGCGGCCCGGCAGCGATTCCTGCGCGCAAACCCGGATGCGCTCGCCCGCGCCAGTCGGCTAGGCTCGGGCCCATGGGTGCCGCATTCGCCGCGTACGCAGTGACTCGCCTGCGCAACGTCTGAGCGCCGGAAGCACACCGCTCCGCCGCGCTCTTCCCCGTTGTCCGTCCGGGCTGCCTGTCCTGGCGCTCGGGTCGCCTCCTCATGCGCGGAGTCCGCACCTGTATGTCTGTCCAGCCTTACGGCGGACGGCACGAGCTCGGCCAGAATTTCCTGGCCGACCCCGCCGTCATCGCCGCTGTCTGCGCCGCCGCCGACCGCACCGCCGGCCCCCTCGTCGAACTGGCCGCGGGCGATGGCGCCCTCACCATCCCGCTCAGCCGCACCGGCCGCCCGCTGACCGCGGTCGAACTCGATCCCCGCCGCGCCCGCCGCCTGGCCCGGCGAACCGGCGACCACGTCCAGGTGGTGCACGGCGACCTGCTCCGGCACCGGCTGCCCGACGTTCCGCACACCGTCGTCGGCAACCTCCCCTTCCACCTCACCACCGCCACCCTGCGCCGGCTGTTCCGGCAGCCGCACTGGGAACTCGCGGTGCTGCTGGTGCAATGGGAAGTCGCCCGCCGCCGGGCCGGAATCGGCGGCGCGTCCCAGATGACCGCCGCGTGGTGGCCGTGGTTCGAGTTCGCCGTCCCCGCACGGGTCCCGGCGCACGCGTTCCGCCCCCGCCCGGCAGTGGACGCCGGGATCCTCGTGATCACCCGCCGACGCACGCCGCTGGTCGCCGACCGGGCGGAGTACCAGGAGTTCGTGCGCGAAGTCTTCACCGGACGCGGTCGCGGGCTCGCCGGGATCCTGCCCCGGACGGGCCGGGTCAGCGCGCGTGCGGCACGCGCGTGGCTCGCCCGGAACCGCCTGTCGCCGCAAGCGCTCCCGCGCGACCTGACCGCCGGACAGTGGGCGGCGCTGTGGGAGCTGGTGCGGTGACCCTGCATCGGCTCGCCCGATGCAGGGCAGCGAAAAGCTCTGCTTTCCCGTTTCCCGGCGCCTGGCGATAGTGAACGGATACGACGAAAGGCGGTTCCCGGAATGAACCACGGCGACTGGGTGCTCGAGGCCGCGCGACTGCGCCCGCGCACCGCGGCCTTTGTGGACGGTGACTGGCTGGAAGCCAAGTCGGGCAAGACTTTCGCCGACGTCAACCCGGCCACCGGGCACCCGGTCGCGCACGTGGCCGAAGGCGGCCAGGACGAGATCGACCTCGCGGTCGCCGCCGCGCGCCGGGCCTTCGAGGACGGCCGCTGGTCGCGGCTCGCCGCGGCCGAGCGCAAAAACCGCCTGCTGAAGCTGGCCGGCCTCATCCGGGCGCACGGCCGGGAGCTGGCGCTCTGCGACACCCTCGACGTCGGCCGTCCGATCTCGGACACCTCCGGCCAGGACGTGCCCGCGACCGCCGAGTGCTTCGCCTGGCACGCCGAGGCGCTCGACAAACGCTACGACGAGGTCGCGCCCGCCCCTCCGGGCAATTTCGCCGCGATCCGGCGCGTGCCGCTCGGAGTGGTGGGCGCGGTCGTGCCGTGGAACTTCCCGCTCGACATCGCGGGGTGGAAACTCGCCCCCGCGCTCGCCGCGGGCAACAGCGTCGTCCTCAAACCCGCCGAACAATCGCCGCTCTCGGCGCTGCGGCTGGGAGAGCTGGCGGCCGAGGCGGGAATTCCGGACGGCGTGCTGAACGTCGTGCCGGGCTTCGGCGAGACCGCGGGCCAGGCGCTGGGCCGGCATCCGGACGTCGACGTGCTCGCCTTCACCGGGTCGACGCCGGTGGGCGGGCTGTTCCTGCGCTACGCCGGGGAGTCGAACCTCAAGCAGGTCTGGCTCGAATGCGGCGGCAAGAGCCCGGTCGTGGTGTTCGCCGACGCGGACCTCGACGCCGCCGCGGAGCTGGTCGCGTTCGGTTTCTGCGCGAACTCCGGCCAGGTCTGCTCGGCGACCACCCGGCTGCTCGTCGAGGCGCCGGCGGCCGGCGAATTCCTCGCCCGGTTGCTGGAGAAGGTCGCCGAGTGGGTGCCCGGCGATCCGCTGGACCCGGCCACGAAACTGGGCCCGATGATCGACGAGGCCGCGGCGGCGCGGGTGCTGGCCGCCGTCGAAGCCAGCAGCGGGACCGTCCTCGTCGGCGGCACCCGCCAGGGCGCGTTCCTGGACCCGACCGTCGTGACCGGCCTGGCCGCCGACGACCCGCTGGTCACCGAAGAACTGTTCGGGCCGGTGCTCGCCGCGCTCTCGTTCGACTCGGAGGCGGAGGCGATCCGGCTGGCGAACGACACGCCGTACGGCCTCGCCGCGTCAGTCTGGACTCGCGACCTCGCCCGCGCGCACCGCGTCTCGGACGGCATCCACGCCGGCACGGTCTCGGTGAACACAGTGGACGCACTCAGCACCGCGACCCCGTTCGGCGGGTTCAAGCAGTCCGGATTCGGGCGCGACCTTTCCCTGCATTCGTTCGACAAATACACCGGTCTCAAGACGGTGTGGACGGCCTACGCCTGAGCGAGGTCTCGTCCCGTTTCCGCGGCCAGGTAGCCGAGCAGCAGCTCCCGCGCCCTGGCCGCGGACAGGCTGGTGTTGCGCCCGGCGAGATGCAGGCCGTAGGCGTCTTCCAGCGCCACCGCGTTCGCCGCGATGTCCGCCGCGGGCGAGCGCAGCTCGAACGCCCCGGTGTCCTTGCCGTGCGCGAGCGCAGCCGAGTACAGCGACACCTCGCGATCCCACAGCGCGGTCATCAACACCGCATGCGCCGGGTTGCGGGCCGCGTGGACGTGCATTTCGTACAGCACCCTGCTCAGCGGATCTCCTTCCGCGGCCGGGAGTCCCGCGTCGGCCAGCCGCACCAGCCGCCGGACCGGATCGTCCTCGGCCTCCGCCGCGCGCGCCCGTGCCCAGTAGAAGCGATCGACGGCGTCGCGGTGCAGCTCGAACAGCAGGTCGTCGAGGTCCGGGTAGTAGTAGCTGACCGAGCCCGCCGACAGCCCGGCCTCTTCGGCGACGTCGCGCACGCGGAGCCCGGCCAGCCCCCGCTTCCGGATCGCGCGGGCGGCCGCCGCCACCAGCTCGTCGCGCCGCTTCGCCTGGTCCTTCGGTCGTGCCACGTCCAGGATTATTGATGACATGCATCGAAAAACCCAGTACCGGTTCCGGCGAGCCAGACCGCCCAGGGCCTTGCTTCCCGGGCGGACAGCGCGCATTCTTTGCGCTGAACCGCAAAGAATGAGGAGACGCGCATGGCCCACCCCCTCTCGCGCCTGACCGAAGACGAGGTCGCCCGCAACCGCGCGCTGCTGACCGGCGCCGGGATCGCGACCGAGAGCACCCGGTTCGCGCTCGTCTCGCTGCTCGAACCGGCCAAGGCTGCCGTGCTGGCCTGGCGGCCGGGCGACCCGGTCGACCGCCGCGTCCGGTCGCTGCTTCTCGACCGGAAGACCGGCGCCGTGCGCGAAACGGTCGTGTCACTGGCCAGCGGCGAGGTCGTGGCCGACCGGGCGGTGGACGTCGTCGCCGAGGGGCAGCCGCCGATCCTGCACGAGGAATTCGACCTGGTCGAGGAGATCCTCTGGAAAGACGAGGCGTGGAACGCGGCGATGCGCCGCCGCGGCGTCGACGAGCCCCGTTCGGTCCGGATCTCCGCGCTGAGCGCCGGGTGCTTCGACCTCCCCGGCGAGACCGGACGGCGGCTCGTGCGCTGCTTGGCGTTCCTGCAGTTGAACCAGGACGACAACCTCTGGGCGCACCCGGTCGACGGCGTCGTGGCCTACGTCGACCTCATCGCCGGCCGCGTGCACGACCTCGTCGACGACGGCCCGGCGGACATCCCGCGCACCGCCTACGACTACCACCTCGACCGTCCGGCCCGGGACACGCAGAAGCCCATCGTGATCACCCAGCCCGAGGGGCCGAGTTTCACCGTCGAGGACGATGTCGTCACCTGGGAGAAGTGGCAGTTCCGGATCGGCTTCAACGCGGTCGAAGGCCTTACCCTGCACCAAATCGGCTTCCAGGACGGCGATCGGCTGCGTCCGGTCGTGTACCGCGCTTCGGTCGCCGAAATGGTCGTGCCGTACGGCGATCCCAGCCCGGTCCGGTTCTGGCAGAACTATTTCGACGCCGGCGAGTACTCGCTCGGCAAGGAAGCCAATTCGCTCACCCTGGGCTGCGATTGCCTCGGCGAGATCCGCTATTTCGACGCTGTCCTGCACGACGACGGCCGGCCGCACACCATCGCGAACGCGATCTGCATGCACGAGGAAGACGCCGGCGTGCTGTGGAAGCACACAGACCATTACAACGGCAGTGTTTCCACCCGCCGGCAGCGGCGGCTGGTCATCTCGTTCTTCGTGACAGTCGGCAATTACGACTACGGCTTCTACTGGTACCTCTACCTCGACGGCACGATCGAACTCGAGTGCAAGGCCACCGGCATCGTCTTCGCTTCCGCCTTCCCGGCCGGCGATCCGGAGTACCCCTGGGCCGCCGAAATCGCCCCCGGCGTCGGCGCGCCGTTTCATCAGCACCTGTTCTCCGCGCGCCTGGACATGATGGTCGACGGCCTCGCCAACGCCGTCGACGAGATCGACGTGCAGCGCGTCCCGATCGGCCCGGGCAACCCGTACGGCAACGCCTTCACCCGGAAGATCACCCGGCTGGCCAAGGAATCCGAGGCCGCCCGGCTCGCCGATGGGAACCTCGGCCGCACCTGGCGGATCAGCAATCCCGGGTCCCGCAACGCACTCGGCCGCCCGGTCGGCTACACCTTGCATCCGGAAGGCCTGCCGCCCCTGCTGGCCGACGACGCGTCCTCCATCGCCCGCCGCGCCGCGTTCACTCGCAAGCACCTCTGGGTCACCGCGTACGCCGAGGACGAGCGCTTCCCGGCCGGCGAGTACGTGAACCAGAACGACGGCAAGACCGGCATCGACACCTGGATCCAGGCCGACCGCGACCTCGACGGCGCCGACCTCGTCGTGTGGCACACCTTCGGGCTCACCCACTACCCGCGCACCGAGGACTGGCCGATCATGCCTGTCGACCGCACCGGCTTCACGCTCAAGCCGAGCGGATTCTTCGACGCCAATCCCGCGCTGGACACGCCCGCGCCGAAACCGCAGCATCCCGGTTGCTGCCGCTGAGGCAGGATGTCCGCATGAGCGAGCCTTCCTTCACCCTCGTGCAGCTGCGCTACTTCGAGGCGGCGGCGCGGCACCTGAGCATGACGGCCGCGTCGAAGGAGCTGATGGTGTCGCAGTCGGCCGTTTCGACGGCGATCGCGCAGCTGGAGAAGGAAATGGGCGTGCAGTTCCTGCTTCGCCACCACGCCCGCGGGCTCAGCCTGACCACGGCCGGCGAGGAGTTCTACAAGCGGGTGCTGGACTTCCTCGCGCACGGCGCGGAACTGGTCGAAACGGCCCGGCAATCCGGCACCGACCTGGTCGGCACGCTCACCGTCGGCTGCTTCACCACGCTCGCGCCGTTCCGCCTGCCGAGCCTGCTCGCCGAGTTCGAAACCCGGCATCCGCGCGTGCACGTGTCCCTGCGCGAGGGCGAGCACAAGGCGCTCAAAGCCGCTTTGCGGGCCGGGGAGACCGAGCTGGCGATGCTCTACGGCTACGACCTCGACGACGACATCGACCGCGAAGCGGTAGGCACCGCCGCGCCGTACGCTCTCGTCTCCGAGGACCACCGGCTCGCTCGGCGGAAGAGCCGCAAGGTGTCGCTGCGGGAGCTGGCGGACGAGCCGATGGTGCTGCTCGATCTGCCGCACAGCCGGGAGTACCTGCAGTCGATCCTGAGCGATGCCGGGGTTTCCCCGCGCGTCCGGCACCGGACGAGCGGATACGAGACGGTGCGGGCGCTGGTGGCTTCCGGACACGGGTTCGCGTTGCTCAACCAGCGGCCGCCCAACGACACGACTTACGCGGGCGCCAGCGTCGTGCCGCTTGCGCTGACCGACGATGTCCCGTCGCTGGAGATCGTGCTCGCGACGATGCGCGGAGTGCGGCTCACCCGGCGGGCACAAGAGTTCCGGGAGCTGTGCCGCGCGATGTACTCGCGATAGCGGCGCGGGCGAACCCCCGCGCCGCCCGCGCGATCAGCAGCTCTGGTACCCGCGCTGGATCGCGATGTGATCGGCGACGAACTTCGCGTCGTGCCACACCCCCCAGATGAAGCTCGACCCGCGCCGCGCCAGCCACGGCAGGCCGATGAAGTACACGCCCGGTTCCGCGGACACTCCGCGGCGGTGCCGGGGCCGTCCGTTCTCGTCGAACGCGTCGACCCGCAGCCAGCTGTAGTCGACGGCGTAACCCGTGGCCCACACGATCGAGGTCACCCCGGCCGCGGCCAGATCCAGCTCCAGCACCGGATCGGTGACGCACGCCGGGGCCGGGCCCAGCTCCCGGGCGGACGGCTCCTCGGGCAGGTCGAGGCCGTTGCGGGCCACGTAGGCATCGGCTTCGGCAAGCAAGGCGAGGTAATTCTCGTCGCCCGCCGCGATGTTCTTCCCCAGGTCGGGCGCGAAGGCGAGCTTGCCGTCGGCGTACCCGCCGGTCATGCCGACGAGCGTGATGCCGAGCCCGGCCAGCGCGCGGAAATCCACCGTGTGCCCGCCGCGCGCGCCGCTGACCGCGATGGTCACGTGTTCGGCCCCGGCGGGCGGCGTTTCGGCGTCCCACTTGCCCAGGACGCCGAGCCACCAGCAGAAGTCGCGGTCGCGGTAGCTGCGCGGCGGGCGGTCGTGCGGGCCGACCGACAGGTACACCTCGCGTCCGGCCCGGCGGAGTTCCTCGGCGATCTGCACGCCCGACGAGCCCGCGCCGACGACCAGCACCGCGCCTTCGGGGAGCTGCTCCGGGTTCCGGTAGCCGCTGGAGTGCAGCTGCAGCGGACCGGCGTCCGCGGGCACGATCGGCGGGATCGCCGGGCGCTGGAACGGGCCGGTCGCGGCGATCACGTACCGGGCGTCGAGGGTTCCTTCCGAGGTCTCGACCCGGAATCCGGGCCTGCCCTCGTGCCGCCGCACCGCCGTGACCTCGACCCCGGTGCGGACCGGGGCGGCGATTTTCTCCGCGTACGCCTCGAAATAGGCCGCGATCTGGTCCTTGGACGCGAATTCGTGCGGTGCCACGTCGGGGAACTCGAGACCGGGGAAGCGGTCGTGCCACGCGGGGCCGTTCGCGACGAGCGAGTCCCACCGCTCCGTCCGCCAGCGTTCGGCGATCCGGTTCCGTTCCAGGACGAGGTGCGGCACGCCGCATTCGCTCAGGTGCTCGCTCATCGCCAGGCCGGCCTGCCCCCCGCCCACGACGAGGGCCTCCACCTGTTCGCTCGACATCCCAGACCTCCGCTCCGGCTTCGGCGCGGTTCAGCGCCGTTTCCCCGGATCCTCACGGCCCGTGCTGCCCGTGTCCAACAGATGTTTCCGGCACTCAAGATCTGTTTTGTCGATGCAGATCTGCATCAGCGAAAACGATGCATTGGTCCGAAAACATCTACTGGACAGAACCTCGGCCGCGCGGTCAGGCTGAGGCGTCCGACCACCGCCGCACGGAAGGCCACGCAGTGACTGTCCACCGTCGCATCCGCCCGTTCAACACGCGGGACACCTACCCGGAGCAGAACCTCGACAACGATCTCTGCCAGGCCGTCGTCGCGGGCGGAACGGTCTACGTCCGCGGCCAGATCGGGCAGGACCTCGACACGAGCGAGTCGGTCGGGATCGGCGACGTCGCCGCGCAGGCCGAGCGGGCGATGGCGAACATCAAGATGCTGCTCGAAGAAGCGGGCAGCCGGATGGAGCACCTGGTCAAGCTCACCATCTACCTGGTCGACCCGCGTTACCGCGAGGCGGTCTACCGCACCGTCGGGCGCTGGACCAAGGGCGTGCACCCGATCTCGACCGGCGTGGTCGTGTCCGCGCTCGCCCGGCCGGAATGGCTGTGCGAGATCGACGCGATCGCGGTCATCCCGGAGGAGGAGAAGTGACCTTTTCGATCGTCGCCCGCGACACGTCCGGCGGCGCCGTCCGGTTCGGCGTCGCGGCCAGCTCGTCCAGTCCGGCGGTCGTCGCCCGCGTCGCGCACCTGCGCCCGGGCCTCGGCGCGGCGGCCTCGCAGAACATCACCGACCCGAGACTCGGCGGGCGGCTGCTGGACCGGCTCGCCGAGCACGGGGACCCGGAGAAGGCGCTGGCCGAGGTCACGTCGGCGGCGGAGAACATCGAGTACCGGCAGCTCACCGTGCTCGGCGCGGCTGGACCAGGTTTCGCTTACAGCGGTTCGAAAACCCTCGGCACCCACGCGTCGGCGACGGCGGACGGCGTGGTCGCCGCGGGCAACATGCTGGCCGGTGCCCGCATTCCGCAGTCCATGGTGGACGCTTTCGCCGCCGCGACCGGCGAACTGGAACAGCGTCTCGTCGCGGCGATGCGGGCCGGGCTCGCGGCTGGCGGCGAGGAGGGACCGGTGCGGTCCGCCGGGCTCGTCGTGGTGTCCGACGCGGAGTGGCCCGTCACGGATCTGCGCGTGGACTGGGCGGACGAGCCGATCGAGCAGCTCGCCGGGCTCCTCGAGGTCTGGCTCCCCCAGCGCGACGACTACGTCGCCCGCGGCCTCGACCCGGCGGCCGCGCCGTCCTACGGCGTGCCGGGAGACGAGTGATGGGCGCGAGCAAAGCGGCCGCCCGCGCCGCGGTCGAAAAGCACGCCGACGGGCTGATCCAGCTTTCCGAGCGGCTGCACGCCGACCCGGAAACGGCATGGGAGGAACACCGCGCGGCGGCCGCGGTGCCGGAGCTGCTGGACCGGGCCGGGTTCGCCATCACGCCGAAGTACCTCGGCCTGGACACCGCGTTCCACGCGAGTTTCGGCTCCGGGCCGAGGCGGATCGCGCTGTGCGCCGAATACGACGCACTGCCCGGCCTCGGTCACGCGTGCGGGCACAACCTCATCGCGGCCAGCTCCGTCGGGGCCGCGCTCGGGCTCGCCGAAGTCGCCGACGACCTCGGAATCACCGTCGAGGTCTACGGGACGCCGGCCGAAGAGGGCGGCGGCGGGAAGATCGAACTGCTGGAACGCGGCGCTTTCCGGGGTGCCGATCTCGCGATGATGGTCCATCCGGCCCCGGTCGACGTCGCCGAAGCCCGGCCGTTCGCGGTCAGCCATTCGAAGATTTCCTACACCGGCAAATCCGCGCACGCCGCCGCGTATCCCGAAGCCGGGGTCAACGCGGCCGACGCGTTCACCGTCGCCCAGGTCGCGATCGGCCTGCTGCGGCAGCAGCTTCCGGCGTCGGTGCGCGTGCACGGGATCGTGACGCGAGCCGGGGACGCCCCCAACGCGATCCCCGAACACGCGTCCGGCCGGTGGTACGTGCGGGCCGAGACGCTGGCGGAACTGTCCGAAGTGGAGCCGCGCGTCCTGCGGGCCTTCGAGGCCGGGGCGCTGGCCACCGGCTGCGAGCTGAGCGTCGAGCCGGAAAGCAAGCCCTACGCCGAATTCCGCGCCGACGAAACCGCGTTGGCCGCCTACCGCGCCAACGCGCTCGAACTCGGCCGCGAGTTCGCACCGGACGGCACCGCGTCCCGGATGAACCGCGCCTCCACCGACATGGGCAATGTGTCGCAGGTCGTTCCCGCGATCCATCCGTATATCGGCATCGGCTCGCTGCCCGCGATCAACCACCAGCGCGGGTTCGCCGCGCACTGCGTCGGCGGCACCGCCGAACGGGCCTTGCTCGACGGCGCGATCGCGCTGGCGTGGACCGGCGTCGACCGAGCCTCCTGACCCCCTCTCCGGGAAGGACACCGATGTCCCGCACCCGCTCCGAACACGACATGCTCGGCGAGATCAGCGTGCCCGCCGATGCCCGCTACGGCGCGCACACCGCCCGTGCGCTGGTCAATTTCCCCATCACCGGCGAGACCCTCGCCGACCGGCCGCACCTCGTCGCCGCGCTGGCCACCGTCAAGGAAGCCGCCGCGCGCGCCAACGCGGAGGTCGGTGCGCTTTCGCCGGAGCGAGCCGCGGCGATCGAGCAGGCGTGTGCGGAGATCCGGGCCGGGCAGTGGCACGACCAGTTCGTCGTCGACCTGATCCAAGGCGGTGCCGGCACCTCGACGAACATGAACGCCAACGAGGTCATCGCCAACCGAGCCCTGGAACTGCTCGGCCGCGCGCGCGGCGACTACGCCGCACTGCATCCGCTCGACCACGTCAACCTGGGCCAGAGCACCAACGACGTCTACCCCACCGCGGTCAAACTCGCCCTCGACCGCCATCTCGCCGAACTTCTCGCCGCGCTCTCCGGACTGCGGGAAGCCTTCGCGGACAAGGCGGCCGAGTTCGCCGACGTCCTCAAGATGGGCCGCACCCAGCTGCAGGACGCCGTGCCGATGACGCTGGGCCAGGAGTTCGCCGCGTTCGCCGCCACGCTCGGCGAGGACGAACAACGCCTCGCCGAAGCCCGGTTGCTGCTGCACGAGCTGAACCTCGGCGGCACGGCAATCGGCACCGGCCTCAACGCGCGTCCCGGGTATCGCGAGCGGGCGGTCGCGCGCCTGCGCGAACTGACGGGCATCGCCACGCTCGTCTCCGCGCCCGACCTGATCGAGGCGACCCAGGACGTCGGCGTGTTCGTGCAGCTGTCCGGCGTGCTGAAACGCGTGGCGGTCAAATTGTCCAAGATCTGCAACGATCTCCGGCTGCTCTCCTCCGGCCCGCAGGCCGGGCTCGGCGAGATCGAACTGCCGGCGCGGCAGGCCGGATCGTCGATCATGCCGGGCAAGGTCAACCCGGTGATCCCGGAGGCGGTCAACCAGATCGCCTTCGAGATCATCGGCCACGACGTCACCGTCACCCTCGCCGCCGAGGGCGGGCAGCTGCAGCTCAACGCCTTCGAACCGATCATCGCGCGTGCGCTGACCGCCGGGCTCGACCACCTCACGGCCGGTGCGCGAGTGCTGGCCGAACACTGCGTTCGCGGCATCACCGCACGCCGGGAACACCTGGCTGATCTCGTCGCGACCTCGACCGGGCTGGTCACCGCGCTGAGTCCGGCGCTCGGCTACGAGACCGCGTGCACGCTCGCCCGGGAAGCGCACCGAACCGGCCGTCCCGCGCTGGAACTCGTACGGGAGCGGCGGCTGCTGCCCGAAGACCAGATGGGCGCGCTGCTCGCCCCGCAAGCCCTCACCGGCGGGCCGTCCCGCCCGTGAACGCTGTGTTTCCCCGCCGTCAGACCTTCGTGTCGATACAGCTCAGCGCCTCTGCATAACCCGAACAGATGCCTTGCTTTGCTTATTACTTCTTGTTAGATGCCGCGGGCCGCTCTTAGCGTCCTCCCGGAGAACCGGTCCAAGGAGGCCACCCATGACCGCATCCGACGCTTCCCCGGCGCCCGAGCTCGTCGAACAGCACGCCGATCCCGCGGCCTTGCGCCGCAGCGTCGCCGCCGGCGCCGTCGGCGTCTTCGTGCACTGGTTCGACTGGGCCGCCTACGCCTACCTCGCCGGCACCATCGCCTCGGTGTTCTTCCCGGCGGGCGACTCGACCGCCGGACTGCTCGCGGTGTTCGGCGTCTTCGCGGTGTCGTTCGGGATCCGGCCGATCGGCGCGCTGATCTTCGGGCCGCTGGGCGACAAGATAGGCCGCAAGCGCACGCTCTCGGTGGTCATCTTCGTGATGTCCGGGGCCACCCTCGTGATCGGGCTGCTGCCCGGCTACTCCACGATCGGCATCGCGGCCCCGATCCTGCTGGTGCTGCTGCGCCTGCTGCAGGGCCTCGCCGCGGGCGGCGAATTCGGCAGCGCGGCGAGCTTCCTCGCCGAGTACGCGCCGCGGCGGCGCCGCGGGTTCGGCGTCAGCTGGCTGGAAGTCGGTTCGCTGCTGGGCTCCCTCGCCGGTTCGTTCGTGTTCCTGCTGCTGTCGATCGGCCTGACCGGCGCGCAGCTGGCGTCGTGGGGCTGGCGCGTCCCGTTCCTCATCGCCGCGCCGCTCGGCGTCATCGGGTTCGTCATCCGCAGCAAGATCGAGGACACCCCGGAGTACCGCGCCCTCGAAGCGACCGACAACGTGCCGCGCAGCCCGGTCCGGGAACTGTTCCGCCGCAACAAGAAGCAGCTGCTCCAGGCGGCCGGGCTGATGACGATGATGCACGTGCCGTTCTACGCCGTGCTCACCTATCTCGTCACCTACGAGACCGACTACCTCGGCCACTCGTCCGGCAGCGCGGCGGCACTGTCCACTGTGATCTCGCTCGTCGGCCTGGTGCTCGTGCCGTTCTTCGGCCGCCTCTCCGACCGCGTCGGCCGCCGGCCGGTCCTGATCGGCGCGGGCGGCGCGCTGTTCGTCCTCGCCATCCCCGCGTACCTGCTGATGCGCACCGGACTGGTCGGCACCTGGATCGGCGGGCTGGCCCTCGGCGCGATCCTGGCGGCGATCCTCGGAACCTACGCGGTCTGGTCCGCGGAGATCTTCCCGACCCGCACCCGGCAGAGCGGGCTCTCGATCGCGTACAACCTCACCGCCGCGCTGTTCGCCGGCACCGTGCCGTACCTGATGACTGTTTTGATTTCCGCGACCGGCAGCACTCTCGTGCCCGGTCCGTACCTCATGGTCGCGGCGGCCGTCGGTCTCCTCGCCGCGTTCTCCATGCGCGAGACCGCCGGAACCCCGTTGCTGCACAAGGAAGACCTGGAGCACCCCGAAGCCTGACCCCTCCCCTCGATTCACCAAAGGCGGTGAAGCGTGTCCGAACCCACCTTCGTCAACAGCGAATCCGGAAACCTGCGCCGGAATCTGCGCCGGATCGACTCGATCTTCCTCGCGGTCGCGGCCATCATCTCGGTGGACACCATCGGCCAGATCGCGACGTCGGGGGCCGAGGCGGTCACCTGGACCGCCGTGCTCCTGGTGCTGTTCCTGTTCCCGTACGGGCTGGTCATGGCCGAACTCGGCAGCGCGTTCCCGGCGGAGGGCGGGCCGTTCGTCTGGCTGCGGCTCGCGTTCGGGAGGCTGCCCGCCGCGCTCGGCACGCTGCTGTACTGGATCACCAACCCGGTGTGGCTGGGCGGCTCGATCACCTTCCTCGCCGCGGCGACCTGGCAGCAGTACCTCGTTCCGGCCGCGCCGGGCGGGTTCGCGGACTACGCGTTCAAGCTCGGGTTCATCTGGCTGGCGATCCTCGGCGCGGTGGTGAGCCTGCGCTACGGCAAATGGTTCGTCGCCGCCGGAGCCGTGCTCAAAGTCGGTCTCGTGGTGCTTTTCGCCGTCACCGCGGCGATCTACGCGGCCCGCAACGGCGTGCACGGCTCGCTGGCCTTCTCCCCGACGATCGGCGGATTCCTCGCCGTGGTCCCGGTTCTGATGTTCGCCCTGGTCGGGTTCGAAGCTCCCAACGGCGCCGCGGAGGAGATGCACAATCCGCGGCGGGACGTCCCGGTCACCGTCGGCGTCTCCGGTCTCGTGTCGGCGTTGTGCTATCTGGTGCCGGTCTTCGGCATCGTGCTCGTGATGCCGGCGGACAAGATCAACGGCCTCGGCGGCTTCCTCGACGCGGTTCGCCAGGTGTTCTCCGTCTACGGCGGCGCATCGGGCGCGATGCTGACGCTCGCCGCCGTCGTGTTCGTCTTCGTCCTGCTGAACCAGGGCTGCTCGTGGATGATCGCCTCGGACCGCATCCAGGCGATGGCCGCCGTCGACGGCGCCTTCCCGCGCTGGTTCGGCGCTTTCCACCCGAAGCTGAACACCCCGCTGCGGGTCAACCTGCTCTCCGGCGTGGTCGCGACCGCGTTCACCGTCGTGGCGACGATCGTGCAGAGCAGTTCGGCGTCGGCCGTGTTCGCGGTCGTGCTCAACATCGCGGTGAGCACGCTGCTGCTGTCGTACCTGCTGATCTTCCCGACGATCCTGGTGCTGCGGCGGAAATACCCGGCCGCCGATCGCCCGTTCCGGGTGCCGGGCGGACGCGTCGGGCTGTGGGTCAGCTCGGTGCTGATCTACGCGTGGATCCTGCTCGGTGCGTGGCAGACAGTGGTACCCGGGGTGCTCGACCAGGCTCTCGGCGCGCACTACGACTTCGAGGGCGCCTGGGGCGTGTCGCGGCTGACCTTCGAGCTGTTCACCGCCGGGACGCTGGCCGTGCTGATCGGGTTCGGGTTCGCCGGCTACCTCATCGCACGCAGGCAGCCCGCGCCGGCGGCGGAAATCCCGCAGCCGGCCGCGACCTGACGGTCAGACCTTCCGGCCCACCACGCCCGCGACGCACTTCGCGGCATCGCTCAGCGGCTTCAAGCGCGGACCGTCCTGCCACCACTCGTCGGCCACCGACAGGCCGGGACCGTCCGTGCGGCTCGGCGGGAGCAGCTCCAGGCCGGGCAGCATCGCCTCGATCTCCGCGCGCGTCCGGAACCGCCCGGCTCCCAGCGGTCCGGACACGAGGATGTCCTCGATCCGCTTCGCCACCGCGGTCAGCTCCGGCACCTCGGGGTCGTAGAAGTGCGCCAGGGCGACGTACGAACCGGGCGCGAGGGCGTCGATGTACTCGCGCATGATGTCGACCGCGCCGTCGCCTTCGTAGTGGTGCATCGTGCCGATGTGCAGGAGCGCGACCGGCTCCGAGAAGTCGAGGTACTCGCGCACCGTTTCGTGCTGCAGCACCGCCCGCGGTTCGAAGATGTCGGCCTCGACCATGTGCGTGAAGTCGTTGTCCTCCAGCAGCGCGCGGCCGTGCGCGAGCACCACCGGGTCGTTGTCGACGTACACCACGTGCGCGTCGCGGTGGTAGCGCTGCACGATCTGATGGGTGTTCTCCGCGGTCGGCAGCCCGGAGCCGCAGTCGAGGAACTGCCGGATGTCGGTCTGGCTGGCCAGCATCCGCAGCACGCGGTTGTGGAACCCGCGGTTGCCGCGGGCGATGTCCACCGCCTCGGGGACCGCCGAGCTGATCTTCTCCATCACCGCGCGGTCCACCTCGTAGTGGTGGCTGCCGCCGAGGAACCCGTCGTAGATCCGCGCGATGCTCGGGCGGTTCGGGTCCACCCCCACCGGCACCTGGCTGGGCGACAACGGGGACGACGAGCCGGTCATGGACACCTCGCGAAGCAGTCGGTCGACAGAGACCTACGCAGAGTAGTACTGCCGCCGCTCAGCCGTGCCAGCGGCGCGGCCGGTAGCCGTCGTCCTCGCCCCATTGCTCGAGATACGAGCTCACCGCCGAGCGGAACGCGTCTCCCATCGGGTCGCGGGGCTGGTCCTGGCTGTCCTGCCGCGGGGCCTGCGTCGGCTGGACGGGCGGCGGCGCGGTCGTCGCGGGACGGCTGCTGGCGCGGATCACCGTGTCCCGCACCTGGTCGCTGGCCGGGGCCGGGGACGCGCTCAGCGTGCTCACCGCGGGCGGTGCGGACGACGTGGAGCGGACCGGAGGGGGCGGCGGCGCGGGCTGCGGATCGGTCCCGCCGGAGGCCGAGGGCCACAACGCCCAGGCACCCAGGCCGGCGCACACCAGCACGGCCGCGCCGGCGAAGACGCCGTAGCGCGCCGGCCTCCGCTGCGCCGGCGGCGCGGTCTCGGCGGGCGGCGCGGGCGGGGCGGCGGCGGGTGCCGGGCCGCGTTTGGCGAGCTGTTCGGCCGGGGAGCCGGTCGAGACGTCGAGGACCCCGCCGAACGCGGACGTCGTGTCGTCCGCCAGGGCCGGCCGGGGACGCACCAGCGGCGGGGGTTCGCTGCCGTCGATCCGGGGCATCGGCGCCGTCTCGGACAGCCGCACGAGCTTCGCGACCGATTCGAGGTCGCTGCCGGACTCCGGGTTCCCCATCCAGACCTCCACCCCGCCGGGGCCGCGCGTCCGCGGCGCTTCCGGCGCGCCAGATCCTAGGGACCCCCGGTCCGAGCTGTAAACCCGCCTCGACCGTGATCCACTACGCTCGAGGCCCTGCCCGCCTGGGGAGGAGGCCCGCGATGCGGCCGTTTTCGGTCGAACCCGACGCGACCGGCATGCTCGACGCCGGCGACGGACAGCGGATCTACTGGGACGCCAGCGGCGCCGGCCGGCCGGCCGGTGCTGTGCGTGCACGGCGGCCCGGGCGGCGGAGGGAGCAGCTTCGGCCGCAGCGGGTTCGACCCGGAGAAGTTCCGGGTCGTGGTGTTCGACCAGCGCGGCTGCGGGCGGAGCACGCCGAGCGTCGCGGACCCGGCGGTGAGCCTGGAGCACCAGACCACCGAGCACCTGATCGCCGACATGGAGAAGCTGCGCGTCCACTCGGCGTCGGAAAATGGCTGCTCTACGGCGGGTCTTGGGGCACGACGCTGGCGCTCGCCTACGCGCAGCGGCATCCGGAACGGGTCAGCGGACTCGTGCTGGTCGCCACGTTCACCTCGTCGCCGGACGAGATCGACTGGCTCTACCGCGGGGTCCGGCGGCTGCTGCCCGCGCAGTGGGAAGCGTTCCGCGCGGGCGCGCCCGACCCGGACGGCGACCTCCTCGCCGGGTACTCGCGGCTGCTCGCGAGCCCCGACCGCGAGGTGCGGCTCCGCGCCGCACGCGACTGGTGCGCTTGGGAAGACGCGGTCATCCCGCACGAACGGGACAGCGGCCAGTTCAGCGCGGGCACGGACGACGAACTGCTCACGCTCGCCCGCCTGTGCGCGCACTACTACGGCCACCACGCCTGGCTCGAGGACGACCAGCTGCTGCGCGACATCCATCTGCTGCACGGCATTCCGGCGGTGCTGATCCACGGCCGGGCCGACCTGAGCGCGCCATTGCGGAAAGCGTGGCAGCTCGCTCAGGCGTGGCCGGACGCCGAGCTGGTCGTGATCGACGACGCGGGGCACACCGGGAGCCCGTCGATGGGGACGGCGGTGCTGGAGGCGATCGCCCGCTTCGAGGAGCCCTAGCGCAGCACGCGGTAGCGGAGGCTCGTTCCGCGCTGCGCCAGCAATTCCAGCCGCACCGGCGGGCCCGGCCGCTCGAACAGCCGCACCCCGGCGCCGAGCAGCACCGGCATCACGAGCACCTCGACCTCGTCGAGCAGACCGGCCTCCACGCAGGCCCGCCCCACTGAAGCGCCCAGCACGTTCACCGTCTTGTCCCCCGCCGCCGCCCGCGCCGCCGCGACCCCTTCCTCCAGCGACGAACAGAACGTCACCCCGGGCACTGTCGGAGCGCTTCCCCGGGTCAGCACCACCTGCGGCCCGTCCCATCCGCCGCCGAACGCCTTGCCCTCGCCCTCGGTGCCGCGGTACGGATCATCGCCGGAGAAGGTCCGGCGGCCGACCAGCAGCGCGCCGACCTCCGCGGCCAAGTCCTCCGCCGAGGCGTCCCCGGTGTACGACGCGAGCCAGCCCATGTCCCCGCCGGGCCCGGCGATGAACCCGTCCAGCGACATCGCGGCCGAATACAGCAGCTTTCCCACTTCGTGCACCTCCACAGTCGGTTGTCCGTACCGACTCCGCACGAACGGAAAACTCATCGGTCACCCCGACAGCGCCCGCCAAGCCTCCCGGCGTTCCCGCTGCCGTTCCGGATCCGCCGCCGGCGCCGCGGCGACCAGCCTTCGCGTGTAGTCCTCCCGCGGCGAGCCCAGCACCGTCGCCACCGGGCCCTCCTCGACCACGCGGCCGTGATGCAGCACGACGACCCGGTCCGCGACGCGCTCCACCACCGCCAGGTCGTGGCTGATGAACAGGCACGCGAAAGCCAGTTCCCGCTGGAGGTCCGCCAGGAGGTCCAGCACCGAGGCCTGCACCGACACGTCGAGCGCGCTCGTCGGTTCGTCGGCGATCAGCAGCCGCGGCCGCAGGGCCAGCGCCCGGGCGATCCCGACCCGCTGCCGCTGGCCGCCGGACAGCTCGTGCGGGTACCGGCCGCTCCAGCCGGGGTCCAGGCGCACCGCGGCGAGCAGTTCCGCGACCCGCTCCCGGTGCTGGCCGCGTTCGCCGTGCACCACCAAGGGCTCGGCGATGCTCGCGCCGATCGTCGCGCGCGGGTTGAGCGCGGAGGCCGGGTTCTGGAACACGATCCCGATCTGCCGCCGGAGCTCCCGCCGCTGCCGGGCCGACGCCCGCGCGAGGTCCACGCCGTCGATCCGCACCGCACCCGCCGACGGCGCGACCAAGCCGGTCAGCACCGACGAGATCGTGCTTTTGCCGGAGCCGGATTCGCCGACGAGACCGAGCACCTCGTCGGTCCCGATCGTCAGCGACACGCCGTCGACCGCGCGCACCGGCGGAGCGCCGCCGCCGACCCGGTAAGTCACCGCCAGATCCGTCACCGCCACGAGCGGCGCGGACGTCTTCGGCGCCGCGCCGCCCGGCTCGGCACCCAGCGACAGCACCGAATCCAGCAGTTCCCGCGTGTAGTCCGCGCCCGGCGAGGCGAACAGCCCCGCCGCCGTGTTCTGCTCGACGACCTCGCCGTCGCGCAGCACCACCACCCGGTCCGCGACGTCCGCGACCACGCCCATGTCGTGCGTCACCAGCAGAATCGCCGTGCCGAGCCGGTCCCGCAGCGACCGCAGCAGCTGCAGGATCCCGGCTTGCACCGTGACGTCGAGCGCCGTCGTCGGCTCGTCCGCGATCAGCAGCTTCGGGTCGTGGAGCAGCGCGAGCGCGATCACCACCCGCTGCAGCTGCCCGCCGGACAGCTCGTGCGGGTACGCGCGCAACACGCGGCGTGCGTCCAGTTCCACGAGGTCCAGCAGTTCGCGGGCCCGCTCGCGCGCCGCGGCCCGCGACACCTTCCGGTGCGCCCGGACCGCGTCCACGAGCTGCGTGCCGATCCGGAACACCGGGTTCAGCGCGCTCATCGGCTCCTGGAACACCATGCCGATTTCGCCGCCGCGCACCGCGCGCAGCGCCGGACCGTCCACTGTGTACAGATCACGGCCGTCGAGCACCGCGGAACCGGTCACCGTCGCGGTGTCCGGCAGAAGGCCGAGCAGCGACAACGCGGTGACCGACTTGCCGGAACCGGATTCCCCGACGAGGGCGACGACCTCGCCGGGGCGCACCTCGAAGCTCACCTCTCGAACGGCGGCGGTGTCGCCGAACCGGATCGAGACGTCGCGCAGGGACAGCAGCTGCTCGGTCACGGGATTACTTCGCCAGGCCCATCTGGAGGTAGTTCGGGTACGCCGGGAACGCGCCGATCGCGAAATTGCCGACCTTCGCGCCGTGCAGGAACGAGTTGCGCGTGTAGATCAGCGGCACCACCGGAGAGTCCTGCATGATCCGCTTGTCCGCCTTCGCCCACAGCTTCCCGGCCGCGACCGGGTCGACCGTGCCCTGCGCTTCCGCGATCAGCGCGTCCACCTCAGGCACCGAGTAGCGCGACTCGTTGTAGCCGCCGTTGCCGATCTCCGACGTGCCGAACAGCGGCTCGATGTTGGCGTTGGCGCTCGGGAAGTCCGGCTGCCACGAACCCAGGGTCAGGTCGTAGTTGCCGTCGTTGCCGGTGACCAGCGTGGTCCAGGCCTCGTCGTCGAGCGGGCGCAGCTTGGTGCGGATGCCGGCGCGCTGCAGCGCGGCCTGGATCGCCTGCGCCTTGTCCGCCTCGTTGTTCGCCGTCGACACCGGGAAGTCCAGGTTGTCGATGCCGTTCGGGAAACCCGCCTCGGCGAGCAGCTGCTTGGCCTTCGCGACATCTCCGGAAGGCGGCGCCGGGTACAGGTCGTACACCTCGCGCCCGGCGATGCCCTCGGTGATCAGCGTGGTGGCGATCGGCCCGGCCAGGTCCGCGCTGCCCGCGGCGGCGACCTGGTAGGCGGTCTTGTCCACGGCGTACTGGAAGGCCTGGCGCACCTTGGGATTGGCCAGCGGGCCGCGTTTGGTGTTCAGCGCGAGGTAGGCCAGCGCGCCGGACTTCGACGTGACGAGCTGGTTCTTCGCCGCCGGGTTCGTGCGGATCTGCGCCAGCTGCGCGGGGTTCACGAAGGACGAGCCGAACGCGAACGCGTCGTTGCCCTGGCTGGCCAGCAGCCGCTTCGCGACGACGCCGGTGTCCTGGCCCATCTGGATCACGACCGCGTCCGGCAGCCCGGTGCGCGCGAGGTCGGTCTTGGCGTCCCAGTTCGGGTTCCGGACGAACTTGACCTGCACGCCCTTCTGGTACGACTCGACCTGGTACGGGCCGGACGCGACCGGCTTCGTGTCGTAGGTCGCGTCGGTGCCCTTGCCCTTCGGCACCGGGGCGAACGCGGGCATGCTCGCGATCCACGGCCAGTCGCCGTACGGGCGGGCGAGGCGGAACACGATCGTCTTCGGGTCCGGAGTCTCGATCGACGCCAGTTCGCCGCCCTTGAACGGGCCCTTGTAGCCCGGGCCGCCGGCGAGCAGGTTCTTGTGGTAGCCGAGGCCGCCGGAGAACGCCGAATCGAACGACCGCTCGATGCCGTACTTGATCTCGGCGCTGGTGATCGGCGTGCCGTCGGCCATCTTCAGGCCGTCCTTGAGCGTGTAGGTCCAGGTCTTCCCGTCCGCGCTCGCCCGGCCGGTGTCGGTGGCGAGGTCCGGGACCACGGTGGCCGGGCCGTCCGCGGAGGTCTTCCACGCGGTGAGCCGCCGGTGGATCAGGCTGATCGTGGTGATCGCCAGGTTCTGGCTCTTCGCCGGGTCGAGGTGCTGCGTCGTGGTGTCGCTCAGGATGTACAGCGTCCCGCCGGACGACACCGCGACCGAACCCCCGCCGCCGGACTGCTCGTTCGCGTTGCACGCGGCGAGGAACGCCCCGGCCCCGGTGACCGTCGCGGTGATGCCCAGCGCCTTCAGGAAGTCCCTGCGATCCATGGTTTTTTCCGTTCCCTTTCTCAAGAACCGAGCCGAGCGCGGGGGTCGAGGACCCCGTAGAGCACGTCCACCGCGAAGTTCGCGAGGACGACGAAGAAGGCGGCGAACAGGCTGACGCCCATCAGCACCGGCAGGTCCACCTGGTGCACCGCGTCGACGAGCAGCCCGCCGAGCCCGGGCAGCGCGAACACCCGCTCGGTGATCACCGCGCCGCCGAGCAGCGCGCCGAGGTCGACCGCGAATACCGTGACGACCGGCAGCAACACGTTGCGCAGCGCGTATTTCCCGACGACGGTCCGCTCCGGCAGGCCGACCGCCCGCGCGGTGCGGATGAAGTCCTCGCCCATGATCTCGAGCATCTGCCCGCGCGAGAGCCGGGCGTACACCGCGGCGTTGATGAACGCCAGCACCAGCCACGGCAGCACGAGGTGCCACGCCCAGTCGACCGGGCTTTGCGCGAACTCCACGTAGCCGCTCACCGGCACCACGTCGAGCGTGAAGCCGAACAGCAGGATTCCCAGCAGCCCCACCAGATACGCGGGCGCGGACACCCCGGCGAGCGTCACGGTCATCGCCGCCCGGTCGGCGAACTTCCCGCGGCGCAGCGCGGAGAACACGCCGGTCGCGACGCCGGCGGCCAGCCAGATCACCGACGCGCCGACGGCCAGCGACACGGTGATCGGCAACCGGTCCCCGATCAGCGTCAGCACCGGTTCGCTCTGCTGGAACGAATAGCCGAAGCACGGCGCGGAGCAGACGATCGCGGTCACGCCGGCGCCGAACGTGCGTCCGGTGAAGATGCCGCCGAGGAAGTCGAAGTACTGCTGGATCCACGGTTTGTCGAAGCCCATGAACTCCCGGGCCAGCGCCAGGTTCTCCGGCGTGCACGGCTTGCCGCAGGACATGTACGCCGGGTCGGTGGGCAGCAGGTAGAACACCGCGAAGGTGCCGAAGCTGACGACGAGCAGCACGCCGAGCATGCCCAGCAGGCGGATGCCCACGAAGCGCAGGGTGCGGTTCACCGGCGCACCGCCGTCTTCGGGTCGAGCGCGTCGCGGAGCCCGTCGCCGAGCATGTTGAACGCGAGCGTCGCGACGAACAGCGCGGCGCCCGGGAAAATGAGGAACATCGGATCGGTCTGCACCCAGTTGATCGCGTCGCTGATGGATCGGCCCCAGCTCGGCGTGGGCGGCGGGATGCCGACGCCGAGGAACGACAGCGCGGCCTCCAGCCCGATGTTGGCCGGGATGCTCACCGTCGCCAGCACGATGATCGGCGCCCACAGGTTCGGCAGCAGCTCGCGGCGGAACACGTGCCCGCCGCCCGCGCCGAGCGCCCGCGCGGCCTTGACGAAGTCGCGGTTGCGCAGGCTCAGCGTCTGCGCGCGGACCACCCGGGCCACGCGCGGCCAGCTGAACAGGCCGATCACCGCGATCAGCAGCAGCGGGCGCGGAATCGACTGCGGAGCGACCGCGCCGAGCGCGATCATGAAGATCAGCTGCGGGAACCCGAGCAGCACGTCGGTCACCCGGCTCACCACGGTGTCCCACCAGCCGCCGGCGTACCCGGCGCTCGCCCCGAGCAGCACGCCCAGAAGCACCGAAACCGCGGTCGCGGCGAGCCCGATCAGGAACGACGTGCGCGCGCCGTACGCGACGACCGCGAAGAGGTCCCGTCCGGTCAGCGGTTCGACGCCGAACCAGTGGCCGCCGCTGATCCCGCCGAGGAATCCCGCGCCGGTTCCGTCGGCCGGATTCAGCAGTTCGGTGTGGTAGGTGTACGGATCCTGGCCCTCGATCAGGGCGAGCAGAGGAGCCGCCAGAGCGGTGACGATCACCAGCACGATGACGACCGCGCTGGCCTGGGCCCAGCGGTCGTGCCGCAGCGCGCGCCACAGGTTCCGGGAGGCCGGAGCGGCCGCCGGGACCCCAGCGCCGCCCGGCGACAGGATGTCGGACAACGGTTCCCTATGCAGATCAGCGTTACTTGACGACGTGACAGTAGAGAACCCGAAGGAAATTCACCACGACGGCGGCGCCCGTTCCGGATCGTGAGACGCCGCCGCCGTCGCGGCTCCCCGGAGATCCACGACGTTCACGCAGGTCACCGGCGGTTCGGCGGCCCGGCTCACGCGCCGCGCGCACAGCGGCCAGGCGCGCGTTGTTGTCACCCGTTCGGAGGCACTCCCGGGACGGTCGGCTGAGTCCGTTTGTGCCGCCGCCGACCCGGCACTGGACTGGGCGCACGCAGCCAGTCTCCTGTGGACGGAAGGACCCGCCGATGTTTCGCCGCTCTCTGGCCGGAGTGCTGCTTTCCCTGACCGCAGCCGCCGTGGCGGCGAGCCCGCCCGCCTCGGCCGCCGGTGCGGCGGTGCACGGCGGCGACGCGATGTACACCGTCTCCCCGGGGCCCGGCCGCGAGCCGTACTACTGCTCCGCCGGGTTCGCGATCCTCGTCAAGGGCGTCCGATACCTCCTTACCGCCGGGCACTGCACTGAGCACGGACTCGACTGGAAAGACATCGGCCGCAACGTCGACAGCCATTTCCCGGTGACCGACTACGGCCGCGTCGAGGACCTTTCCGGATCCGGGCACAGCCGCGTCGACCGGTACGACGGCAGCACCCAGCCGATCCTGCGCGCAGGCACCCCGCAGGTCGGCCAGGTCGGCTGCAAAAGCGGCATGACCACGAAGAAAACCTGCGGGGATGTCCTCGGCCTCAACCAGACTGTGAACTACGGCAACGGCAAACAGGTCGTCGGCACCATCGCCACCGACATCCCGGTCGGGGCCGGCGACAGCGGCGGGCCGTTGTTCTACGCCGGGGTCGGCTACGGCGTGCTGTCCGGCGGGAACAACCAGGTCAGCTTCTTCCAGCCGCTGCCCGCGGTGCTGGCCGCGTACGGGGCCACGCTCGCCTGACCGTCACCCGGCCGAACGCTCCCCCGGCACGCCCGCGCGGACCTGCCGATACAGCCGGGGCACGGTCGGCGCGGGCAGGGCGCGCAGCCGGCGCGGACCCGCCGGTCCGGTCGCCGCGAGATCGCACAGCACGTGGTACAGGTGGCTCAACGCGCGCAGCGCCGGGTCGTTCGCCCGGTCGCCGGGAGCGGCCGGAGTGTAGGCGAACAACGCCACGTCCGCACGGGCCAGCGAGCCCTCGGCAGCCGGACGGCCGGTGCCCGGCGGCGCCGCGGTCAGTTCCTCGACCGCTTCGGCAAGCGCGGCGCACGCCGCCGCCGGGCCGTCCGGGTGCCGGGCGCACGAACCTGGTGGCGTCCGCATCGCGACGGCGAGCGCGCGACCGTGCGTCGTCAGCGCGGCGTAGAGCGACAACCGGTGCCGCAGCCGCGGGGAGGTGGTGCCGCCCAGCACCGGGCGGGTGAGCGGCCGGGCGACCAGCGCGAGCTGGTAAAGCCGGTGGTCCAGAACACGGGCGAGCGCGTCGAAGTCCGGCGGCGGATCGGAGTGCTGCTGTTCCAGCCGGGCGGCGGCCGCGGTCAGCACTTCGCGCAGCGCTTCGAGCAGGTTGTTCCGCACCGTGCGCACAGTGTCGCGAGTGGACAGCGGGGTGACCAGCATCGCCACCACCAAGCCGACCGCCGCGCCGATCGCGGTCTCCTCCAGGCGCAGCAGGAGCAAGCCGGGCGAGAACTCGTGCAGCACGCTATAGAGCTGGCCGACCATGATGGTGATGAAGAAGATCATGTACGCGTACGAGAGCCGGATCAGGTAGAAGCCGAGGAACATGCTCCCGCAGATCACCCCGAGCACCGCGGCGGTGCTGCCCGCGGTCAGCTCGGCCAGCCCGATCGACGCGGCCAGTCCGACCAGAGTGCCGAGCACCCGGTTGAAGCCTTTGAGGAACGTTTCGGTGCGGGTCGCGGTGCCGGTGAACATGATGAACGCGGCCAGCACCGCCCAGTAGTAGCGGGCGTCCGACAGCTGTTTCCCGGCAACGATGGCCAGCGTGCCGGCGATCGCGCCCTGCACCGCTTGCCGGGAGACGAAGTCCAAGCGCGACAACGGGTTCCACCGCGCGTGCCGCGCTGGCACCTCGCCCGCGGCGGCGGCGGAACCCGGCAGCGCGCCGAAGACCAGCCCGACCGCCGGTTCGAAGTCGTCGACCGGCTCGGCGCCAGCCGCGCCCGGCTTCCGCGCGCGCTCCAGCACCGGCGCGATTTCCAGCGCGGCCGCCGCGAAGTGCCGCGCGGGCCACCAGCCGCCCGCCGTGCCGCCCGCGCGTTCGGCCAGCGCAGCCAGCCGATACGCGACCTCCGCCGCGCCCCGGTCGTCGTGCCGCGCCAGCCGGTCCGCCGCCTCGGCGGCCGGCACGGCGAGCCCGGACCCGCTGTCGACCAGTGCGCACGCGGCGGTGGCCAGCTGGTCCAGCAGGTGATGCGCGTCCACCATCGCCCGGCGGAGCGCTGCTGCGGAGAACCCGGCCGGGACCGCGCCGGGCTGCGCCGACCAGGCCTCGATCATCAGCGCCGCTTCGGCGATCCTCGCCTGGTGCGCCTGGACCCGCCGCCGCAGCCGGGTTTCCTGCCGCGGGTCCCGGTTGGCCAGCAGGTCGGCGCAGGCGCGCGCGAGCGACCGGCCGCGCGCGTCGAACGAGCGGACCACCTGGCCGAGGGTCCGTTTCGGATTGGTGCGCAGCAACGTCAGCGAAAGCAGCAGCACCCACGCGGACGCGACCGTGACGGCCAGCAGCATCGCGGGCAGCGCCGCCATGGTCGCGTGCAGGAAGGACGCGAAGAAGTAGCCCATCCAGGCCATGAAGCCGTAGAAGAAGAACGCCGGTCCGAAGCGGCGGACGAACACCGCCAGGAACATCACCACGACGAAGACGACGAGCATCAGGTCCGGATGCGCGCCGACCGCCGCGCCCGGAGCCATCCCGGCCGCGAACGCGACCGGGAAGAACACCGCGGTCTTGACCTTCGCCCACGCGCCCGCGTCGCCGAGGGCCATCGATCCCATCATCGCGACCACCGCGCCGAGCAGCATCCCGACCAGCGCGCCCTTCGCATCCGCGCCGGTGAGATGGGCCAGCAGGTACTCGACGCCCAGCGCGGTGGCCATCGAGACGGTCGCCGCGAGCGCCGAGCGCAGCCTGCTCAGCCCCGGATCCGACGAGACGACGCGGTCCCGGATCTCCGTGCCCCTGGACAGCATCCACCCGCCTTCCGATCCGCCGCGCGCCAATCATCGGTATGATACCGGTATTTCCGCGACGCTTCTTCGGCTCATCGGAGGACCTGGGCATGGAGCAGACCAGCGAGGCGCTCGACGTGCTGGAACGCGCCACCGCGGTGCTGGTGCGCAACTTCGAGCTGCTGCGCCGCCGCACGGACGTGTACGCCGAACTGGACCAGGCGGAGTACCTGCTCCTGCGCACCCTCGACGGCCTGGGCTCGGCCGACATCGGCACGCTCGCCGGCGCGCTGGGCCTGGACCCGTCCACCGCCGGACGGCAAGTGTCGGCCCTGCTCGGCAAGGACCTCGTCGAACGCAGCCACGCCAGCGACGATCGCCGCCGCTGTGTGATCACTCCCACCGAGCGCGGCCGGGAGCTCATGCACCTGACGCGCGCGCGGCGCCGCTCGTCGGTCGGCGACCTGCTGGACGATTGGACACCGGACGAGGTCCGCGCCTTCGCCGGATTCCTCGACCGCTACAACGCCGCCGTCGCCCGCAAGTACCTGCGCGCCTGACGGTCTCGGGTGCGGCGCCGACTCAGCAGGCAGCGAGCACCAGTCCGCCGCTCACGAGGCGTCCCGCGCCAGGTTGGCGTGCCCCTCCCGAAGCGCGCGCTTGACGATCTTCCCGCTCGGGTTCTTCGGCAGCGCGTCCACGAACACCACGTACTTCGGGCACTTGTACCCGGCCAGGTGCTTGCGGGCGTGCGCGAGCACCTCGTCCGCGGTGAGCGTGACGCCCTCGCGGGGCACGACCGCCGCGGTCACCGCCTCGATCCAGTGCGGGTGCGCGACGCCGAACACGGCGACCTCGGCGATGCCGTCGTGCAGGTACAGCGCTTCCTCGACCTCGCGGCTCGCGACGTTCTCGCCGCCGGTCTTGATCATGTCCTTCTTCCGGTCGACCACCGAGAGGTAACCCTCTTCGTCGAGCACGCCGAGGTCGCCGGAGTGGAACCAGCCGCCGGCGAAGGCCGCGGCGGTTTTCTCCTCGTCCTCGTAGTAGCCGAGCGTCGCGTGCGGGCTGCGGTGCACGATCTCGCCGACCTCGCCGGGCGGCAGTTCGCGGCCGTCCTCGTCCACGATCCGGGTCTCGACGTTGATCGAGGCCCGGCCCGCCGAACCCGCCTTCGCGAGTTGTTCGTGCGGGCGCAGGATCGTGGCGAGCGGGGCCATTTCGGTCTGGCCGTAGAAGTTCCACAGCTGCACGTCCGGCAGCCGGCGCGCGAGTTCGCGCAGCACCTCGGCGGGCATCGGCGACGCGCCGTAGTAGCCCTTGCGCAGGCTGGACAGGTCCGTCGTGTCGAACGCCGGGTGGCGCAGCAGCGAAATCCACACCGTCGGCGGCGCGAACAGCTTCGTCGCCCGTTCCCGTTCCACCGCGGCCAGCAGCGCCGCCGGGTCCGGACCGGGCAGGATCACGCTCGTCGCGCCGAGGTAGACGTCGACCGACAGGAAACAGTCCAGCTGCGCGCAGTGGTAGAGCGGCAGGGAATGCACCTCGATGTCGTCGCCGGTCATGCTGCCGTCGATCGCGCACGAGACGTACTGCGCGATCAGCGACCGGCTCGACAGCAGCACGCCCTTCGGCCGCGATTCGGTTCCGGAGGTGTACATCAGCCGCAGCGGATCGTCGTCCGCCACCGGCACCGCGGGCGCGGTTTCGTCGCCGGGCTGGTCGATCCAGTCCGCGACGCTCTCCCATCCGCCGCCGCTGCCGCCGATCCGCGCGCGCAGGGCGCCGGTGCGGCCGGAGCGGGCCAAGGCCTCCGCCGCGGTGTCGAGCAGCGCGTCCTCGGCGATCAGCCCGGACACCCCGGCGTGCCCGAGGATGAACGCGACCTCCTCCGCGCCGAGCATGAAGTTCACCGGCACGAGCACCACGCCCAGCTTGGCCGTGGCGAACACGAGCACCGCGTACTCCCAGCAGTTGCGGCTGAGCAGCGCGAGCCGGTCGCCCTTGGCGAGGCCGCGTTCGGCGAGCCGGTGCGCGCAGCGGTTGACCGCCGCGTCGAACTCGCGGTAGGTCGCCCGGCGCTCGCCGGAGACGATCGCGAGCTTGTCCGGGAGGCGCAACGCGGTGCGCCGCAGGAGATCCCCGACGGAATGCTGGCGGGCGTGCTGGATCGCTTCCGCCGTTTCGGCGCTGAACGGGCTCGGCATAGCGGGAGTCTCATCCACCGGCGCGGCGCGCGCAAGCAGGGCCGGCGGCCGGTCTCGGTAGGCTTTCGGCACACCTGGGGAGAGGCGCGTGGACGAAACCGAAGCACCGACGCTGGACCGGCCGGACATCAGCGCCCGGCTGCCCCGGTACCGGCTCGTCCGCCAGCTCGCGCGCACCAGGATGAGCGAGGTCTTCGAGGCGCTCGACACGGCGGAAGACCGCGCGGTGGCGCTCAAGGTCGTCGGCCCGGAGTTCATGGCGGTGCCCGGTTTCCGTACCCGGTTCGAACGCGAAACGCGGATCGCGCGCGACCTCGTGCACCCGAACGTCGTCCCGGTGCTGGACGCCGGGTTCACCGACGACGGCTACCTGGGCTACCTGGCGATGGAGTACGTCCGCGGCACGAACCTCGCCCGGCTGCTCGCCGACCGCGGTCCGCTGTCTTTTCCGGAGACTGTCGAAATCGGACGCGGGATCGCGGCCGCTCTCGACGCGGCGCACGAACGCCGGCTCGTGCACCGGGACGTCAAACCCGGCAACATCCTGCTCGACGCCGACGGCCGGGCATACCTGTGCGACTTCGGCATCGCCCGCCAGCTCGACCTGACCCAGCTCACCGCGACCGGGGCGTTCCTCGGCACAGTCGGCTACGCCGCGCCCGAACAACGCCAGGGCAAACCGGCCGGACCGGCCGCCGACGTGTACTCGCTCGCCTGCGTGCTCTGCGAATGCCTGACCGGCGCTCCCCCGGGCCACCCCGCCGACCTCGACCGGCCCGGGTTCTCCGCGCTTCGCCGGTCGCTCAGCACCGACCCGGACGCGCGGCATCCGACGTGCACCGCATTGGTCGAGGACCTGGTCGCGGCCGAACGCCGGGACCGGCGGAGGCGGCGGGCGCTGCGCGCGGGAATCCCGGCGGTCGCCGGCGCGGCGCTGCTCCTCGCCGGGCTGATCGTCGCGAACCCGTCCGGAATCGACGACGCCACCCTCGCCCGACTGCCCGCGGCGCTCCGCGCGGACTGCTCCCCAGCAGACTCGGCGGTTTCCGGCGCGACCGCGACCGTCACCTGTCGCGACCCGTCCGGCCGCGCCGCCACGACCGCGCTGTACGCCGACCAGAAACAGGCCGACGACGCCTACTCGGCCGCGCTGTCCCGCACCGGGGTGTCACCCGGGCAGGGAGACTGCGCGTCGGCCGCCGGGGCCGAACACCGTTACCCGGCAACCGGACCCGCCCTCGGCCGCGTCTTCTGCTGGGCCGGGCCCTCCCTGTCCCTGCTGGTCTGGAAGGACGACGCCGCCCGCACCGTCACCACCGCCCACACCTCGGCGAACGACGACGCCGCGTTGCGGGCGGCCTGGGTCGGCTGGACCGGCGCACCGGCTTTCCCGACCCCGGACGAAACCGCGCTCATCAGCCTCGGCGCCGGGAACCAGTGCCGCCGCGCGACACCTGGGGACCTCAGCGGCTACCCCGGCGCCGTCGCCGGGGTCTCCTGCACGCCGAGCGGCACCGGCGCTCGCGACGTCTCCTACTACCGTTTCGCTGACGCCGCGGCAGTGCGCAAGAGCTTCGACAGTCTGGTCGCCGCCGCGAAGGCCCCGAGCGGCGGACCTTGCCCGGGTTCTTTCCTGAGCACGACCCGCTTCGACTGGCTGAGCGTCGACCTCGGACAGGTGCTCTGCCATCCGGGCCAGGAAAGCACCGTCGCGATCGACTGGAGCCTCGAACCCCTCCGCGTCATCGGCCACGTCGCCGGCACTGTCCCGGCAACTGTCGGCGGATGGTGGTCGCAGTGGCACCTCGCGCCGCTGAGCCAGATCGTCGCGCAGGTCAACCGCGACGCCGCGTTCCCGAATCCGGCGGAAAACGCTCTGCTGCAACGGATTCCCGCCGCGTCCCGGCTCAACTGCGTGCGCCCGTCTGCGGACCAGCGATGGCAGGACATCGGCGTGGCGCCGGCCGGCGCGGCCGTCGCCTGCGGACGCACCAGCGGGGCCGGACTGGTCGTCTACTACCAACTGCCCGACGCGGCCACGATGAAGCAGGTCTTCAACAGCACCCAGACCACCGAAAAGGCGTGCACCGACCAGCCGCCGGACTTCGCCGCCGACCGCCCGTACTCGCGCGGCGGCCGCACCGGACGGCTCGCCTGCGCGACCCTCACGCCCGGCGGCGAGCGCATTCTGAAGTGGACGGACGACCAGTCGGACATCCTAGCGATCGCGCATCGCGGCGCCGAGCCGTTCGCGATGATCGACTGGTGGACTCACGACGCGGGCCCGTCCTGAGCGCTCAGCCCTGCACCGAGCCGCCGATCGAGGCCGACCCGGTGACGTTCCCGGACCCGCCGCTCGCGGTGTGCACGGATTCCTTGCCGTCCACGACGGAGTACATCTCCACGTGTCCGCTCGCGCCGGAGTAGGTGATCTCCAACGTCCACTGGTGCGGTTTCCCGTCCGCGGGCACGGTGAGCGACTGCCGCCACGGCATCTTCACCGGCCCGGTTTCCTTGGCCGCGCCGTCCAGGGTGTAGGAGACCTGTTTCAGCGAACCGGAACCGGTCGCGTTCAGCACGAGCGTGTGCGGCTCGCGGTCCGGCACCTGTTCCCTCACCGGCGCGGCCGAGGAAGAAGGCGGCGCGGGTGCGGGAGGCGAGGCCGGGCTGCCCGAGCACGCGGTCGCCGCGGCGAGGAACGCGACCGGCACGAAGGCCGTCCGGGCCGAGGTGCGAAAGTCCATGCGCGCACCGTACTGAGCGATCGCCGGGACCGGTCCCGGCCCGGGAAATCCGCTCAGCCGTCCTTCGCCCACACCCGCACGGCCGCCGCGACGGCGATCCCGGCGGTGCCGAGCACGATCCCGGCGACCAGCAGTCCGGAGGCGATCAACCCGAGCGCGGCCACCGCGAACAGCCCGACCTCGAGGAAGAACCGGGTCGGCTCCGGACTGCGCCGTTTCGCCTTCGGCGCGATCACCAGCCACCAGATCGCCCCGGCGAGCGCCGGCCACAGCACCGCGGACAGGATGTCGAGGAACGTGCTCCCGCCGAGCCGCGCACCGGCGACCGCGAGCCCGGCCAGCAGCGCCAGTTCGGTCAGGAAGCGGAGAACGAGCACCGCGCCGGGGAAACCGCGCAATTCGGGTCGAGTCGTGGTCACGCCGGGAAGCCTAACGGCCGGGCCCGCGCTCCGTGCGCGGAGTCGCGGACCCGGCCGGAAGCTAGCGCCGGGCGACCATCCGGGAGAGCGTCATCAGGATCGCCCCGAACACCAGCAGCGCCGCCCCGAACACCGCGAGCCGCGGGGTGCTCACGCCGGTTTTCGCCAGTGCCTGCTGCTTCGGCTGGCTGGCCTCCGGCGCGGAGGTCTGCGCCGGCTGGCTGGTCGCGACCTCCTGCGGGGCCGAGGCCTTCGGCGTCACCTTCGCGACCTCGTGCACGCGGGCGGTGAGCGAGCCGGCGTGCGTGGCGTCCGACAGCGAGCCGGGCGGGTTCGCCTGCATGCCGCCGGCCCAGACGAGACCGCTGATGTCCTTCTTCGCCGCGGGCGACGAGGTGGACGCCGGCGGCTTCGTCGCCGAGGACGTCGGGCTGCTGGACGTCGGGCTGCTGGACGTCGTCGGGCTCGCCTTCGTGGTCGTCGTCGGCGAGGTCGTGGCCGAACTGGTCGGCGTCTTCGTCGGCGTCTTGGTCGCCGAGGAGGTCGGCGGCGCGCTCGTGGTCGGCGTGGCCGACGTCGGCGGCTTCGTCGAGGTGGTCGGTTTCGGCGGCGCCGGGGCCTCGCTCTTCGGGGCGTCGCCGCCGGCGAGCTTGATCAGCTGCTCCATCGAGCCGTTGAACGAATCCTGGTCGCCGGGTTTGTTGCCGGAGTCCGAGTACTGCCAGATCGTGTAGTAGCGCCAGCCCGAGGGCAGCGGCCCCGCGCTCTGCGCGTACCGGGCGATGAACAGCGGATGCGTGTCGCCGAACGCTGCGGAGTCACCGGTGCAGGTCTTCCACCAGTCGGTGGTGGTGTAGAGCATCGGCCAGCGCGACGTTTTCGCGTGCACCCGCTCGGAGAACGACCGCACCCACGACACCATCGCGGACTGCGACAGGCCGAAGCAGGTGGAGCCGTACGGGTTGTACTCGATGTCCAGCATCGGCGGCATGGTGCGGCCGTCCGCCGACCAGCCTCCGCCGTGCGCGACGAAGTAGTCCGCCTGCGTCGCGCCGTCGGACACGTCCGGACGCGCGAAGTGGTACGCGCCGCGGATCATCCCGACGTCGTAAGAGCCGTCGTACTGCTGCGCGAAATACGGGTTTCGGTACCCAGTGCCCTCGGTCGCCTTGACGTACGCGAAGCGCGCGCCGGCGTTCCAAGCCGCTTTCCAGTCCACATTGCCCTGATGGCCGGACACGTCCATGCCCGGCACCTCGGCAGGCGCCGCCGCCGCGCGGGGCGCGTGCAGCAGCCCCAGCGCTCCGACCGCGGCCACCGCTGCCGCCGCGACGACCGCACCCGCCCGAGCCGCTATCCGCCCGGAGCCCGTCATCCTCTACTCCCTCGTCTTTTTCCCGCCCGGGGAGCGCTCCGGCCGTCCGCTTCTCTTCCCCAAGAGCGGCACCGGATCACCTGGGCGAGCCCCAGTGTGTGCGACACGCGGGACGCCTGTAAACCACTGGGAGTGATGTGACTCGTGGTACACAGGAGGTTTTCCGAGGTCACCGGGGGTACGACGGTCTCCGGCCGGGACGAAACTCACCCACCCCGGGTCACTGCCGGCGGCCAATTCGCCACCGGTCGCGGTGAGTGATCAGCACGCGCGAGCAAGACCGTTCCGTCCTCGCGCCAGGGCCGAAAGTCGTTCGCGCGGGTCCGCCGGAGACCCGCGCGCCGCCTCCGGCGCCCCGGGCCCGGCGAGGCGTTCACGAACAACTCCCCCGCACCGGAAACCCTTGCCCGCACTGCCGAAACCGGCCGCCGCCAGCGCTTTTCGCCGCGACATCGGTAATCGCCCGGACACGCAGCGTCAACCCGGCGGCCGTCTTCGCAACATCTTGGCAACCGGCTTGACACCGGCTGTGGTCCGGACCACTCTGCTGGACATTGGTCTACACCATTTGTCATTCAGCCCCGGTCGCCGACGACCGGGCACCGAAAGGACGAGACACGTGAAGCGCTGGCTCAAGCTGGCGGCGGGAGCCGCCGCCATCACGCTCGCCACGGCCGGGTGCGCCGGCTCCGGCGGGAGTGAGAACGCCTCGAGCGCTGGGGGCGCGCAGGACGGCAAGCTGACGGTGTGGCTGATGACCGGCTCCGCGCCGGACAGCCTGACCGCCGCCCTGAACAAGGAATTCGAGGCCGCCCACCCCGGCGTCAAGGTCGACTACCAGATCCAGCCGTGGAACGGCATCCAGCAGAAGCTGACCACCGCGCTGGCGAGCGACACCCCGCCGGACGTCATCGAGGTCGGCAACACGCAGACGCCCGCGTTCGCCGCGCAGGGCGTGCTGGCCGACCTCTCCGGCGACGTCGGCAACCTCAACGGCGGGCAGTGGCTCGCCGGGCTCAAGGCGTCCGGCCAGTACGACGGCAAGACCGTCGGAGTGCCGTTCTACGCCGCCAACCGCGTCGTCATGTACCGCAAGGACATGTTCGAGCAGGCCGGCATCGCCCAGCCGCCGGCCTCGAACGACGAATGGCTCGCCGACATCGCGAAGCTGAAGACGAAGTTCGGCAGCGACCCGCAGTTCCAGCCGCTGTACCTGCCGGGCCAGAACTGGTACGCGCTGTCGTCGTTCATCTGGGACAACGGCGGCGACATCGCCAAGGCCGAGGGCAAGTCCTTCAAGTCGACGCTGAACACGCCGGAGGCCAAGGCGGGCCTCGAGTTCTACAAGAAGCTCGTGGACTCCTCGGGCACCACCGCGCCGAAGGACAACGACGAGGCCACGCCGCAGCAGGCGGGCATCTACGGCGGGGGCAAGGTCGCGATGTTCATCGGCACCCCGAACGAGGTGGCGACCGCGGCCAAGACCGACCCGGGCATCACCGCCAAGACCGGCGCGTTCCCGATCCCGTCGAAGAACGCGGGCCAGACCGCGCCGGTGTTCCTCGGCGGCTCGAACCTGGTCGTCCCGCTCAACAGCAAGCACCAGGACCTCGCCAAGGACTACCTGAAGCTGCTCACCAGCACCAAGTACATGACGCAGCTCGCCGCGGCCGGCTACGTGCCGGGCACCTCCGCCGACGTCAGCGCGCTCGACAAGGACCCGCTGGGCTCGGTGATGGCGAAGGCGTCGAAGAACGGCCGCGCGATGCCGGCCAGCCCGAAGTGGGGCGAGGTCGAATCCGGCCAGAACCCGCTGAAGGACATGCTGACCGCCTACCTGACCGGGAAGAAGCCCCTGGACCAGGCCGCGGCCGACGCGAACACGGCCCTCGACAAGATCATCGGCGGATGACCGCGACGAAGGACAAGCCGGTGCCGGCGGGGGCGACCCCGCCGGCACCGGCGCACGCCGGTGCGGCGCGCCGGCGAGGCAGCGGCTGGTTCAGCGAACGGCTCGTGCCGTACCTGCTGATCCTGCCCGCGCTCGCCGCCGTGCTGGTGCTGCTCGGCTGGCCCACCGTCCAGATGCTCGGCATCAGCCTCCGCAGGCTCGACCTGCGCGAGCTGGTGACCGGCAAGATGGCGTGGATCGGCTTCAAGAACTACACCGACGTGCTGTCCGATCCCGAGTTCTGGGCAGTCGCGGTCCGCACGGTCCTCTTCACCGGAGCCCTCGTCGCCGGAACGCTGCTCGTGGCGCTGCTGATCGCGGTGCTGATGCGGCATCTGCACCCAGCGCTGCGGATCTTCGTGCAGATTTCCCTGGTGCTCGCGTGGGCGGTGCCGGTCATCGCCACCACCACGGTGTTCCAGTGGATCTTCGACCAGCAGTACGGCATTCTCAACAAGACGCTGGACCGGCTGGGCTTCCATTCGTTCATCGGCTACTCGTGGTTCTCCACCGGCACGAGCACGCTCGTGGTGATCGGGCTGCTGGTGCTGTGGCAGGCCGTGCCGTTCGTCGCGTTCACGCTCTACGCGGGCCTCATCGGCGTGCCGCGCGAGCAGTACGAGGCGGCCGGCATCGACGGCGCCGGGCCGTGGCAGACGTTCCGCGCGGTCAGCTGGCCGGCGATCCGGCCGATCCTGACGATGGTGACGTTCCTGTCGGTCCTGTGGGACTTCAACATGTTCGCCCAGGTGTGGGCCATCCGCCAGGGCGGCCCGGACGGCGCGAGCACGACCCTGGCGATCCTGCAGTACCTCAAGGGCATCGCGGGCAGCCACTTCGGCTCCGCCGCGGCCATCGCCACCATCATGCTGGTGCTGCTTTTGCTGGTCACCGGCCGGTACGTGCAGCTGCTGGTCCGGACCAAGGACGGGGAGATCGCATGAGGAAGTCCCTGCCCGCCCGCGTGCTGGTGTCGGCCGCCGGCCTTCTCGTGGGGCTGCTGTTCCTGTTCCCGACGTACTGGATGTTCACGACGTCGCTGAAGACGCCGGGCGACGTGCTGTCGCCGAAGTACGACCTGATCCCGACGTCGGCGACGCTGTCGAACTTCGCGTCGGCGCTGACCAAGCCCGGGTTCGTCACGTACCTGGCCAACAGCCTGATCGTGACGCTCGGCGCGGTGCTCGCCGCGCTGGTCGTGGGCGTGCTCGCGGCGATCCCGCTGGCGCGCTTCCGCTTCCGCGGCCGCAAGGGGTTCCTGCTGCTGATCCTGGTCGCGCAGCTGGCCCCGCTCTCGGCGCTGTTCATCCCGATGTACCTGCTGATGCGCGACATCGGGCTGCTGAACACGCTGCCGTCGCTGCTGCTGGTGTACTTCGCGACGTCGCTGCCGTTCACCGTGTGGATGCTCTACGGGTTCGTCAACGGCATCCCGTACGACCTCGAAGAGGCGGCGATGATCGATGGCTGCAGCCGGGTCGGCGCGTTCCGCCGGGTCACGCTGCCGCTGCTCGGCCCGGGGCTGGTGACCACGTCGGTGTTCAGCTTCATCACGGCGTGGAACGAGTTCCTGTTCGCCCTGGTGTTCATGCGGGACCAGACGAAGCAGACGCTGCCGGTGTGGCTCTCGTCGTTCAAGACGGCGTTCTCGATCGACTGGGGCGGCGTCATGGCCGCGTCCGTGGTCTACGCGATCCCCGCGGTGGTCTTCTTCCTGATCGTGCAACGGAAACTCGTGTCCGGCATGACCGCCGGCGCGGTGAAGGGATGACGGTGGCTGACCTGTCCGACGACCCCCGCCGGCTGGCCGAAGCCGTGCTGCTGCCCGGATTCGCCGGGACCACCGCGCCGGACTGGGTCCGTCGGCGCCTCGCCGAGGGCCTGGGCGGCGTGATCCTGTTCGGGCGCAACGTGGTCGACGACGAGCAGGTCGCCGCGCTCTCCGCCGCGCTGCGGTCCGCGCGGGACGACGTGGTGGTCGGGATCGACGAGGAGGGCGGCGACGTCACCCGTCTCGACGTCGGCACGGGCTCGTTCGTGCCCGGCCCGCTCGCGCTGGGCGCGGCCGGGGATCCGGAGCTGACCGCGTCCGTCGCGGCCGCGCTCGGCGAGCGGCTGGCCGCGTGCGGAATCACGGTCAATCTCGCGCCGTGCGCGGATCTCACGCTCGCGGCGGAGGATCCGGGCATCGGCGTGCGGGCGTTCGGTTCGGCTCCGGACGCGGCTTCGCCGCACGTCGCGGCGTACGTGACCGGGATGCAGAAGTACGGCGTCGCCGCGTGCGCGAAGCACTTCCCCGGGCACGGCGCGGCGACCGAGGATTCGCACCTCTCGCTGCCGGTGCTGCCGCGGACGGCGGCCGAGCTCCGGGAAGTCGAGCTGGTGCCGTTCGCCGCCGCGATCGGGGCGGGCGTCCGGGCGGTCATGTCCGGGCACCTCGTCGTGCGGGAGTGGGGCGAGGAACCGGCAACGTTCAACCGGACCGCGCTCGTCGACGTGCTGCGCGGCGAGCTGGGGTTCACCGGCGCGGTCATCACCGACGCGCTGGAAATGGGAGCGATCTCCGGGGCGTACGGACGGCACGACGGTCTCGGCGAGGCGTCGGTCCGGGCGCTGCTGGGCGGCGCGGACGCGCTGTGCCTCGGCGGGGCCGCGTTCGATACGGAGACCCTGGACCGGACTGCCGAGGCGATCGTCGCGGCGGTGACTGAGGGGCGGCTTTCGGTGGAGCGGCTGGCTGACGCCGCTGCCCGGACCGCTTCGCTGGGCACCTCGCCGGCTCCGGCGACGGTCCGGCCGGTGGACTACCCGCTCGGCCTTTCCGCCGCGCGAGCCGCCTTGCGGATCACCGGTGCGCCCAAGCTCACCGGACCGGCCCTGGTGGTGGACGTGCAGACCGAGCCGGGCATCGCCGCCGGGCCGATGCCGTGGGGCCTCGGGGCGCATCTGGCGGAACTGGCCCCGGGCACCCGGACGCTCTCGGTTTCGCCGGACGACGTCGCGACGGTGGTGGCCGAGGCCGCGTCGGCGGAGAGCGTCGTGGTCGTGACCCGGGGAGCGCACCGGCACCCGGCGGTGCGGGAATTCCTGGCCGGTTTGTCCACTGTGGACTACATCCGGGTCGAAACCGGGGTGCCCGGGCCGGAAACCGGCGACCGGCCGCGGATCGACACGTTCAGCGGTTCGTACGTGAGCCTGCGGGCCGCGGCGGAGCACCTGGCCCGCGCCTGAGGCCCTCCGGGCGGGGAACCCGACCGGTTCCCCGCCCGGACCTTCCTACGCCGGAAAGCGCCCGCTCCACGGGGAGCCGGCGCCCGTTCTCGTCGCGCTGCCCCCGGGTGCCAGGTCGAGCACGGCAAGCAGGCTCGGGTCCTCGTCGATGGCGTGGTTCAGGTGCCCGGCCTTGGCGGTGCCGCGGTCCGCGCGGGAGGCGCCCGAGAGGTGCCAGACCCCGTCGCCCGCGTCGTGCCGCACGTGCAGGATCGGCTCCTGGCGCTCGAACACCTCGGCGGTCTGCACACCCGGCGTCCGCAGCAGCCAGTGCAGCATCCACCACGCCCGGCGGTCGCGCTGGAAGACCAGATCGGCGACCGCCCAGACGAACGGCAGATCCGGGTGCGCCCGCGCCTGGTCCGCGGTCAGGTCCGGACCGCCTTCGGGCACCCGCTCGAACGGATCGTCGGTCAGCGAAAACGCGTGCCCGTTGCCGTTCTCGAAGACGACCGCGTGAAAAGTCCCGCCGCCGGGATTGCCCGCGCCGATCCCGACCGACAGCCGGGCGACGTGCGGGTCCGAGCCGGTCGTCCAGCCGAACGCGTACGAGGCCAGTTCTCCCCGCGGCCCCACGAACTCCCCGAAGGCCCTCCGGTCCATTCCGGTGACCGCCGCCGTCGGCGCTTCGGTCAGCGCGCCCTCCACCACCTGGATCTCCACTGCCGCAACCTATCGGATCGGCAGTCCGCGCCGACCGCGTCTCAGAGAGCCAGCTCGGCCCAGACCGTCTTCCCGTCTTCGCGCGGCGTCTGGCCCCAGCGGGCGGCGATCGCGTCGATCAGGGCCAGCCCGCGGCCTCCGCCCTCGTAGCCTTCCCGGTACCGGGCGGGTTCCGGCAGCGAGTCGGACACCTCGATGAGGAGCCGGTCTCCGCGCAAGGACAGGGCCAGCCCGTACGGCGGGCGCGCGTGCCGCATCGCGTTGCTGGCCATCTCGTCGAGCACCAGGCGCACGTCGGCCACCGCGTCCGGGTCGGCGTGCGGGCGATGGCCGGACACGAACGCGGTCGCCTGGTCCCGGATCCGGCGCAGCGTGGTCGGATTCTGCTCGAGCACCACGTCCAGCCGAGGCCCCGCGCCGTCCGGCGACGCGTCGCGCGCGGGCAAGCGGCTGCGCTGGAATTCGTCCACACTCACGCTTGACCTCCTCCTCGGCCGGGGGTGCGCCGGTCCGCGGGCACCCGCGGCAAGCAGAAGGTACCCGCGCGCATGCCGGTCCACTCCCACCGCGGCATAACTCCCCAGCACTCCCCTCGCCGCGAGCGGTTCCCCTGCGCGTTCCGCCGCGATTTCCTGGCAGTTCCCCGGACGCCGGATACCCGCGGCCCGGAGACGTCAAACCGAAAAGCCGGGCACCGGAGTGCGAACTAGCTCACGGCACGGTCTTTCGGCCGCAGTTTCGCTCTTGCGGTGCGCGCATTCCCGCGCTGTGCCACCGTTTTTCCATGACTGACATCCCTCCTTACCCGTCCTCTTCCGCCGGAACTCCCGCCGAAACGCCGCCGCGCCCCGCGGCGATCACCGGAGCGTTCTGGGCGTTCGTCGCCGCGACGCTCGTCGGCCTCGTCGGCGCGGTGTTCTTGTTCTTCGCGCGAGACGCGCTGACCGACGCGATGCGAAGAGCGAACGGGCAGAACGCCGCCCGCCTCACCGACGCCCAGATCGACCAGGCGGTCACCATCGGCATCGCCGTCGGAGCCGTGATCGCCGTCGCGATCGCCTTGCTGCGCCTGCTGTTCGCGTTCAAACTCCGCGCCGGGCGCAACTGGGCGAGGATCGTGCTCACTGTGCTCACCGCGCTCCAGGTCGTCTCCCTGCTGGCCGGGCAGGGCACCGTCATCGGCTACGTCAGCACCGCGCTGGCCGTGCTCGGCGTGGTCCTGTCCTTTCTCCCGGAAGCCAATCAGTACGTCGCCGCCGCGAAGGCGCGGCACTGAACGGCGGTTTGCGCGCATCTCCGGCCGGGTAACCCGCGATCATCGCGAAGATCGCGTTTCCGGTTCCGCCGCGGACGAAGAAAACCCCGGACACAAGAGAGGTATCGACATGAGCGACACCGCCGGACACAAGGCCGAGGAACTCAAGGGCAAGGCCAAGGAAGCGCTCGGCAATGCCACCGGGAACGAACAGTGGCAGGCCGAAGGGAAAACCGAGCAGGCCAAAGGCGCGCTCAAGCAAGCGGGAGAAAAAGTCAAGGACGCCGTGAAAGGCGTGAAAGACTGACTGCACCACCGATCGGCGGCCGGGACTTCGGTTCCGGCCGCCGCTTCGTGCCCTCCGGGCGGCCGCACCGCGGTTCCCGCCGCCTCACTGGTCGAGTTCCCCGTGCCGGCGCGTGATGGTGCGGGCCAGCTCGACCAGTTTCACGTTCAGGTCCTGCGAAGTCCGGCGCAGCAGGTCGAACGCCTCGTCGGCGGTGAGGCCCTCCCGGTTCATCAGGATGCCCTTCGCCTGGCCGATGACGTCCCGGCTGTCGACGGCCCGGCGGAACTCGGCGTGCCGCCGTTCGGCGGTCTTGCGCAGGTGGGTGTTCGCCAGTGCCAGCGACGCGTGCGTCGCCAGCAGCAGCGCGATGCGGCGATCGGTCTCGGACAGGGGCTCTGGACGGCGGGAGTACACGGTGAGCGCGCCCGCCGCCCGGTCGAGGCCGGGCGCCGCCGGGAGTTCGGTGGAAAACGCCGCGCGGCAGCCGTGTTCGCGCGCGGCGGCGGCGAACCGGGGCCACCGGGTCTCGAGCGCCAGGTCCGCGCTCGCGACGTAGCCGGGGCCGTCCGGGCGCGCCGCCTCCACGCAGGGGCCTTCGCCGGCGCGGTACTGGATCCGGTCGAGGTCGGCAGCGGTCTTTCCGGTCCGGGCGGCGGTGGAGAAGCGACCGCCGGCATCCAGCACCGTGACGCTGACCCAGTCCGCCCCGGCAACCGCCGTCGCGGTCGCTTCCACGACCAGTCGCAACACCTCCGCGACCGAAGTCGCGGACAGCAGCGCCTTGCTCAGCGACTCGAACCGGCCCGCGGCGTCCGGCTCGGCCCGGCCCGGATCGCCGGGCCGCACCAGGCCGCCCGTCGCCGTGGCGCGGCCGGCCGTCCGCGCGTTCGGTTCCGCCGCACCGGGTTCGGTCTTCAGCGCGACGGCGGTCCGAACGAAACTCCGGCTGCCGGGAAAACGAACCTCCGGCACGGTGTCCCGGTGCAGCGTCGCCGACGGCGACTCGCCGTAGGCGGCCCGGTAGTGGGCGGCGAACACGCTCGGCGCGTAGCCCCACCGGGCGGCGATCCGGGCGACGCTGTCCTGCTCCGGCACGGCGGCGCGCAGTTCCGCCCGGGCGCGGTCCAGGCGGGCCCGGCGCAGGTAGGCCATCGGGGTCGTGCCGAGGTGCCGGCGGAACGCCAGCTGGACCGCGCGGGCCGAAACCCGGGCCACCGCGGCGATCTCCGCGATGTCGAGGGGCCGGTGCAGATTGGCTTCGATGAACGAGATCGCGCGGCGAAGCGTCCGCGAATGGGCGTCGAGCCCATCCCCGGGCTGCTCGGCCGACGCCGTGTGCGGGAACGTATTCAGCACGGCCACCGCGAGGTAGCGCGCCACCGTCGCCACGGCCAGCGGATTCTCCCCGACCCCGGGCACGCCGAGCACGTCGTCGCGCAGATGCGCGACCGCCGACCGCAGGTGCTGGGCGGCGGTGGCGTCGACCGGCCGGTGGTCGAGCAGCCGCACCGGCCGCTCGACGCCCGCGGCCTGGCTCAGCAGGACCGGATCGAGCAAGGTGATGCTGTACTTGGCGCGCGCGACCCGTCCGGTGCAGGGCCGGTCCGGCGGCGAGAAAGACACCAGCTCCCCGGGGCCGTACGTCTCGGCTTCCGCCCAGCCGTCGACGCGGTGATCCTCGATCGTGCCCGACTCGACGTCGCACAGGCAGATCATGCCCAGCGGCTCGACGTCGTAGCTCATCTCGAACGACAGGTCGAGCCGGTCGGCGCTCAGCCCGCTCACCGCGTGCCGGCTGAGGTGCGTGCCCGCGTGTCCGGTGTCGCTGCCGATCCGCATCGGGGCGTACGCGCTGCTCAGGAACGCCTCGGTGCGGCCGAGATCGTCGCTGTCGAAGGCGAGCGACCGCACCGCTTCGCCGGTCGCGAACGGCGGCGGGACCTCCGCGGCCTCGGCCAGCGCCTCCCCCAGCGACGAGGCCCGCCGGACTGCCGCGCCGGGATCGGCCTCGTCCAGCACCGCGGTCGTGGCCTGGTCCAGCGCCGCCACCAGCACGCAGTCGCGGTCGCGGGCGAACGAGACCAGCGCGCGGGCCAGCTGGGCGGGCAGCGGACTGGCAGCTCGCAGGTCGACCACCACGCGCGTACCCGGCGCGAGGGTGCGGTCCGCCGCGTGCAGGGCCTCGACGACTTCGGCCGAGTGGGTCGTCGCGAGCCGGTCCGGCAGGGTCAGCACCACGGCCTTCCCGAACTGCCGAGGCGTGATCTTCAGCTCGGTCACGACAGCCGCACGGCCCCGTTTCGCGCGAAGCCGCCCGGGGCGGGCTGGTCTGCGCGGCTGCGCGCGCAACGGGATTCTCGGCACTCGGCGGTCGCCACTCGCACTCCTAGGAGCGGGCCTGACCGGGCGCGGGGCGCACCTCAGCCAGGGGGTCGTGGACGCTGCCTGCTTAACGCACCAACGAAAGAGCTTACTGGGCACGATCTCCGGCCGGAGCGGGGCACGCCGGAGCGAACACCGGACTGTTCACTGTGGACTGACCAGCTCCGCCGCCGACCGCCGGGAAGCTCAGCCGCGCGGCCCCGCGGCCCGGCGGAGGCGGTTCGCGATCGCGAGGCCGAGGCCCGTTTCCTCCGGGAGCGACGCGACGATCAGGTCGCAGCCCTGCCGGTCCAGCTCGCGAAGGAAGCCGTAAAGGCCGCGGGCGTACTCGGCCGGCGAAGCCGGAACCTCGACCACGGCCCGGACCTGCGGCGCCGCACCGTTGTGCGAAGGCGGCAGGAAGACGCCCACTTGATGCCCGCGTTCCCGCGCGCTCTCGGCTTCGGCGACCACCTGGCCGGGCTCGACGAGAACAACCCTCGCCCGCGGCGCGTAATGCGACGGATGCTGGCCAGGCACCCGGATCGGGCTCACCGACGGCACCTCGAGCGAGCCGCCGAGCACCGCCTCGAGGTCCTCCCGGGGCACGCCGCCGGGACGCAGCACGCTGAGGGTGTCGCCGGTGGCGTCGACGATGGTGGACTCGACGCCGACCTGGCAGGGCCCGCCGTCGAGCACGAAATCGACCGCGTCGCCCAGCTCCGCGCGGACGTGGTCGGCCGTGGTCGGGCTGACCGAGCCGAACCGGTTGGCCGAGGGGGCCGCGGCGCCGCCGCCGAACGCCGTCAGCAGCTCCAGCGCCACCGGATGGCCCGGAACGCGCACCCCCACCGTCTCCAGGCCGCCGGTCGCCGCCGACGAGACCCGCGGGCCGCGCCGCAGCACCAAGGTCAGCGGCCCCGGCCAGAACCGCTCGGCCAGCAGCCGGGCGGGCTCGGGCACCTTCTCGACCCAGCCGTCCAGATACTCGGCGCCGGCCACGTGCACGATCAGCGGATGCGTGGGCGGGCGGCCTTTCGCCTGGAAGATGCGGGCGACGGCGGCCGGATCCGAGGCGTCGGCGCCGAGGCCGTAGACCGTCTCGGTCGGGAAGGCCACCAGGCCCCCTCCGCGCAGCACCCCGGCCGCCTTCTCGATGTCGCCAGCTGCCGCGGTCACGCTCGCCCTTTCCTGCCAGACGGATAGCTTTCTCGCCTACCAGCGTAAGCCGCGCGCGCCGGGGCGCTTCACCCGGCGGCGAACCTCGCCTCCAGCGTCGACCCGGCCGGGTCCGCATGGATCCGCACCAGGTCCGCGAGATGGTTGACCAGCAGCAGTCCGCGGCCCCGGACCTGGTCCGGCGCCGCCGGGAGGCGGCCGGCCATCGGATCCGCGAGCCACCCCTCGTCCCGGACCTGGCACACCAGGTCGCCGTCGGCGAACCCCAGCCGCACCAGCGCGGCCCCGCTGCCGTGCTCCACGCTGTTGACCGCCAGCTCCGACACCGCCATCACCACGTCCTCGACCCGGTCCTCGGCGAGACCGTGCCGCCGCGCCGTCTCGGCGGTCACCCGGCGGAGCTCGACCAGGTCGGGTTCCGCGACGACCCACGACTGGGCGCCAGGCGGGGGCGGCAGTGCGCGGTTGTAGTCGGCGACCACGGCGTCCGGGGCGTAGTCGCCGCTCGCGTGCCACTCCCCCGCGCCGTCGATCAGCCACGGATGCGTCCGCAGCGCATCCGACAGTTCGGTCGCGCCCAGCGCTTCGGCGTCGTACGGGCACAGAATGGTCGCCCAGCGGCCCTCGAACGCCACATTGATCAACGCTTCGTGCTGGGCGCACGCCGGGTACTCCGCCGCGGAGCGGCCCGCCCAGACCGGCTCCCCGACGATCCGCACGTGCCGGTCCGGATGCCCGTCGGCGAACGCGCGCAGCACGCCCGGGATGATCCGCCCCGGATTGCGGCCCGCCTCGGTCATGTCGACCAGCAGCACCCGCTCGGCGTCGGCGCCCAGCTCGGCCCGCACGAGGCGCACGTGCTCCGGCGGCGCGGCGACCGCGACCGGTTCGTCCGCGGCGAGCCCCTCGCGCACGAACGAGCTCACCCCGGCCACGAATTCGCCGTCGCTCCGGTAGAACAGCGCTGGATGCAGAAACGCCTGGTCCGCGTACGTCACAGACACCCCGCCGGAAACCGCCGCTTCTCCGCGGGCACCACGATCACTACCTCGGCTCTGCCGTCCGCCGGACGGCTCGGTTCACCTTGCCCGGCCAGGCTACCCAGCTTGGGCGAGGCCATGCATCGCCAGCGCGCCGAACCTTGCTCTGACACATTGACAACTTTCTTCAAATCGTCAAACCTGTACTGGTGAGCGTGAACGAGACCGAGCGGGAACAGGCGATCCTCGACGCGGCGGCCGGGCTGTTGCTCCGGTTCGGCTACGCGAAGCTGACGATGGGCGATGTCGCCGGCGCCGTCGATCTCCACCGCGGCCTGGTCTATCTGTGCTTCAAGTCGAAGGACGACCTCGTCGACGCCGTGGTCGCCCGCGAACTCGACCGGTACGCGACGGCGTGGCGCGAGCGGCTGGAGGCCGACCCCGAAGGCGGCAGCGTCGGGAGCATGGCCCGGGCCATGCTGGGCGCGCTGAAGACGTTGCCGCTCGCCGCGGCGATCGTCGCCCGGGACGAGGAGGTCTTCGGCAAATACCTCCGCAAGCCCGGGAGCCATTTCCAGCGGCAGCCCCCGGCGGCGCGGACCCGGGAATTCCTCGACGCGATGCGCGACGCGGGCGTGCTCCGTCCCGAGGTCGACACCCGCGCCATGGCTTTCCTCACCGATGCGCTGACCCCGGCCGTCCGGCGCGCCTTCCTCCGCGGCGGCGACGCTCCCGCGGACCCGGAGCAGCCGTCGTGGGAGCAGGTGCTGGAAACGCTGGTCGACCTGCTCGACCGCACGCTGACCCCGCCCGGGGCGGATCTCGCCGCGGGCAAGGCGATCCTGGTCGAGGGGCTGGACAAAGCCCGGGCCGGGTTCGCGCCTCGAAACCACCGGACGAACGAGCACGGGGGTGCGGACGAGAATGACTGAAAAGATCTCGTGGCTGAGGCGCGACGCCCGGCGGGCTCGCAAGGAAGCGCGGGCATCCGGAACGGCCCCGCTCGCCCAGCGGCAGCGGGAGCGGCTGGCCGACCTCGTCGCGTACGCGCGCGCCCAGTCGCCCTACTACGCGAAGCTGTACCAGGGGTTGCCGGACCGAGTGGACGATCCGGCATTGCTGCCGGTCACCGACAAGACGACGTTGACCCGGCATTTCGACGACTGGGTGACCGACCGCGACGTCACCTTCTCCGCCGTGACCGCCTTCGTCGACGACCCGGACCGGATCGGAAGGCGGTTCCTCGGCAAGTACTCGATCGCGACGACGTCGGGCACCAGCGGCCACCGCGGCGTGTTCGCGCTCGACGAGCGGTACCAGAACGTCGCCGGCGCGCTGGGGCTCGTCGCGTACGCCTCGCTCGGCGCGGGCCCGATCGCCGGGATGCTGGCCCGGGGTTTCCGGCTCGCGCTGGTGGGCGCGACCGGCGGCCACTACGTCAGTTTCGCCGGGTACACCCAGGCGACCCGGGAAAGCGCTTGGCGCAGAAGGATTCTGCGGGCTTTCTCGGTGCACCTGCCGATGCCGGAGCTCGTCGCCCGGCTCAACGCCTACCGGCCCGCCGCCGTCATCGGGTACGCCAGCGTCATCCGGCTGCTGGCCGCCGAGCAGGAAGCCGGCCGGCTGCGGATCAGGCCGGCGCTGGTGCAACCGGCCGGCGACGCGATGACCACCGCGGACACCGAGCGCATCGCGGCCGCGTTCCGGACCGCCGTCCGCCCGATCTACTCGTGCACCGAGTGCACCTACCTCAGCAACGGCTGCGCCCACGGCTGGTACCACGTCAACAGCGACTGGGCGGTGCTGGAACCGGTCGACGCCGAGTTCCGGCCGACACCGCCCGGGCAGGTTTCGCACACCGTGCTGCTGACCAATCTCGCCAACCGGGTCCAGCCGTTCCTGCGCTACAACCTCGGCGACTCCGTCCTGCCGCGCCCCGACCCGTGTCCGTGCGGCAACCCGCTCCCGGCGGTCCGCGTGCACGGCCGGGCGGGCGACATCCTGTCTTTCCCCAGCGGGCGCGGCGAATCCGTCGCGCTCGCGCCGATGGTGTTCAGCACGCTGTTCGACCGGATTCCGGGGGTGGAACTGTTCCAGGTCGAGCAGACCGCCCCGACGACGCTGCGGATTCGCCTGCTGCTCGCCGACGGCACCGAACCCGAGCAGGTGTGGCAGCGGATCCGGTCCGAGGCGGAAGGGCTGCTCGCCGACAACGGGCTCCGCTCCGTCGCCCTGGAACGGGCCGAGGAACCGCCGCGGCAGGAACCCGGCGGGGGCAAGTACCGGGCGGTCGTCCCGTACCGCTGACAGCGGGACCGGCTGCGCCCCGACGCCCGCCGTCGGCGTTTGCCTGCGCCGCACCCGGGTAGCCGACCCCGCGTATCCGGACGAAAGGACGGCACGTGGGACTGCTCGACGACCGGGGCCGCTGGTCCGGCCGGGTGTTCACCGGCGAGTGGACGCACACCGGCGGCGCCGCGCCCTCGACCGAACCCGCCACCGGCGACGAACTCGGCCAGGTCGACACGGCCCGCCGCCGACTACCTCGCCCGTTCCGCAGCCGCGGCGGCCGACCGCGGGCAGGCCTGGGCCCACGCCGACTACCGCGAGCGCGCCCGCGTCCCGCGCCGCCCTGTTCGGCCGCCACCGCGACGAGATCGCCGGCTGGATCGCCCGGGAGGCCGGAAAGACCGCCTCGGCGGTCGAACTCGAACTGGACCTCGCCCTCGACGAACTGCACGCAGCCGCGGCGCTGGCGAGCGCGCCGTGGGGCACGCTGCTGCCCACCACCCAGGAAGGCCGCACCAGCATTGCCCGGCGCGTCCCCTTCGGCGTGGTCGCGGTGATGGCACCGGGGAACTTCCCGCTCGTCCTGGCCCTGCGCTCGGTCGCCCCGGCGCTCGCGACCGGCAACGCGGTCGTCCTCAAGACCGCCAGCGACACGACGATCTGCTGCGGCGTGGTCATCGCGCGGCTCTTCGAGGAGGCCGGGCTGCCCTCGGGCGTATTGCCCGCCTCGCCGACGGCCTGCGAGTCGGCGATTCCCGCGAGGACGTCGATCTGGGCCCGGTCGTCGACTCCGGCCAGGCCGACCGGATCGAAGCCGTCATGACCCACGTCAACGACCAGACCGTGAACGACGAAACCCTCGCGCCGTTCGGCGGGATCGGCGATTCCGGCGGGAGCAGCCGGTTCGGCTCCTTCGTCAACCTCGACGAGTTCACCCGCTGGCAATGGGTGACGGTCCGGGACGAGCAAAGCCGCCCCCGGCTCTGAACCCGGCCCCGCGAAAGGAGAAACACGCCATGACGCTGCCCCTGATCGAAAGCCACCCGGAACAGCTGGGCGGTCTCGACCCGACCGCCATCGCGAACTGCGTCGACGAATGCCTCGCCTGCTCCCGCACGTGCACCGGGTGCGCCGACGCCTGCCTGTCCGAACGAGACCCGGCCAGCCTCGTCCACTGCATCCGCACCGACCTCGACTGCGCGGACCTCTGCGCCACGACGGCTCGCGTGCTGTCCCGCCGGACCGGGACGAACGGCGTACTGGACGCGCTGCTGCGGGCCTGCGAACAGGCGTGCCGGACTTGCGCCGACGAATGCGGCCGGCACGCCGCGCACCACCGGCATTGCGCGCTGTGCGAGGAAGCCTGCCGCAGTTGCGCGGACGCTTGCCAGCAACTGAGCGCCCATCTCGTCGGCACCGGGAAGTGATCCGCGGCCATGGCCGAATTCGAATGCGAACGACGAATCGCCGCCGACGCGGGCACCGTGTTCCGCACCGCCGCGGACCGGTCCACTTTGGACCGCTGGCTGCCCGGCACCGTGTCGGTCCACCCGGCCGAACCGCCCGGCGTCGACGTCGACGTGGCCGGCGCCACCGGCGAACCCGGCCTGCTGCGGGAACGCCGCGACCAGTTCCGGCTCGAATGGGGACGGCGGGGCAGCCCGGACTACAGCGGCTGGCTCCAGGTGGCCTCCGCCGAGGGCGGCACCAGCTACGCGACGCTGCACCTGTCGTTCCTCGGCGACGATCCGCGCAACCACGGCGGCGAACCGGCCGAGCACGTCGACCGGCAGCTGCGCGAATCCCTCGACCGGCTGGCCGCACTGGTCGAGGGCTGAGCAGCCGCTTTCCCGGTTGCCCGAGGCCGGGCCGGGTACCTCGGCCGGATGGACACGTTGCTCGGCATTTACCTCAACGACCAGCTGGCGATGGGACTGGCGTGGCGCGAACTGGCCCGCCGGGCCGCCCGCCGCCACCGCGGCACGGAATTCGAGGTGCCGCTTCGGGAAGCGGCCTCGGCGATCGCGGAGGACGTGCGCACGTTCCGCGGAGTCATGCGGGCAGTGCCGGTGCGCGCGAACCCGCTGAAGGCCGGGCTCGCCGTCGCGGCCGAACGGCTGAGCCGGTTCAAGCCGAACGGCAGGATCGCGTCGTACTCGCCGCTGAGCCGGTTCTGGGAACTCGAAGCGCTGGCCATGGGCATCGAAGGCAAGAAGATCCTCTGGACCACGCTGCGCGACGCGGCGAACCTCGGAAACCGGCTGGCCGACGTGGATTTCGGCGCCCTGCTCGTCCGCGCGGACCGGCAACGCTCGCTGCTGGAGCCGGCGCGGGTGCGGGCGGGCGCGGAGGCGTTCGCGTGAACGCATCGACTTCTGCGAGGACGACGACCGGTCGGCCCGCCTCGTGCCGACACTGCTGTGGGCGATCGAGGCGCTAGGGCACAGTCCCGGCCGGATCGCCGCGCCGCCGCCCCGGTGCCTGCGGCCAGCACCGTGTCCGCGTGCCATGTCCAGTGCACGGGCGGGGAATTCGCCCGCAGCCGCGGCCCCGGCCCTGCTCGCGACGGCTGACTCCCCCGCGACCGGCGATCTGGTTGTCGGGATCCCGCGGCGGAGTTACCGTGGCGGCAGCACGGTTCAGCCAGCAGCCGCCCGCCCAGCACAGCGAGGCAGTCCAGCGCCGGTCCGCCTCCGCCGGTCCGCAGGAGGCCCCCGCGATGACTCGCCCCGTCCGTTCCCCCACCTCGCCCGCCCGCTCGGTGCCGCTCGCGGACATCACCGTCCGCACCGCCGGAGACCACACGGTCGTCGCCGTGTCCGGAGACCTCGATTCTTCCAGCGCGGAGGCATTCCTCGAGCGAACTGCCGCGGCGATCCCCCGCTCGCCCGCCGGGGTGATCGCCGATTTGGGAGCGGTGACCTTCTGCAGCTGCCGCGGGCTGTCCGCGCTGATGGCGGCCGAACGCGCGACTCGCCGCGCGGAAGTGCCCTTCACCGTGATCGCGCACCAGCGCGCGGTGCTCCGCCCGCTCCGGCTGCTCGGCCTCGACCGGGCCCTCGACCTGCGCGTCGGCACCGGCCTCGTTCCCCTGCCCCGCAAGGAAATCTCGTAGCCGGCGGCGTTTGCCCGGCCGGCCCGCCGGGTAGCCGAGGAGTCCGGCAAGACTCGCTGAACTCCGAGGAAAGGTGCTCATGGCTGCTGCAGCGCATTACGTCGAGGTCAACGCTCCCGCGCAGGCGTGCTACGACTGGTGGCGTCCGCTGACCCGGCTGCCGGAGCTGTTCTCCGACGTCCAGTCGGTCGAGGCCCTGGACGGCGACGGGACGCGCACCCGCTGGAAGGTCGACGGCCCGGCCGGGTCCACAGTGGAATGGGAGGCCCGGATCGTCGAGGACGCGCCGCCGCGGAAAATCGCCTGGACCACGGTGGACGACGCCGATCCGGACGTGCGCAACTCCGGCGTGGTCCGGTTCGAGGACAAGGGCCACAGCCGCACCGGCGTCGAGATTTCGCTGGAATACCAGCCCCCGGCGGGCAAACTGGGCGAGGCGGTCGCGTCGCTGCTGGCCGACCCGCAGAAGAAGGTCGAGCGGGCCGCCGAACAGTTCCAGACGGTCATCGAGGCCCGCTGACGCTTACCGGGCGCCGGGTCAGGCCGGGTCGTCGGCCAGGCGGCGAGTGAACGCGACCCGGTCCAGCCCTGGCCCGTCGTAGTCCGGGAGCACGTCGGAAACCTCGAACCCGAGCCGGGCGTGGTAGGCCTGCGAAGCGGTGTTCTGCGGACTGGTGACGCACTTCACCGTCCGCACGCCCGCTTTCCGCACCTGCGCGAAGAACCACTCGTACAGGGACCGGCCGAGCCCCCGCCCGTGCAGCTCCGGATCGACGCCGACGAAGTGGATGTAGGCGGTCTCCGGGTCGGTCTGCGAGACGAAGCCGATCAGGAAGGCCGCCAGCGTCCCGTCCGGGCGTTCCGCCAGCCGGCTCGTCGTGGTGAAGTGCTGGAAATACAGGCGCGGCACCAGCGATGCCCGCTCCCGCGCACCGGCCTCGCCCTTCAACCCGCCCCACCACGGCCCGAGCGCGGCGAGCACGCGCGGGTGGTCTTCTTCGGTCGGCTGGCGGAAAGTCAGGTCGGCGCTCATGCCCTGACCCTTTCGCCTTCGCTCCCGCCGGGCAACCGGTTATCGCCGCGGGTCGACGTGGATTTTCGGCGCGCCGGCAGGCCGCTGTCCGCCGAGCACCGCCGCGACCTCGCCCAGCCCGACCGTCGCCGCCACCAGCGGCCGCGGGTCCACTTCGCCGGACGCGTACGCGTCGATCGCCTGCGCCAAGCCCGGCGAACCGCTCAGCACGCCGATCGCGGTGACGTCCTTCAACGCCAACGTCCGCGTGTCGAGCAGGCTCGGCCGCCCGGCCAGTCCGATGCAGACGATCCGCCCCGCCGGTTCGACCACCTCGGCCGCGAGGGCGGGCGCCTCGGGATCGCCGGTCGCGTCGACCACCGCGTCGAACGGCGGCTCCGGAACGCTCGTCCCGGCGGAAAACCCCAAGCCGCGCGCGAATTCCACCGACCACGGCGTCGCACCGACCAGATGCACCTCGCTGCCCGCGGCGCGGAGGAACAGCGCGGTGAGCAGTCCGATGGTCCCCGGCCCGAGCACCAGCACCCGCTCGCCCGCGGCCGCTCGCGCCGCGCGGCAGGCGTTGCCGCCCGGTTCGACCAGCGCGCCCGCGGCCGGATCCAGCGTGTCCGGCAGTTCGTGCAGCGAGCGCACCGGCACCGCGAGGCGTTCGGCGAGCGCCCCCGCCCGGCCGCCGCGGATGCCGACCTCCTGCCGGTCCGCGCAGACGTGCTGGCGCCCGGCCCGGCAGCGGCGGCAGTCCCCGCATCCGAGCATCGTGTCTCCGGTGACGCGGCGGCCGACCCACGCCGGATGCACGCCCGGGCCTGCCTCGGAGACCCGGCCGCACCATTCGTGGCCGAGCCGCATCGGGTAGCGGGCGTGCCCGTCGGCGAGGTACTGCATTTCGCCGGTGAAGAACTCGACGTCGGTGCCGCACACTCCGGCCCGCTCGACGTCCACGACGACTTCGCCGACCCCGGCGACCGGCTCCGGCACCTCGGCCGGACCGGCCTCCCCCGGTCCGGTCACCACGAACGCCCGCATGGGCCCGATCGTAGCGTCGCTCAGCCGGTCACGCGTTCGCGCAAGAACGCCGCCGTCGCCGGATCGGCCGGGTAGAACGACTCGATCACCAGCTCGGCGAGCGTCACGTCCAGCGGAGTCCCGAAGGTCGCGACTGTGCTGAAGAACGTCAGCTCCAGCTCCCCGTGCCGGTAGCGCAACGGCACGAAGATGTCGCCCGGACCGGGGATCTCGACTTCCGGGACCTCGTCGTCGCAGGGATACCCGCGCAGTTCTTCCAGCAGCTCGGCCAGCCCCGCGTCGGCGGTCTGCTCGACCTGGCGGCGCAACCGGCCCAGCAGATGGGCCCGCCACTCCCCCAGATTCAGCACCCGCGGCGCCATCCCGTCCGGATGCAGCGTCGCGCGCAGGACGTTCACCGGACCGGTCAGCAGCTCCGGCGAGATGCCTTCGGTGAGCACGCCGAGGCTGAGGTTCGCGTCGACGAGATTCCAGCCGCGGTCGACCACCGCCGCCGGGTACGGGTCGTGCCCGGCGAGCAGCCGCCGGACCGCCTCCCGGATCACGGTCATTTCCGGCGCTCCGAGGTCGGACTCGCCGTAAGCCGGCGCGTAGCCCGCGGCGAGCAGCAGGCGGTTGCGTTCGCGCAGCGGGATGTCGAGGTGCTCGCCCAGCCGCAGCACCATGTCGCGGCTCGGCTTGGACCGGCCGGTCTCCACGAAGCTCAGGTGGCGGGTGGAGATGTCCGCGGAGATCGCGAGGTCGAGCTGGCTGATGCGGCGGCGGTCGCGCCATTCCCGGAGCAGTTCGCCGATCGGGGCCTTCACCGTGGTCGTCACCCGCCCGACGCTACGGCGTCGCCGGGCGCGAGACCATTACCCCCGAGGTAACGGCGAGTGCACCACCAGCGCCTCGGCGAGCGGTTTGCGTTCGAGGTCCGGCACCTCGCAGTCCGGCGCCGGATAGCCGACTGGGAACAGGATGTACGCCCGCTCGGTCGCCGGGCGCTCGAAGACCTCGTTGAGGAAGCCCATCGGGTTGGGGGTGTGGGTGAGCGTCGCCAGGCCCATCGTGTGCAGCGCGGTGATGAACATGCCGCACGCGATGCCGACGCTTTCGTTGACGTAGTAGTTCTTCCGCAGCGAACCGTCCGGCCGCGGAGTGCTCTTCTGCGCGAACGCGACCACCAGCCACGGCGCGATCTCGAGGAACTCCTTGTGCTCGTCGGTCTCGAGCCGGGCGAGCGCGGCGTGCCAGTCCGGCGCGCTGCGCTCCCGGTAGAACTTCCGCTCCTCGACCTCGGCCGCTTCCCGGACCGCGCGCTTCACGTCCGGATCGGCGGTCGCGACGAACGTCCACGGCTGGTGGTGCGCCCCGCTCGGCGCGGTGTTCGCGATCCGGACCGCGGTCTCGATCGCTTCGAGCGGCACCGGGTCCGGGGAGAACCAGCGGACCGACCGGCGCCGGTCGAGCAGCCGGTACAGCTCTTGCCCGCGCGCGAGGCTCTCCTCGGGTGACAGCCGCGGCGGCGCGTACGGGACGAACGGGTGCTGGTGCCGGGTCATGCTCCGACCCTGCCGCGTCGGCGGTCATCGGTCCAGTTCGCATATCTGGTGAAGGACATAAGCTGAGCTGATGTCTCCCTCGTTGCGCCAGCTCGAGTATCTGGTCGCGGTCGCGGACACCGGCGGGCTCACCTCGGCTGCGGAAAGCTGCCACGTGTCGCAGTCGGCGGTGTCGCTGGCGCTCGCTTCGCTGGAACGGACTTTGGGCGTGCAGCTCATCCTGCGCGGCCCCGGCCGGACGACCGCGCTCACCGACGCCGGGCGCCAGGTCGTCGGCGAGGCCCGCGCGGTGCTCACCTCGGTCGCCGAACTCGGCACCCTCGCCCGCGACTACGGCCAAGACCTCGCCGGACACCTGAACTTCGGCTGCTACACGCCCCTCGCACCGCTGCACGTGCCCGCTGCGCTCGCGACCTTCCGCACCCAGCATCCGGAAGTCGAGGTCAGCTTCGTCGAAGGCACCTTGCCGGACCTGCAGCACCTCCTGCTGGAGGGACGCTGCGACCTCGCCGTGCTGTACCGGCAAGACCTCGTGCCCGGGATCGCGGTGGACCAGCTGTACGACCAGCCGCCAAGCGTGCTCCTTCCGGTCGCGCATCCTCTGGCTCGCCGGAAGACGGTTTCGTTGCCCGCCTTGGCCGACGAGCCGTTCATCCTCCTGGACGTACCGCCGTCGGAGCGCTATTTCCGGGACGTCTTCGCGTCGGTCGGCCTGCCCATGCCGGTCGCGCACCGCACGACGAGCTTCGAGCTCGCGCGCGCGTTGGTCGCCCGAGGACTCGGCTACACGCTGTCGGTGCAGCGCCCGCCGCTGGAACTTTCCGTCGAGGGCACACCATTCGCGGTGCGCCCGTTGCGCGAGCGAGTCCCGACTACGCCCGTGGTGCTGGCCCGCGCGGAGGGCGCCCGGCTGACCCGCCGTGCCGAAACGTTCCGCGCCTTCTGCCGGGAGTTCTTCGGGTCTAGAGCGTAATGCCGCGCGGTTCGCGCCCGAGAAGCTCGGCCAGCAGCGGACTTGTCCCGGCGAAGTGGCCTTGGCGGGCCGCCTGGAAGAAGGTGAGCTTCATGCGCGCGACCTCCTCCGGTTCGCCCGCGATCCACTCGTCGTCCGCCACGACGGCCCGCTCCACCTTTTTTCCGCTGGCCCGCGAGGCGAGTTCGGCGACGTCGTCGAACGTCACCGCCTGTGGCGCGGTCAGCGTCACCGGCCCGTCGAATGCTTGGTCCCCGGCCAGGATCACCGCCGCCGCTTCGGCGACGTCGGCCCGCTCGGTCCAGGAGACCGGCCCGTCCACCGGGGCCTTGATCACCCCGTCCTCCCGCCAGTTCCCGAGCAGCCAGCCGATGCTGTGCGCGTAGAACCCGTTGCGCAGCGCCGTCCACGCGACGCCGCACCCGGCGAGGATCCGCTCGGTCGCCGCGTGGTCCGGCCCTGGCGGGAACGGAGTGTCCATCCGGGAGTTCTGATGACTGGTGTACACGATCCGTTGCGCCCCGGCCTCTACCGCGGCCTCGATGCCTGCGCGATGCAAGCCCACCCCGTCCGCGCGCGGATCGTTCGAGGACACCAGCAGAACTTTTTCCGCCCCCTCAAACGACTTCCTCAACGCCTTCGGGTCCTCATAGGACCCTTGGCGCACCCGTACCCCGCGCTCCGCGAAGTGCCGTGCCTTGGCCACCTCCCGGACGCTGACGCCGACCTCCCCCGCCGGCACGCGCTTGAGCAGGTGCTCCACCGTCGCCCCGTTGAGCGCGCCGGTGGCTCCCGTGATCACGATCATCTCCGAAACTCCTTCTGTTCCAGCAAAGGCAGCAGGATGTCGTCCACGAGATGCCGCAGAAACCGGTCGTCGCACGGCTCTCCGACGAAAACGATCCGGTGCACGATCACCGCCGGTGCGACCTCGGCGAACAGCGCCGCCGCGCCCGGCGCTGTTTCCCCGCCCCGCAACGACTCCGTCATCGCCGCTCCGTCGCGGCGCAGGATCCGGCGCATCTCGTCGGCGAGCCGGGAATCACCGCGCATTCCCGCGAACAGCGCACCGAGCACTCCGAGTTCCTGCTCGGCGATCTCGCGCGCCAGCCACCGCACGACCGCCAGCAGGTTCTCCCGGAGCCCACCGGACCCCGGCGCGGGCGGAGCCGGAGCCTGCCGCTGCTCCACCGCTGCCGCGACGAGGGCCGCTTTGTCGCGGTACCGGCGGTAAATCGTCGTCTTGGCCACGCCCGCCCGCGCGGCGACGGACTCGATGGACAGCTGGTCGTAACCCACGTCAGTCAGCAGGGCCACGGCTGCCTCGTGAATCGCGGCATCCCTTCGCGCATCACGCGGCCTGCCCACGCCTGAGGTTTCCACCGGCCCCCCATTTCGCTACGCTACCGTTTCGTATCGAAACTACGCCGCAGCCGGGGCTCGCGTCAACTGGGCCACGGCAGCACGGTCAGCTCCGGCCACTGTTCCTGCCAGCGCCGGGCTTTCGCCTCGTAACTGCTTCGCGGCGCGCGTCCGGGATTGGGCCGTACGACCAGGTTGAACACATCAGCGAACCCGTGCGGAGCATAGACCTGCCACTCCCCTCGGTCGTCCAGCCGGATCCCGAGGCAGGACGTCGTGGACGGGAACGAGTCGATGGCCGCCTCGGTCGACGGGTACGGCGCGCACGGCACGCCGAAGCGGGCCTCGTACCAGAGATGCACTCGCGCCTCGTTGCGGATTTCCGCCATGACCGGGAGATCCCCGAATCTCCGCTTCCCCTCCTCGATGACCGCGTTCTCCGCTTCCCAGCTGAGATCCGAGTCGTCGAAATAGAACAGGTCGTAGTCCTTGACGCCCTCGGCGGGCGGGCGTCCGGTCACCGCGTTCCACACGGTCTGGCACAGGCAGCCCGCGGTCAGGTACCAGCCGGGAAGATTCAGCTCCGCCGCCCGCGCCAGCACTTCCGGCACCAGGTCGTTGCGAGTCACGATCTCGCGGAATTTCCGGAGTTGCCCATCGATCGGCAGGCGGCCGCAGTCCATGCCCCGGTTTAGCACGGCGAACCGATTACCTCCCGCGTGATCGACCAGCCGCCGATCGTCGGCCAGGCTTGGCCCTACCGAAAACGGGACGACACAAGGAGAACCCCGAAATGACCACCACCGCACCGACCGCGACCGACCTCGCCCGCCGTTACGTCGAGGTCTGGAACGAGACCGACCCGCAGCGGCGGCGCCGGCTCGTCTCGGAGGTCTTCGCCCCGGGCGCGACCTACACCGATCCGCTCGGCGCCGTCGCCGGGCAGGACGAGATCGACGGGTTCATCGGCGGCGCGCAGGAGCAGTTCGCCGGACTGGTCTTCAGCCTGCCCGCGGACCCGGACGCGCACCACGACCTCGCGCGGTTCCAGTGGCACCTCTCGGCTCCGGGCGCTCCGGAACCCGTCGCGATCGGGTTCGACGTGATCGAGATCGCGGACGGCCGGATCGCCAAGGTGCACGGCTTCCTGGACAAGATCCCGGGCTGACGCGCCGAAAACCAGGGATGTGGTCTTGACCACAGCGCGGAGGTTCAGACCACCCGGGAGGTCTGAACCTCACCGGCGCGCCCACGCGCGAAGGCGTGGTCCTCCCCACTCTGTCCGTACCCCGCGAGGCGCCTGAGAGTTTCACCCGCGTGGATAGCCGGGCTTGCACCGTCGGCGGCATCGGCTGGTGGTCTCCTGCCGATGCGCTTTCCAGAGGCGTCTCGTCCGCGCGGTCCAGGGTGCCTGAGAGGTTCCGGGGAGGACTTGCTCCTTCGGCGCCGGACCGGGGATGCCGGTTCGGTCTCTCCCGCGCGGGTTCGTCGATCGCGCGCTCAGTCTAGCGCGCGCCAAGATCAGCCGGTGCGGCGGGCGTTGCGGCGCTGGGTCAGCTCGTCCGGCACGGCGGTCTCGACCACTCCGCCGTCCGCGCGCTCGGCCGGGAACTCGTGGATCGTGCCGCTGATCTCCTGCATCGCCCCGCTGACCGCGATGCCGAACACGCCCTGGCCGCCCTGGAGCAGATCCACGATCTCCTCCGGCGACGTGCATTCGTACACCGTGGCGCCGTCGGAGAACAGCGTGACCTTCGCCAGGTCGCGCACCCCGCGCACGCGCAGGTGGTCCACCGCCACGCGGATGTTCTGCAGCGAGACCCCGGTGTCCAGCAGGCGCTTCACGACCTTGAGGACCAGGATGTCCTTGAACGAGTACAGCCGCTGCGACCCCGAACCGTGCGCCGTCCGGATGCTGGGCGCGACCAGCTTCGTGCGCGCCCAGTAGTCCAGCTGGCGGTAGGTGATCCCGGCGATCTGGCAGGCCGCGGGACCGCGGTAGCCGACCAGCTCGTCGGGCAGCGAGGCGTCGGGGAACAGCTCGCCCTGCTCGCCGTCGGCGACAGGTCCGGCAGGTATCTCCGGACGACCAGCCTCGACCACCGCAAGCCTCCCCTCGCCCGGCCTCGCGGCGGGGCGTTCGACAGGCCGGTCGAGCCCAGGATCGGGTTCGGCCGGGGAAAACTGCCACGAGCGCGCCGGGTCGGCGAATCACATCGTGGCGATTTACCGCCTTTGACGGTAAGGCTGCGCCGCGAACCGGTCAACGCGACGCGCGGCGGACCTCAAGGCCGTGTCGAGGCTTTGGCCCGTTCGCCGTACGGGATTGCCATTTTTTACTCAGTCGAGTAACTTGTTACTCATGCAAGTAAGCATTGACACGCAAGCCGAACTCGGCCTCAGCGTCACCGAGGCCACCACCCGGGCGCAGATCATCGGCGCGACCATCGCCACGATCGCCGACCACGGGTACGCGCGCACCACCTTCGCGCGCATCAAGGAACGGGCCGGGCTCAGCAGCACCCGGCTGATCTCGTACCACTTCACGAACAAGGCCGGCCTCATGCAGGCGGTGCTGAGCACGGTGTCCGAGACCAAATCGGAATACCTGCGCAAGCGCAGCGAGGGCGTCGACCCGGCGGACCGGCCGGGGAACCTGCGCGCGTACATCGAAACTTCGGTCGCGTTCCTGCGCGACTACCCGCAATGCGAGCGGGTGCTGGTCGAGATGGCCGCGCACGCCGACGACCGCGACGGCTGGGCGATGACCGGCGTCATGGTCGGGCAGCTGCGCACCGGCGCGCTGCGACGGCAGCTGGAACAGGGCCGCGCGGAGGGGGCCTTCGGCGACATCTCGCCGGAGATCGTGGCGCTGTCGATCGCGCAGGCCATCGACGGGGTGGCGGCCGCCTACGCCGCCGATCCGGGGATCGACCTGGACCGGTACGGCCGGGAGCTGGCCGACCTGTTCGCCCGCGCCACGGCACGGTGAGCGCTTGCCCGGCGGGAAACCGCCGGGCCGGGCCGCTCAGGTGTCGGCGCCGCGGAAGTCTTCCGGGGACACGGAGTCGAGGAACTCGCGGAACTTCTCGACCTCGTCCTCCTGCTCGTCCGGGATGATCAGCCCGGCCTCCTCGAGCACCGCGTCGACCGCGTGGATCGGGACGCCGATCCGCAGCGCCAGCGCGACCGAGTCGCTCGGGCGGGCCGAGACCCGGATGTCGCCGTCGAAGACCAGCTCGGCGAAGAACGTGCCTTCCTTGAGGTCGGTGATCACGACCTGCTCGAGCTCGCGGCCGAGCGCGCCGATGACCTCTTTGAGCAGATCGTGGGTCAGCGGCCGGGCGGGCCGGACGCCTTGCTGTTCCAGGGCGATCGCGGTGGCTTCGACCGAGCCGATCCAGATCGGCAGGTACCGCTCGCCCTCGGTCTCCCGCAGCAACAAGATCGGCTGATTGGCAGGCAGTTCCACCCGCACGCCGACGACGCGCATCTCGCTCATCGGGCTTCGCCTCCCTCTCGTGCACACGGGCCGCAGCGCTCGCGACGGCTGACGACCGTTGTCTCCGACGCTACCCGTCATCCGGGCGCTGTGCTCGCTCGCAGCGGACATTCTCGGTTCGTGGTCTCGCGAACCGTCTCTCACGGTACGGCATCCCGGCGCTGAGGTTCAGTCATTGACAAGTGACGGACGACGCGTCTCGGGAATCCGGGTCAGTCGCCGGCGACGCCGCGGATCCCGGCCTTGACGAGCAAGGTGTGCAGCGTGACCGACAGCGCGGCCAGTTCGCGCACGACCTCGTCCGCGCGCGCCTTCGCGTCCGCGTCACGATGCCGGTACGCCGGGGTCACGATCTGCTCCAGCAGGCCGACCTCGCGGTCGGCCGCGGCGCGGAACGCGCGCAGATGCCGTGGTTCCAGCCCGAATTCGGTCATCGCCTTGACGGTGCGCGCGATCAGCACCGACTCCGGGCCGAAAAAACCCGCCGCGCCGGGGCGCAGCAGGCCGTACTGGCACAGCTCGGCGAGCATCGCGTCGTCGATGCCCGCCTGGGCCAGCAGGTCTTCCTGGGTGAGCCGGACGTCCGGCCCGGTCTCGAAGTCCGCCGCCGCGGGCAGTCCCGCCGGATCGCACCCGTCGCCGAGCGGCACGAGCCGCCGCGGCAGCTGAGGGGCCGCCGGGACCGGCGCGGGCGGCGGCACGCCCGCGTCGGCCGCGTCGAGCTGCTCCTTGATGACCTTGAGCGGGAGGTAGTGGTCGCGCTGCGCGGACAGCACGTACCGCAGGCGCTCCACGTCCGCCGGCGAGAACTGCCGGTACCCCGAGGGCGTGCGGCCCGGGCGGACCAGGCCTTCCGCCTCGAGGAAGCGGATCTTGGAAATCGTGACATCGGGGAAGTCCCCGCGCAGCTGCGCGAGCACCGCCCCGATGCTCAACCCGTCCCGCCGGGCCTCCTGACGACCGGGCTGCCCGGCCGCCGTCACTGCGCCCCCTGGCCCCCGTGCCCCGGGCCGGTCAGGAAGACCAGGCGGAACTTGCCGATCTGCACCTCGTCGCCCCCGGCGAGGACGGCCTGGTCGACCGGCTCGCGGTTGACGTAGGTGCCGTTCAGGCTGCCGACGTCGATCACGACGAACTCCCCGCCCTCGCGCCGGAATTCCGCGTGCCGGCGGGAAACCGTGACGTCGTCGAGGAAGATGTCGCTGTCGGGGTGCCGTCCCGCGCTGGTGGTGTCGCGGTCGAGCAGGAAGCGGGAGCCCGCGTTGGGCCCGCGCTTCACGACCAGGAGGGCGGAACCCGGCGGGAGGGCGTCGACGCCCTGCACCGGTGCCTCGGCGGCCGGCGCGGACTCCTGCTGGCCTTCCATGTCGGCCAGGAAATCGGCCCGGAAGACAGAGGTCCGCTCCGGAGACTGCTCCGGGGGAACGCCGGGCCCGTCGTTCGTGCTCACCTGAGCTCTCCTCTACGCATGATGTGTTGTCATCGACCAAGAACGTGTAGCTGTCAACGTACCGTGCCCGACCGGCCCGGGAGCCTGGGGCTCCCCTTGCGGCCCCGGGCGCCGGGCCGGGCGGCTCAGCCCTTGATGAGCGCCTGGTACGCCTCGGCCTCGAGCAGCGCCTCGAGACCGGCCGGGTCGTCGAGCCGGATCTCCACGAGCCAGCCCTCGCCGTAGGGATCGGAGTTGATGAGCTCCGGCGACTCGGCGACCGCGTCGTTGACCGCGACGATCTCGCCGTCGACCGGCGCGAACAGCTCCGAGACGCTCTTCGTGGACTCGACCTCGCCGAACGGGTCGCCCGCCCCGACCTGCTTGCCGACCTCGGGCAGGTCGACGAACACGACGTCGCCGAGCTGGTCCTGCGCGTATTCGGTGATGCCCACCCGCACGAGCGAACCCTCGCGGGTCGCGACCCACTCGTGCTCCTCGGTGTAGCGCAGTTCTTCCGGAGTGGTCAACGCCGCTCCCCTTCCTGGTGCTGGCTTTCCTGCCGACAATCTTCCATCACCGGGTGCGCAGCGCGCGAGCCGCCTGCACGACGTAGAGCGCGCCGGACCAGACATACAGGACGCCGCCCCAGACCATGAACGCGTACGCGATCGGCCGGGCGACCGCGGCGACGTCCGAGCCGCCCTGCGTGAGCAGCAGGAACGGGAAGGCGTACATGAGGACGAAGGTCGCGCCCTTGCCGATGTAAGTGACCTCGGGCGGCGCGAACCCGCCGCGGCGCAGCAGCAGCACGCAGACGCCGAGGACCGCTTCGCGCAGCACCAGCGGGGCGACCACCCACCACGGGACGATGTCGCGGATCAGGAAAGCGACGAGCGTGGCGAGGATGTAGAGCCGGTCCGCGGCGGGGTCGAGCAGCTGCCCGAGCCGCGACATCTGGTCCAGCCAGCGGGCGAGTTTCCCGTCGAGCCAGTCGGTGAGCGCGGAGAAGACGAGGACCGCGAGCGCCCAGCCGTCTTCTTTCGGGCCGAGCAGCAGCCAGAGGAAGACCGGGACGCCGGCCAGGCGCAGCAGGGAAAGCAGGTTGGGCACGTTGAGCGCCTGCCGCCAGAGGGAGGGCTCGGTCGTGGGCTCGTCGGGGACCGTCGTCACGCGGTCAGCCTAGAGCGGACGGGCTCGCGAGGTGTGTCCTGGCGGGGTGAAACGGGCGCCGCGGTGATCGCCGGTCCGGGAGCGGGGCTCGCTCGGCGCTACCGGAATGACTTCTCGGGGCTGCGGCGCTCGTCGGGGCCGTGCGGAGCACCGGCTGGCGGACCGGGCCGCCTGGCTTCGCTTGCGCGCGAGCACTCGGCGAATGGCTCGGCTGGATTCGGTCGGCCCCGCACTGGAACGATTCCGGCGGAGCAGCGAACGAGCCGCTGCGGCGGGTGCATCGGCGGGGCGAGCGAGCCGGGCCTCCGGCCGAGCCGACGCGGCGAGCGAGCCGGGCAACCGAGGCGAGTCGCCGCCCCGAGCAAGCCGGGCGACCGGTCGCTTTCGCACCGCCGCCAAGCAAGACAACCAGCCGACTCCACACCGCCGCCAAGCCGGGCGACCGGTCGCCTCCACACCGCCAGCAAGCCGGGCAACCAGCCGACTCCGCACCGCCGCCAAGCCAGGCAACCGGGCGATTCGGTGCGGGCGAAGGGAAACGTCGGCGCGGGCGAAGGGAAACGCGAATCCGCCGGACGGCGGACCGGAATCCCTCCCCGGGACCGGCCGCCGTCCGGCGGACGGCTCAGCGGGTGTGCCGCCGGGAGGCCGCGCGGCGGTGGCTCCATCCGCGGCGGCGCAGCTGCGCGGTGCTCAGCGTTTCCGGGCGGCCGCGGCCGTCGGTGCCCACCCAGCGCGGGCGCATGCCGCCGGCTTCGAGGACGTAGGGGCGGCCGCCGCACCACACCACGCTGCAGGGTTCGGTCGGCGGGTCGGTCGGGGCGTCGTTCTCGGCTGCGGGGGCGGTTTCGGTGCTCATGCTCTCGGTGACTCGTGCTCTCTGGCGTCGGGGCTTCGGGGACCTGGAACGCGCGGGGCGCCTGTCCTCTACGTCGGCGCGGGGCCGCCGGGCGTTAACCGCCCCGGGCCGGATTCCTCCGAACGATGCGTCCCGGCGATGCGGATTTCCCAGTCCGGAACCCGAAACCCACCGTCCACAATAGACTCGACACCGTCCGCTCCGGTGTGTCGGTGCCGCTCAGCGGGGGCGCGAGGGGCCAGAATGGGCGCGACCCCGGAGAAAGGATCGCGGTGCTCCCGTCGAAAACCGTGTACGGGCCGCTGTGCGCGGCTGTGGTGGTTTTGCCCACGCTCACCGCCTGTTCGGGGGATCAAGCGCCACCGGCTGCCGCCTCGTCGGCGCCCTCCGCGATCGCCTCGGCCGCGCCGAGCACGCACGCTCCCCCGCCGCTGCCGCAGACCGGGAGCCCGAGCAGTCCGCCCGCGCCGCCCAGCAGCGCTCCGGCCGCGCCGAAGCCGTCGAAGCAGGCGCCGCCGTCCGCTCCGGGCACCTGCGGCACGGTCACCGCGGCGAGCGGGATGACCTTGTACGTCTACGACAGCAAGGCCATCCCGTGCGCGGACGCGATGGCGCTGGTCAAGAAGTTCCACCAGGCGATCAACGGCCGGCAGGCGGCGGGCTCGAACAACCCGGTCAACGCGACCGTCGACGGCTGGCTGTGCGTTTCCGGCCCGCCCGCCGCGCAGGGCGGCACCACGTGCAGCAAGGGCGAGCAGACCGTGCTGGCGGCGGTGGTGCCGGCCGAGTGAGGCCGGCACCACCGCGGCTCAGGACTTGAGGTCCGGGAAGTCGTCCTCGCGGAACTCGCCCTCGGGCCGCTCGCCGCCCTCGCGGCCGCGCAGTTCGACCCGGCGGATCTTGCCCGAGATGGTCTTCGGCAGGTCCGCGAACTGCAGCCGCCGGATCCGCTTGTACGGCGCGAGATGCTCCCGCGCGTACGCGAGGATCTCCCGGGCGGTGTCGGCGTTCGGCTCGTGCCCGGAAGCGAGCACGACGTACGCCTTGGGCACGGCCAGCCGGATCGGGTCCGGAGCGGGCACCACGGCCGCCTCGGCGACCGCCTCGTGCTCCAGCAGGACGCTCTCCAGCTCGAACGGCGAGATCCGGTAGTCCGACGCCTTGAAGACGTCGTCGGTGCGGCCGACGTAGGTGATGTAGCCGCGTTCGTCGATCGACCCGACGTCGCCGGTGTGGTAGTAGCCGTTCGCGAAGGCCGCCGACGTGCGTTCGTCGTCGTCCGCGTAGCCCGCCATCAGGCCGACCGGCCGGTGCGCGAGGTCGAGGCAGATCTCGCCCTCGCTCGCGCGCTCGCCGGTGACCGGGTCGACCAGGGCGACGACGAAGCCGGGCAGCGGACGGCCCATCGAACCGGCCACGACGTCCTGGCCCGGCGTGTTCGCGACCTGGACGCTGGTCTCGGTCTGCCCGAAGCCGTCCCGGATGGTGACGCCCCACGCCTTCTCGACCTGCTCGATCACCTCGGGGTTGAGCGGCTCCCCCGCGCCCACGACCTTCTTCGGCGGCGTCCGCAGCACGCTCAGGTCGGCCTGGATCAGCATCCGCCACACCGTCGGCGGCGCGCAGAAGCTGGTGATCCCGCAGCGGTCCATCTGCGCCATCAGAGCGGCCGCGTCGAACCGCGAGTAGTTGTACAGGAACACGGTCGCTTCGGCGTTCCACGGCGCGAAGAAGTTGCTCCACGCGTGCTTGGCCCAGCCCGGCGACGAGATGTTGAGGTGGACGTCGCCCGGCTCCAGCCCGATCCAGTACATTGTGGACAGATGGCCGACCGGGTACGAAACGTGCGTGTGCTGCACGAGTTTCGGCTTCGCGGTAGTGCCCGAGGTGAAGTAGAGCAGCAGCGGGTCCTCGGCGCGGGTGACCCCGTCCGGGGTGAATTCGGCGGCCGAGGCGTACGCGGTTTCGAAGGCGTGCCAGCCGGAAACCGGTTCGCCGACCGCGATCCGCGTGTAGTCGCCCGCGACCTCGGCGAACTTCTCCGTGTCGGCCGAACGCACGATCACGTGCTTCGCGTTGCCGCGCTCCACCCGGTCCGCCAGGTCGGCCGGGCCGAGCAGCGTGGACGCCGGGATCACGACCGCGCCCAGCTTGATCGCCGCGAGGATGGTCTCCCACAGTTCGCCCTGGTTGCCGAGCATGACGATCACCCGGTCGCCGCGCGAGACGCCGAGGCCGCGCAGCCAGTTCGCGACCTGGTTGGACCGGGCCGACATCTCCGGGAACGTCCAGCGGTTCTCGGCGCCGTCCTCTTCGACGATCCACAACGCGTACCGCTGCGCGTTCGCCGGGTCGGCCGCGATCCGGTCGAACCAGTCCGTGGCCCAGTTGAACTCGTCCAGCTGCGGCCACGCGAACTCGCGGTAGGCGGTTTCGTAGTCCTCGCGGTGGGCCAGCAGATAATCCCGCGCCGCGCGGAATGCCCGGTAGCCGGTGACCTCAGCGCCGTTGCTCACGTCGTACTCCTCGTGCTCGCTTTCCCCGTGCCTGTTTTACTCGCCCTTGAACTCCGGCGCTCGTCGCTCCATGAAGGCCTGCACGGCCTCCTGGAGGTCCTTGCTCGGCAGGAACGCGGAGTTCCAGGCGGCGACGTAGCGCAGGCCCTCGGCGACCTGGCGTTCGGTGTTCGCGGACAGCACCTGCTTGGTGCCCTGGACGACCAGCGGCGGGTTCGCGGCGATCTCCGCGGCCAGTTCGCGGGCCTTGGCCAGCAGCGTCTCCTGGTCCGGGTACACGTCGTTGACCAGGCCGATCTTCTCCGCCCGCGCGGCGTCGACGTCCTTGCCGGTCAGGGCGAGTTCGCGGACGTGGCCCTCGCCGATGATCGGCGCGAGCCGCTGCAGGCTGCCGATGTCGGCCACGATCGCGACCTTGACCTCGCGGACGCTGAACTTGGCGTCCGCGCTGGCCAGGCGGATGTCGGCGGCGGTGATGACGTCCACGCCGCCGCCGATGCACCAGCCGGACACGGCCGCGACGACCGGTTTGCGGCATTCGGCGATCGAGCTGACCGCCTGCTGCAGCCGCTGGATCTCGCGGTGGAACTCGGTGCGCGGCCCGGCCAGCGCGTCGCCGGCCAGCAGCGGGGCCCAGCCGCCCATCATCGCCGGGAGGTCAAGCCCGTAGGAGAAGTGCTTGCCGCTGCCGGACAGCACGACGGCGCGCACGCGCGCGTCGGCGTCGAGGGCGGCGAACACCAGCGGCAGCTCGCGCCAGAAGTCGGGGCCCATGGCGTTGCCCTTGCCGGGGCCGAGCAGGGTCACCTCGGCGACCGGTCCGTCGAGGGCGACGCGGAGCGAGGCGAGTTCGGGCAGGGCGGCTACTGGTTCGGTCATGCGGTCATCTTTGCTCATCGCGGCGACCCCAGCTCATCGGAGTTGACACTGTGCCAACGCGGCCGCGAGATGCTTTCCTGGAGACCCGAGGTGGAGAGGAGGCACCGGTATGGACCCGGCACCCGTGCCCGTCGCCGACGCCCCGCCGGCGGAACCCGCGACGGCCCGCAGGACCCGGCCGATCGAGCTGTCCGGCTCGTTCCGGCACGAGGGCCAGCGCCTGTGCTACACCGAATACGGCAGCGGCGACCGCGTCGTGGTGCTGATGCACGGGATCATGTTCACCCGCCGGATGCACGCGCCGCTGGCCCGGCGGCTCGCCCGCGCCGGATTCCGCGTGGTGACCCTCGACCTGCTCGGCCACGGCGATTCGGACCGGCCGACGCAGTCGTGGCGCTATTCGATGCCCGCGTTCGGCGAGCAGGCCGTCGCGCTGCTCGACCATCTGGAGATCGAGGACGCGGTGGTCGGCGGCACGTCGCTGGGCGCGAACGTGGCGCTGGAGGTGGCGGTGGCCGCCCCTTCGCGGGTGCGCGGGCTGGTGGTCGAAATGCCGGTGCTGGACAACGCGATCATCGCCGGGCTGCTGACCTTCGCGCCGCTGCTGTTCGCCGCGCGCTTCCTGCCCGCGACGGTGCGCGGGGTGGCGCTGGCCGCACACCTGGTGCCGCACGGGAACCAGTGGGTGGACGTGATCACGGACACCCTGAGCCAGGAACCGGCCCCGATGGCCGCGCTGCTGCACGGCGTGCTGTTCGGCCGGATCGCGCCGCCCAAGTCGATCCGCGGCACGATCACCGCGCCGACCCTGGTGATCGGGCACGAGGGCGACCCGATCCACCCGTTCGGCGACGCGGGCAGCCTGGCCGAGGACCTGCCGAACGCCGAGTTCGTGCAGGCCCGCAGCCCGGTCGAGCTGCGGTTCGACCCGAAGCGGCTGAGTGCGGCGATCCGGGACTTCGCCTTCCGGCGCTATCCGGCCTGAGCCGCGCGGACTCGCTCCGGCGGGAACAGGCGAAGCCGAATGCAGCCGCGGTGCACCGGCAGGACGGCGGCTGCGCTGGTGCCGCACGCCGCGCGACTGGCCGTGCGGGTCCCCGTGCGGACGCCGCCCAGGTCAGTCCTCGTCGGGATCCGGGAACTGCGGCGGAGCCTGCAGGTCGTGGGCGCGGAACAAGACCGCGTGCTCGACCCCCATCGCCTTCCCGCTCATCGCCGCGAACTGCGGGATGAAGTCCGCCGGCGCCGGATGGTCCGGAAGCGCGGCCAGGTACGCGGCGTGCGCCTCCAGGGACGCCACGCCGCGCCGCAGCGGCTCGCCGGTGACGTCGACGCCATGGGTCGCGCCGGAACCCGGGAGGCCGGGCACGAGATACCAGCGCGCCGAATGCGGGGCCAGGCCCTCGTCGTCGATCTGCTCCGGGAAGACCCACCGGTTGCCCGCGTCGCGGATCGCGTCGAGGGTCTCGAGGCCGGCCGCGCGGTGGTCGGCCTGGTCGAAGCCGTAGGGCGTTTCGACGTCGAAGCCGCAGCCGAGCACGACGTCGGGCTGGAACCGGCGGATCTCGCGGGCGATGTCCCGGCGCAGGTCGAGGCCGTAGACGAGCACGCCGTCCGGATGCTCGAGGATCGTCAGGTGCTCGACGCCGACCGCGGCGCACGCGGTGCGCTGCTCGGCGACGCGCAGCCGGGCCGTCTCCTCCGGCGGGTTCGGCATGCCCGCCTCGCCGCGGGTGAGCAGGAGGTAGCCGACCTCGATGCCGCGCGCGGTCCAGCGCGCGACGGCCGCGGACGTGCCGTACTCCATGTCGTCCGGGTGCGCGACGACGCAGAGCACCCGCCGGAACGACTCTTCGGGCAAAGCAGGCAGGGTCATGCGGCCATCTTCGCGCTCCGGCGGCCCGCTGTCTGCGTTATCCGGCCTGATTCCGGTCCAGTCCGGCGACCGGGCCGAACACGATCACCGCGGGCGGCCGGACCCCGGCGGCCGCCGCCTCCTCGGCCACCGAGGCGAGCGTGGACCGCAGCACCCGCTGGGTCCGCATCGTCCCGTCCTCGATCACCGCGACCGGCGTGTCGCCCGGCCGGCCGCCTTCGAGCAGGGCGGCGGCGAACTTCGGCAGCCGTTCGACGCCCATCATCAGCACGATCGTCCCGCGCATCCGGGCCAGCAGCGACCAGTCGACCAGCGACCGCTCGTCTCCCGGCGCGACGTGCCCGGACACGACGACCACCTCGTGCGCGACCCCGCGGTGCGTCACCGGCACGTCCGCCACCGCGGGCACCGCGAACGCCGAGGTGATGCCCGGGACCATGGTCACCGGGACACCGGCTTCGGCGCAGGCCTGGACCTCTTCGAAGCCGCGGCCGAACAGGTACGGGTCGCCGCCCTTGAGCCGGACGACGAACTTGCCTTCCTTGGCCTTCTCGACGAGCGTCCGGTTGATCACGTCCTGGCTCGCCGCGCGCCCGTACGGGATCTTCGCCGCGTCGATCACCTCGACTTCCGGCGCGAGTTCGTCCAGCAGATCGCGCGGGCCGAGCCGGTCGACCACCACGACGTCGGCGCGCGACAGCAGCCGCCGGGCGCGGACGGTGATCAGGTCCGGGTCACCTGGCCCGCCGCCGACCAGCGCGACCCCGGGCAGGGCACCGTCCGGATGCGGCTGGCGGCCGTCCTCGATGGCACCCGCGTGCAGGCCGTCCAGCATCGAATCGCGGACCGCGGCCGAGCGGAGCGGCTCGCCGCCGGACAGGACGCCGAACAGGAGACCGCCGTGCCGTCCGGTCGCCGGGGTCACCGCCGAACCGGACTCGCCCTCGTCCGCGCGGACGCAGAAGACGCGTTCCCGCTCCGCCTCGGCACAGATCGCCGCGTTGGTCTCCGGGTCGTTCGTGCAGGCCAGCGCGTACCACGCGGCGCGCAGATCGCCCTCGGCGTAACGGCGCTGATGCCACACCAGCTCGCCCGCGTCCGCCATCCCCTGCACCGACGGCGTCGTGTGCGGCGACACCAGTTCGACGCGGGCGCCCGCGCTGATCAGCCGGGGCAGCCGGCGCTGGGCCACGGAACCGCCGCCGAACACCACGACGCGGCGGCCGGTCAGGTTCAGGCCGGAAAGGTAGTGCGGGTCGTCCATGCTGGGAATCTAACAGCGGAGCGAACCGCCTCCGCCGCTTTGCACGCCGAGCGTGGGTCATGCCACGCCCCGGACCGGACGGCGCGGGCGGTCAATGATCGACGGCGCCCTCGCGGGTTCGCCTCGAACGGGACCGCGGTGAGGCTTCGCGGAGTCTCGCGATTCCGGGTCCTGCCGGGCGGAGCGGATCCCCGCCGGCGGGAATGCCGGTCGGGAGTGCTGACCCCACTCGGCACCAACGCACGCGGTGGCCGGAAATCCGGGCAGGCGGCCGATCACTCCACCCGGAAAACCGGACCGCGCGGCGGGAACGGCAACCGGGTGCCGCGCGGGACCAGGAACGCGTGTGCCCGCCCTGGACGGACGTGGTCGCACTGCGCGTCGGTGATGATCAGGACCGGGCCGTCCGCCGGGAAGTCCGGGGCGCGGCGCAGCAGGTCCACTCCGGGCTGCAGGCGGGTGCCGCCGCGGCCGCGGACCTTCACCCGGCCCGCGATGTCTTCCACCGCAAGGTATCCGGCGTCGTAGGCGGCCGCGTCGCAGAAAACCACCCGGGCCGCCGGGACGTCGCGCGCCCGCGCGTACGACGCGATCGCGCCGAGCGCTTTGCCCAGCAGTTCCGCGTTCATCGAGCCGGACGTGTCCAGCACGACGCCGAAGGTGGCCCGGCGTTCGGTCCTTTCCGGACGGACCCGGCCCGGGCGCGGGATGTCCGGGGTCGCCGACTGGCGCCGCGACGCCCGTGCGTAGCTGCGCACCGGCTGCTCCGCGCGGACGTGCTCGTCGAACCACTGGGCCAGCCGCGCGTCCCACGGCAGCGGCGGATGGTCGAGCGCGCGGATCTCCTGCTCCAGCCCGAGCGGCAGCAGGCCGCGGCCCTGTGCCTGGTGGTAGACGAGGCCTTGGCTGAGCGCGCGGCGATAGAACTCGTCCAGGTCGACACCGCCGGTCCGGTCGCCGTCGCGCCACGGGAGCGGCTTGGACTCGCTCCGGCGCGAGGAACGGCGGGCGGCGGCGTCCGGTTCGGACAGCCAGCCGCCCAGCACGTCGCCCGCTTCGCGACCGCCCAGCGTGCGCAGTTTGCGGGCGCGGCGCAGGTCGGTGGTCAGCGTGTCGTACACCGATTCCGCCGACAGCCCGGCGAGCCGCGGATCGTGCAGGCCGTCGCCGGGCAACTCGCCGACGCCGAGGGCGACCAGCCAGCCGTTGATCACGTAATCGCAGGCGACGTTCCACAGATACGGGTCGCGGCCCAGTGCCCGGCGGTCGTGCCGGAGCGCGGCGTGCAGCATCTCGTGGGCGAGCACGAACCGCCATTCCTCGGCGCTCAGCGCGGCGTTCGGGTTCACGTAGATCTCGCCGTGCTCGGCGTCGACCGCGGCGACCGAGATGTCCCAGGCGCGGACCACTTCCGGGTCGGCGACCAGGGTGAACCCGGCGGCGACCGCGCCGAGCAGCGGGAACGACGACGCGAACCAGCCCAGCGCGCGGTCCCACTCCCCCAGGCTCCGGCGGTGCCGGGTCTGACCGCGCGCGTCGGCGGCCTGCTCCATCGCCTCGGTGGCCGAAGCGATCAGGCCGTGCGCGAACCGCTCGGTCCACGGCGCGGATTTCCCGTGGTACCGCACGTGCCAGCGGCTCGGCGGCTCCGCGAGCGCGAGACACGGCCGATCGCCGCCGGTGCCCAGCGCACGGAAGACCTCGGGCACGCCGGTTTCGCGCCAAGCGCGGGCGAGGGAAAGCTCGTCCGTCCCGGGAAGCTCGGGCAAGAGCGTCAGCGGGGCGCCGACCCGTACCGCCTCCGCGAACCGGTGCACCGCGACGCAGCACGCCGCGCTGTAGCTCGCGTCCACGTGCCGGTCCGCGGTGATCGCGTCCGCCTCGGCAAGCTGTTCCTCGTCCAGGTGGCCGAGGCCGAGGTGCAGCAGCAGATGCGCGAACACCCAGGCCCACTCGGCCGGTTCGGCGTCGCGGGCGCGGTTCGCGGTGATCAGGCCGCTGTCGGCGACGACTGCCCACGCCTCGGGCCCGGTCAGGCTGGTGCGGTCCAGGCTCGCGCGCTCCGCGAGCCGTTTCAAAACAGTGTTCGCGCGGACCAGCGCCCAGCCCGCGTCGATCGCCTTGTTCCGGCGTTCGCGATGGCGCGCGTCGGAGCTCATGCCCGAGCCGCCACCAGGCGCGGCAGGTCGCGCGCGGCCTCGACCAGGAACCAGGACGGCAAGCGCGGGTTGCCCGCCTCGTCGTCCGCGATCACCAGCTGCGCCATCTCCAGCGAGATCTCCGCCAGTTCGACCAGCAGGCTCTTCGCGCGGAACGCGAACTGCCGCACCGCCGCCGACGCGTGCCGCTTGTCCGCGGGCAGGTCGCGGGAGAGCCGGACGCGGAACGTCTCGGCGAGGAAGTAGAGCAGGTCGCGCTCGCCCGGCTCGGCGGGCCAGCGCGCGTCGCCCTTGAGGATGGCTTCCAGATCGAAGGCGTGCCGGGCGACCTTCAGATAGGACCGGAACGCGCCCGCGTGCTGCGGGGTGAGCGTGGCGTACGCGAACAGCCCGACCGTCTCGTCGTCGAGCGGGTCGCCCGCGGAATGCAGCAGGTCGGACAGCATGTGCCAGGACCGGGGCGTGGAGAACGGTTCCTCGGTCTTCGGCGGCTGGCTCCACAGGTGGTCCGGGCGCTGGGTGAGGTACTCGACCACCGCCGGGTGGATGCCGTGGCCCGCCGCCCAGGCCAGCCAGTCGCCCGCCGACGCGCGCAGGTGCAGGTGCACCAGCCGGTTCACCAGCGCCGAGGCCATCGGCCGGGCGAGCGCCTGGTCGGTCGCGCGGTTGCCGGCCCCGATCACCACCGAACCGGGCGGCAGCTCGTAGGAGCCGATGCGCCGGTCGAGGATCAGCGAATAGAACGCCTTCTGCACGTCCGGCGAGGCGGCGTTCAGCTCGTCCAGGAACAGGCAGTACGGCTCGTCGCGGGCGATCTGCTCGGGCGGGCAGAACCGGCTGCGCCCGTCGGCGATCTGCGGGACGCCGATCAGGTCCTCGGGCGCAAGCTGGGTACCGAGCAGCGAGACGCACTCGAGGCCGAGCGCCGCCGCGAACTCCCGGACCAGCGACGACTTCCCGATCCCAGGCGCGCCCCAGAGGAAGACCGGCCGGACGACGGCGGTCGTGAGCAGGATGTCGGGCAGCTGGGCAGGCGTGACGGTGAGCTGGGCGTGCAAAACGTGGACCTCTCCGGTGTCGGGACATCCTCGTGCGACGCCCGTTTCGTGCCGTCATGGTCTCGCGCCCGGCCCGCTGCCCGCATCCGGTTTTTCAGCTCCGCGCCGCCGTCGGGTACGGCAGCAGCGCCATTTCCCTCGCGTTCTTGATCGCCGTCGCCACCTGTTTCTGTTGCTGCGGCGTCAACCCGGTGACCCGGCGGGCCCGGATCTTGCCGCGGTCGGAGATGAATTTCCGCAGCAGATCGACGTCTTTCCAGTCCACCGCGGTGATTCCGGCCGTGTGGAAGGGGTTCGGGCGGCGGCGCGGCGCGCGATCGGGTTTAGGCATCGCGCTCACCAGCTCGACTTCGAAACGCCGGGCAGTTCCCCGTTGTGCGCCATCTGCCGCATGCGCACCCGGGACACGCCGAATTTGCGCAGGTATCCGCGCGGGCGGCCGTCGGCGGCGTCGCGGTTGCGGATGCGCGTGCGGCTCGCGTCGCGCGGCATCCGCTGCAGCGCCACCACCGCGTCGGCCTTTTCCGCCGGCGAGGAGGACGGGGACGCGATCAGCGCCTTGAGCGCGCGCCGGCGTTCCGCATACCGCGCGGCGATCACCTTCCGCTGCTCGTTCTTCGCGATTTTCGACTTTTTCGCCATCAGCGTTCTTCCTTGAATTCGACGTGCTTGCGCGCGACCGGGTCGTATTTGCGCAACACCATCCGGTCCGGGTCGTTGCGGCGGTTTTTCTTGGTGACATACGTGTAGCCGGTGCCCGCGGTCGACCGCAGTTTGATGATCGGCCGCAGGTCGGTGCTTTTCGCCATCTAGAACTTCGCTCCCTTCGCGACGAGGTCGGCGACGACGGCGTCGATGCCGCGTTTGTCGATCGTTTTCATGCCCTTCGCCGACACCTTGAGCCGCACGGTGCGGCCGAGGCTCGGCACGTAGTAGCGGCGCGTCTGCAGGTTCGGCTCCCACCGGCGCGACGTGCGGCGATGCGAATGCGAGACCTGCTTGCCGTAGCCCGGCTTGCGGCCGGTGACCTGGCACACGGCTGACACGGACCCTCCCAAGTTGATAGTGACATTCATGTTCAACTACGCTCGTCACCGTACCCCGTCCCGTCGTCTGGAGATCCAGTGCCCCAACGTCCGCGTGTCCCGCTCGTGCTGTGCAGCGGGATCGCCCGCACCACGCAAGCCGATGCCCTCGCCGCGCTCCTGCTCCGAGCGAGCCCCGGCACCGCCGTCGTCCACCACGATCTGCGCGACATCGGCTCCGGCGTCGTCCGCCGCCGGATCCTGCTGCGCGGCCGCGACGAGCTGACGCCGCTCGAGCTCGCGCACGGGTGCGTCAACTGCACGCTGCGCGAGGACCTGCTGCCGCTGCTGCGCCGGCTGGCTCAGATGCCGCAGGTCGACCGCATCGTGGTGCGGCTGGACGAGGCGATGGAGCCCGAACCGGTCAGCTGGGCGATCCGCAACGTCCTGGTCGGCGACCGCCCGGTGAGCGAAGACGTCGAACTCGAAGCGGTGTTCACCGTGCTGGACTGCGAGACGTGGCTCGCCGACGTCACCGGCGACGACCTGCTCGCCGAGCGCGGACTGCACGGCAGCCCCGAGGACGAGCGGACGGTCGCCCAGGTCGCACTGTCCCAAGTGGAATCCGCGGACGTGCTCGTGCTGGCCGGAGCCGCGCCGGACGCCTGGTGCGCGGCCAAGTCCGCCGCGGTGCTGGACCGGGTCGCGCCGTCCGTCCCACGCGTCGAACTGGCCCGCACCGACGCCGCCGGGCTGTTCGCCGCGGTCCCGGCCGACGCCCGCCGCGGCGAGGTCACCGACCTGCACGGCGCGTTGCTGCGCGGCGCGCCGCCGCTGCACCCGGACTGCGGCATCGAACTGCTGCGGTTCACCGCGCAGCGGCCGTTCCATCCCGAGCGGCTGCACGAGGCGATCGACCTGCTGCTCGACGGCGTGGTCCGCACCCGCGGCCGGGCCTGGGTGGCGAGTCAGCCGGACGTCGCGTTCTGGATCGAATCGGCCGGCGGCGGGCTCGGCATCGGGCACGCCGGCCCGTGGCTGGCGTCGCCGAACGGGCCGGACTGGGCCGACGTCTCCCCCGAACGCCGCACGCTCGCCTCGCTGCGCTGGGACCCGGTGCACGGCGACCGCGCGCAGGAGCTGGTGCTCGTCACCGACCAGGCGGCTCCGGCGGAGATCGAGGCCGCGCTGCAAGCCGCCCTGCTCACCGACGCCGAGCTGGCCGAAGGGGAAGCGGCCTGGCGCGAGTACCCCGACCCGTTCGGGAACTGGCACGAAGACCCCTGCGAAGAAACCGAAGAAACCGACCGGCACGCAAGCGCCGCCAACCAGAAGGACGAAACCCGATGAAGCCCGGCATCCACCCCGACTACCACCCGGTGGTCTTCAAGGACTCGTCGACCGGCGACGCGTTCCTGACCCGCTCCACCGCCACGTCCGACCGGACGATCGAATGGTCGGACGGGAACACCTACCCGCTCGTGGTGGTCGACATCAGCGCGTGGTCGCATCCGTTCTGGACCGGCACCCAGCGGATCCTCGACTCGGCAGGCCAGGTCGAGAAGTTCCACCGCCGGTACGGGCAGCGCAAGAGCGGAGGCGCCCGCTGATGGCCGTCCCGAAGCGGAAAATGTCGCGCAGCAACACCCGTGCCCGGCGCTCGCAGTGGAAGGCCGCGGCGCCGGACCTGGTGCCGATCGTCGTGGACGGCGAGCGGAAACTGGTGCCGCGCAAGCTGATCAAGCACTTCCAGCGGCTCGAGCGGTGAGCGTCCCGGTCACCGTCCTTTCCGGATTCCTCGGGGCCGGGAAAACCACGCTGCTCAACCGGATCCTGGCCAATCGCGAAGGCCTGCGCGTCGCGGTGATCGTGAACGACATGAGCGAGGTCAACATCGACGCCGCGCTCGTGCGGGACAGCGTGTCGCGGACCGAGGAGCGGCTGGTCGAGATGACGAACGGGTGCATCTGCTGCACCCTGCGCGAGGATCTGCTCGACGAGGTCGCCCGGCTGTGCGAGGACGGGCGGTTCGACCATCTGCTCATCGAGTCCAGCGGGATCTCCGAACCGATGCCGGTGGCCGCGACGTTCTCCTTCCCGGCCGGCGACGGCTCCCCGGTGCTGTCGTCGGCGCGGCTCGACACGATGGTGACCGTGGTGGACGCGGCGAATTTCGCCCGGGAACTGGCCCGCGGGGACAGCCTCGCCGAGCGCGGGCTGGACCAGTACGAGGGCGACGAGCGGACGGTCAGCGACCTGCTGATGGACCAGGTCGAGTTCGCCGACGTGCTGCTGCTGAACAAGGTCGATCTGGTTTCGCCGTCCGAACAGGACCGGTTGGCCGCCTCGCTGCGCCGGCTCAATCCGGCCGCCGACGTCGTGTCCGGCGAGTTCGGCCGGGTGCCGCTGGAGCGGGTCTTCGGCACCGGGCGCTACGACGCCGAACGCGCGCAGCAAGCGCCGGGCTGGGTCGCGGAGCTGAACGGCGACCACGTGCCGGAGACCGAGGAGTACGGCATTTCCAGCGTCGTGTTCCGCTCCGCGCGCGCGTTCGACCCGGTGCGGTTGTGGGAGTTCGTGACCACGCGGCTCGACTCCGGCGAGTTCGGCACGGTGCTGCGGTCGAAGGGGTTCTTCAGCCTCAGCACCCGCCCGGGGACGCTGGGCTTGTGGTCGCAGGCGGGCACTGTCGCGCGGTTCGAACCGCAGGGAGTCGTCGACGAACCCCGGCAGGAACTGGTGTTCATCGGCGTGGGCCTCGAACCCGCCGCACTGCGCGCCGCGCTCGAAACCTGCCTTTCCGACACGGTCGCGACCGACGACCCGTTCCCCGAATGGGAACCGGTCCATGTCCATTGAGGACAGTTCCGGCTCACGGCCGCAACACCGTGAGCCGGAACCGCCCGCCTCCGCTGCGTGCTCCACCGCCGCGCCCGCCTCGGACAACGCGAACTCGTCCACCTCGAACTGCGACAAGTCCAGCAGTCCGCACCGCGCCACGGCGATCAGCTTCGGCACCGCGTCGCGCGGGTACATCCACCGGCCGCGCACCGTCAGGTCCACTGGTCCCGCGACGGACAGCATGGCCGCTCGGTCCTCGTCTTCGTTGCCGGACAACGCGACCGGTCGGACTCGACGGCCGAAGCGCCGCTCCAGATCGGCCAGCGCCGTCCGGTTCCGGCCCGGCGCGATCACCTCGCCCATCGCGATCGCCACCGCGACCGCCGCGCCGCCGTAGGCGCCGGTCGCACCGCTGACCAGCACCGTCTCCCCAGGGCTGCAAGCCACCGTCGAGCAGGCCGCCGCAGGGCACCAGGCACCTGCCGAGCGCAGCCCACCGGCCCGCGTCGGCCTCGTCGATTTCGCCCAGCGGAGCCGCTTTCTCGGTCGGGACCATGATCTGCTCGGCGAACCCGCCGTCCCGGAAATGCCGCTGCAGCGCCAAACCCCGTCGCCGCGGGCGGTCAAGCCCTGCAGGACGATGTCCAGCGTCGTCGCGGGAGCGGACCGTCGGGTCGCAGCGGACGAAGTCGCCCGGGCTGAGTTTCGTCGCGTCCGGGCAGGCCGAGCGAGTACCTCCGGGTGCCGCTGACCATCTCGGCGGTGTAGTGCGGTACCGGCGCCGCGACGACATCCACGACCGTTTCCCCCGTGCCGGGCTCCGGTTCCGCGACCTCCTCGACCGCCAGCGGGCGCCCGAACTCCCTCAGCACGACAGCCTTCACCGGCTCCTCCTTCGCCCCGCTCCCATCGTCGGCCCGGGGGCAACCAGGAGTCCGCCGCTACCAGGATGATTCGCCCGTTTCGCACGAGTTGAACAGGCTAGGTTGAACAGTCTAGGCTGTTGATTGTGGCGAACCGGACGATCGACTCCCAGACGCGCCGCGGCGGGCGCTACAAATGGGTCGCGCTCTCCAACACGACGCTCGGCGTGCTGATGTCGGCGCTGGACGGGTCGATCGTGATCATCTCGCTGCCGGCGATCTTCCGCGGCATCGGGCTCGACCCGCTGGCCCCGGCCAACATCGGCTACCTGCTGTGGATGATCCTCGGCTACCTGCTGGTGTCCGCGGTCCTGGTGGTGACGCTCGGCCGGCTGGGCGACATGTTCGGCCGCGTCCGGATGTACAACGTCGGATTCGTGGTGTTCAGCGTCGCCTCGGTGGCGCTGTCGTTCGACCCGTTCCGCGCCGGCGGCGGCGCGCTGTGGCTGATCGGCTGGCGGGTGGTGCAGGCCGTCGGCGGCGCGATGCTCACCGCGAACTCAGCGGCGATCCTCACCGACGCGTTCCCGCGCGAGCAGCGCGGAATGGCGTTGGGCGTCAACCAGATCACCGCGCTGGCCGGGCAGTTCCTCGGCCTGGTCGCGGGCGGGCTGCTGGCCGAACTCGACTGGCGCGCGGTGTTCTGGGTGAGCGTGCCGTTCGGCGTTTTCGGCACGGTCTGGTCGATTCGCAGCCTGCGCGAGATCAGCAAGCCGCAACGGTCGCGAATCGACTGGGGCGGCAACGTCACCTTCGCGCTCGGCACCGCGGTCATCCTCGCCTCGATCACCTACGGCATCCAGCCCCACGGCGGCGCGGCGACCGGCTGGGGCAATCCGTGGGTGCTCGGCGGGCTCGGCGCCGGAATCGCGCTGCTGGCCGGGTTCTGCGTGATCGAAACCAGAGTGGCGGCCCCGATGTTCCAGCTGTCGCTGTTCCGCATCCGCGCGTTCACCGCCGGGAACCTCGCCGCCCTGCTCACCGCGATCGCGCGCGGCGGGATGCAGTTCATGCTGATCATCTGGCTGCAGGGGATCTGGCTTCCGCTGCACGGATACGACTACGAGCAAACCCCGCTGTGGGCCGGGATCTACCTTCTTCCGCTGACCGCCGGATTCCTGATCGCCGGGCCGGTGTCCGGCTTCCTCTCCGACCGGTTCGGCGCGCGGCTGTTCTCCACCGGCGGGCTGCTGCTGGTCGCCGGGTCGTTCCTCGGCCTGCTCGCGCTGCCGGTGGACTTCAGCTACCCGGCGTTCGCGCTGCTGCTCCTGCTGAGCGGGATCGGACAGGGCATGTTCTCCGCGCCCAACACCTCGGCGATCATGAGCAGCGTGCCGGACCACCAGCGCGGCGTCGCGTCCGGCATGCGCTCGACGTTCCAGAATTCCGGGACGTCGCTGTCCATCGGCGTGTTCTTCTCGCTGATGATCGCCGGACTGGCCGGTTCCCTGCCCGCGACGCTGACCGGCGGGCTGCAGGCACACGGCGTCCCGGCCGACGTCGCCGCGAACATCGCCCAGCTCCCGCCGGTGAGCACCCTCTTCGCCGCGTTCCTGGGCAGCAACCCGGTGGCGCATCTGGTCGGTCCCGGTGTGCTCGGCCGGCTCTCCCCCGCCGATTCCGCCGCGCTGACCGGCAAGGAGTTCTTCCCGAACCTGATCTCCGGGCCGTTCCACCGCGGACTGGTCACCGTGTTCGTCGCGGCCGCGGTGATGGCCTTGGTCGCGGCGCTGGCGTCGGCGTCCCGCGGGAAACGGTACTTCCATCAGGACCAGCCCGGTGGGATAGGGTAGGCGGCGATGACTACCGGGACGGCTTCGCGCCACTCACGGATCGGCTACCCGGTGCTCTTCTGAGCGCCGCGCGGGCCCCGCCTCCTTCGTCGTGATCCCAGGCATTTCCACGACGACAGGAGAATCGATGCCCGACAAGACTCTGCAGATCCCCACCGCCGACGGACTGGCCGACGCGTTCGCCGCGTTCCCGGACGACGGCGAGCAGCACCCCGGCGTGCTGATGTACTCCGACGGCTTCGGCCTCCGGCCCGTGGTGCGCGACCTGGCCCGAGAGCTGGCCTCGCACGGCTATTACGTCCTCGTGCCCAACTTCTTCTTCCGGCACGGCCCCGCGCCGGTGCTGGAACTTCCCGAGTTCATCGGCGAAGACGAGCGTCCCGGGGTCTTCGCGCAGGTGCTGCCGATGATCGAAGCGCACACTCCCGAGCTGGTCCGGCGAGACGCCGACGCCTACCTCGGATTCCTCGCCGCCCAACCGGAAGTCGAGACCGGACCGGTCGGGGTGACCGGTTACTGCATCGGCGGCCTCCACGCGGTCCGCACCGCCGCGGCACATCCGGACCGGGTGGCGGCGGTCGCCGGATTCCACGCGCCGGTGGGTGCGGCGGGACCCGGGTGTCTCTCGCGGATCACTGCCGAGGCGCACTTCGGCCATGCCGCATCCGACCTGACCCCGGATACTCTCGACGACCTCAACCAGGCTCTCGCTGCGGCAGGAGTCAGCTGCACCTCCGAGATCTATCCCGGCACGCTCCACGGTTTCACCATGGCGGACACTGACGCGTTCAATCCCGCCGGTCTGCGCCGTCATTGGGAACGGCTGCTGCCGCTCCTGGGTCGCGCCCTCGGAGGTTCCCGCACACACTTGTTCAGCTGATCCCGCAGACCGACCGAACGGCCGAGCCCCACCGGCCGTTCGGTTGCGCTACTCCGGCGACGGCGTGTACAGCGCGCCGAGGAACTCGACCAGCAGCCGTTCTCGCAGGGGTTCCGGCGCGCCGCCAGCAACGCGTTGATCGGCGCCATCCGCGCCGGGAGCCCGTCGCCGCCGGTCAGGCCCGCCGCGGCGAGCAAACCGCCGAACTGTCCGGAGGTCAGGGTTTCCGGGTCGAGCGCGGCCGCGAACGCGGCGACGTCCGGATCGACCCGCACCGGGCCTTCCTCCCGCGCCGCCGCGACAGAGGCCGCCGGATCGGCCAGGAATTCCGGTTCGCTGCCGTGGTTCGCGGCGGTGACGGTGAGGTGCAGGTTCAGCGGAGAAGTCCCGTGCGCGAACCGCGGCTGGACGTACCAGCCGCGCGCCTTCATCTCGTCGGCGACAGTGAAGAGATCGAAACCGTCCGAGCCGGTGAACGCGACCAGCGTCGACACCGGATCGCCCAGCACGCGCAAGCCCGGAATCGAAGCCACCCCCGCGCGAATCCGGGCCACCGCGTCCCTCGCCCGCGACGCCAGCTGCAGATAACCGTCCTCGCCGAGGTGGTGGACGACGGCCCACGCGGCGGCGAGCGGACCGCCGGAGCGGGTACTCTGCAGCGTCGGGTTGAGCATCGGGTATCCGGGCCAGGCCGCGCTCGCGAAGAGGCGCGTCCGCCGGAGTTCCGCCGAAGCGTGCAGCAGCACCGAGACGCCCTTGGCGCAGTAGGCGTATTTGTGCAGGTCGACCGAAATGCTGGTGACTCCCGGAACGCGGAAGTCGAACGGCGGAAGGTGCCCGGATCGACCGGCACCACGACCTTTCGCACGCCGAGCAGGTGCGCTGCCTTGTGGAACGCGGCGTGCGCGGTTTCCGGCAGCACGATCGACGGCGAAGCAATCTCCGGTCGGGAGTCGCGCGCGGCGAGGACCGCCAGCAGGCACGATTCGGTGCCGCCGGAGGTCACCGTGCGATCGGGCCCCTACGCGGGATCGCGGTGCTAACCGGACCCAACCCGGGATCGCGCCGACGAAGTCGGTGCCATCAAACACAGTCACGGCTGCTTCTCCAGCACCGAACGGCGCAGCAGCGGGATGCCGAGCGCGATCAGCACCGCGGGCAGCACCGACGCGCCGATGACGATCGCGGTGATCGCCGAGGACGGCTGCGGGACGGCGGTCCCGCCGGTGCTCGACACGTAGCTCCCGGCCTGCAGCACCAGTCCGAACAGGCCCGGCCCGAGCGCGAGCCCGAGCGTCTCGGACGCGGTCCACACCCCGGCCGTGACGCCCGCCCGGGTTTCGCCGGTCCGCTCCTCCTCGGCGCTGATCAGGTCCGGCAGGATCGCCAGCGGGAACACCGAAATGCCCGCGTAGCCGACGCCGGCGAGCGCGACGAACACCAGCGTCGCGGCGAACGGCAGCTGGTCGGCGAAGTACATCGCCACCAGGCCGACGAAGAACGACGTGGTGGCGACCCGGAAGCCGGCGAGCTTGCCCCAGCGCGCGCCCAGCCGCGGCCACAGCGGCATGGTGACCAGCGCGGGCCCGACGAAGCCGACGAAGAGGTAAGTGCGGTAGCTCGGGTCGCCGAGGACGTGCTGGGCGAAGTACGGGATCGCGGCCAGCACGGTGCCGATGCCGAGCGCCTGGATGAAGTAGACGCCCAGCAGCCACCGGAACGACCGCCACTGCGCGATGGTGCGCGTCAATTCCTTGAGCCGCACCGTGTTCGGCCGCAGCGAGCCGACCGGCGCGCCCTTCAGCCCGAAGTAGACCCCGAGCGTCGCGGCCAGGATGATCACCGCCATCACCAAGCCCATCACCCGGTAGCCCGCCACCCCGGGCAGCAGGTCGGTGATCGCCGGGGCGCCGCCGCCGGACACCAGCACCGCGACCGCCAGCACGCCGATCCGGACGCTGGTGAGTTTCGTGCGTTCCTCGGCGGAATCGGTCAGCTCGGCCGGCAGCGCGTTGAACGGCACCTGGAAGAACGCGTACGCGGTGGCGCACAGGAAGAACATCACCACGACGTAGGTCGCGTCCCAGAACGGCGTGCCGAAGCCGGGATGCGCGAACAGCGCGAAGAAGAGGACCGCGACGCCGATCCCGCCGCGCAGCAGGAACCGCCGCCTGCTGCCGGTGCGCGCGAGATCGGCGTCGGACAGCCGGCCGGCGACCGGGTTGAAGAGCACGTCCCACGCCTTGGGCACGAAGACGATGATCCCGGCCGCCGCGGCGGGCACCGCCATGGTGTCGGTGAGGTACGGCAGCAGGAGCAGCCCCGGCACGGTGCCGAACCCGCCGGTGACGAAGGAGCCGAGCGAGTAGCGGAATCTCGTGCGGCGGGACAGCGACGCCAAAGGTCCTCCTCGAAGGCGGAACGACGAACGCATGCCTAATGGATCTTCGCCGGTCCCCGGTAGTGGTCGGGAGGAATCGTGCCACCGTCGTGATGCACCGGCCGTACCGGGCCGACTACGCCCTCGTGCGCGGCAACGCCGGTTCTAACCGGCATCGCCGCTCACGACTCTCCTTCAGGACAGCGCTTTCGCGGCCTTCGCCAGCGACCCCGCGTCCCCGCGCAGCAGCAGCGTCGTCACCACCGTCTCTTCCCACGCCGACAGTTCCTCGCGGATCTTCTCCGCCGGGCCGATCAGCGAGGTGTCCTCGACCAGCGACGTCGGGATCGCCTTGACCGCTTCTTCCTTGCGTCCGGCCAGGTACAGCTCCTGCACCTTGTCCGCGACATCCGCATAGCCGAGCCGGGCGAAGACGTCGTGGTGGAAGTTCACGCTCTTCGCGCCCATCCCGCCGATGTACAGCGAGAGCGCCGGCTTGATGAAGCTCGCCGCTTCCTCGACGTCGTCGTGCACGATCACCGGCACCGACGCGGCCACCTCGAAATCGGAAAGGCTCCGCCGCGCGCCCGGTCGGGCGAACCCCTCCTCCAGCGCGGCCCGGTAGAACCCGTCCGACTTGGGCGAGAAGAACAGCGGCAGCCAGCCGTCGCAGATCTCCGCGGCCAGCGCGACGTTCTTCGGGCCTTCGGCGGCCAGATAGATCGGCAGGTCGGCGCGCAGCGGGTGCACCGTCGGCTTGAGCGGTTTGCCCAGCCCGGTCCCGCCCTTGAGCGGCAGCTGGAAGAACTGCCCGTCGATGGTCACCGGTTCCTCGCGGGCCAGCACCTTGCGCACGATCTCGACGTACTCGCGCGTGCGCGCCAGCGGCTTCGGGTACGGCTGGCCGTACCAGCCCTCCACCACCTGCGGCCCGGACGCGCCGAGCCCGAGCACGAACCGGCCGCCGGACAGGTGGTCCATGGTCAGCGCGCTCATCGCGGTCGCGGTCGGGGTGCGCGCGGACATCTGCACGATGTTGGTGCCGAGCTTGATCCGGCTGGTCGCCGCGCCGACCCAGGCCAGCGGCGTGAACGCGTCCGACCCGTACGCCTCGGCCGACCACACCGAGTCGAACCCGAGCCGCTCGGCTTCGAGCACGGTCTCCTGCGCGCCCGGGATCGGCCCGCTCCCCCAGTACCCGAGGTGAAAGCCCAGCTTCATCCAGCCCTCCTGATCTCGAAGCCCGTGCGCGGCGCGGGAATCAGCTTCCCGCGGCGCTCACGGCACGTCCGGCGAGTAGTGCTCCGGTTTCCCGCGCTCGGCGAGCGGGGGAAGATTGCGGCGCGGGGTTTCGACCGGCGGCGTCCCCGGGGCCAGCTCGCCGCGTTCGCGCCGCCAGCCCGCCCGTGCCCGCGGATGGTAGCGGCGATCGTGCGGAACCAGCGAAAACACCGCGTTGATCAGCTTGCCGACGCGGCGGTGCCGGCGGGCGTCCCGCTCGGTCCAGCGGAAGCCGAGCAGCTCCCGCACCTCCGGGTCGTACATCCCGACGGTCAGCCACACGAACTGTTTCGCGATCATCTTCGCGACCGGTTTCCACAGCGGATCGGGCAGCCACGGGAGGAACGGCGGTTTCGCGATCCCGCGCAGGTCGAGGACGTCGCGAGTGGCCTGGTTGTCCTCCAGCACCTCGGCGCACATGTGCTTCCAGTACCGCTGGAAGTCCTCCCACGACTCCGGCACCGGCCGCATCGTCATGTCGTACATCCGCCACCAGCGCACGTGCTCGTCGAACAGGACGCGCTTTTCCTCTTCGCCGATGCCGCCCATGAAATTGTCGGCGATCAGGATGGTGCTGACGAAGAACGTCGAATGCGCCCAGTAATACGTGTCCGGGTCGAGCGCGTGGTAGCGGCGGCCTTTCGCGTCGACGCCCTTGATCCGGTCGTGGTAGCCGCGCACCTCCAGCGCGGTGCGGTGCGCGAGCGGGCCGTCGTAGACCACCCCGCCGATCGGGTACAGCGAGCGGAACAGCCGCTGCCACCGTTCTTCGAAGAACTTCGAATGCTGCTCGACGCCCGCGCCGAGACCCGGGTGCATGTTCTGCATCGACCCGGCCCACAGCGCGATCAGCAGCCCGCGCCAGTCGCCGAAGTACTTCCAGGTCAGCGAGTCCGGTCCGAGAGGTTCGGGGGCTTCCCTGCTCATCGCGGCTCCTCGGCGGGTCGGCGAAGTGACTACAGCTGTTGTCAGGTTAGGATGTGACAACATCTGTGGTCAACTCGGGACGGGAGCGGGTATGCCGGGCCGCACGTGGGCGGGCACGACGCTGGACGACCGCAAGGCCCAGCGCCGCGCGCAGCTGCTCGCCGCCGGGCTCGAACTGCTCGGCACGCAGGGCAGCGCGGCGGTGAGCGTGCGCGCGGTGTGCCGGTCCGCGAAGCTGACCGAGCGGTACTTCTACGAAAGCTTCGCCGACCGGGAAAGCCTGGTCGCCGCGGTCTACGAGGACGTCGGGAACCAGGCCCGGCAAGCACTGGCCGACGCGGTGTCCGGCGAGGCCGAGCCGAGCCGCCGCGCCGAACGCGCCGTCACCGCGTTCGTGGAGCTGATGCTCGACGACCCGCGCAAGGGCCGGGTGCTGCTGCTCGCGCCGCTGACCGATCCGGCGCTGACCCAGCGCGGCCTGCACCTCCTCCCGGCGTTCACCACGCTCGTCGGCGAACAGCTGTCGCGCGGCGACGAGACCGGCCGCCAGCTCGTGGCGATCGGTCTCGTCGGCGCGCTCAGCAACGTGTTCATCGCTTACCTCGACGGCACGCTGAGGGTGAGCCGCGAGCGTCTCGTCGAGCACTGCGTGCAGCTGGTGCTCGGCGCGGACGCTTTCGACTCGGAGGCTCACTGAGCGGCTGCCCGCTCGTCGCGCAGCCGAAGCGCGATGTCGATGATCATGTCCTCCTGGCCGCCGACGTAGCGTTCCTTGCCTACCTGGTACAGGATTTCGTGCGCCGGGACGCCGTACCGCTCGGCGGCGCGTTCGGCGTGCAGCAGGAAGCTCGAGTACACCCCGGCGTAGCCCTGGACGATCGACGACCGGTCCATCACCGGCAGCCGGGTCAGGTACTTCTTCACCACGTTCTCCGCGGCTTCCATCAGGACGTCTTTGTCCACGCCGGTTTTGATGCCGAGCCGGTCGAACGTGGCGGCGAGGACCTCGGTCGGCGAGTTGCCCGCGCCGGCCCCGAGCGCGGCGAGCGAGCCGTCGATCTGCCGGGCCCCGGCGCGGTACGCGAGCACCGAGTTGGCGACGCCGAAGCTCAGGTTCTGGTGCCCGTGGTAACCGACCTGGGCTTCGTCGCCGAGTTCCGCGACGAGCGCGGCGACGCGCTCCGACGCGTCCTCGAGGATCAGCGCGCCCGCGGAGTCCACGACGTACACGCACTGGCAGCCCGCGTCGACCATGATCCGGGCCTGCTTCGCCAAGTCCTCCGGCGTCGACATGTGCGACAGCATCAGGAATCCGACAGTTTCCAGGCCGAGGTCGCGCGCCGCGCCGAAGTGCTGGATGGACACGTCAGCTTCGGTGCAGTGCGTCGCGATCCGCACCGCGCCCGCGCCGAGATCGGCCGCCGCGCGGAGGTCGGTGACCGTGCCGAGGCCGGGCAGGAGAAGCACGGCGATCTTCGCCTGCTTCGCCTCGTCGACCGCGGCGGCGATCAGCTTTCGCTCGTCCACCAAGGAAAAGCCGTAGTTGAAGGTGGAGCCGCCGAGGCCGTCGCCGTGGGTCACCTCGATCAGCGAGACGCCCGCGTCGTCGAGCGCGCGGACGGTGTCGCGCACCTGCTTTTCGGTGAACTGGTGCGCCATGGCGTGACTGCCGTCGCGCAGGGTGGTGTCGACCAGCCGGACGTCGGTGTTGTTCACGCGGCCACCTCCTGAGCGGCGAAGAGGTCGCCGACGCGCGCGGCGGCGGCGGTCATGATGTCGAGGTTGCCCGCGTACTTGGGCAGGTAGTCGCCGTTGCCCGCGACTTCCAGGAAGACGCCCACCCGGGCCTTGCCGCTCCAGTCCGGCCGCGGCGGGTCGAACTGCGGGTCGGCCTTGAGCGTGTAGCCCGGCACGTACTGCTGGACGTCTTTCACCATGCGGTGCACGGATTCGCTGATCGCGTCGAAGTCGGCGTCCGGGTCGACCGCGCAGAACACCGTGTCGCGCATGATCATCGGCGGGTCCATCGGGTTGATGATGATGATCGCGCGGCCCTTGTCCGCGCCGCCGACCTTCTCGATCGCGTGCGCGGTGGTCTCGGTGAACTCGTCGATGTTCGCGCGCGTGCCGGGACCGGCCGACCGCGACGACACCGACGCGACGATCTCCGCGTACGACACCGGCGTCACGCGCGAAACCGCGTGCACGATCGGGATGGTCGCCTGGCCGCCGCAGGTGATCATGTTGACGTTGCGGTCGGTCAGCTGGTCCGGCGGGTTCACCGCCGGGCAGGTGAACGGGCCGACCGCGGCGGGCGTCAGGTCGATCGCGCGGATGCCGGCCTCGGCGTACCGCGGGGCGTTGGCCTGGTGCGCCTTCGCCGACGTCGATTCGAACACCAGCTGCGGCAGTTCCGCGCGCGAAAGCAGCCAGTCGACGCCTTCCGCTGACGTCTCGAGGCCGAGCTTCGCGGCGCGCGCCAGCCCGTCCGACGCCGGGTCGACGCCCACCATGTAGCGCACTTCCACGTGCTCGCTGCGCTGGAGCTTCGCCAGCAAATCCGTACCGATGTTGCCCGGGCCGACGATCGCGGCCGTCACCTTGCGTTCCGCCATGCCGCCACGGTGCTCGCCGGGATGGGGCACACTCAACCCATGCGTACCACTGGACGGAACGGCGACGGGCTCGTGACGGCGCGGGTCGCCGCCGTGCTGGAAGCCTTCCGCCCCGGCGACGACGCGCTGGGCGTCTCCGAGCTGGCGCGGCGGACCGGTCTCGCGAAGACGACCGTGCACCGGCTGGCCGGGCATCTGGCCGACACCGGGCTGCTGGAACGCGACGGCGCCTCAGTCCGGTTGGGACTGCGGCTGTTCGAGATCGGCCAGCTCGCGGTACGCCGCCGCGGCCTGGTCGAAGCGGCCCGGCCGTACCTGGCGGACCTGCGGGAGGCCACGCGGAACACCGTGCATCTCGCGGTCTTGGAAGGCACCGAGGTGGTGTACCTGGATGTGCTGCGCGGACCGGACGCGCCGGATCTGCCCTCGCGCACCGGCGGGCGGTTTCCGGCGCACGCGACCGGGGTCGGGAAGGCGATTCTGTCCCGCTCCCCCGACGACGTCGTGACGCGGGTGATCGACGCCGGGCTGCCCCGCGTCAGCGCGCGGACGATCACCGCGCCCGGGTTGCTGCGCCGCCAGCTGGCGCGGATCCGCGAAGACGGGATCGCGTTCGAGCGCGAGGAATCCGGCGTCGGCGTCGTGTGCGCGGCGAGCCCGCTCGTCGATGCGAACGGGCTCGCGGTGGCCGCGGTGTCGATCTCCGGATGGGCGACGCGGATGCGGACGGAACGGGTCGCGCCCGCCGTGCGGACGGTGGCGTTGGCCTTGTCCCGGACCATTTCCGAGACCTGATCAAGACTTCCGGGATCGCTCTTTCCGCATCCGCAGAATCAAGGCGAGGGCGTCCTCCGAGTGGCTTCCCGGGGTCAGCACTTCCTGCAACAAGAGCCCGCGAATCGCGGCGACGGTCACCGCGGCCGTCGTCCGCGCTTCCTCGGCGGCGAGCCCTTCGCGTGCTGCGAGCGAGGCGATCATCCGGGTCAGGTCGTCCAGCGAATCGATGAATTCGCGGAACTCCTCCGGCTGATACGCGGCCAGCCCGGTGACGTGAAAGAAACCGCGGACCCGCGACAGCTGGTCCGGGCGGGTGTAGGTCCGCCAGATCTCCACGACGAACTCGTCGAACGTGCACTGCTGGGCGGTCTTGAAGAGCGCTTCGTTGTCGCGGGCCCGCTGCGCCCGGAGCATCGCCGCCAGGACGCCCGGCAGCGAGCCGAAGTGGTAGCGCAGCAGGGCGTGGCTGGTCTCGGCCCGGGCGGCGACTTCCCGGAGCGACACCTCCGGCGAGGGAAGCGTCCCCTCGAAGGCGTCGAGAAGCCGCGCCAGGAGCCGTTCGCGGGCGTCGCCCTTGCCTTCCGTGCTTGACAGGGTCACCCCGACAGTTTATCCATTGGAAAAGACCCTGGCAACGGCGGAAGGACGGCTCGTGGCACGTTTTCAGGTAGTCGGAGCGACGGTCGCCGACGGCTCGGGGCGCGATCCCGCCAACGTCAGCGTCACCGTCGAGGACGGGCGGATCGCCGGACTCGGCCCGGGCAGCGCATCGGGCGAACGCCTCGACGCCGACGGGCTGACGATGACGCCCGGACTGATCGACGCGCACGTCCACCTGGGCCTGGCGAGTCCGATCGAACCGCAGTTTTCCTTCCGGCTCAGCGTCGCCGAGCTCGCCGCGGACATCTTCGCCACGGCCGGTTCGGCGCTCGACGCGGGTTTCACCACCGTCCGCGACACCGGCGGGATCGACGGCGGGGTCGTCTCCACGATCGCCAAGGGCAAGGTGCGCGGACCGCGCGTGCTGTCGTGCGGACCGGTGCAATGCCAGACTGGAGGGCACGGCTACTACGGAGCCGAGTGGGAGCCCACCGAGCTGTGGAACAGCCATCACATTCCGGGCCTGTGCGCCCTGTCCATGCAGTCCGGCAACGCGAACGAGTTGCGCAGCAACGTGCGCGAGGCCTTCCGGCGCGGCGCTTCGTTCCTGAAGCTCTGCGTCACCGGCGGCGTGGTCAGCGCACACGACCAGCTGACCGACACCCAGTTCACCGTCGAAGAAATCGCTGTCGCCGTGCAGGAAGCCGCGGCCCGCGGCACCTACGTGACGGTTCACGCGCACAACAACGAAGGCATCCGGAACGCGATCGAGGCCGGGGTGCGCTGCGTCGAACACGGCACTGACATCGACGAGTCCACGGCCGCTTTGATGGCCGACCGCGACGTCGCGCTGGTCCCCACCTTCGCGGTGGTCGAGCACCTGCTGCGGGACACCGCGCGCACCGGGCTCGACGAGTCGATCCGCGAACGCGTGCAGGGAGTCCGCGAGCGGATGGCCGGCGCGCTCGCCGTCGCCAAGGAGGCCGGGCTGCGGATCGGCCTCGGCTCCGATCTCATCGGCCCGGCCCAGCACCGCCGCGGCGAAGAACTCACACTGCGCGCCAACCTCGAGACACCGATGGAAGCTCTCGTGGCCGCGACGAAAACCAACGCCGAGATCCTCGGCCTGTCCGGCGAAGTGGGAGTGCTCGCTCCCGGCGCGCAGGCAGATCTCGTGCTCTGGAACGGAAATCCGCTCGAAGACCCGCGGCTTTTCTCCGACCCGGCCAACGCGGTCGTGGTCGTCCAGGCCGGACGCGTAGTGAAGGACCTCCGATGAGCCCGATGTGGCACGGCTGCCTCGCCGACACCGACTACTTCGAACTGCGTTCCAGCGCCGGATACGACTACGGCGTCTGGGTCACCACCCCACCGGGTTACGACCCCGCCGCGACCCGGGTGCCGGCCCTGTACGTGCTCGACGGCAACTGGGCCGTGGGCCTGACGGCTCCGCTCGTCGTCACCCAGGCGGATCCCATGCAGCCGATCCAGCCGTATCTGCAAGTCAGCGTCGGATACGCGGGCGAGGAAGCACAGCATTGGTCCCGGCTGCGCAACCGGGACCTCGTGCCGCCCGGCGAGCCCGTCGGCCAGGAGTTCGTCGCCGCCGTGGAGATGGGCGTCGAGACGGGCCGGATGACCCGCCAGCAAGCCGACGCCTACCTCGCCGAATTGCGCGACACCCGCGCCGACGCGTTCCTGGCCTTCCTCACCGACGAACTGCACCCGCGCATCGAACGCGACTACCGCACGGCCGGGAGCGGCCACGGCCTCTTCGGCTACTCCTACGGCGGGCTCTTCAGTCTCTACGCCTGGCTCAGCGGCTGCCCCCTCTTCGAGAGCATCGGAGCGGGCAGCCCCGGAGTCGTCGGGGAAGACAGCCAGATTTTCGCCCGGCTCCGCGAGCTGGGCGACGACCGGCCCGCCGCCAAGCTTCACGTGACGGTCAACGAGCAAGAGCTGTTCGGAGACCTGGCCGTCTATCAGAACCTCGCGAAGAACACGGCCACGCTTCTGCACCGCCTCGCCTCGGGCGCCGTCACCAGCGAGATCCTGCGCGAAACGCACCTGACCGGCCTGCAAGCCGCATTCCTCAGCTATCTGCGGACTTGCCGGGCCCAGTAGCGGCGTGGACCGCGGGTCGCCGGCCGGCCCACGGCATCGCCTCCTCCAAGAACGCCGCGACCCGCAGCAGCACCGATTCCGCACACCCCGGGCCGCCCAGCTGGACCCCGATCGGCAACCCTTGCGACGACTCGCCGAGCGGAAGGCTGATCGCCGGCGCGCCCGTCTGGTTGTACAACGGCGTGAACGAGCACGCGTCGAAAAGCTGCCTGGTCCACTCCGCCGCAGTCAGCTCGGCGTTCGCGTCGAGGCGGCCCAGCGGCAAGGCCGGAGTGTTCATCGTCGGAGTCAGCAACAGGTCGTACCCGGTGAAGAACCGGCCTGCCGCGCGGGAAACGACATTCATCGCGCCCAGCGCCGCGGTCAGGTCCATCGCGCTGATCGAACGGCCGTACTCGACGCACGCCCACGTGGTCCGTTCGAGATTCTCCGGGCTCGCCGCGACCCCGGTCATCTCCTCGATCCCGGCGACCGCACCGGCCAGGAATCCCGACCACAGCACCTGATTGGCGTGCAGGAACGATTCCCACTCGAAGACCGGCGTCGCGCGTTCGACGTGGTGTCCCGCGGCCTCGAGCACGTGCGCGACCGCCTCAACCGTCCTCGCCACCTCGGGATCGACGTAGCTGCCCGCCCAGGATTCAGTGTGCACCGCGATGCGCAGCCGCCCCGGGTCAGCCCCGACCTCTTCCAGCCACGGGCGCACGGGCGGGGCGAGGACGTACGGGTCGCCCGGATAGCTCACCGCCACCTCGTCGAGAAGCGCGGCGGTGTCCCGGACCGTCCGCGTCACCGCGAGTTCGACGCCCATGCCGTACAACGGATCCGCGAAGTCCGGACCGGCGGGCACCCGGCCGCGGGTGGGCTTCAGGCCGACCAGGCCGGTGCAGGCGGCGGGAATGCGGATCGACCCGCCGCCGTCGTTCGCGTGCGCGAGCGGGAGCGCCCCGGCCGCGACGAGGGCCGCCGAACCGCCGCTGGAGCCGCCGGCACTGTGCGCGGTGTTCCACGGGTTGCGCGTCGAACCGTAGGCCAGCGCTTCGGAGTTGGCGTTGAAGCCCAGTTCCGGCGTGGTGGTGACGGCCAATGTCGCCAGGCCCGCCGCGCGGAATCGCTCCATCAGGTGGGTGTCCTCCGGCGGCACGACGCCCTTGCCGAGCAGCCGCGTGCCCATCCGGGTCGGCACTCCGGCGGCGTGCAGGACGAGGTCCTTGATCGCGAACGGGACGCCGGCGAACCGGCCGTCGCGCGAGTAGCCGAGCGGGCGCTCGAACGGGCCGGCGGCGACCGCGTTCAGCTCCGGGTTCACCTTGCCGACGGCTTCGGCCGCCAGCGCGGCGGCCTCCTCGGCGGCGACCTCTCCGGAGGCGATGACCGCGGCCAGCGCGGTCGCGTCGAGGGCGGCGTATTCGTCGAGGTTCATCCAGATCTCCTTGAGCCGGGGAACCGGAACGCTACGAGCGGGCGCCGCCGGCGGCATCGGCCGAAAAGCCGTTCCGTCCCCGCCGCGGACGTGCGCCCCGTTGACATCGCCGGCGGCGGGCGTTCATGCTCCCCTCCGGCAGCGGAGGTTCGGAAATGGCCGCGGATGTGCAGTGGTGGACCCGGTTCGCCCGGGAAGTGCGCGCGGCCGGCCGGGGCGAGCTGCCCGTCGAAATTCCGCTCCGCGCGATGCGGGACGAACTCGGTTTCGCCTGCGCCGCCTTGGTGAGCGGCAGCAGGCAGCGAACCGCGACGGTCAACCTCGGCTACCCGGCGGACATGCTCGGGTACCTGACCACGACCTACCGCTGGACCTGCCCGATCCACCGCCGCGCCGCCCAGTCCGGGCTGCCGCTGCGCTTCGTCGACGTCCCGGACGTCCACGAGACCAGAACGTACCGGGAAGGCATTCGGCCCTACGGTTTCCGCGAAGGAGTGACTCTTCCGCTCGCGCCCGGCACCGGCCCGGAGCGGAGTTTCGTGGCGCTGAGTTCGACCCACGACCGGCCGCTCGACGACGGATCCGTCCTCGCGCTCACCATGCTCTCGCACGATCTTGCCCGGCTCGCCGATCCTGGCGGCGGGCCCGGCGAGCCCCCGGCCGACACCGTGCTGTTCGTTTCGCGGGCCAAGGTCGAGGTGCGTTCGACCGTGGCGCCGCACGTGCCGTTGAGCGAGCGCGAGTCCCGGCTTGCCGCGCGGTGCGCCACGACCGAACGGACCGGTTTCCGCCACCGGGACGCGGAAGGCGTCTGGTGGCGGGTGCTGGCGCGGCCGCGCCGTCCGGACGGCGTGCTGCTGCGGATGTCCCGCCTGCCCGATCCGGGTCCGTTGACCGAACGGGAACTCGACGTCGTCGGGCTGGTGGCGCGCGGGTGGCCGAACGAGCGGATCTCGGCAGCGCTGGGCATCGCCGTCCGGACGGTGCGCAGCCACGTCGAGTCGGCGCTGGGGAAGCTCGGCTGCGCGAACCGGACCGTGCTGGCCCGGCACGCGCTGGAGCACGACCTCGACTCCCTCGGCGCGCTGGAGGCCGCCCTCCGCTGAGCAGATTGTGTCACAATCCTTGCACTCCGGCTCGGCTCGTGCTTCACTCCTTCTGCCCGTAAGTTGCGCGAATACCGGCGCACCATGCACTTCACCGGGCGAGGATTGTGTACCTATTTCCCGGCGGCCAGGAGGCAGTGGATGACCACGTTCGAGCCCGAGCACCTGCCCCGGCGGACGATCGCCCGGCGGCTGCCCCGGTTCTCGGAGATCCGGCCGCTGCTCAAATTCCGGCAGCCCCGGTTCGACGTGCGCGAACGCTGCCTCGCCGCCGCGCACACCATCGACGACCTGCGCACCATCGCGCGCCGCCGCACGCCCCGGCCGGTCTTCGACTACGTCGACGGCGCGGCGGAGCAGGAAATCAGCCTGGGCCGGGCTCGGCGGGCCTTCGAGAACGTCGAACTGCATCCGCGCGTGCTGCAGGACGTGACCGAGGTCGACCCGGCGACGTCAGTCCTAGGCGGACAGTCCGCGCTGCCGCTCGTGCTCGCGCCGACCGGGTTCACGCGGATGATGCACCACGAAGGCGAGATCGCCGTCGCCCGAGCGGCCGCCCGAGCCCGGATCCCGTATGTGCTTTCGACGATGGGAACCACCGACCTGGAAGACGTCCGGGCGTGCGCGCCGTCCGCGCGGCAGTGGTTCCAGCTCTATCTCTGGAAGGACCGAGCCGCGAGCGAAGCGCTGGTGGGACGCGCGGCGGAAGCCGGGTACGAAGCGCTCGTCCTGACCGTCGACACTCCGATCGGCGGGGCGCGGATGCGCGATGTCCGGAATGGACTGACCATCCCGCCCACGCTGACGGTCCGCACCCTCGCCGGCATCGCGGTCCGGCCGTCCTGGTGGATGAACCTGCTGACCACCGAACCACTGCAGTTCGCCGCGCTGCACAACTTCGACGGCACGGTCGAAGAGCTGATCGGGACGATGTTCGACCCGTCGCTGACCGTCGAAGACCTGCGGTGGCTGCGCGAGCTGTGGCCGGGGAAGCTGATCGTCAAAGGAATCCAGAGCGTGGCGGACGCCGAGGTGATGGCCGGTTCCGGCGTCGACGCCCTGGTGCTCTCGAACCACGGCGGCCGTCAGCTCGACCGCGCGCCGACCCCGCTCGAACTCCTGCCGCGCGTCGTGGACGCCGTCGGCGACGACTGCGAGGTCATCCTCGACACCGGCGTCCGGACCGGTGCCGACCTGGTCGCCGCGCGGGCGCTGGGCGCGTCGGCGGCGATGGTCGGCCGCGCCTACCTCTACGGCCTGATGGCCGCGGGCGAGCAAGGCGTCGAGCGCGCGATCGACATCCTCCGCGCCGAGTACCTGCGCACGCTGCGGCTTCTCGGCGTCACGCGCACCGACGAGATCAGCTCGGACCACGCCTCCCTGCGGCTGCCCTCCCGGCTTTGACGGCCGGGTCGGCTAAGATCGGCAGTCGCGGTGGCAAGTTCTGCGGAAACGAGTGGCGAAGTGCGCGAACAGGCGGGCAGTACGCCGGGGAGCATCGCGCAAGCCCTTCGCGACGATCTCCTGGACGGCCTCCTCGAACCCGGAACGCGGCTCACCGAGGAGTCGCTGAGCGCGCGTTTCGGCGCCGGCCGTCATTCGGTGCGCGCCGGCCTGCAGACGCTGGTGTCCGAGGGACTGCTAGAACACCAGCGCAACAAGGGAATCGTCGTCCCCGCCGTGACCGCCGAACGCATCGACGCGATGTGCTCGTACCGATCGATCCTGGAACTCGGCGCCCTGCGGCTCGCGCTGCTCCAGAACGCGAGCTTCGACGCGGTCGACGAGGCCGTCCGGCGGCTCGAGTCGATGACCGCCGAAACCCCGTGGCGGCACGTGATCGAGGCGCACAGCGCGGTGCACACCGAGATCGTGGCCGCCAGCGGAAACCCTCGCGTGGTCGCCGCGCACCGGGCCTGCGCGAACGAACTCAACTGCATGCTCGCGACGATCCGGGCCGAGTCGTCGGCCGCCCACCTGGCGGCGACGCACCGGCACCTCGTCGACCAGCTGCGGGCCGGCGGCGAGACCGCGCTCAAGGCGCTCGAGGACGACCTCGAACTCGGCGGCCGCGCGATGATGCACCTCGCGCTCCGGCGGCGGATCGGGGTGCCGTACCTGCTGCCCGGCGACGTCGACGCGTGAGCGGCCTCGCCGGTTCTCCCCGGCAAGGCCGCTCACGAGCCTCTACAGCGCAGCCACCGCCCGCTCCCCCGGCACCGTGTGCACCACCGGCACCTCGTCGAGCAGCCCGCGCCGCGCCAGCTCCGGCCGCACTCCCTCGCCGAACCAGTACGCCTCCTCCAGATGCGGATAGCCGGACAGCACGAACTCCGACACCCCGGCGGCGTGGTACTCCTCGATGAGATCCGCGATTTCCGCGTAGCTCCCCACCAAAGCCGTTCCGGCACCCCCGCGCACCAACCCGATCCCGGCCCACAGATGCGGATGGATCTCCAGCTCCCGCGCTGCAGTCCCGGCTCGGCCGCCGTGTAGCGCGACCATCCGCTGCTGCCCGACCGACTCGCTCGCCGCCAGCTGCGACTGGGCCTTCGCGATCTGCTCCGGGCTCAACGCGTCCAGCAGCTTCTGCGCCTCCGCCCAAGCCTCGGCCGACGTGTCGCGCGCGATCGTGTGCAGCCGGACCCCGAAGCGGACCGTCCGGCCGGCCTGTTCCGCCAGTTCCCGCACCTTGCCGATCTTTTCCGCGACCTGCGCGGGCGGCTCGCCCCAGGTCAGGTAGACGTCGGCGTGCCGCGCGGCGACCGGGAGCGCCGCCGCCGAGGAACCGCCGAAGTACAGCGGCGGCACCGGATCCGGCGCGGCGAGCGTCGTGGCTCCTTCGACGCGCAGGTGGTCGCCGGCGAAATCGAACGGTTTGCCCGACCACACGCCGCGCACGATCGAGAGGAACTCGTCGGTCCGGGCGTAGCGGGCGTCGTGGTCGTGCCAGTCGCCGAAGCGGCGCTGTTCGATCGCGTCGCCGCCGGTCACGATGTTCAGCAGCACCCGGCCGCCGGACAGCCGCTGGAACGTGCCGGCCATCTGGGCGGCGAGGGTCGGCGAGATGACGCCCGGCCGGAACGCGACCAGGAATTTCAGCTTGCTCGTCTCCCGGATCAGCGCGGCGGTGGTCAGCCAGGCGTCCTCGCACCAGGTGCCGGTCGGGGTCAGCACGCCCTCGAAACCGAGCCGCTCGGCCGCGCGGGCGACCTGCGCGAGGTAGTCCAGGTCCGCCGGCCGCTGCGCGCTCGGACCCTGGGATTTGTTGGCGTGGAAGCGTTCCACGATCGTCCGGCCGTCCCCGGTGGTCGGCAGGAACCAGTGCAGTGTGACGCTCATCCGTTCCTCCTCGCGGCTTCGATGTCAGGCCCGTATCGGCGGTCGACGAACGCCGCGAAGTCGACCTTCCCGGGCAGCGTGCCCTCGTTCGTGAACGCGTCGGCGAGCTGTTGTTCGGACGCGACGACGGCGTCGTCCAGCGGGATCGGCCGGTCCCGCCCGGCGGACACGGCCTTCTTCGCGACCTCGAGCTTCAGCCCGGTCTCCGCCGCCCACGCGCGCGCCCATTCGTCGGGATGCGAATTCGCCCACAGCTGGGCTTTCACGACACGCTGCACGAAGTCCTTGATCGCCGAGTTCTTGCCCGGATCGGCGAGCGCGGTGGTGCTGGCCGTCTCGAAGGCGAGCCCGTTGGACGCGCCGCGGCCGTCGGCGAGCACGCGGGCGTGCGCGTCGATCTGCGCTTGTGCGGTGTAGGGATCCCAGATCGCCCACGCGTCGATCTGATGCTGAGTGAACGCCGCGAACGCCTCGGACGGCTGCAGGAACGAGATCTTGATGTCCTTAGTGGACAGACCGGCCTTCTTGAGCGTGTTGAGCAGCTGCCCGTGCGCCGAACTCCCCTTCGCGACCCCGACCGTCTTGCCCCGCAACGAAGCCACGTCGGTCAGCGGCGAATCCGGCGGCACCAGAATGGTTTCCCGCTCCACGTTGCTCTTCGCGACGCTCACCACGGAGATCTTCGCCTTCGAGGCCGCGGCGAAAATCGGCGGGGTGTTGCCGACCCGGCCGACGTCGATCGCTCCCGCGGACGCCGCCTCCAGCAGCGGCGGGCCGGACGTGAACGTGGACCATTCGATCCGGTACGGCGCCCCGGCCAGCTGATTCGCCGCGGTCAGAAGGGATTTCACCCCGCCCTTCTGGTCGCCCACCCGAAGCGTGACCTTCTTCAGTTCCGCCGGCGACACCGCGGCGGGCACCGGCGCGCGACCGTCCGAAGCGGACGACGAGCAGGCGGCGAGCCCGGTCAGCAAAAGCGCCGCGGCCAGGACGTTACGCAGGTGCACTTTCGGTCACTCCCAAATCGGCCAGGACGCGGCTGCGCACCTCGGCATTGTCGGCGGCCTTCCGCGGACGCGGCTGGCCGAGAACGTGTTCGGCGACGATGCGGCCTTCGCCCAGGACGAGAATCCGGTCGGCGAGCACCAGTGCTTCGTCGACGTCGTGCGTCACCAGCAGCACCGCGGGCCGGTGGGTGCGCCACAGATCCTCGACGAGCCGGTGCATCGTCAGCCGGGTCAACGCGTCGAGCGCGCCGAACGGCTCGTCCAGCAACAGCAGATCCGGCTCGCGCACCAGCGCCCGGGCCAGCGAAACCCGTTGCGCCTCCCCGCCGGAAAGCGTGAGCGGCCACTTGTCGGCATGGTCCGCCAGCCGCACCTCCGCCAGCGCTTTCTCCGCCACCGCGCGGTCGTTGTCCTGCCGCAGCCCGAGCACGATGTTGCGCCAGACCTTCCGCCACGGCAGCAGCCGCGGCTGCTGGAACGCGACGGAAACCGTCCCGTCGACGCCGGCCGTGCCCTCGATGTCCGGATCCAGCCCGGCCAGCACCTTCAGCAGCGTCGACTTCCCGGACCCGCTCCGCCCGAGCAGCGCGACGAACTCGCCGCGGCCGATGTCCAGGTCGAGTCGGCTGAGGACGGTCCGGTCGCCGAACTTCTTCCCCAGGTCGCGGACCTCCACTACCGGGCTCGCCATCGCAAGGCCCTCCTTTCGAGCAGCCGGACGAGCGCGTCGGTGACGAGGCCCAGCACGGCGTAGACCACGAGCCCGACCACCACGACGTCGGTGCGCAGGAATTCGCGGGCATTGTTGATGAGATAACCGATCCCGGCGTCCGCGTTGACCGTCTCGCCGACGATCAGCGCCAGCCACGCGACCCCGAGCGACTGCCGCAACCCGACCAGCGTCTGCGGCAGCGCCCCCGGCAGGACGACGTGCCAGAGCCGTTCGGCGCGGGTGAAGCCCAGCGCCCGCGAGGCTTCCAGGAGCTGCGGATCGGCGGTGCGGATTCCCGAGTGGACATTCAGGTACAGCGGGAACGCCACGCCCAGCGCGACCAGGAAGATCTTGGTCTCCTCGCCGATCCCGAACCACAGGATGAACAGCGGGATCAACCCGAGGAAAGGCAAGGTGCGCAGCATCTGCACCGGCGGGTCGACCAGCGCCTCGCCCCAGCGGGACAAGCCCGCGACGGCCCCGAGCAGCAGTCCGGCGAACGCCCCGAGCGCGAATCCCGCGCCGACGCGGCCCAGCGAAACCGCGAACGCGCTGCCGAGTTCGCCGCTGCGCGCGACGTCGACCCCGGCTTGCAGCACGGTCCAGGGCGAGCTGAGTTTGTCGGGCGGCAACGCGCCGGTCGAGCTGGCGATCTGCCACGCCGCGACCAGCGCGACCGGGCTGATCCAGCGGCGCAGCGACGGCCACCGCCGCCTTCGCGCCCGCTTCGGCGCGGCCGTTTCGGCGCGCGGCAGCACGCCCGTGGTGGAAATCGACACGGATTTCTCCCGGGTGGGGTTTTCGGTTCAGGGAAAGGGATTCAGCGGCGGGACAGACAGACCGCGCTCGCCTGCTGCCGGAGGTCGACGTGCAGGCGGCAGACGAGGAGGACGCCGCGCTTCATGCCCCCGAGCTTCGAGCCCCGGACGGGTGAAGTCAATGTCGTGCCGGAGCGCTCTCACGCACTGGAATCCGCGCGGCGGTGTACGGGCTTTGTTCACCGGGCGGGTACGCCGATGCCCGGGATGCGGGACGGATTTCCCGGTCCGCTGCCGAACATGAGCCGCTTCCGGCTGTTGCTCGGCCGCTCCAGCTCTGGGCACCGGCCTCGGTCGAGCCACCGGCGGACCGCGCTCAGCACGAAATTGTCGGTGCCGTGCGGTACAAGATCACCATGGTCATTTTCCCGGCACCGCAAGCGTTCTTCGCCCGCAACCCGCACCGTGCGCCCCGACGGCGCGTCCGGCTCGTAAGTGCCTTGCTGGCACCGCTTCGGGCGGCTGAACCGGAACCCGGCTCAGCCGCCGAACATCATCCGCCATTCCTCGAGAGACCGGGGCCGGAACACGAAGTTCGAGCTCTTCACCCGCGACAGCGACGCCGACGATTCCGGCGAATACTGGTGCCCCGGATACACCACTGGATCCCCGGGCAAGGTCGCGAGCCATTGCAGGCTGCGGTAAATCGCGTCCGCGTCGCCGCCAGGGAAGTCGGTGCGGCCGCAGCCCTCCAGGAACAGCGTGTCGCCGGAAACCAGCCGGTCGCCGACCAGGAAGCACTGGCTGCCCGGCGTGTGCCCGGGCGTGTGCAGCAGCCGGATGCCGATCGAGCCGACGGTCACGACGTCGTCGTGCTCGTGGGCGCGCAGATCGGTGTCCGACACCCCGGTCACCCGGCGCACCCACTCGCTCTCTTGCGCGTTGACGTGGATCGGCACCTGCCGCAGCGCGAGCAGCTCGGCGATCCCCGGCAGGGAGAATCCCATCATGTCGCCGCCGACGTGGTCGGGGTGGTGATGGGTCGCGAGCACGCCGGTCAGCCGCATCCCGTCGGCTTCCAGCGTCTCGACCAGGTCACCGACCGCGTACGCCGGGTCGACCAGCACCGCCTCGCCCGCTTCGCGGTCCCCGATCAGGTAAGCGAAATTCACCATCTGGGTCGCGACCGGGTCCCCGACGGCGAAATCGCGGCCGGCGAGCAACTGGCGGAAGTAGAGCTGGTCTGCCATGCCCCGCAGCCTAACGGTCGCCGGTCACTCGCCCACGGAGCCGTCGGCGAGTTCCCGCAGCGCGTCGAGGTGCCCGACGTGCCGCGCGGTCTCCTGCACGACGTGCGCGAGCACCCAGCGGACGGTGAAGTCCCCGGACCGGCGCGTCCGCTCCTCCGGAGCGAGCCCGGCCAACGCCGCGGCCGCCCGGTCCCACTCCGCGCGATACGCGGCGATCACTCCGGCGACGTCGTCCTCCGGCGTCAGGTCCCAGCTCGGGTCCGGCGAGCCCGCCCACCGCGACGGCTCGGCGGCTCCGCCCGCCTCGATCACCAGCCACCACCGCTCGACCGCGGTCAGGTGCTTGAGCACGCCCAGCGCGCTGGTCCGCGGCGAACTCGGCAAGGGCGTCGCGGCCGCTTGCTCCCTGGTCAGGCCGGTGACCTTGCGTACCGCGGTCGCCCGCAGGAAGTCGAGGAACCGCGTCTGCAGGGTCAACTCGTCGCCGTCGAGCGGATCCGGCCAGACGCGCGCTACCTCCGCCATGGCACCGACCCTACTGGCAGCGGAGAGGAATACGCTCGGTGTCATGGTGTGGGGATTTCTGTGCGCGCTGCTGTCCGCGGTGGCCTACGGCGTCGCTTCGGTGATGCAGGCGGTGGCCGCGAAGGCCGCGCCCGACGAGGGCGGAGCCGGGGTCGACCCGCGCCTGCTGCTGCGGGTGCTGCGGCAGTGGAAGTTCGTCGTCGGCCTGCTGCTCGACGGCGTCGGATTCATCGCGCAGATCGCCGCCCTGCACGTGCTCCCGCTGTTTCTCGTGCAGGCCACGCAAGCCGCGAGCCTCGCGGTGACGGCCGTCGCGGTGCGGGTTTTCGGCGTCCGGCTCGGGGCTCGGGAGTGGGCTGCGGTGGGCGTCGTGGTCGCCGGTCTCGCGCTGCTCGGTTCGTCCGCGGAGAGCGAGGGTTCCAGCGAGGTCGGCCTGGGCTTCCGGTTGACCCTGGCGGGGGCCGCCGCGGTCCTCGGGATCGCCGGGCTCCTCGTCGGCCGGGCCGGCGAACGCGTCCGCACCGCCGGGCTCGGGCTGGTCGCCGGGCTGTGCTTCGGGCTGGTCGCGGTGGCGGGCCGGGTCATCCCGAGCCTCGCGCCGCTCGACCTGCTGCGCGACCCCGCGCTGTACGTCGTCGCTGTGGCCGGCGCGCTGGCGATGTTGTTCTTCGCCACTGCTCTCCAACGCGGCGGCGTCACCACTGCCACCGCGATGATGGTGCTCGGCGAGACCGTCATGCCCTCGTTGGTCGGCGTGCTGCTGCTCGGCGATCGGACGCGGCCCGGCTTCGCTGTCGTCGCGCTGCTCGGGTTCGTGCTCGCGGTGGCCGCCGCGCTCGCGCTGGCCCGCTTCGGCGAACCCGAACCCGCAGTCGTCTCGGCCGGAGAACAGCCGCCGGAGGCAGCGCGCCGGTGACACGTCCTCGCCGCGGCTCCCGGGACTGCCCAAGCCAAAGGTTAGGCTAGCCTTCGCTAGTGGACGAAGGGAGGAACCGGCGACCGGACCGGCCTCGTCCGCGAACGGAGGCGTCGATGACCAGCGGCCGGGACGTCCTGCGCAGTGCGCTCGCCGGGCAACGGAAATCCGTCCTCGCCGCGGCTGTCCTCGCCGCCGGGCACCAGGGCGGCGAAGCGCTCGTCCCGGCTGTGATCGGCGTGGTGCTGGACCGAGCCGTCGCCGACAGCTCGGCACTCACCCTCCTCGGCTGGCTGGCCGTGCTGGCGGTCGTCTTCCTCGTGCTCTCCTTCAGCTACCGGTTCGGCGCGCGGGCCGCCGAACGCGCGTCCGAGCGAGCCGCGCACGAGATCCGGCTCGCGGTCAGCCGTCGGGTCCTGCACCCGCGCGGCGGCGCGCAGAACGGTTCGCTCGCCGGGGAACTGGTGAGCGTCGGGACCTCGGACGCCCGCCGGGTCGGGATGATCAACGCGGTGCTGCCGTTCGGCATCGCCGCACTGGCCGGGCTGGTCGTGAGCGCGGTGGTGCTGCTGCGGATGTCCGTGCCGCTCGGGTTGCTTGTCCTCCTCGGCACCCCACCGCTGCTGTTCCTCGCGCACCTCGTCGGCAAGCCGCTCGAGAAGCGCAGCGAACTGGAGCAGGAACGCGCCGCGCACGCGTCCGGGGTCGCGGCCGACCTGGTCAGCGGGCTGCGGGTGCTGAAGGGCATCGGCGCGGAACCGGCGGCAACCGCCCGCTATCGGCGTACCAGCCGGGATTCGCTGCGGGCGACCGTCCGCGCGGCCCGCGCCCAGGCGTGGCACAACGGCGCGCTGCTCGCCTTGACCGGGATCTTCATCGCGATCGTCGCGCTGGTCGGCGGCTCGCTGGCGGCCCGCGGCGAGATTTCCGTCGGCGATCTCGTCGCCGCGGTCGGGCTGGCCCAGTTCCTGCAGACGCCGTTCACCGTCTTCGTCTGGGTCAACGGCCAGCTCGCCCAAGGCCGCGCCTCCGCCAGCCGGGTCGCCGCTGTGCTCAGCGCGCCGCCAGCAGTGCCCGAAGGAACGGGCGAGCTGCCCGCCCCGGCTCGCGGCAGCGTGACGTTTTCCGCCGTCTCACACGGAAAACTCCGCGGGTTCGACCTCACTGTCCCGCCCGGCGAGCTGCTCGGCGTCGTCACCACCGACCCCGCCACGGCGATCGATCTCCTCGACTGCCTAGGCCGGTTCGCCGATCCTCGCGCCGGCGCCGTCCGCGTCGACGCGGTGGATCTGTCCACTGTGGATCCTGATCGGCTCCGCGAGGTCGTCCTCGTCGCGGCGCACGACACGGATCTGTTCGAGGGCACCGTGGAAGACAACGTCCGCGGCGGAATGTCCGGCGTCCCGGACGGAGTCCTCGCCGCCTCCGCCGCCGACGAAGTCGCCGCGACTCTCCCCTCCGGCACCGCCACCGCCGTCTCCGAACGCGGGCGCTCGCTGTCCGGCGGGCAACGACAGCGGGTCGCGCTCGCGCGGGCGCTCGCCACCGAGGCCCCGGTCTTGGTCCTGCATGATCCAACCACCGCCGTCGACACCGTCACCGAAGCCCGCATCGCCGCCGGAGTAGCGGAGCTCCGGCGAAACCGCACCACCATCCTGGTCACCACCAGCCCAGCACTGCTCTCCGCCACCGACCGCGTCGTACTACTCCACGACGGCCACGTGGTCGCCGAAGGCAGCCACGCCGAACTGGTCCGCGCCGAGGCAGCCTACCGAGCGGCGGTGCTCTCGTGACCGAACGCGAACTCCTGCCCGTCGCCGCCGGGCCGCGCATCCGGGCGGTCCTGCTCGACCTGCTGCGGCAAGCGAAGGGCCGCGCGATCGGGTCCTTCGCCTTCGTGGTCGGCGCGACCGCGCTCGGCCTGCTCACCGCTCCCCTGCTCGGCCGCGTCGTCGACCTCGTCGCCACCCGGCAGCCCGTTTCCGCGCTCGGCTACCCGGTGGCCGGGCTCGTGCTGGTCGCCGCGACCTCCGCGGTCGCCACCGCCATCGGCGTCTCGATGCTCGCCCGGCTCGGCGAAACCATGCTCGCCGACCTGCGCGAGCGGTTCGTCGACCGGGCTCTCGGCCTGCCGCTGGAGCAGGTCGAAAAGGCTGGTTCCGGCGACCTGACGGCGCGGGTCACCAACGACGTCTCGGTCGTCGCCGAAGCCGTCCGGCAAGCACTGCCCGCGCTGGCCCGTTCGGTGCTGACGATCGTGCTGACCCTGGCCGCGATGGCGATCCTCGACTGGCGTTTCCTCGCCGCGGCACTGCTGGCGGTCCCGATCCAGCTGCACACGGTCCGCTGGTACGTCCGCCGAGCGACCCCGCTGTACGCCGCCCAGCGAGCCGCCGTCGGAGCGCAGCAGCAACAGCTTCTCGAGACGATCGGCGGAGCCAAAACCGTCCGCGCGTTCCGGCTCGCCGGCGCGCATGTCGACCGGGTCCGCGCGCGCTCCACCAGCGCGGTGGAGCTCGCGTTGCGCGGGGTCCGCCTCGCCACCCGGTTCTACGGCCGGCTGAATATCGCCGAATTCGTCGGTCTCTCCGCGGTGCTCGCCGCCGGTTTCCTTTTAGTCGGCGCGAATCTCGCGACGGTCGGGGTCGCGACGGCGGCCGCGTTGTACTTCCACAGCCTCTTCGGGCCGATCAACACCGCACTCGCCCTGGTCGACGACGCGCAGGCGGCGACGGCGAGCCTGTCCCGGCTCATCGGGGTGGCGGATCTGCCCGCACCGGCCGAACCGGCCCAGGCGGGCCGTCGGGTCGACGCGTCGGTGCAGGCGGCCGGCCTCGGACACTCCTATGTGGACTCGCATCCGGTGCTGCGCGACGTCGACCTCGAAGTCGCGCCGGGCGAGCGCGTCGCACTGGTGGGGGCGAGCGGGGCCGGAAAGACGACGCTCGCCAAGCTGATCGCCGGGATCCACCAGGCCAGCAACGGCACGGTGTCCGTCGGCGGCGTCCCGCTCGACCAGCTCGGCCCGGCCGCCACCCGGCGCGCGGTGGCGTTGATCAGCCAGGAGGTGCACGTCTTCAGCGGCCCGCTGGCCGACGATCTCCGCCTGGCCGCTCCCGACGCCAGCGACCACGATCTCCGCGCCGCACTCGCCAAGGTCGGCGCTGCCGAATGGGTCGAGGCGTTGCCGGACGGGCTCGCGACGGTGGTCGGCGAAGGCGGGCATCGGCTGACCGTCACGCAGGCCCAGCAACTGGCGCTGGTCCGGCTGGTGCTGGCCGACCCGCCGGTGGCGATCCTCGACGAAGCCACCGCCGAAGCGGGCAGCGCCGGCGCGAAAACGCTGGAAGCCGCCGCGGCCGCAGCGCTCGAAGGCCGCACCGGCCTCATCGTCGCGCACCGGCTGACCCAGGCGGCGGCTTCGGACCGCATCGTCGTGCTGGACGCCGGAGTCGTCGTGGAGTCCGGCACGCACGACGAACTGGTCGCAGCCGGCGGCCGGTACGCGACGCTCTGGACCGCCTGGTCCGGCCTGCGCAGCCACCGGAACTGAGAGCAGCTGAGTTCCTTGTGGGCTCAGGATTCGTCGTGCGCCACGAGAGAGAGCGGACGCAGATCGGTCCAAGTCCGCTCGATGTGGTCCAGGCAGGCTTGGCGCGTGTCCGGGCCGAAGGTGGTCCGCCAGCCGTCCGGCACGGCCACGAAGTCCGGCCACAGGCTGTGCTGGCCCTCGTCGTTCACGAGAACCCGGTAAACGCCGTCGGGGTTTTCGAACGGATTCGTCATGGCATAGTCCCTTCTTCAGCGGATCCCGCTGACCGCGTACTCCACCGGATCGGATTCGGCCTCCCGGCGCTCCACAATGGACTGCAGGATCTCTCCCACCCGGACCGCGGTGTTCGACAGCAGCGACGACGTGATCCCGTGCGTGTGCTCAGTGCCGCCCTGGAGGTAGAGACCGCCGCGCACGGCCGGATCGGTGGCGATCCGGTAGTCGCGTTCGACCTTCAGCCGGCCCTCGCCGTCCCGGCGGCACTGGCCGGCCAGCTCGCCGAGCAGCGGCGTCGGGTCCGCGGGCAGGTAGCCGGTCGCGTAGACGGCCGCGTCCGCGTCCAGCACCGAACGTTCGCCGGTCGCCAGCGATTCGACCGTCGCGCGCACGTGCGTGCCCTGGTCGACCACCTCGACCGGACGCGAAACGTTGAACAGCCGCAACCGTTCCACGCCGAGAACCTTCTCCTGGTAGCGCCGCCGGTACAGCTCGTCGATGAGGTCGAGGTCGACCGCGGAGTAGTTTGTCGCGCCGTGGTAGCGCATCAGGCGTTCCTTGACCGGTTCGCTTGCCGCGTAAAAGGAATCGACCGCCTCGGGGTCGAAGATCCGGTTGGCGAACGCGCTGTCGTCGGCCGGGCTGTAGCCGTACCGAGCAAATACCGCGCACACCTCCGCGCGCGGGAATTCGTCGTGCAGCAAGGCGGCGACCTCGGCCGCGCTCTGCCCGGCGCCGACCACCACGAACCGCCGTGCGTCCGTGCCCCGCAACGACTCGACGCGGTGCAGCAGCTCGCTGTTGTGCCAGATCCTTTCCCCGGCGACGACCCCGTCCGGCAGCTTCGCGCGCAATCCGGTGCCCAGCACGAGATTCCGCGCCCGCAGTTCGGTGATTTCGCCGTCGGCTTCGGCGCGCACGTCGAAGAACGCGATCTCGCCGCCGTCGCGCACCGGTTCGACCGAGACGACCTCGCTGCCGTAGGAGACGAGGTCGTCGACCTTCGCCGCGGCCCATTCGAAGTAGTCGTGGAACTCGACGCGCAGCGGGAACAGGGTCTTGTGGTTGATGAAATCGACCAGGCGCCCCTTCTCGTGCAAGTAGCCGAGGAACGTGAATTCGCTGGCCGGGTTCCGCATCGTCACGAGGTCCTTGAGGAACGAAACCTGCATGGTCGCGGTGTCGATCAGCATCCCGCGATGCCAGCCGAAGCGGGGCTGGCGCTCCAGGAAGTGCGCCGTGACCGTCTCCCCGGAGCCCGCGTTGTGCTCGGCGAGGGCGATCGCGAGCGCCAGGTTGGACGGCCCGAACCCGACTCCGACCACGTCGTACACCGGCACCTGGCTGTCCTCGGCCCCTGCTCGTGGCATGAAAGTCCCCTAGCGCGGCACTGCCGCATCACCGTTTCCGACTGATCACTGCTCAAGGAACCCTAACCTAACTTAGGTAAGCCTCAACTAGTACTGTCCGGGTGATGTTCGTCCCGACCACGAAAGGTGCACCGCCGATGCGCGTGGCCATGTTCGGCTACCAGACCTGGGGACACCGCACCCTGAAGGCCCTCCTCGACGCGGGCCACGACGTGCGGCTGGTGGTCACCCACCCGCCGAGCGACCACGCGTACGAACGGATCTGGAGCGATTCGGTCGCCGGACTGGCGCGGGAGCACGGAATCCGGACCCTGCTGCGCACCCGCCCGGACGACGCCGAACTGCTCGCCGAACTGAAGGCGGCGGACCTGGACCTGATCGTCGCGAACAACTGGCGCACCTGGCTGCCGCCGGAGATCTTCGACCTGCCGCGCCACGGCACCCTCAACGTCCACGACTCGCTGCTGCCCGCCTACGCCGGCTTCTCCCCCATCATCTGGGCGCTGATCAACGGCGAGCCGGAAGTCGGCGTCACCGCGCACATGATGAACGGCGAACTGGACGCGGGCGACATCGTCGCCCAGCGCGCGGTCGCGGTCGGCCCGCGCGACACCGCCACGGATCTGTTCCACCGCACCGTGGACCTCATCGAACCGCTCGTCACGGAAGCCTTGGGCCTCATCGCCTCGGGCACCGTCGTCCCGATCCCCCAAGACCGGACGAAGGCGAGCTTCTTCCACAAGCGAGCCCCGCGCGACAGCCTCATCGACTGGACGTGGTCCGCGGAGGAGCTGGACCGCCTGGTGCGCGCCCAGTCCGACCCGTACCCCAACGCCTTCACCTACCACCGCGGCAAGCAACTGCGCATCGTGCGGGCTTCGGTTTCGGACGGGCACTACGGCGGGACGCCGGGCCGCATCTTCATCCGCGAAGGCGAGGGCGTGGTCGTCGTCGCGGGCCGGGACGCGCGGCGCGGCCAGTCGCCGGGCCTGCGGATCGAACGCGTCCGGACGGCTGATGACCGGGAACTTCCGGCGGCGGAGTATTTCACCGCCATGGGCGGGTATCTCACCGATCGTCCGTGACCGCGCCTGACCGCCGACCGCGTCGCATTACCGAGCCCTGGCCGACGCTTGCAGCATGGGCACAACCAGAGCAGCCGAGAACGGCCGTTTCACAGCGTTACGGCGTCGCGTCCGGCTCGGGCGCGGCGGGGAAAAGGACCGGGCTGAGCAGGTACGGCACCCGGCCAGGCGCCGGCTCGTTGCCGACCGAATCCCGTAGCACGTCGAGCATTTTGCGGGTCATCTCGGCGAGTTCGCCGGGGCTGAGCCAGAGGACGCCCTGCCGGTAGGACACCCCGTCCGCGGCCGGATCCGCGCCCGCACGGTCGAGGTAGGCGTCGAACTCGGCGATCAGGACGGCCATCGCGACGGCGAACCCTCGGCGGTGGTCCTCGAGCGTCATCTCGGCGGCCGCGTCCGCGTCGATCACAGGCCGGTCCTGCCGCAGCCGGTAGCGGCGCTCCACGGCCCCGCGCACCCGGTGCTCCTCGGCCACTTCCAGGAAGCCGCCCTCGAGCAGCGGAGCGACCTGCCGGTACACGGTCACCTTCGACACGTCCGGCAGGCGGGCGCACAGCTGCGTGGTGGTCAGCTCCCGTCCGCCGGCCAGGGCGTGCACGATGCGCAGGCGGACGGGATGCAGGAGCAGATCAGCCGTTTTCACCCCTTCACTATTTCATATGCGATACCATTATCGAAGGTGAAATCGTTGGGCGAGGAGGAGCCATGCGCGACATCCCCGGAAGACGGATCCCCGTGCCCGGCCGGGCGGTCTACGTCGAGGAATCCGGCGAGGGGCCGGGCCAGGTGGTCTTCGAGGCCGGCAGCGGCTGCGGCCGGACGTGCTGGGACCCGCTGCTGCCCCTGCTGGCCGGCGAGGCGCGGCTGGTGACCTACGACCGCGCCGGGCGGACCCGCAGCGGCCCGGCCGGCCGGCAGCTCGGCCTCGACGACCTGGCCGCCGATCTGGTCTCGATGACCGAAGCCGTGGTTCCCGGCGAGTTCGTGCTCGTCGCGCACAGCATGGGCGGGCTGGTCGCCCGCGCCGCAGCCGAACGCCTCGGCCCCCGGCTGCGGGGCCTGCTGCTCGTCGACCCCACACCGGAGACATCCCCGGTGTACGACACCTGGGACCGCACCACGGCGAAGATCGACCGCGCGCTGGCGGTGACGCAGGCGCTCAGCCGGTTCCGTCCGCTGGCCCGGCTCTTCGGCGGCAACCTCCGGCGCCTTTACGCCGACCGCACCTACCGGACAATGCTCGCCGAGGACTTCACTCCGACCGGAATCGCTCAGACCCGCGCGGAAATGCGGATTGTCGCCGAGGGCATCCGCCAGCTGCGCGCCCGGCCGCCCCGGCTCCCGGAATGCCCCACGATCGTGCTGTCCGCCGGCCGCGCCGCGAAAGGGCGGGAACGCCAGAACGCCGCGATCCGCGAACACCAACGCCGTTACGCGCAAACCCTGCCAGCCGGACGCCATGAAACCGTCGACTCCGCACACTTCGTCCACGCCGAGCAACCGCGACTCGTCGCCGCCCGGATCCGAGGCCTCCTGCCCGCGCCCGGCCACCCCGCCGGAAACCCGGCAGCGCGATAGCACCAGCAGACGGTCTCGCCGACATCCGCGATGAGGCAATCGTCGCCATCGACAACGGCGGCGCGACAAGGAATGGCTTTCAGCAGTCTCGAACTCGACAGCTAGGAAGCGGGCACCCGGCCCCGCGCGGCAGCACCGAGGTGCGGCTCACGCGGAAGCGCGGCGTTTGGCCAGCGCCATGCGGACGAGGAACGCCGGGCTCGGCGGAACCCAGCCGAGCTGCTTGGCCAGGGTCAGGTCGTCGCGGTTGGCCCAGT
>NZ_ASXG01000167.1 GCF_000411975.1 Amycolatopsis orientalis DSM 43388
TCCGTGAAGGGCTCTTGGGGTCATGGGGTTGTTGCAACACCGTCTGGTTGGAGGGGGGTTGTGATGGCGGGGGTGCGGAAGTTCCGGTGGTTGCCGCGGTCGGTGCAGGTGGAGTTTTGGGAGCGGGTGCGGTCGGGGGTGGCGGTGAAGCCGGCGGCGTGGTCGGTGGGGATCGCCGCGCCGACGGGGGCGCGGTTGTTCCGCCAGGCTGGCGGGGTGATCGGGAATGCGCCCCGTCGGCCGGGGCCGGTGCGGTTGAGCCTGGCCGAGCGGGAGGAGATCGCCTGTTTGCGGGCGGCGGGCCACGGCGTCCGCGCGATCGGGCGGGCGCTCGGGCGGCCGGCGTCGACGGTGTCGCGGGAGCTGTCCCGCAACACCGGGTCCTCGGGTTACCGGGCCAGCAGCGCCCAGCACGCCGCGGAGCAGCGCGCGAAACGCCCCAAGGTCGCGAAACTGGCCGCCGACCCGGTGCTGCGGGAGGCGGTGCGGGCGGGGCTGGCCCGGAAGTGGTCGCCGCGGCAGATCTCGGCGAGACTGGTGCTGGACTTCCCCGACCGGCCGGAGATGCGGGTGTCGCACGAGACGATCTACCAGTCGCTGTACGTGCAGGGCCGGGGCGCGCTGCGCCGGGAACTGGCACAGGCGCTGCGGACCGGGCGGGCGCTGCGGATCCCCCGCGCCCGGGCCCGGGCACGGCAGCGGCTGTCCGGGGCCCGGATCCGGGACATGGCCAACATCAGCGAACGGCCCGCCGAGGCCGCCGACCGCGCGGTCCCCGGGCACTGGGAGGGCGATCTGGTCCTGGGCAAGGACAACAAGTCCGCGATCGGGACGCTGGTCGAACGCTCGACCCGGTTCGCGGTCCTGGTGGCCTTGCCCCACGGGCGGGACGCAGCCGCGGTCGCGACCGCGATGACCGAAGCGATCCAGACCCTGCCGCCGCTGCTGCTCAGGTCGCTGACCTGGGACCAGGGCACCGAAATGGCCCACCACAAGACCATCACGCTGGACACCGGGCTGGAGATCTATTTCTGCGACCCCCACTCGCCCTGGCAGCGCGGAAGCAACGAGAACACCAACGGCCTGCTGCGCCAGTACTTCCCCAAAGGCACCGACCTGTCCCGCCACACCACCGACGACCTCGCCCGCGTCGCCGCCGAACTCAACGGACGACCCCGCGAGACCCTCGGCTGGCACACCCCAGCCGAAACCCTCGCACGACTACTCTCACACCAACAAACACCAGGTGTTGCAACCACCACGTGAATCCGCCGCTCCTT
>NZ_ASXG01000168.1 GCF_000411975.1 Amycolatopsis orientalis DSM 43388
AAGGCGGGAAAGCGTGCCTTGACAAGCACCCACCGCCCGCAGGGAGGCTTCGTATCGGGGTGCGGGGCGGGGGCTGGGTGCCTCGGTGGGTGGGTGCAGTGGCTGCGGTTTATGGGGTGGCTGCGCGGTTCGGGTGGGTTGGTGCGGGGAGGGGGCTGGGTGTGGGTGCAGCGGCTGTGGTTTATGGGGTGGGTGCGCGGTTCGGGTGGGTTGGTGCGGGGAGGGGCTGGTCCCTTGCTCGGTGGGTGCGGCGGCTGCGGTTTTCGGCGGTGCCCCGATGCGGCATCGGGTGCGTGGGCTGCGCTGAATGTTGCGCTGGGTGGGGTGCGCTGAATGCCGAGTGGATGCATCTCGGCCGCGTCTTTGGGCGGGGCGTGAGGGGCTCCTTGAGGGAATCTAAGTCCGTGAAGGGGCCCTTCACGGTCGGTCGCTGGTCGTGAGGGGGTCCTTGAGGGAATCTGCGTCTGCGAGGGTTCCCCTCACGGAAGCTTCGTCGCGTTAGATGTCGTTGGGGTCCACGTCTACGGCGGCGAAAAGAGTCCTCGCGCAAAGGTCCCGCAGTTCCTCGGTGCTGATCTTCGGCTCGTCCAGCCAGTCCAGGATCAGCGTCGCCACGAACGAGAGCCATCCTCGGACTGCCAGCTGGGTGGTCGGGGTGACTGGGCGCAGGAGGCTGACCGCGGACAGGATGCGCTCCGCGTTGGCGGCCATTCCCGCCTCGCAGATTTCCCGGATCTCGCGGTCGGCGTCGCCTGCGCTGCGGTGGACGATGCGGTAGCCGTCGGGGTGGGTGCGGGCGAATTCCAGGTATACCTCCAGCCCGGCGCGCAACTGTTCAGCCACCGGCAGCGCTGGGTCGGGTTCGCTCATCTTCAGCAGCTGGTCGCGCTGCTCTCGGACGATCGCGGCGAAGAAGTCCTTCTTGGTCGGGAAGTAGTGGTACAGCAAACCGCGTGAGACGCCGGCGATTTCGGCTACCTCTTCGATCCACACCTCGTCGTACGGGCGGCCCGCGAACAGGCCGGCTCCGATGGTGAGCAGCTGTTCGCGCCGCTGTTCGGTGCTCAGGCGCGTCCGCATCCTCCCAGCTTACTTGACACCAGTTCAGTAGCGGAGGATGGTAACGCTATTGGATGCGGGTTCAGTAGGGGAGCGAACGTTGGACACCACCGCGATTCCGCACCGGCGGGGCCGGCTTCCGGTCGTCGGCGACCTGCTCGGGGCCAGTCTTCGGACGCCGTTGCAGGGCACCATGCGCGCCGGCGAGAAGCTCGGGCCGATTTTCACTCGCAAGTTCTTCGGTCTCGAGATCGTGTTCGTCACCGGGGTCGACCTGGTCTCCGAGCTCAACGACGAGACGAAGTTCGGCAAGCACGTCGGGCTCGGCGTCGAGCGGTTGCGCGCGGTCGCGGGGGACGGGTTGTTCACCGCGCACACTCGCGAGCCGAATTGGCGGCTGGCGCACGACATCCTGCAGCCCGCGTTCTCCGCCGAGTCGATGCGCCGCTACCACTCGACCATGCTCGAGGTGGCCGGCGAGCTGACCGCGTCGTGGGATCGGGCGACCGGTCCGGTCGACGTCGCCGCCGACATGACGCGGTTGACGCTCGAGACGATCGGCCTCGCGGGCTTCGGTTACCGCTTCGGGTCGTTCGAGCGCACCGAACCGCATCCGTTCGTCACCGCGATGATCCGGGCGCTGCGGTTCGCGCAGCTGGAGAACGTCAAACTCCCGTTCGTGCGGCGGGCGCTGGCCGGGTCGACGGCGCAGAATCAGGCCGACATCGCGACGATGACGAACCTGGTCGACGAGGTCATCGAAGCGCGCCGCAGGGAAGGCGGCGAGGTGCGCGACCTGCTCGGGTTGATGCTCGCCGAGGGCCACCCGGTGACGGGCGAACAGCTCGACCCGGTGAACATTCGCAACCAGGCCATCACGTTCGTCGTCGCGGGCCACGAGACGACGTCCGGTGCGTTGTCGTTCGCGTTGTACTACCTGACGCGGCACCCGGAACTGCTGGAGAAGGCCCGCGCGGAAGTCGACGCGGTGTGGGGCGATCGCGAACCGGCCTTCGGCGACGTCGCGAAGCTGCGGTACGTCCGCCGCGTGCTCGACGAGGCGATGCGGCTGTGGCCGACCGCGCCCGGCTACTCCCGGGAAGCGCGCGAAGACGTGGTCTTGGGCGGGAAATACCCGATGCGCAAGGGCGATTCGGTCATCGTCCCGCTGCCGATGCTCCACCGCGACCCCACCGTGTGGGGGCCGGATCCGGAGAAATTCGACCCGGACCGCTTCGAGCCGGCGGCGGTGCGGAAGCGTCCGGCTCAGGCGTACAAACCGTTCGGCACCGGGGAACGCGCGTGCATCGGCCGCCAGTTCGCGCTGCACGAAGCGGTGCTGGCGCTGGGGATCATGCTGCAGCGCTACGACTTCGAGGCAGATCCGTCGTATGAGTTGAAGATCGTCGAATCGCTGACGCTCAAGCCCAGCGGATTCACCCTGCGCCCGCGGCTCCGGAAGCGGGCGCCGGTGCTGACCAGCTGACCTCGGCCGACTGTTTTTCCTGGTGTCGGTGCCCCGCGCTACGATCAGGGCAGTCGTACAGGGCGATCGCCCTAACGACTGCCCGGGACGATCGACCAGGAGAGCGCGGATGACTTCACCGGCAGCGGCACGCGGGCGGGACGTGCGGCAGCGGCTGCTGACGGCGGCGACGGAGCTGGTGCCAGAGCGTGGCTGGACAGGGGTGAGCACCCGCGTACTGGCGGATCGGGCCGGGGTGACTCCGAGCGTGGTGCACTACCACTTCCCGTCGCTGCAGGCGTTGCTGCGCGAGGCGGTGCTCGACGCGATGCGCGAGGTGCTGGAGAGCGTCGGTCCCGCGCTGGCCGCGACGCAGAACCCGGCTGATCTGGTGTCCGCGCTGATGGGGTCCGTCGAGCCGGATACCGGCGTCGACCCGTTGTCGGTGCTGTTCGTCGAGGCGTACCTGGCGGCGAGGCGCGACGACGAGCTGCGGGACCAGGTCGGGGGCTTGCTCCTGGCGTTTCGCGCGCAGGTCAGTCGCTGGCTCGCCGAGCGCGGGGTACCCGATCCGGAGGCCACCACGGAGGTGCTGGTGGCGACCATCGATGGCTTGCTGCTGCACCGCGGTCTCGTCCCCGGCGGGGATCCGGCGGCGGTCACCGCCGTCCTGCGGGGGCTGGTTACGCAGCCTTAGCGAGGGGGAAAGTTCCTGCCCGTCCGCAAACCGCGCCTCCCACTGAAAGTAGCCCGGTTGCCGGGAATTGACCGGTTCGTGGCCGGGAATTTGACCGGGAAGTCCGCCGCGCTCATCACGAACCCGCACCATTCGGCACAGGAGGGAGTCCGATCGTGAACCGGATAGCGCGCACGGTCTTCAAAGCGCCGGCGAAGCTGTACGACCGCGACCTGGGATGGTTGCTGGGCAAGCGTTTCCTGTGCCTTACCCACTTCGGCCGGAAGTCCGGCCGCCGCTACCGGACGGTCCTGGAGGTGATCGGGCTTCGTCCGCGGACCGGCGAGGTGCTGGCCATCGCCGGATTGGGCCCGTCCTCGGACTGGTACCGCAACATCCAGGCGACCCCGGCGGCGGAGGTCGCGATCGGCCGCCGGAAGTTCGTGCCCGCGTACCGCATCCTCGACGAGCTCGAAGCAGCCGACGCGATCGCCGACTACGAACGCCGCAACCTCCTGCTGCGCCCGATCTTGCGTCCGGTGTTGAGCAAACTCCTGGGCTGGCGCTACGACGGCTCGGACGCGGCTCGGCGCCGGATGGTCCAGCAGTTGCCCATAGTCGCCTTCCGCCCGCGCGGCGGAGCCGAATCCGACCGAGAAGGTACTGACCGCTGATGAACTACATCGCCGAATTGCGCGCCCTAGTCGGCACCCGCCCGCTGATCCTGCCCGGCACTTCGGTGCTGATCGCCGACGAGCGCGGCAGGCTGCTGCTGGTGTTCCGCGAGGAAAGCCAGGACTGGGGACTGCCCGGCGGATTCCTCGATCCCGGCGAGTCCTATGAGGACGCCGGCCGCCGCGAGGTACGCGAGGAAATCGGACTGGTGGTGCGGGACCTCGAACTGCTCGGCGTCTACTCCGGACCGGAGTACTTCTACCGGTATCCGCACGGCGACGAGGTGCACAACGTCACCGCCGCGTTCGCCGCGACCGTCGAGAACACCGAGGTCACCGTGGACGGCACGGAGATCACCGGCTACGAGTTCTTCGAACTGGACCGGCTGCCGGACAACATCATCGCGCCGGAACGGCCGATCGTCGAGGACTACGTGAAGCGGTTCCGCGGGTAGGCCGTGCCGGGTCGGACACGTCCGGCGGATCGCCCGGGCGTCCCATCGGTTCCCGAGCGCGCTGGTGAGCATCAGGGCGGCGGGCGCTCGGCTGGATCTGCTAGAGGCGCATCACCGGGGTCGGAAGGAAGAGGCGGTCCGGGGCATCGAAATCCTCCTGAACGGCCGGGTTCGGCGGTGCTAGCTGAGGTGCCGCTCGACCATTGCCATCCGGGCCAGTTCGTCGCGGCTGGCGTGGATCGACCGCGTTGGCGACAGACCGTGCGCACGGAATACGCCAGCAGGTGGACCGGCAGACCCTGACCCCGGTGGGCGACGAGGCCCACCGGGGTCCCAGCCGGGCTCGCCCGTCACTTGCCGAGCGCGTCCACCCCGGCTTGGGCGAAAGTCTCGTCCTGCGCACCCGACGGCGCCCCGGCCACGCCGACCGCCGCGATCGGGGCGTTGTTCGCGTCCACCGGAACCGCGCCGGCAAGGAACAGGGTGCCCTTGATGTCCTTCAGCGTCGGGGTCTGCTGCAACCGGCCGGTCAGCTCCGAGGTCTTGGCGTTCCAGGAAACCGCGGTGAACGCCTTCTCCTCGGCCGACGAGTACGACTGCGGGCCGGCGCCCTCGCCGCGCAGGGTCACGATGGTGTTGCCGTCGCGGTCGACCACCGCGACCGACACTTTCTGGCCCGCCTTCTCCGCGGCGTCGAGCGCGGCCTGCGCGGCCTTCTGCGCCGCGGCGATCGACAGGCGCGTGGTCTGGACCAGCCCCTTCGGCGCGGCCTGGGCGGGAGCGGCCTGCGCCGGGGCGGCCGGGGTAGCGGCGTTGGCGGCCAGCGCGCCGGTGGTGGCGGCTCCGATCACGGCGAGGCCGCCGACGACAGTGGCGATGCGGGTCTTGGCGGTGAAGTTCTTCATCAGGTGCTCCCTGGCTTGTCCGGCTTCGATGCGTTCATCGTGCGTTTCGGACCGCCTGCACCGGATCGGAGTCTCGGCTCGCCTCGCGGCGAGGAACGGCCGACACTCGGGTCATCCGATCGGCTGATGCCGGCCGGGTGCGCACAGGTCAGGCTGCGGGACGGGACGGAACTACGGAGGGCGGCGATGGTCGACCGGGACGCGCGGTGGCTGGCCGCGACCATGCACACGGCGTTCTTCCTGCTGCTGGTCGCGTCGATCGTGCGCTACCTCGACCACCACCACGGCGAACCGGCCGCGCCCTGGGTGATCGCGCTGACCGGGGGTTTGGCCGCGGTCTACGCGGTCGGCCTGGTGCTGCGGGTCACCGGGCCCGAGCAGGTGACCGTGCCGTACCTGGCGTGGCTGACCGTCGTGACCGTGCTGTGGGTGGTGCTGGTGCTGCTCGCGCCGAGCTTCGCGTGGTGCGCGGTCCCGCTGTTCGTCACCGGCCTGCGCACCCTGCCGACCGGGCCCGCGCTGGTGCTGGTCACGCTGGTGACCGCGCTGGTAGTGCTCTCACAGAACCGGCTCTCGACCGGCTTCGACCCGAACCTGACCATCGTGCCGGTGGCCGTCGCCGCGGTGACCGCCGCGGTGATCACGTACCTGCGGCGGCAGGCGGTCCGGTTGCGGGAAACCGAACGGCGCGCGGGAATGCTCGACGAACGGCAACGGCTGTCGCGCGAAATCCACGACGCGCTGGCGCAAGGTCTGTCCAGCCAGGCGATGCTGCTCCAGGCGGCCGACCGCGCGTGGGCCGATCCGGACTTGGCCCGCGAACATTTGCATGCGGCACAACAGATCGGCGCGCGAAACCTGGCCGAAGCCCGCGGCCTCGTCCAGGACCTGGCCCCCGCCGACCTCGACGGACATTCGGTCGAGGAAGCCCTCCGGAACGTCGCCGAACGCGAACCGCGGCCGGTGCGGGTCCAGGTCGACGGACCGGCTCGGCCGCTGCCCAGCCGGGTGCAGTCCACTTTGGTGCGGATCGCGCAGGGTGCGCTGGCCAACGCGCGCGAACACGCGGACGCGTCGGGAGTGGCGCTCACCCTCACGTACCTAGACGATGAGGTCGTGCTGGACATCACCGACGACGGCCGCGGTTTCGACCCGGCCGCCCCGGCCGCCGACGGCCGCGGCCACGGCCTGCCCGCGATGCGCGCCCGGGCGGCGCAACTCGGCGGCCGGCTGACCGTCGAATCCGCGCCCGGACAGGGCACCGTCATCTCGGCTGCGATTCCGCTGGGACCAAGCCATGCCTGACGACCAGCCGATCCGCGTCGTGCTCTGCGACGACCACGCCATGGTCCGGGCCGGCCTGCGGGCGTTGCTGGCCGGGGCGGGCGGGATCGAGGTCGTCGGCGAGGCCGCGACCGGGCACGAAGCGATCAACCTCGCCGCCGCGTTGCGCCCGGATGTGGTGTTGATGGATTTGCAATTGGGCGACGGCATGGACGGGGTGGAAGCTATTCGGCGGCTACGTTCCGCTGCGGAGCCGCCTCGGGTGCTGGTGTTGACTACTTACGACACCGACGCCGACATCACTCGGTCCATTGCGGCCGGGGCCACCGGGTATTTGCTGAAGGCTGAATCGGCGGACGAGCTGTACGCGGCGATCCGGGCCGCGGCGGCTGGGCGGACCGCGTTGTCGGCCCCGGTGGCGGATCGGATGATGGCGCAGCTGCGGTCTCCTCGGCGCTCGTTGACTGATCGGGAGCGGGATATTCTCGAGCAGCTCGCGCAGGGGGTGGGGAACCGGGAGATCGCCCGGCGGTTGTTTATCAGCGAGGCTACGGTCAAGACGCATTTGGGGCGGATTTACGAGAAGCTGGGGGTGGATACGCGGGCTGGGGCGGTTGCGGTGGCTAAGGAGCAGCGGTTGCTTTCTTGAGGGGGTGGGGGCGGGCGGCTCGTCGCCCTGGCGGGCGACATTGCGCCCGGGTTGGGGGCGTGGGGCACCCCGAAGCCCGATTGTGCTGACGGTTCGGGGGTGCTTGTCAAGGCGGGAAA
>NZ_ASXG01000169.1 GCF_000411975.1 Amycolatopsis orientalis DSM 43388
GATTGTGCTGACGGTTCGGGGGTGCTTGTCAAGGCGGGAAAGATGCCTTGACAAGCACCCCCGAACCGCAGGGAGGCTTCGTATCGGGGTGCGGGGGAGGGGCTGGATGCCTCGAGTTTTGCGTGCACCGGTGCCGGTTGGGGGGCGTGAAGGGCTCCTTGAGGGAATCTAAGTACGTGAAGGGGTCCCTCACGGGCTCGGCTTGGTGCCGTTTTTCCGTGCTGTTGTGGGAAAGCCCGCCTAATGGTGCGGGCCGAACAGGTGATCATCTGTGCTCCGAGCGGCCTCACCTGCGGCTCTTGGCTGCCGGGGCGGCTCGTACTGAGACGTAAAACGCACACGCGCTGCGGGGGCTCCATGCGAAGCTGTTAGAGTCGGCGGCACGCTTCCGGGCCTGTTTGCCCTGAAGCGTTCCTGGCTTGCCAGTGAGTCAGACATCCCGCCGGTCTCGTACCGGCCAAGCCGATCGTCGGTTGGGACGACCGACGACGCCGAGGAGGTCCCCCGCGTGCTCAGCGCATTCCGCTCGGCTCTCGCGACGCCGGATCTACGCAAGAAGATCCTGTTCACGCTAGCCATCGTCGCGGTCTACCGGATCGGTGCAACCATCCCGGCTCCGGGGGTCTCGTTCGCCGCCGTGAAGGCCTGTACCGCACAGGCGGACCAGCAGGGCGTGTACCAGCTGCTCAACCTCTTCAGCGGCGGCGCGCTGCTGCAGCTGTCGCTGTTCGCGACGGGCATCATGCCCTACATCACCGCGAGCATCATCATCCAGCTGCTCACCGTGGTCATCCCGCGGTTCGAGGAGTTGAAGAAGGAAGGCCAGTCCGGCCAGAACAAGCTGACCCAGTACACCCGGTACCTCACGATCGCTCTGGCGATCCTGCAGGCCACCGGCGTGGTCGCGCTGGCCGACCGCGGCACGCTGTTCCAGGGCTGCTCGCAGCCGATCATCCCGGACAACAGCATCTACTCGCTGACGCTGATCGTGGTCACCATGACCGCCGGCACCGCGGTGATGATGTGGCTGGGCGAGCTGATCACCGAGCGCGGCGTCGGCAACGGCATGTCGGTGCTGATCTTCCTGAACATCGCGGCCCGCATCCCGGCCGAGGGCGCCAACATCATCAGCAACGGCGGCGGCATCGCGCTGGTCGTGGTCCTCGCCTTCGGACTGGTGATCATCGCCAGCGTCATCTTCGTCGAGCAGGGCCAGCGCCGGATCCCGGTGCAGTACGCCAAGCGCATGGTCGGCCGCCGGATGTACGGCGGCACCTCGACTTACCTGCCGATCAAGGTGAACCAGGCCGGTGTCATCCCGGTCATCTTCGCCTCGTCCCTGCTGTACCTGCCGCAGCTGCTCAGCCAGCTGATCGGCGACCCGAACAGCAACGCGGGCTGGCAGTCGTTCATTCAGAACTACCTGGTCAACCAGAGCAGCTGGGTGCACATCCTGCTCTACTTCCTGTTGATCATCTTCTTCACCTACTTCTACATCACGATCACGTTCAACGTGGACGAGCGTGCGGAAGAGATGAAGAAGTTCGGCGGCTTCATCCCGGGCATCCGGCCCGGCCGTCCCACCGCCGAGTACCTCAGCTTCGTGCTGGGCCGGATCACTCTCCCCGGCTCGCTGTACCTGGGCATCATCGCGATCCTCCCGAACTTCTTCCTGTCCCTCACCGGCAGCGGGAACAACCAGAACTTCCCGTTCGGTGGCACGGCTGTGCTGATCATGGTCGGCGTCGGGCTCGACACCGTGAAGCAGATCGAAAGCCAGCTGATGCAGCGCAACTACGAAGGGTTCTTGAAGTGACGCGACTGGTTCTCGTCGGACCGCCCGGCGCGGGCAAAGGCACGCAGGCGGTTGCCCTGTCCGAGCAGCTGCGGATCCCGCACATCTCGACCGGTGACCTCTTCCGGGCGCACGTCGGCCAGGAGACCCCGCTCGGCCAGGAGGCCAAGCGGTACCTGGACTCCGGCGAGCTGGTGCCGGACTCGGTGACCAACGAAATGGTCCGCGAGCGGCTGGCCGAGCCGGACGCGAAGGCGGGCTTCCTGCTCGACGGGTTCCCGCGCAACACCAAGCAGGCCGAGGTCCTCGGCGAGATGCTGAGCGAGGCCGACACCAAGCTCGACGCGGTCATCCAGCTCGACGTGGCCGAAGACGTCGTCGTCAACCGGCTCATGTCGCGCGGCCGCTCGGACGACACCGAGGATGTCATCCGCCGTCGCCAGCAGGTGTACGTGTCGGAGACTGCGCCGCTGCTCGAGTACTACGCCGACATCCTGGTGAAGGTCGACGGCGTCGGCGAGGTGCAGGAGATCTCGGACCGCGTGCTGAAAGCGCTGCGCGACCGCACGTGAATCTCGGAGGATTGCGTGTTCTGCAAGTGCTCCGCCGCGGGCGCATGATCGAGATCAAGACCCGTGGCGAGCTGGAGGCCATGCGGGCGGCCGGACTGGTGGTCGCCCGCACCCTGGCCGCCGTGCGCGAACTTGCCCGTCCCGGCGTCAGCACCGCGGAACTGGACGAGCTGGCCGAGCAGACGATCCGCGACGCCGGCGCGGTGCCCTCGTTCAAGGGCTACCACGGGTTCCCGGCGTCGATCTGCGCGTCGGTGAACGAGCAGATCGTGCACGGCATCCCGTCGGCCAAGCAGGTGCTCTCCGACGGCGACCTGATCTCGGTCGACTGCGGCGCGATCCTCGACGGCTGGCACGGCGACTCCGCGGTGACGCTGGAGATCGGCGAGGTCAGCGAGAAAGACCGGCAGTTGTCCGAGGCGACCAAGCGCGCCATGTGGGCGGGCATCGAGGCCGTTCGCGCCGGCTCCCGGCTCACCGACATCTCGTTCGCCGTGCAGACCGCCGCCCGCCAGGCGGGCGAGGACGACGGCCGCGAATACGGCGAGATCCTCGAGTACGGCGGCCACGGCATCGGCCGCCAGATGCACATGGAGCCGTTCCTGCCGAACGTCGGCAAACCCGGCAAGGGCCCGCGGCTCAAGCCCGGCATGGCGCTCGCGGTCGAACCCATGCTGACCGGCGGCAGCGGCGAAACCCTCGAACTGGACGACGGCTGGACGGTCGTCACCCTCGACGGCTCGCGCGCCGCGCACTGGGAGCACACCGTCGCCATCACCGAGGACGGCCCCTGGGTCCTCACCCTCCCCGAAGAGTCCTGAGCGGCCACTCACACGGGTCTTCTTGCCCCCCGGCCGACGGGGTACTGCACGGGTTGCGTACACTGTCAAGTCGGCGCGCTCATGCGCCGGTTCCAGCATGCTCGTGAATTCTCGCGAACCTCATGGACCCGGGGCCGAGTGTGGCCGAGCACCACCCAGTAAGCAAGGACTCGAGCTCAAAACCGATCACGCTGTGCACATCAAGCGTGCATCAGGGATTGCGGAGGACATGGCTAAGAAAGACGGGGCCATCGAGGTCGAAGGCCGCGTGGTCGAGCCGCTCCCCAACGCGATGTTCCGCGTCGAGTTGGAGAACGGCCACAAGGTCCTGGCACACATCAGCGGCAAGATGCGGCAGCACTACATCCGCATCCTGCCGGAGGACAGGGTTGTCGTGGAGCTGTCGCCCTACGACCTCTCCCGTGGTCGCATCGTCTACCGCTACAAGTGATCACGCCAGAGCCGAGCAGAGCAGGAAGCAGGAAGACGTGAAGGTCCAGCCGAGCGTCAAGAAGATCTGCGACAAGTGCAAGGTGATCCGCCGTCACGGCCGGATCATGGTGATCTGCGAGAACCTGCGTCACAAGCAGCGTCAGGGCTGAGAACCGCACTGCAGCAGGCCGCTTGACGGCTAACCCACCCTCCCCGTACCTGCCGGGCCGCGGAAGCGGTCCGGTGCACCCCCGGACTTCAGGCCGGGGCCGGGACACCCGGGGCGCAAGCCACGGGCACGACAGGCGAGTCGGTTCCGGAACCGGACGGGGAGCAGACCTGAAGACGAACCCGAAAAAGGAGCACCAGTGGCACGACTCGCTGGCGTCGACCTTCCCCGCGAGAAGCGGTTGGAAATCGCGCTGACTTACATCTACGGGATCGGCCGTACCCGCTCGAAGCAGATGATCGCTGCTGCCGAGCTGAACGCCGACACCCGCGTCAAGGACCTCAGCGACGAGGATCTCGTCAAGCTGAAGGACTACATCGACGAAAACTTCAAGGTCGAGGGTGACCTTCGCCGCGAGGTGAACGCCGACATCCGGCGCAAGATCGAGATCGGGACCTACCAGGGTCTGCGCTGGCGTCGTGGTCTGCCGGTGCGCGGTCAGCGGACCAAGACCAACGCCCGCACCCGCAAGGGCCCGAAGAAGACGGTCGCCGGCAAGAAGAAGGCTGGCAAGAAGTGAGCACCCAGGGCAAGAAGGTCGTTCGCATGGGCGGTTCCGTCCGTCGCTCCACGGCTTGTGTCTCGCCCAAGGCGCTCTACGCCCGCCCGATGGCGCTGCGGAACCTCTACACCGACGCCGGATCCATCATCCGCCGCGGGCAGCAGGAAGCCGTCGCCGCTCACCAGCAGAACGCGCGTTAACAGGAGAACCCTCAGAACATGCCACCCAAGAGCCGCACTGCGGGGGCCAAGAAGGTCCGCCGCAAGGAAAAGAAGAATGTCGCGCACGGTCACGCGCACATCAAGAGCACCTTCAACAACACCATCGTCTCCATCACGGACCCGACCGGCGCCGTGATCGCGTGGGCCTCGAGCGGCCACGTGGGCTTCAAGGGCTCGCGCAAGTCGACTCCGTTCGCCGCGCAGATGGCCGCCGAGAACGCCGCCCGCAAGGCGGCCGAGCACGGCATGAAGAAGGTCGACGTTTTCGTGAAGGGCCCGGGTTCGGGCCGCGAGACGGCGATCCGCTCGCTGCAGGCGGCCGGCCTCGAGGTCGGCACCATCCAGGACGTGACCCCGCAGCCTCACAACGGCTGCCGCCCGCCCAAGCGGCGCCGGGTCTGAGGAACGGGGAGGAGTACTAAGAAATGGCTCGTTACACCGGCCCCGCGACGCGTATTTCGCGTCGCCTCAAGGTTGACCTCATCGGCGGCGACCAGGCGTTCGAACGTCGCCCCTACCCGCCGGGCCAGCACGGCCGCGGGCGCATCAAGGAGTCCGAGTACCTCCTGCAGTCGCAGGAGAAGCAGAAGGCTCGCTACACCTACGGCGTGCTCGAGCGCCAGTTCGTCCGGTACTACAAGGAAGCCGTGCGGCGTCCGGGCAAGACCGGTGAGAACCTGCTGCAGATCCTCGAGTCCCGGCTGGACAACGTGATCTACCGCGCCGGCATCGCCCGCACCCGCCGTCAGGCGCGGCAGCTGGTGAGCCACGGCCACTTCCTGGTCAACGGCGTCAAGGTCAACGTGCCGTCCTACCAGGTGACCAAGTGGGACATCATCGACGTGCGGCCGAAGTCGATGGGCATGCTGCCCTTCGTCGCGGCCAAGGAGTCCTTCGGCGAGCGTCCGGTTCCGGCGTGGCTGCAGGTCGTCCCGTCGAACCTCCGCGTGCTGGTCCACCAGCTGCCGGAGCGCGCGCAGATCGACGTTCCGGTTCAGGAACAGCTGATCGTCGAGCTCTACTCGAAGTAACCGGTCTCTGCGACTGGTTACCGGGCGGCGGCGTCCCGTGCGCCGCCGCCACGCCATCCCTTCGACGTCATATGGCGGGCGTCGTCTGGAAAGGAAACAAGGAATGCTGATTTCCCAGCGGCCGGCTCTCAGCGAAGAGACGGTCAACGAGACCCGCTCCCGGTTCACCATCGAACCGCTGGAGCCCGGCTTCGGCTACACGCTCGGCAACTCGCTGCGGCGCACGCTGCTGTCGTCCATCCCGGGCGCGGCCGTGACGAGCATCCGCATCGACGGCGTGCTGCACGAATTCACCACCGTTCCCGGGGTGAAGGAAGACGTCACCGACATCATCCTGAACCTGAAGGAACTGGTCGTGTCCTCGGAAGAGGACGAGCCGGTCACCATGTACCTGCGCAAGCAGGGCCCGGGTGAGGTCACGGCTGCCGACATCGTGCCGCCCGCGGGCGTCACCGTGCACAACCCGGATCTGCACATCGCGTCGCTGAACGGCAAGGGCAAGCTCGAGATCGAGCTCGTCGTCGAGCGCGGCCGCGGGTACGTTCCGGCCCTGCAGAACAAGCAGGCGGGCGCGGAGATCGGCCGGATCCCGGTCGACTCGATCTACTCGCCGGTGCTGAAGGTGACTTACAAGGTCGAGGCCACCCGTGTCGAGCAGCGCACCGACTTCGACAAGCTGATCCTGGACGTCGAGACCAAGCCGTCGATCACCGCGCGCGACGCGGTGGCCTCGGCCGGCAAGACGCTGGTGGAGCTGTTCGGCCTCGCTCGCGAGCTGAACGTCGACGCCGAGGGCATCGAGATCGGCCCGTCGCCGCAGGAGGCGGACACCATCGCCGCCTACGCGATGCCGATCGAGGACCTGGACCTCACCGTCCGGTCGTACAACTGCCTGAAGCGCGAAGGCATCCACACCGTGGGCGAGCTGGTCTCGCGCAGCGAGGCGGACCTTCTCGACATCCGCAACTTCGGCGCCAAGTCGATCGACGAGGTCAAGCTGAAGCTGGTCGGCCTCGGCCTCGCGCTGAAGGACAGCCCGCCCGGGTTCGACCCGTCCGCGGCTGCCACCAGCTACGACGGCGAAGGCTGGTCGGAAGGGGTCGCCGGCATCGGCGGCGGGATTTCGGACGACGGCCACGATGATGGCCAGGACTACGCAGAGACCGAGCAGCTCTGAGGCCTCGTGCCCGGACGCTGTGAGCTGAACTAGGAGAAAGTCATGCCCACCCCTACCAAGGGAGCCCGGCTCGGCGGGTCCGCCGCGCACGAGCGGCTGATCCTGGCCAACCTGGCCACTCAGCTGTTCGAGCACGGCAAGATCACGACGACCGAGGCGAAGGCCAAGCGGGTCCGCCCGCTGGCTGAGAAGCTGATCACCAAGGCGAAGCGGGGCGACCTGCACAACCGTCGCCTGGTGCAGAAGGTCGTCCGGGACAAGGACGTCGTGCACAAGCTGTTCGCCGAGATCGGCCCGCACTTCGCGGAGCGCGCCGGCGGGTACACCCGCATCACCAAGACGATGCCGCGCAAGGGCGACAACGCCGCCATGGCCGTCATCGAACTGGTCGCGGAGAAGACCGTGACGTCCGAGGCCGAGCGGGCCCGCAAGACCAAGTTCGCCAAGGACGAGGTCGCCGCCGCTCCGGTCGCCGAGGAGGCCGCCGAGGCCCCCGCCGCGACCGAAGAGGCCCCGGCTGCCGAAGAGGCCGCCGCCCCGGCCGCGGACGAGGCCGCTGCTTCGGACGAGGCCGCTGCCTCCGACGACGCCGACGCCAAGAAGGACTGAGTCCTGCCGGCACTGTCTACATCGGACGAGCCCGCCGCTCCCCACGGGGAGGGCGGGCTCGTTCGTCTGCGTTTGGACGTGAGCTACGACGGCACGGACTTCTCCGGCTGGGCCCGCCAGCCCGGCCGCCGCACCGTGCAGGAGGAACTGGAGCAGGCCCTGCAGCGCCAGCCGCCGGGCAAGGCGGTGCCGAACTCCGTGGTCGTCGCGGGCCGCACGGACGCCGGGGTGCACGCGACCGGACAGGTCGTGCACGTCGACGTCGTCCCGTTCGAACCCGGTGCGCCGGGCCGGATTCCGGTGGATTCGCTGGGAATCCCGGACCTGACGCGGATGCGTGGCCGCTGGAACAAACTCTTGCCCGCCGATGCGCGGGTTTTGCGCGCACGCGTGGCGCCGACGGGTTTCGACGCCCGGTTCTCGGCCATCCGGCGGCACTACCGCTACCGCGTCTCAGATGCCCCGTGGGGAGTCGACCCGTTGCGCCGCAACGACACTCTCGCTTGGGGCCGTCCACTGTCGACAGAGCGGATGAACGCCGCCGCGCAGTCGTTGCTGGGCCTGCAGGACTTCGCCGCGTACTGCAAACAGCGAGAGGGCGGCACGACGATCCGCGAGCTGCAGCGCCTGGAGTGGACGCGGATCGACGAGTACCTGCTGGAAGTCCAGGTCAGCGCGGACGCGTTCTGTCATTCGATGGTCCGCAGCTTGGTCGGGGTACTGCTGCTCGTGGGGGACGGGCGGCGCGGAACCGACTGGCCTGGCCAGGTGCTGGCGAGTGGGACCCGGGACAGCGCGGTCGCCCCGGCGCACGGGCTGACGTTGACGGCGGTGGATTACCCCCCGGACGAGCTGCTGGCCGCGCGGGCGGAACAGACTCGGAACGTGCGGTCTTCGACCGAGCTTTAGGTCGAGGCTTCGTCGCTGAGCGCGGTGGCGCTGGTAAAGCCAGGGAGGGCCTACCTGTGGAGTTTCCGCAGGAAGGCCCTCCCGGACTATTCTCTGGCGAAAGCTCAGTCGCCCCGGCGAACCGGGCCGAGCAGTTGCTGTTCCTTCTGCGTCGTGACCAGCCGGAGCGGACGCCACAGGTTCGTGCCCAGCGCCACGATCTGGTCGTCCTTCAGCGTGGTCAGCTGACGCATCATCTGCGGCGGCAAGCGCCAGATCCGGGCGGCCAGTTCGGCCTGTCCGGCGGGCAGCCGCTGCATCAGCACGAGGTCCGCGGCGTTCGCCGTGGTGCCCGCCTGCGGGTGCAGGTACGGCAGCACGTACACCGTGGTCTGCCAGGGCGAACGGGGCGGGAACAGGTCCTGCGGGGTCGGGCCGCCGTCGGTCACCACGAGCAGCGGGGCGTCCTCAGACGGACGGGGCAGTTCGACCGGCGAGAGCCGGCGGATCTGCACCAGCGGCGACGGGCGTCCGTCGCGGCTTCCGGCGGCCTGCTGCAGCACTTGCCACGCCGCGGGACGTCCGGTCGCCACGACCACCCACGCACCGGTCGCCATGGCGCGCATCGCGACCTGGCGGGCCAGGTAGAGACCGCCGACGAGCACGATGCGGGTCGGCTGCGAGCGCAGCGCGGAGACGGTCAGCGGTTCGCCCTTGAGGCCGGAGCCGAGGACGACGCCGCCGCGGTCGCCGGACGGGCTGATCGCGTCGAGCATGGCCGGATCGACCGTGAATTCCGGCGCGATGCCCTGGTTCTGCCCGGCGTCGCGAAGTCGGGTGCTCATGCGGTCCCTCCGATCGGCAGCGTCGCGGAGAACGCCGAGATCTGCATGCCCTTCATCGGGGTCAGGTCGACGTCCAGCCGCTCCGCGATGCTCTGCAGCCGCTGGTCGGCGGCGTCCAGCTCGCGCGGGTTGCGGGCGCTGAGCCGCACCACGCCGCGCAGGCCGATGCGGCCCTCGTCCGCCGACGGAGAGATCGCCATGGCGACCGTCGCCGACAGCGCGCGCACGCTGGTCAGCCCGTTGAGGCTGCCGCTGATCTTGCCCTTGGGCCAGCCGGTGATCGCGTAGCTGGAGTGCCCGATGCCGGCCGCGGTGACGCCGGTCCAGCTCTCCTGCAGGCTGACCTTCTCGTTGGAACCGGCGACCGCGGTGAGCTCGGCCGCCGAGATGCTGGCGCGCAGCAGCTCGTCCGGGTCCAGCGGCCGGGTCGGCACGCCCTGCGACTCCAGTGCGTTGCGCACCCGCGACAGCGCACCGATCATCGCGCGGTGCGCTCCGACGACGCCGCCGCCGCGTTCCCGGATCGCGTCCGGGCAGCGCCGCGGGTCGAGCCGGACCGCGATCCACGTGGTCCGCCGGGCGGCCGCGGGCAGCGGGCCGAGCACCTCGAGGTAGGAGCTGAGCGCCGGGGCGTCCGCGGGCATCGCGGCCGAACCCGGGTAGCTGTGCCAGATCATCTGGATGGAGTCCAGCAGCACGCCGCGGTCTTCCAGGCACGGCGCGAGCGCGGAAAGCGGGAGGCTGGGCGCGCCGCCCGCCTGCGAGATCATCGCCGGCATCGGCTCGACGAGCAGGACCGCGGTCCAGGTGCCCTCGTTCCAGGCGATGCCGACTTCCTGCCGTTCGTGGTCGACGGCGTGCGCCACCACGAGATCCGGCACCGCCAGCCGCAACAGGCTGACGCGCGCGTCCTCCGGGCCGGTGATGGCGCTTTCCTCGGCCAGTTCCTCGATGCTGGTCGGCGGCGGAGGGGTCGCCACCCGGCCGTGCGAGCGGAACCGGTACCGCAGCGTCAGCGAGAGCCACTGGGTGAACCAGCGCCCGCCGACGCGCAGGAAGGCGAGGATGAGGCCGAGCACGGCGACGCCGATCGCGACGTACTTGAGCTGCGTGTTGATCGCCAGCAGCACGAGCCCGATCGCGACGCCGACTTCCAGCACGACGAGGTTGACCACGGGCAGCGGACCGAGCGAGATGCCGCCGGAGCGCCGCCGCGAGGGCGGTGCCATCCGGACCGCGGTCGCGGTGCCGCCGCCGGCCGGGGAGGGTTCGCTGCTTTCCGGGCCGCCGCCGCTGGGACCGCCCGGTCCGCCGGGTCCGCCAGGACCACCGCCGCTGGGACCACCAGGTCCGCCGGGGCCGCCACCGCCCGGGCCGCCCGGGCCGCCGGGGCCACCGCCGCCGGGGCCGCCAGGTCCGCCAGGTCCGCCGGGACGCGGACCGTTAGGCCCGCCGCCGGGACGGCCAGTCCGCGGGCCGGTGGGACCACCCGGTCCACCCGGCCCGCCAGGTCCGGCGGGGCCTCCGGGACCGCCCGGACCGCCGGGCTTGGGTCCGCCCGGACCGGGTTTGGGCCCGCCGGGACCGCCGGGTCCGCCCGGTTTGGGGCCGCCGGGTCCCGGAGCGCCGGGAACGCCGGGACCTCCGGGCTTGGGAACGCCGGGTCCGGGAGTGACCGGTCCGCCGGGTCGTCCGGGACCGCCCGGCACGCCGGGAGGGGGAGTGCGAGGGGGCAGGCCGGGGCCGCCGGGAGCCGCGCCGGGTCCGCCGGTTCTTCCGGGCCGCTGCGGCGGGCCCGGGGGACGTCCCCCGGGCGGCGGTGGCGGCCCCTGCGGACCAGGCGGACGTGGAGGCGTGCTGACGGACATCCGCGCGTTCTCTTCCCCTCGTGAGTGCTGCGTACCCGGAAAGCCGGTCCCGGGATGCCTGACCCTAACCGGAGTTGGTAGAAACCCCACACCAGACGGTCCCCGTACGGCTATCCTGCGGAACCGTACCGCGACGGGGAGGACTGTAGGTCGAGAATGCCATCAACACCCACGACTAAGTCTCAGGTTCAGGCATACAAGTTCGTCCTGCGCCGGATGCAGTCCGCGCTGGTCCGCCGCGACGCGGTGATGTTGCACGACCCGATGCGCTCCCACGGGCGAGCGACCGCGGTCGGCGTGATCCTCGGCGTGCTGGGCGCCGTCGTTTTCGTGCTGTGGGGCCTGTTGAGCCCCGCGCCCTCGGTGCCGTCGTCGGACAACATCGTGATCGGCGAGCAGTCCGGCACGGTGTATGTCGTCACGGGGAATCCGGCGCGGCTGATCCCGACGTTCAACCTCGCGTCGGCGCGGCTGATCCTCTTGGCGCAGAAGCAGCAGGGCGGCCAGGGACAGCAGGGCGGCCAAGGCGGCCAGCAGGCGACCGACGTGAAGAACCCGACTGTCGTCTCGGATGAACAGCTGAAGAACATGCCGCGCGAGAAGCTCACCGGCATTCCGGACGGCCCGCAGCTGATCCCGTCGGCGGATCAGCGGATTACCCCCAATTGGGCGGTCTGCGACGAGGTCGTGCTCGACCCGTCGCTGCCGCAGCCGGACTCGGTCAACAAGACCAACACGGACGTGATCGCCGGCGTCGACAAGCTCGGCAGCGAGCTGCAGGACAACCAGGCGCTGCTCGGCGACGCGGGCAACGGCAAGACCTACCTCATCTACCGGCTGCCCGCGACGCAGAGCCGGCCGAACGCGAACACCGTGCGCGCCGAGGTGTCGTCGAGCACCAGCGACCCGGTGCGGTCCGCGCTGCACCTGCCGACGAAGGCGCGCAAGGTGTCGCAGGCCCTTCTCAACGCGATCCCCGAGGTCACCAAGCTGATCCCGCCGCCGGTCGCGGGCGAGAACACGACGCCGCCGAGCAGCTTCGACGGCCTGACCGTCGGCGACGTCTTCTCGACCCAGCCCTCCGGTGGCGCGTTGGAGTTCTGGCTCATCGCCAAGAGCGGCATCCAGAAGGTTTCGCCCGCCGTCGCGGACATCGTGCGCACGGCCAAGAGCGGCGGCTCGGCCACCACCCCGACCTTGACTCTCGACAAGATCAACAACGTCAAGGTGCTGCAGAAGGACGACCCCGACTACGTCAAGGTCGACGACTACCCGAAGATCGTCCCGACCGTCCTCGACGCCACGCAGGGCTCCCCGGTGGCGTGCCTCGGCTGGTCGCTCAACGCCGACGGCACCCAGGCGCATACCTCGGTCTACATCAACAAGCAGATCCCGGTGGAGAAGAACGCCGACGGCACCTCGAAGATCCTCAGCGTCAGCAACACCGGCCCGAACGGCGTGCCGATCACCGGCTTCTACATGCCGACCGGATACGGCGCGGTGGTGCAGTCGGCCACCGAAACGGACAAGACCTTCGGCAAGGGCCCGATCCAGCTGATCTCCGACCGCGGCATCCGTTACGGCGTGCCGGACGTGGCGACCGCGGAAGCGCTGGGATTGAACAACCGGCTGCCCGCGCCGGAGTCGATCATCGGGCTCCTGCCGACCGGGGCGTCGCTGAACGTGCAGAACGTGATGAAGCAGTTCGATTCGGTGCCGATCGACCCGAACGCGGGCTCGTACAAACCGCAGGCGGCCGGACAGCAGCAACCCGCCGGGAACTGACGGCGGATTCCGTCCGTCACACTCGGACACGCACCGGGTGAGCGGAGGAATGAACGTGGCAGCGCCGGGAAGCAGTCCGGGAACCAGCGCCGTGCGGATCGACGGCGCGATCGTCGGCGGCTACGCGGCGAAGGTCGCGCGGGCCGCCGACGAACTGGAGACCGCAGCGGGCGGGGTGGGCGCGGGGGCGACTGCCGCCGAGGCGTACGGCGAGCTGGCCGAGCGACTCGGCGTGCCGGAGTCGTATGCACAGGCGGCGCAGGCGTTGCGCGGCCAGCTCGCCGCCGGGGTCGCCGCGCTGCGGTCGGTCACTGCGGCGCTGGAGCAGCTCACCGCCGGCCACACCGAGCGGGACGCCGACGCGGCGGAGCGGATCGAGCGCGCCGGGAGGATCTCGTGACCGAGCCGTCTTTGGCGTACGTCACCGAGCTGGCCCGCGAGCTGGGCGTGCCCGATCCGGTCGCCGCCTACTACCGGCCGCTCACCGGCCGCTGGGAGGAACTGGACGCGGAGGCCGGGAGGCTGCGCGGCGCGGCGCGCACGGCGGCCCGGGTGTCCGCGGACCTCGCGGAGGATCTCGGCCGGATCGACGCGTCGTGGTCCGGCCCGGACGCGGACGCGTTCGTCGCTTACCTCGGCGAAATCCGCGCCGCGAGCGAGGGGGCGGAGGACGCGCTCGACGCGCTCGCCGGCTCGGTCGACCAGCTCGCCGAATCGCTGCGCAAGATCGCCGGTGCGGCGGAAGAGGTGCTGGTCGACGCGGCTGATCTGCTGTCCGAATCGGCGATGCTGCCCAGCGGCGGCGCTTCCCGGGCCCGGTCGCAGATGCGGGAGACCGGACAGTCGCTGAAGTCCTTGCACGAGGCCGCGGAGGACGTGCTGCGCGAGTTCGGCCGGTTGTGCGCCGGAGTGGACGCACCGGCCGGGAGTCCGTCGAGCATCGAACTGCGGCACCACTATCCGGCGCGGCAATTCCGGCTGCACGACGCCGACGCGCCCGCGGGAACCAGCGCTGCCGGAGAGTCCACAGTGGCCTCTTCCGCGGCCGCCTCGGACGATTCGGTGCGCCCGTCCGCCGCGGAGGATTCCCACCACGGCAAGGAAACCGCCGCCGATCCGCGGCTGGAGCAAGGCCAGGCGGGCATTCCGCCCGTCGAACCCGCCGCTCCGGCCGGGCCGCCAGTGGCGGCGAACGAGGGCTCGGGCGCCTCGATGATGCCGATGATGGGCTTCGCCGGCATGGGCGGCGGAGGCGGTGGCGGCGGCGGTGCACAGCACAAATCGAGGCAGCGCACCCCGGCGAAGACATCCGAGATCTTCGGCGAGCCCCCGCAGGTGACTCCGCCGGTGATCGGTCAGGATCCGCCCGCGCGGCGGCCGGAGAAGGACGGTAAGCCGCCGAAATCCGCGAAATGACCAAGGAGGCCGCCGCCGCGACACCCGCGGCGAGCGGCCTTTTCCGCGCCGGAACCAAGAACGGAAAAAGGGCCGCTCTCGCGACGATCGCGGAGAGCGGCCCTTTTCGTGCTGGAAGTTATCGCGCCGGCGGCGACCCGGACCGGTTCCGCCGGATCGTGTGGACCACGAACAGCGTGATCAGCAGGGCCGCCACGCCGCCGCCGGTGCCGGCGAGCGCGACGATCATCGGGGTCGAGCTGATGCCGTCGGCGGGCGGCAGCTTGGCCTCCTGCACCACCGGCTTCGGCAGCGAGAGATTGCCGGTGTCGCCCGGCAAATTCGCGGTGAGCGCGGCCACCGGGTCGATCACGCCGTAGCCGACGAAGTTGTCGCGCCCGCCCGGAGCGGCGGGGTGCTGTGCGGTCGCCTTGAGCCGCTTGACCACGTCACGCGCGTTCATGTTCGGGAACATCGAGCGGACCAGCGCGGCGACGCCCGCCACGTACGGCGCGGCGAAGCTGGTGCCCTGAATCGGCGACGGGTTGCCGTTCGCGATGGTCAGGTTCGCGAGTCCGGTCGAGTGCTCCGCCGGGTCGAGCGACACGATCTTCGTGCCCGGCGCGGCCACGCCGACCCACGGGCCGTGCACGCTGAACGGCGCGACGCCGCCGTCCTCCTGGATGGCGCCGACGGACAGCACGTCGTCGGAGAACCACGGCGGGGTGACGATCGACTTCGGCTTGTTCGGGTCGGCCTGGTCGTTCTGCGGGCAGTTCTCCGAGACGTTGCCCGCGGCCGCGACGACCACGATGTTGTTCTCGGCCGCGTAGTGCACCGCGGCCTGGACCTTGCGCTCGCCCTCCTGGATGTCGCCGGGCGCGGTGCCGGCGCGGCAGTGGTCGACCGACATGTTGATCACGCCGGCCCGGTGGGTGTCGGCGATGCCGCGGATGATCTGCGCGAGCGTGTTCAGCGTGCCCGCGGTGCCTTCCTTCTGCAGCTGCCGGTTGTCGCCCTTGTTGTCCTGCTGGGGCGCGGTGCCGCTGCCGCCGCCGGTCCCGCCGCCCGAGGACGGGGGAAGCTGGTTGCCGCTGCTGGCCGGGGGCTGCTGGCTCTGTCCGCTCGCGGGCGGCTGGCTCGGGCCCCCGGACGGCGGAGCCGCGGGCGGCTGCGGGTTGTCGTCCTTGGCGTAGTTCTCGCTCAGCTGCCGGTAGGACACGATGTGCGCGTCCGGGGCCACGCCGATGAAGCCGACCTTCGGGTCCTGCGGGTTGCCCGCGATGATCCCGGCGACCTCGGTGCCGTGGCCGTCGCAGTCCTGCAGGCCCGGCTCCGCGCCGTTGTCCGGGGTGGCGACGTAGTCCCCGCCGCTTTCCACCCGGCCCTGGAACCACGGATGCGGCGTGACGCCGGTGTCGATCACGGCGACCTTCTGGTTGCCGCCGACCGATCCGGTCGCCGCGCGGACGATCTCCTGCGCCTTGTCCAGCTGCAGGTATTCCTGGCCCCACGGACGGAAGTTGATCTCGACGTTCTGCCCGAGACTCCGCTGCACGCACTCGTTTTTCTTTTTGTACGTGGTGTCCGGGCGGCCGGTGTCGGCGGGCGGCGCGTCGCCGGGACCCAGCGGCGGCGGGGTGGCCCAGGTGCCCGCGGGCGCGTCCGCCGTCTGCGCCGACGCCGGAGCGGCGGCGAACGGGGACATCAGCCCGAGCCCGGCGGCGAACAACGCCACCCCGGCCCGGCCGGGAAGGCCGAGCCGGCGCGGGAAAAGACGTCGGGAGCCCATCGCGGCGCTCACTTGAGGTTGAGGTGGCGCAGCGTCGAGTAGAGGTCCATCACGCCGAGGGCGAGCGGCAACACCACGGCGATGCAGATCGCCTCGATGATTTCCACGGTGCGCCGCAGCGGCGGCGAGAACCGCTGGTCCGGGAAGACCACGCCGACCACGAGGGCGGCCGCGGCGATCAGGATCAGCGCGCCGAAGACGTACAGCAGCCGCTGCTCCGCGGTGGCGGAGAAGAACAGCCAGCCGAGCAGGATGCCCGCCGCGGCGACCATGCCGGTGGTGAGCAGCGCGATCGCCTGCGCGCCGTTGGCGTAGGCCCGGGCGCGCAGCAGCAGGACCAGCGTGGCGATGACGCCGAGGATGATGCCGAAGGCGTTCGGCGCGGTGGCCGCGAGGATCGCCGCGACGGCCGTGGTTGCGCCGCAGCCGATCATCAGGCCGGTCATGTAGTCGTGCGCGACCGCGGTGCGCTGCTCGATCGCCTGGTAGTCCGGGAAGCCGGAGTCTTCCTTCAGTTCCTCGGCGGTGCTCGGCACGTACGGCAGCGGGAGCTTGGCGAGCCAGATGGTGGCGCGCGGCAGGAAGGAGATGCAGCCCAGCGCGACGGCGACCGTGCCCGCCGCGACCGACGCGGTGTCCGCGCTGGTCACGAGCGTCGCGACGAGGAAGGCGAGCGCGCCGAACACGCCCGCGGTGGCGGTCGCGATGAACACCCGGATGCCTGCGCCGACCACGAGGATGCAGACCGCCGAGACAATCAGCACCAGCACCGCGCCGAGCAGCAGGTTCGCCCGCACCGACAGTCCGGGCACGATGTAGAACCCGCTCACGAACGCCAGCGGGAGGCCGCCCGCGGAGGCGATCAGCACGCCGGTGGCCTCGGCCTGGTAGGCCTTGGCGAGCGTGGCTCCGACCGCGACGCAGGCGATCGCGCCGAGGCCGCCGGCGATCGCCGGGCCGAGCGCGGAGCCGCCGTAGAGGGAACCGCTGAAGAACAGGGCCAGCGCGGAGAAGAACAGGGCGAGCCCGCCCGCGGCGTGGCCGAACCGGCGCGCGGTTTCCTTCGTCCATGGGCGGAAGGTGTCCGGGTCGGCCTCCGCGATGGCGTCGACCACGTCGTCGTACATCGGCGGCGGCGGGTTCTCGTTCCGCTTGCGCAGCTGCAGCAGCTCGCCGTCGACCACGCCGAGGGACGCGAGCGTCCGGCTCGGGTCGAGCGGGGCGTCGCCGAGCTTGGCCAGCGCCCACCCGCCGTGCCGGGCCCCGCCGTCCGGAGTGACCTCCTTGGCCATCTCCAGAAGCATGGGCAGCAGGTCGGCGACCGCCACGTCGGCCGGAAGCGCGACGTCGATGCGCGTCGTCGGTGCGACCACCGTGACCCTGCTGAATACCGTCGTGCCCGTTGCCACTAGATCCCCCGCTCTGAAGAGTCAGCTCCCGGGGAACTTATACCGAACCTGGTGACAGGTTTCAGCGCGTCTCCGCAAATCGTCGGCGAAAGTACCCGTCCAGGCCGGGTTGGGCCAGTTCGACCAGCGGGTTCGTCCGGCTGGTCCGATAACTGTCGGTGGCGGTCCTTACACTCGGGCGCACTGGGAGGACGGGTCCGGCGGGGGCCCGGCGAGGGGAGTGAGATGCCGATCCTGGAGTTGGCCGGATTTCCGGGGCGACGTTCGATAGGTTGTCCCGCGCACCCGGGTGCAGGCGTCGAGCAGGAATAGAGGGGTCCTTCGATGAGCACGCTGCAGTTCAAGAAGTCGCCGCGGCTGGCCGCGCCGCGCCCGCCCGGCGGCGAGGTGCACCTCGAGCCGCCGCCCGAGGTGCCCCGCACGATCCCGGGAAACATCGTCGCCAAGGCGATTCCGGGCGTGATGATCTTCGCGTCGCTCGGGATGATGGTCTTCATGTTCACGGCGGGTGGGAAAAACCCGACCACGATCATGATGAGCGGCATGATGCTGATGGGCACCGTCGGCATGCTCGCCGGTGGCGGCGGCAAGGGCGGTGGCCAGAAGAAGGCCGAGATGGACGAGGACCGCAAGGACTACCTGCGGTATCTCGGCCAGATGCGCGATCGCGCCCGCGAGGCGATGGTCGACCAGCGCGCTGCTTTGGAGTGGGTGCACCCGGATCCGCAGTCGTTGTGGTCGTTGGCGGCGAGCCGCCGGATGTGGGAGCGGCGGCAGAACGACCAGGACTTCCTGCACCTGCGGGTCGGCCGCAGCTCGCACCGCTTGGCCACCCGGCTGGTCCCGCCCCAGACCGGCCCGGTGGACGAGCTGGAGCCGATCGCCACGTTGGCGCTGCGCCGGTTCGTGCGCGCGCATTCGATCGTGCCGGACCTGCCGACGCAGATCACGCTGCGCGGGTTCGCGGCGGTCAGCATGCAGGGCGAGCGCGGCCTGACTCGTGCGCTGACCCGCGCGATGCTGGCTCAGCTGGTCACGTTCCACAGCCCGGACGACGTGATGATCGCGGTGGCGACCGCGGGCCGGGCGAAGCAGGAGTGGGAGTGGGCGAAGTGGCTCCCGCACGCCCAGCACCCCACGCTGTCGGACGGCATCGGGCAGCTGCGGATGATGGCGGGCTCGCTCAAGCAGGTCGAGGACTGGCTGGACGAGGAGCTGCGCGACCGGCAGCGGTTCTCCCGCAACGCGACGCCGGCTCCGGACCAGCCGCACATCGTGATCGTGATCGACGACGCGGAGGTGACCCGCGAGGAGCAGATCATCCTCGAGGAGGGCCTGGTCGGGGTCACGCTGATCGATCTTTCCGACTCGATCGGCAACCTCGCCGCCCGCCGCGGCCTGCGGCTCGTGGTGGAAGAGGAGCGGCTGGGCGCGCGCAGCGCGGGCGGGGTCGAGTGGTTCGGGCGTCCGGACCGGCTCAGCGTGGTCGAGGTCGAGGCGCTGGCCCGGCTGATCGCGCCGTACCGCGTCGGCGGGGGCGGCGGCCAGGACGTCAGCGAGGAAGAGCCGCTGCTGTCCAACCCGTCGCTGCTGGAGCTGCTCGGGATTCCGGGCGACCCGATGACGTTCGACGTGCAGCAGGCGTGGCGGCCGCGGCCGATCCGCGACCGCTACCGGGTCCCGTTCGGGGTCGGCGAGTACGGCCAGCCGGTGGAGCTCGACATCAAGGAGGCCGCGGCCGAGGGGATGGGCCCGCACGGGCTGTGCATCGGCGCGACCGGTTCCGGCAAGTCGGAGTTCCTCCGGACGCTGGTGCTGGGGATGCTGGCGACGCACTCGTCGAGCACGCTGAACTTCGTCCTGGTCGACTTCAAGGGCGGTGCGACGTTCCTGGGGCTGGACAAGGCCCCGCACGTGTCGGCGGTGATCACCAACCTCGCGGACGAGGTCACGCTGGTCGACCGGATGAAGGACGCGCTGGCCGGGGAGATGAACCGCCGCCAGGAAGCGCTGAAGAACGGCGGCAACTTCAAGAACGTGTGGGAGTACGAGAAGGCGCGGGAGAACGGCGCCGACCTCGACCCGCTGCCGGCGCTGTTCATCGTGTGTGACGAGTTCTCCGAGCTGCTGGCGGCGAAGCCGGACTTCATCGACCTGTTCGTCGCGATCGGCCGGCTGGGCCGGTCGCTGCAGATGCACATGCTGCTCGCGTCGCAGCGGCTGGAAGAGGGCAAGCTGCGCGGTCTGGACTCGCACCTGTCCTACCGGATCGGCCTGAAGACGTTCTCCGCGGCGGAGTCGCGGGCGGCGATCGGCGTGCCGGACGCGTTCGAGCTGCCGTCGGTGCCCGGCGGCGGGTACCTGAAGTACGACACCTCGACCCTGGTGCGGTTCAAGGCGTCCTACGTGTCAGGCCCGTACCGGCCGGCGGGGATCAAGGCGGCGGGTCCGGCCGCGACGGTGGTGCGCGCGGACAAGCGGCCGCAGCTGTTCGTGCCGGACTTCGTGGAGCTGCCCAAGGAGCCCGAGCCGGAGCCGGTGGTCGAGGAAGAGGCTCCCAAGCAGCAGGAGTCGGAGGAGGCGGTCGAGCCCAGCGAGCTGGACGTGATCGTCAGCCGCCTGGTCGGGCAGGGCCCGCCGGCGCACGAGGTGTGGCTGCCGCCGCTGAACGAGCCGAACTCGCTCGACACGATGCTGCCGAACCTCAACCCCACCGACGACCGCGGGCTGTCCCCGGTCGGGTTCTTCGGCAACGGCAGGCTGCAGGTGCCGCTGGGCATCGTGGACCGGCCGTACGAGCAGCGGCGCGACCTGCTGTGGGCGGACTTCTCCGGCGCGCAGGGCCACGGCGTGATCGCGGGCGGGCCGCAGTCGGGCAAGTCGACCATGCTGCGGACGCTGATCATGTCGATGGCGCTCACCCACACGCCCGAGGAAGCGCAGTTCTACTGCCTCGACCTCGGCGGCGGCACCCTCGCCGGTCTCGCCGACCTCCCGCACGTGGGCGGGGTCGCGGTGGCCCGGCGCGAGCCGGACAAGGCGCGGCGGATCGTGGCCGAGCTGACCACGCTGCTGACCGAGCGCGAAGGCCGGTTCGGGGCACTGGGCGTGGACTCGATGACGGAGTTCCGCAACCGCAAGCGGCGCGGCGAGATCACGCCGGAGCAGGACCCGTTCGGCGACGCGTTCCTGATCGTGGACAACTGGCGGGCGCTGCGCGACGACTTCGAGGAGCTGGAGACGTCGATCACGCGGCTGGCCACCCAGGGTCTGGCCTACGGCGTGCACGTGATCATCTCGGCCAACCGGTGGGCCGACCTGCGGCCGGCGATCAAGGACATGCTCGGCACGCGGTTCGAGCTGCGCCTGGGCGACCCGACGGAGTCCGAAATGGACCGCCGGATCGCGGTCAACGTCCCGGCCGGGCGGCCGGGACGCGGCCTGACCCGCGACAAGCTGCACCTGCTGACCGGACTGCCGCGGATCGACGGGTCGAGCGATCCGGACACGGTCGCGGCGGGCGTCGCGGACGCGGTCGCGAAGATCCGCGGGGCGTGGCGCGGCCGGGTGGCCCCGCAGGTGCGCCTGCTGCCGGAGATGATCACCTACGAAGAGGTCCTGCAGCTGGACCAGAAGCGGGATTCGAAGCTCATCCCGATCGGCGTCAACGAGGAAGACCTCCAGCCGATCTACCTGGACTTCGACGCGGACCCGCACTTCTTCGCGTTCGCCGACGGCGAGTCCGGCAAGACGAACCTGCTGCGGCAGATCGCGCGCGGCATCGCCGAGCGGTACACGCCGCAGGAAGCGGTGATCCTGCTGGTCGACTACCGGCGCACGATGCTCGGGTTCCTCGAGGGCGATTCGCTGCTCGGCTATGCCGTGTCCTCGGCGCAGCTGGACAGCATGGTCCAGGACGTGCACGGGTCGATGACGCGGCGGCTGCCGGGTCCGGACGTCACCCAGGAGCAGCTCAAGACCCGGTCCTGGTGGACCGGTCCGGAGCTGTTCGTCCTGGTCGACGACTACGACCTGGTCGCGACCCAGTCCACCAACCCGCTCAAGCCGCTGTCGGAGTTCCTCGCCCAGGCCAAGGACGTCGGCCTGCACCTGGTCGTGGTCCGGCGCACCGGTGGCGCGTCGCGGGCGGCCTACGACCCGGTCATCGGCAAGCTCAAGGAACTCGCCGCACCGGGCATGGTGATGAACGGTTCCCGCGACGAGGGCGCGCTGATCGGCAACATCCGGCCCAGCGCCATGCCGCCGGGCCGGGGCAACATGCTCAGCCGCAAGAACGGCAAGCAGCTCGTGCAGGTGTCGTGGATCCAGCCCGACTGACCGACCGGGGAGCCGTCGCGGCTGACGGAAGGGGTGCCCGGTGACGGTGCGGGTCGCGGTCGATTTCGGGACCTCGAGCACCTGCGTCGTCGTGTCGGTCAACGGCCGCGAGCCGCAGGTCGTGGTGATCGACGGGCAGCCGCTGATGTCTTCGGCGGTGTACGCGGCGTCCGACGGCACCCTGTTCGTCGGCCAGGAGGCCGAACGGCAGGCGGCCGTCGACCCGTCGCGGTACGAGCCGAATCCGAAGCGGCGGATCGACGAGGGCGATCTGCTGCTCGGCGATTCGGTGCTGCGGGTCATCGACGTCGTCCACGCGGTGCTGGAGCGGGCGGTCGCCGAGGCCCGCCGGGTCGCCGGCGACGTCGAGGTGGACCTGCTGGTGCTCACCCATCCGGCGGACTGGGGCGCGATCCGCACCCGGCTGCTGCGCCAGGCGGCGGGACGGCTGGCGCGCGAGGTGGCGCTGGTGCCGGAGCCGGTGGCCGCGGCGGTGTACCACGCGGCCACCTTCGCCCCGGAGGCCTCGCCGGGCGGACGGACGGTCGAGTTCTCCGGCCGTCCGGGCGACGCGCTGGCGGTGCTCGACCTCGGCGGTGGCACGGTCGACGTCAGTGTCGTCCAGCGGTCGCCGGAGGCCGCGCGCGCGGCGCGGGTGCCGGGTGCGCCGCCGCAGCGGGGCGGGTTCCAGGTGCTGGCCACGCGCGGCGACCCGAGCTTCGGCGGGGCGGACATCGACCAGGCGTTGCTGGAGCACGTCGGGTCGCTGGTGTCCGGCACGGATCCGCAGGCGTGGCAGCAGCTGGTCGAGGGCCGCGAGCTGGCCGAGCGCCGGCGACGCCGGGTGCTGCGTCAGGACGTGCGCGGCGCGAAAGAGACGCTGTCGCGGCATACGTACACGGATGTGCCGCTGCCGCCGCCGTTCGCGGACGCGCACGTGACCCGAGCGGACCTGGAACGGCTGATCGGGCCCCAGCTCGGCCGGGTGGTGGAGCTGACCAGTGCCGCGATCGCCGATTCGGGCCTGCGTCCGAAGCAGCTCGCGGCGATTTTCCTGGTCGGCGGTTCGAGCCGGATCCCGATGATCTCCCGGCTGGTGCACGAGCGCACCGGCGTAGTGCCGACGAGCTTGGACCAGCCGGAGACCGTCGTGGCACGCGGCGCGCTCCGCGCGGTGCTGCTGGAACCCGACCGCGCCGGCGTGCTGCCTGGTTCGTCGATCCCAGGGCAAGCCGAGCATCGCACCGAGATCGTCCGCGGGGACGCTCCGATCCGGCGCGGCCCGGCACCGGTGCCGAACGCTGTGAACACGCCGCCGCGGAACGCTCCGATGCCGCCGCGCGGGTTTTCGTCCGCCGATCCGGCCCGGGGGCCGCACAGCGCGCCGTTCGGTGCGGTGGCACCCGCCGGCCCGAGTCCACTGCGGACTGGACCGGGCAACAACGCCTTGGGGCAGAACGGTTCCGGGAACGGAGCGTTCGCCGTTTCGAGCGCGGACTCACCGGGCGCCGCGGGCGGTAAGGCGAAGAAGCGCCGTCGGCTGTGGTTGATCACCGCCGCGGTGGCGGTCGTGGCACTGGTCGCGGGCGGAGTCGTCTACTTCGTCCGCAGCGGGGACAACTCGGAGCAGGGCCGCTCGTTCTCGCAATACGACTTCAGCCTCGTCGCGCCGAGCGACTGGATCCAGACCACCGACGAGGTCGCGGACCGGCAGGTCATCCTGCACCCGCAGGACGCGGCCAACGGCAACGATCTCGTGCTCGCGCAGGAGTTCGTGATGGACTACGACGCGACGGCCGACCGGCAGAAACTCGTCGAAGCTCTGCGGTCCGGGGTCAGCGGGAACGCGAACTACACTGCGTTCCGCCCCGATCTGACTTACGGTGGCCGGAACGTGATCGGCTATGTCGAGAGCAAACCGGAACGGATTACCGTCCGCTGGTATGTGCTAGTGCAAGGGCGGATCCGGGTGCACGTCGGCTGCCAGTACCAAACTCCCGCGGTACAGCAGCGCGTCGACGCCGCGTGCGAGCAAGTGGTGCGCACGCTGAAGATCACCAGCTGAAGGAGCGAGCGCCTGTGCCGTCCGAACCGGAATCCGCGCCGGCGGCCTTCACCCGAGCGGGACAGGACGCCGTCACCTTCTCGCGCCGCGTCGCGAGCACCGCGCTGGCGCGCAGCGAACGGCACCGCGGCGAAAACCGGGAACTGCTGAAGGAGTTCGGCAGGCGGCGGCTTTCCGGTGCCGCGGAACCCGCGCCGTCCGCGTTGCGCGGGGCCGCCCGCCGGTTCCGCGCGGCCCGCGGATTGCCGATGCCCGCCGAGCCCGTCGCCCTCGAGCCGGTTCCCGTTCGACCCAAGATTTCGCCCGAAGAGACCCGGACGAGTGAAGAGGACGAGGACTTTTCGCAGTCGCGAATCATGAGCCGGGACTCCTGAAACTTTCCGGGAACCGGCTGTGCGTGTGCTAACCACGCTGGTGGACAAGGTTTTTTCGCGCTCGCCCGGAAGCCGTTCACCCGGCCGTTGCCGTCCGGTTCCCTTGGCCCGCGTTCACGCAAGCAACTACTTGCGAAGAAGTCGCGACAAGTGTGAACCGAACTGGCAATGTCTTCGTCGTAGGTGCAGTGCCGGAAACACCAGCCGGTGCGCACAACCACTGACGAAGGGGGTAGCTCCCATGGCTGCTGGCGGTTTCACTGGGGATCCGAAGGAATTCACCGCGGCGGAGGGGCGCGTCGTCGACGCGACCAGCCGGATGAACAAGAACCTGAGCGACCTGCGCTCCAACATCGAGGCGACCCGCGCGGGCTGGGAAGGCGACGCGCAGCGTGCCTTCGACAACGTCATGCGCCGCTTCGACGACGCCGGTCGCGGCCTGAACGACGCGCTGCACCGCATCGGTGAGCTGCTCCAGGAAGCGGGTTCCACCTACGCCAAGAGCGAGGCTGCGCAGCACGAGCACATCAACTCGCTCAACAAGGGCTTCGGCGTTCTCGGCTGATCCAGTTCTTTCCGTTCCAGATTCGCCTTCATTTCTTCCATTCTTTCTTCTGACAGGAGTTCGACATGCCTGACGGCCGCATTGTTGTTGATCCGGGTACCATCCACCGCGCCGCGGAGGACTGCACCTCCACCGGTGGCGAGCTGAAGACGCTCTTCGACAACCTGAAGAGCGACCTCAACCCGCTGACCCACAGCTGGACCGGTGAAGCGAAGGACCAGTACATCCAGGCCCAGAACGAGTGGGACCAGAAGTTCGAGGAGCTGACCCAGCTCCTCGCGCAGATCGCCGCCGTGCTGCCGCAGATCGCGGACGGCTACCAGGCGACGGACCGCTCGGTGCAGAACCTGTTCTGAGCCAAGCTCCGAAACCACGGCGGGCCGGGCACCTTCGGGTGCCGGCCCGCCGTTTTCGTTTTCATGAGCGCTCGTCAGCGCGGAGCCCGGCAGAATATTCCGGCTCGCCGTAGTTCTCGCTCCGCACCCGAGTCCGCCGTTGAAAGGTGTTCTTGGCAGCTGGTCAGTGCGGTGCTCCGACGGAGTATTCCGGTTTGTCGTTGAGCACTCGCACGGTCACCTTCTTGGGTTGTCCGCCGACCTGGACGGTGCAGTCGAAGGTGGTGCCGTTCTCGATCGTCTGGCCCGACGGGCAGACGACGTTCTTCACGTCCGGTTCCCCGTAGTTCTCGTTCAGCACCCGGGAAACGCCCTCCTGCAACGACTTCTGGTCGAGAGTGTCGCCGCTGAACACTCCGGCCGCCCACGAGATCCCGGCCGCGGCGGCCAGCACCACCACGACCGCCCCGGCGATCAGGAACGGTTTCTTCGACCGCGGCTTTCCCGGTTTGGCCGAGGAAAACGCGCCGAGCCCGCCGTATTCGGACGGCTGGAACCCGCCGCCGTAAGGATTTCCGGACGGCTGCTGCCCAGGCTGCCCAGGCTGTCCCGGCTGGACCGGCGTCGGCTGGCTGGGCGCTTGGCCGGGGCCGCCGTACGGCGCGGGCGTCGGCTGGCTCTGCGGCTGGCCGTAGGGCTGGGCCGGATAACCCTGCTGCGGGTACTGCCCCTGCGGAAACTGTTGCGGTGCCGGAGGTTGCGCCCACTGGCCGCCCTGCCAGCCGGAGCTGTCCACTTCGGACGGGTAACCCGGCTGCTGCGGTGCGTTCGTCCCCGGCTGCCACCACTGCGGCTGCCCCTGCGGGTGCTGGTCGGGAGGCTGGGTCATCGGAGGTCACCTCGGGGATCGATCGGCGCGGGAGCCGGCGGGAGGGCGCGCATCAGCGCCCCTGCAGTTCGCCGAGCCGGCGGTAGAAGTCCTGTTTGGCCGCGTCGTCCGCGAGGACGGTGACCTGGGAGGCGTCCGGCACCGTCGGCAGGTCCGAGGGGGTGGCCTCGCCGGTGAACTTGAACTCGTAGCGCAGTTCGACCTTGTGCCCGTCGCCCTCGAACTTGGCCGCCATGGTGAACGCGGCGAGCGAACCGTCCGGCTTGAGCGTGATCGTGCTCGGCACGACGGCCTTGCGCAGTTCCGGCCCGACCTGGTTGAGCACCTTGTCCGGCAGCAGTTCGACGCGCCGGTCGAGGAAGATCGGGAACGGTACGTTCACGCTCAGCTGCTCAGTGCCGTCCGCGGAGCTCTTCGCGCCGCGCAACGCTTTCTTGTCCGCCTTGTACGCGCTGTCGACCGCGTCGCCCATCTTGCACGCGATCTGCACCCCGCCCCACGCGCACGGCTGGACGAGCCCGGCCTCCGGCTTGGGCATCGACACCCACGGAGTCGGCGCGAGCGACTTGTAGGCCGGGCCGAGGTAGAGGTACTCGACGGCGCCGTCGGCCGGGGTGAACGAGTCGAGGAACTCGTTCGGGTTCTTCTGCGACCGGTTGTGCACGATGCGGCTCTCCGGGCTGCCGGTGCGCGCGGAGGTGACGATGTTGTGCAGGTACTTGTCGTCGAACTTGAAATACCGGTCCGCGGAGTTGGTCACGTTGCGCGGCTCGACGATCGTGTCCGCGAGCTTCGACATGGCCTTCTCGAACTTCGCGCCGACGTACGCGGCGGCCTGGTCGCCGTCGGGCAGCGCGGTGCCGGCGCGGGCCTGCCCGCACGCCGTCGCGAGTGCCAGCACGGCGGCGACGGCGCCCGCCGTCCGTGCGGCTCGGGTCGTCCTCGCTCGTGTCTTCAACTGCTGTCCCCAGGTGCTCGTGGTGCCCGCGCGGAGTGCGCGGCCGAATCGTCTCATCCCGGCGAGTCGCGCGCGGCGGGATGGTGGTTCCGGGCCGCCGGTCAGGTAAGCTGTGACCGGCCGACGAGGCGCCTTCGCACCCCCCGATGCAGAGCAACGGGACCACAGGGGTATCTTCATATGTCGTTGTGCGTTGCGGCGCGTCAGCGCTCGGCCCGCACATTACCCACACGCAATGACGACGAGGTAGACCCTTGCCCACGTACAGCCCCAAGCCCGGCGACGTCACTCGTGCCTGGCACGTGATCGACGCCGAGGATGTCGTGCTCGGACGGCTCGCGACCGAGGTCGCCACTCTGCTGCGCGGCAAGCACAAGCCGACCTACGCCCCGCACGTGGACACCGGTGACTTCGTCATCATCGTCAACGCCGAGAAGGTCGCTCTCACCGGTAACAAGCGCGAGCAGAAGTTCGCCTACCGGCACAGCGGTTACCCCGGCGGTCTGCGGAAGCGCTCCTTCGGCGAGCTGCTCGACACCAAGCCCGAGCACCTCGTGGAGAAGGTGGTCAAGGGCATGCTGCCGAAGAACAAGCTCGGCCGCGCCATGGCCAAGAAGCTGAAGGTGTACGCCGGCCCGCAGCACCCGCACGCCGCGCAGCAGCCGCAGGCGCGCGAGATCACCAAGATCGCGCAGGTCGCGCAGTGAGTGAGGAACAGTTGACCAGCACCGAGACCGAGGTCGTCGCTTCGACCGAGACCCCCGCCGAGGCCGTGGCGACCAGCGAGTCCGCCGCCCCGCGCCCGTCGCGTGCCGCCGGTGGCAACGCGCAGACGGTCGGCCGCCGCAAGGAGGCCGTGGTCCGCGTCCGCGTCGTGCCGGGTACCGGTGAGTTCAAGCTCAACGGCAAGTCGCTCGAGGAGTACTTCCCGAACAAGGTGCACCAGCAGCTCATCCGCGAGCCGCTCGTGACCGTCGAGAAGCCGGACTCCTTCGACATCTTCGCCAACCTCAAGGGCGGCGGGATCTCGGGCCAGGCCGGCGCGCTGCGTCTCGCCATCGCCCGTGCGCTGGTCGAGGTCGACGCCGACGACCGCCCGGCCCTGAAGAAGGCCGGCTTCCTGACCCGTGACGCGCGCGCCACGGAGCGGAAGAAGTACGGCCTCAAGAAGGCCCGCAAGGCTCCGCAGTACTCCAAGCGCTGATCTTTCCGCTCCGGCGCAACCCTGGAAGCGCCCATCCGTCCATCGGATGGGCGCTTCCGGCGTTTTCCGGGCTGGTTGATGCGTTTTCCGCCGCTGGCACGACTGTCTTGGGGTAGGGCAGGGGATCACCCTCGCCGGGTCCGGCGCTAGGTTTGTCGAGGCCGGGCGCGTCCCGAGGCAGGTGAATCAAGACAAGGAGGTCGAGATGGCTCGACTGTTCGGCACCGACGGGGTACGCGGTCTGGCCAACGCCGACCTGACCCCCGAGCTGGCTCTGTCGGTCGCGGCGAGCGCCGCCCGGGTGCTGGCGGCCCACGACCGTTCGCACCGTCCGGTGGCCGTGGTCGGCCGCGACCCGCGGGCGAGCGGCGAGATGCTGGAGGCCGCCGTGGTGGCGGGCCTCGCGTCGGCCGGTGCGGACGTCCTGCGGCTCGGCGTGCTGCCGACGCCCGCTGTCGCGTACCTCGTCGGTGCGCTCGACGCGGACCTCGGCGTGATGATCTCCGCCTCGCACAACCCCATGCCGGACAACGGCATCAAGCTCTTCGCCGCCGGCGGGCACAAACTGCCGGACAGCATCGAGGACGAGATCGAAGCCGGCCTCGACGCGACCGGCGTCACGCGCCCGACCGGCGACGGCGTCGGCCGCGTGACCGACGTCCCAGAGGCGCTCGACCAGTACATCGAGCACCTGGTCGCCGCGACGCCGCACCCGCTGACCGGCCTGAAGGTCGTGGTGGATTGCGCGAACGGCGCGTCGTCCGCGGCCGCGCCCGAGGCGTACCGCCGGGCCGGCGCCGAGGTCGTGGCGCTGCACGCGGAGCCGGACGGCATCAACATCAACGACAGCTGTGGCTCGAACCACCCGGACCTGCTGCGCGCGGCGGTCGTCGAACACGGTGCCGACCTCGGCATCGGCCACGACGGAGACGCCGACCGCTGCGTGGCCGTCGACGCCGCCGGCGAACTGGTGGACGGCGACCAGATCATGGCGGTACTGGCGCTGGCGCTGGCCGAAGAAGGCGCGCTGGTGAAGGACACCCTGGTCGCCACCGTGATGAGCAACCTCGGCCTGCACCTGGCGATGAAGGCACACGGCATCACGGTCGTCACGACCGCGGTGGGTGACCGCTACGTGCTGGAGGAACTGCGCGCCTCCGGCCTGGCCCTCGGCGGCGAACAGTCCGGACACGTGGTCCTCCCCGCCCACGCCACGACCGGCGACGGCCTCCTGACCGCCCTGCGCCTGATGGCCCGGATGGCCGCCACGGGCAAACCGCTCGCCGAGCTGGCCTCGGTGATGAACCGGCTGCCGCAGGTGCTGGTCAACGTCCCGGTCGCGGACAAGGCAGCGGTAGCGGGCTCGCCCGAGGTCCGCGACGCGGTCGGCGAGGTCGAAGCCGAACTCGGCGAGGAAGGGCGGGTCCTGCTGCGCCCCTCGGGAACCGAACAGCTGGTGCGGGTCATGGTCGAAGCCCCGGCCCACGCCACGGCCCAGGCAGCGGCGGACCGGCTGGCCGGGGTCGTGTCGGCGGTCTCCTGACCGAAATATGGTGAATACTCTGCGCCACCAGTGATCCGGCAGGTACATTCCGCAATGCGGGACTGACCGGGGAGGGGCGATGTATCACCAGAGTGAGGTGCCTCCGCATTTCGCCAGAAGCCTGGCGGCGATGGAGGAGGTGCGGGCACAGTACAGCGCCGACCACGAGCGCGCGATCGCCGACGACGAGGCCCGGCAGGCCGCGTTCGCGAAGCTTGTCGAGGAACACCGCGCTCAGGACGCGCAGTCGCAGGCTGACCGTGAGGCCGCGCTCGCCGCTGCGGCCGAGGGAACCGAAGACGACCGGGCTGCGTCGGAACAGGCAGAACGGGCAGCCCAGCGGGTTGCCAAGCAGGTCGCCGAGGACGATGCGGCCGCCGCGATGTTCCGGGTCGAGGACGACACCGAACCGGTCTCGCCGGGGCCAGCCGCGCCGCCTCCGCCGCCCGCTTCGGCGAACCGGCGCCGGGCGTGGGAGGACGACGACTTCTCGGCCACCAACTGGATTGACGCAGAGTAGCCGCGGGCGCGAGGGGAGAGGGCGACGATGGCGAAATTCCACATTGAGCCGGACCAGGTCAAAAAGGTGGCGAACGACGTCTCGACGATGAGCACCTCGTTTAAGGAGATCAAGACTTACACCGCTCAGTCCCAGCTCGCCCCGGGACACTTCGGCAAGATTCCCGGTCTGTCCGAGGCCGCGGGCGCGTATGTCGCGAAGATGCAGGCACTCGGCGACTCCGCGGCGAAAGGCAGCACGTTTCTCGGCGGTTTCGCGGAACGGCTCAACACCTCGGTGACCTTGCACGGCGAGAACGAGCAAGAAAACGCCTGGGGCGTCACGAACGCCGGCAAGGGAGCCTGACCGTGACCCCTCCGGCGGACCAGGGCACCGGTCGTCTCGGCGACACGATCATCGCCCCGCTGCAGCCTCCCGCGGACGTCCATCTCGACGACACGTCCGACAACATTCTCCGGCCGCTCGCGGGTTTCCGGGAGAAGATGATCGGCAAACTCGTGCAGCCGTACACGCGGTGGATCCAGCATCCGTCGCGCAACCTCGGGCTGCGGTTCTCCCCGCCGTACGGCCAGGGGGACGAAGAGAACCGGCTGCTGAACGAACTCGGCGGCTTCGGATTCGGTTATCTCTGGGGCGCGCAGGGCCGCGCGGCGAACCTCGGCAAGGCGGCGAAAGCCGCGCAGGACGACACCGCTCAGGTCAAGCAAAACCTCACTGCTGCCTGGCAGGGCAAGGCGGCCGATTCGGCCGTCGAAAAGCTCGACGACTTCAGCAAAGCCTCCGGCGAATATCTCGGCACGGTCAACGGGTTCAGCCAGTTGCTGCAGCAGTTGTGGCAGACGGTTCGCAAGCCGATCATCGATTTGGGACAGCTGCCCGAAAACGGCGGACAGGCGCCCAAGAAGTTCCTCGACGCGCACAAGCCCGAGGACACCGACGGGCTGCTGATGTTCATGGACCGGCTCGACGACGCGATCAAGTGGGGCCGCCAGAGCTCGTCCCATTCGGGCATCGGGGATATGACCCTCCCCCACGTCGGGAACGCGCGGAGCAGCTCGGAAGTAGCGCGTAGCCAAGAGGATGGCACTGGCCCGATCAACGCGCAGGACATCCGGAGCATGTCGGTGGACCTGGACACCGGTTACGACTCCAAGTGGTCCGACATGTTCTGCCGTCAGATGGACGAGTACTGCCAGCAGTACTCGGATGCGATGGATTGCTTCCGGCAGTACATCCGCAACGCGCACACCGCGGCCACGAACGCCCTGCGCGCGTTCTCCGATGGCCTGAACGTGCCGACCGACCCGTTCGGCCGCCTGCAACTCGGTGCTGACAGCGGTACCGGTGGACACGACACCGGCAAGGGCCGGAACGACGGCGGTGGCGGGGACACCAAGCCGCGCTCGTCCGGCGGCGGGGGTGACACGAAACCACAGCAGGCCACGGTTCCTCCGCAGGTCGGTCCGGCCCCGGCACAGGCGCAGCCGCAGACGCCGCCCGCGCAGCCGGATCCGAACCAGAATCCGGTCACGCACAAGCCGCTCGAGGTGGATCCGTCGACCGGGCAGCCGTACCCGATCGACCCGCGCACCGGGGAAGCGGTCAAGACTGAGCACGAAGCGCCGGAGACCGTGACGGTCCAGCACGGCGAGCACAAGATCACCATGTCCGAGCCGGACGACCACGGGAAGATGGCGGTCTCGATCGGCGACGGGACCGGCCACGACAAGGCGTACCAGCTTGACTTCGGCGACCCGGCCGACAAAGCCCCGGGAACCGGCGCTGACGCGGCGCAAGGTGACCCGGCCGCTCATCCTCACGACGCTTCGGGACAGCCCGCGCACGACACCGCAGGCAAGCCGCACGACGCTCCCGGCGGCCCGATCCACCAACAACCGGACGGCACCGCGCCGACGACGGACCCGAACCAGGTGCACCGGCCTGGCCCGGACGGAAAGATCCACATCGAGGACGGCAACCTCAAGATCACCGCTGAGCGCCCGAACGGGCCGGACGGTCCGACCGTCGTGACGGTGGACGACGGATCCGGCGAGCCGACGAAATACACCCTCGACGACCACGGAAAGATCGATCCGGCTACCGGTCGGCCAGTCGACGGAGTGACCGGTCCGCAGCACGGCGGCGGTGCCGCGAGTCCGGCGGCTTCTGCCACTGAACTGCCTGCGGAGCACATCCGCGAAGGCCAGCGGGTCGTGGCGGACGCCAGCGCGGCTGCTGGACCGGCCCAGCCCGTGGTCGAGCACGCTGCCGCGATGCAGGAGCACTCGACGACCGGGCAGTCGGCGGCAGCCGACGGCGCCGACCACTCCGCTGCGGAGCAGACGGGACGGCACCACGCGCAGCCGATCGCCGCGCAGGCAGAAGCGACTCCGGCATACGGAACGCCCGCGGCGACCGGTCCGGACGAGTCCACTACGGCGCAATCGGTGCTGGACCCGTTCAGCAGCGACCCGGGGCTGGGACACGTCCCGGCGGATCATCCGGGCCCCGGGGACCCGGCGGTTCCGGCCGGTTGGGAGCAGGGCGGCGCGGATCACCCGGCCGAACTCGGCACCGCGCCGACCACCACCGACCAGCAGCACGGCCAGTCGATGGGCATGATGGGCGGCCCGATGATGGCCGGCGGCGGACAGGGCAACTCCGGCGACCAGGAACGCGGGTCCAGCGGTTACCGGGTCGACGGCGGCCTGTTCGGCACCGCGCCGGGCGGCAGCCGGATCAGTGGCTCGCTCGCTGAGGAGGACGAGGGGCGGCGCTGATCAGGCAGCCGGTTCCTCGTCCTCCGGAACCTCGATCGGCGCCCGCTTCACGTTGGCGTCCAGCAGCGGCAGGTACTTGTCCGTACCCGTCAGATGCGTGAGGAAGAACGCAGTGAACAGCGCCTTCGTCAGCTGCTGAGTCGCGCGCTGCGGTTTGCCCTGCAGCAGCAGCTGGCTCCAGTGCCGCCCCTCGGTCACCGCCAGGTGGGAGGACTTCGCCAGGGTCCGCAGCTGCACCGGGCCGGCCCACGCCTGCGCAATAGCGTCCGCGTGGCCTACCGCGGGGGCGACCAGGTCGCCGTCCACGGCCAAGTGCAGGCCGGGGGCGCTGATGACCTTCGCGGCTTCCGTCGCGGGCGGGAAGGTCTGTGCCGCGGCCACTGTCGCTACCGCGCGGACCTTCGGGCGGGCGTCGTCGCCTGCTTCGGCGGACTGGGCGGCTGCCAGCACTGCCGAGCCGCCGCCGGTGGAGTGGCCGGCCAGACCCAGTTTTTCCGGGTCGACGCTGATGCCGTCCGGGCCGAGGCGGACCGTGGTGATGACGTCGAGCGTCGTCAGCAGGTCGCCGGCCAGCAGGCGGTGCGACGGGAGCGGGCCGAGCTGGGTCGCGGGGGCCGCGGCGACCACGCCCCAGCTCGCGAGGTGGTGCAGCAGCTGCCGGTAGCGCGTGGCGGGCTGCATCCAGCCGTGCCCGAACGCGATGGCCGGCAGGCCGAGGCCTTGGCGCGGGGTGAACACGACGCCGGGCAGTCCGACCAGGGCGAGGTTGCCGCGCAAAACCTCGTGCGGACCCGGGTGGGACAGCTCCGTGAGCAGCTGCTTGGGCTTGCTGGCCATGCGCGTGACCTTACTGCCCGTGCCCGGTCCCGGCCCGGTGCGCCACCCCGATCGGTTCAGGGGTCCGCCGCCGCACCGCGCGCCGACCCGGTCAACGGTTGACCGGAAGACAGCTCGCCCAGCTCAGCGGCATTGAAAACCCCGCTCTAGGGACCGGAGTAGGGGACTGGACTTGTCTCGTTACGCTAGTTCGCGTGTGTGGAATCGTGGGATACGTCGGACACCGCCCGGCTCTGGACGTCGTGCTCGGTGGGCTGCGCCGCATGGAATACCGGGGCTACGACTCGGCAGGTGTGGCGGTGCTGGACGGCGCCGGCGCGCTGACCGTCGAGCGCAAGGCCGGCCGTCTGGCCAACCTGGAAGCCCGGCTCGACGAGGTCGGCCGCGACGCGTTCGCGGGCACCGCGGGCATGGGCCACACTCGCTGGGCCACGCACGGGGCCCCGATCGACCGCAACTCGCATCCGCACCGGGACACCACCGGTCGCGTCGCGGTGGTGCACAACGGGATCATCGAGAACTTCGCCGCGTTGCGCGCCGAGCTCGAGGCCGACGGCATCGAGATGGCCAGTGACACGGACACCGAAACCGCCGCCCACCTGGTCGCTCGCGCGTACGGCGAAGGCGACACCAAGGGCGACCTGGCGGCCAGCGTCGCCGCGGTGTGCCGCCGGCTGGAGGGCGCGTTCACGCTCGTCGTGACGCACGCGGACGAGCCGGACACGATCGTCGCCGCGCGCCGGTCGTCGCCGCTGGTGGTCGGGGTCGGCGAGGGCGAGCACTTCGTCGCTTCCGACGTCGCGGCGTTCATCGAGCATACCCGCGAGGCCGTCGAACTGGGCCAGGACCAGCTGGTCGTGATCACCCGCGACGGCTACCAGGTCACCGACTTCCACGGCGACGCCGCGCAGGCCAAGCCGTTCACCGTCGACTGGGACCTGTCGGCCGCCGAGAAGGGCGGCCACGAATACTTCATGCTCAAAGAGATCGAGGAGCAGCCGGAGGCGCTGGCGAACACGCTGCGCGGGCACTTCGAGGCCGGCCGGATCATCCTCGACGAGCAGCGCATTTCCGACCAGGACCTGCGCGACGTCGACAAGGTCTTCGTCGTCGCCTGCGGTTCGGCCTACCACTCCGGCCTCGTCGCCAAGTACGCCATCGAGCACTGGTGCCGGCTGCCGGTCGAGGTCGAGCTGGCGTCGGAGTTCCGCTACCGCGACCCGGTGCTCGACCGCGACACGCTCGTCGTCGCCGTCTCGCAGTCCGGCGAGACCGCGGACACCCTCGAAGCCGTGCGGCACGCCCGCGAGCAGAAGGCCCGCGTGCTGGCGGTCTGCAACACCAACGGCGCGCAGATCCCGCGCGAGTCCGACGCGGTGCTGTACACGCACGCCGGGCCGGAGATCGGCGTCGCGTCGACCAAGGCGTTCCTCGCGCAGATCGCCGCGAACTACCTCGTCGGCCTCGCGCTGGCGCAGGCGCGCGGCACGAAGTACCCGGACGAGGTCGCCCGCGAGTTCGCCGAGCTGGAAGCCATGCCGGCCGCGGTGCAGAAGGTGCTGTCCACTGTGGAGCCGACGCGGGAGATCGCGCGGCGGATCTCCGACTCGCGCGCGGTGCTGTTCCTCGGCCGCCACGTCGGATTCCCTGTGGCGCTGGAAGGCGCGCTGAAGCTGAAGGAACTCGCGTACATGCACGCGGAGGGCTTCGCGGCGGGCGAGCTGAAGCACGGTCCGATCGCGCTGATCGAAGAGGGCCTGCCGGTCGTTGTCGTGATGCCGTCGCCGAAGGGCCGCGCGGTGCTGCACTCGAAGCTGGTGTCGAACATCAGCGAGATCCAGGCACGGGGCGCGCGCACGATCGTGATCGCCGAGGAGGGCGACGAGACCGTGCGCCCGTTCGCCGACGAGCTGATCGAGGTGCCCGCGGTGCCGACGCTGCTGCAGCCGCTGGTTTCCACCGTGCCGCTGCAGGTGCTGGCCGCGGAGATCGCGAGTTCGCGCGGGTACGACATCGACAAGCCGCGTAACCTGGCGAAGTCCGTCACTGTCGAGTAGCGGGAGCCGCCGTGCAAGGAATCTGGACTACTGAACGGATTCGCGCGGCGGAAGACCTGCTGCTCGCCCGCACTCCGGACGGCGAGCTGATGCGCCGGGCCTCGTTCGGCCTTGCCGCCGAGGTGGCCGGGCTGCTGTCCGAGAGCACCGGTGGCGTGTCCGGGCGTCGGGTCGTACTGCTGGTCGGTTCGGGCAACAACGGCGGCGATGCGTTGTGGGCCGGCGCTTTCCTGCGTCGGCGCGGGGTCGCGGTGGCCGCGGTATTGCTGAAGCCGGAGAAGGCGCACCCGGCCGGATTGGCCGCGCTGCGGCGTTCCGGCGGCCGCGTGGTGTCCATAGCGGACAGTCCACAGTGGATCGAGAAGGCGGATGTCGTCGTGGACGGCATCGTCGGCATTTCGGCGCGCGGACCGTTGCGTCCGGAAGCGGCTGAACTGGTCGCGCGGATCGAAGCGCCGGTGGTGGCGGTGGATCTGCCGAGCGGGGTCGATCCGGACACCGGCGCGGTCGACGGCCCGCATGTCACGGCCGCGCGCACGGTCACCTTCGGTGCGCTCAAGCCCGTGCATGTGCTGGCACCGCAGGAATGCGGCGACGTGGTGCTGGTCGACATCGGCCTGCGGCCCTGGCTGGACGAGCCGGATCTTTGGCGGCTGGAGCTGTCCGACGTCGCCGCGGTGTGGCCGATTCCCGGGCCGGAGGACGACAAATACACCCAGGGCGTGGTCGGCATCGCCGCTGGCTCGGCGACGTATCCCGGCGCGGCGGTGCTCGCGTCCGGGTCCGCGGTCCGCGCGACGGCAGGGATGGTCCGCTACGCCGGGCACGCCGCGGACGTCGTGCGCTCGCGCTGGCCGGAGATCGTCGCGACCGGCTCGGTCACCGATGCGGGCCGAGTGCAGGCGTGGGTGGTCGGCCCGGGCATCGGCACCGGCGGCGAGGGCCGGGAAATCCTGCGGCACATCCTGGGGCAGGGCGTCCCGGTGTGCGCGGACGCCGACGCCACCACGATCATCGCGCACACCCCCGAAGTCCTCGACGCTCGTGACCCGGACACGCCGCTCGTGCTCACTCCGCACGCCGGTGAGTACGAACGCCTGATGGGCCGCCGCCCAGGCGCGGATCGAGTCGCGGCGGCGCGGGAAGCGGCGAAGAAGTACGACGCTGTCGTGCTGCTGAAAGGCCACTGCACGGTGGTCGCCGCTCCGGACGGTCGTGTCGCGGTGAACACTCCGCGCGGTTCGTGGCTGGCCACCGCGGGCTCCGGCGACGTGCTGACCGGCCTGGTCGGGTCGCTGCTCGCTGCCGGACTCGACCCGTGGTTGGCCGCCGCGGCCGCCGCGCAGGTGCATTCCCTGGCGGGCGCGCTCGCCGCCGAGGACGTGCCGACTTCCGCGTCTGGTCTGGTCGACGCCATCCCCGCCGCGCTCCGGCTGGTTCGCGCGACCGCATAGTTATCGAGTTACGTGTTAACTCGGCTCGCGATATCTGGTAAGAACAAGATGTGAGTCGAGACACGCCAGGACGGCCGAAGACGCGCCCGTCCGACGCCGCGGTGGAGCAGCGGCGCCAGGAGATCCTCGACTACGTCATCGACCAGGGCGAGGTCCGGATCGACGACCTCACCGCCCGGTTCGGCGTCAGCCTCATGACGATGCACCGCGACCTGGACGACCTCGCCGACAAGCGGTTGCTGCGGAAGCTGCGCGGCAAGGTCGAGGCCTATCCGGCGCTCACCATGGAGACCGCGAGCCGGTTCACGCTGCACTCGGCCGAGAAAGAAGCCCTCGCCGACCTCGCGATTCAGCAGGTCGAGCCCGGCCAGACGGTGTTCGTCGACGACTCCACCACGCTGTTCCCGCTGGTCGAACGGCTGGCCCAGGTCGAGCGCCTCACCGTCATCACCAACTCGCTGCAGGCCGCGCGGCTGCTGGGCAGCGGCGTTGAAGTGGTGCTCGCCGGTGGCCGTTACGACCCCGAATACGACTCCTGCTCCGGCCCCGACGTGCTCGAACTGCTCGAGCGCATTCGCGTGGACATCGCGTTCGTCTCGGTCAGCGCGGTCGCGGTGGGCAGGCTGTTCCACCCGGTCCGCGACTACGCCGAGCTGAAGAAGGCCGTGCTGCGCGCCGCGAACCGCAACGTGCTGGTGCTCGACCACTCGAAGTTCGGCCGCACCGCGACGTACGCGCACGGGAATGTCGGCGATTACGACCTCCTGATCACCAGCGAAGCCACTCCGACCGAGGAGATCGAGGCGGCGCTGAACGCGGGAACGGCGGTCGAGGCCGCGGAGTACGTCGAGGAGGGGCAGCCCTATGACAGCTGAGCTGGTGGCCGGGGTCGATTCGTCGACCCAGTCGACCAAGGTCGTGGTCTGCGACGCACGCACGGGCGAGGTCGTGCGCACCGGCCGGGCCCCGCATCCGGACGGCACGGAAGTCGACCCCGCGGCGTGGGCGCAAGCGTTTGCGGAGGCCACTCGGGACGTCCTCGACGGCGTGCGGGCGATCGGGATCGGCGGTCAGCAGCACGGCATGGTGACGCTCGACGAAGCCGGCGAGGTAGTCCGGCCGGCGTTGCTGTGGAACGACACCCGCTCCGCGCAGGCGGCCAAGGACCTCACCGAGGAACTCGGCGGACCCGGCGTGTGGGCCAAGTCGGTCGGGTTGGTGCCGGTCGCGAGCTTCACCGTCACCAAGCTCCGCTGGCTCGCCGAGCACGAGCCGGAGAACGCCGACCGCGTCGCCCGCGTCCTGCTGCCGCACGACTGGCTCACCTGGCGGCTGCTCGGGCGTCCGGAAACCGCGGTGACCGACCGCGGCGACGCTTCCGGCACCGGCTATTTCTCGCCGACCGACAACACATACCGCCACGACGTCCTCGCGCACGCGTTCGGCGGGCGTACTCCGGATCTGCCGACGGTGCTCGGCCCGTCCGACGTCGCCGGGCACACCAGCGACGGCATGCTCGTGTCCGCGGGCACCGGCGACAACATGGCCGCCGCGCTCGCCCTCGAACTGGCTCCGGGCGACGCGGTGATCTCCATCGGCACCAGCGGCACGGTGTTCGCCGTCACCGAGACCGGCGCGGCCGACGCGAGCGGACTGGTCGCCGGATTCGCCGACGCCACCGGCCGGTTCCTCCCGCTGACCGCCGCCCTCAACGCCGCCCGCGTGCTCACCGCGGGCGCGGCGATGCTCGGGGTCGATCTCGCCGAATTCGACCGGCTCGCATTGGCCGCCGAACCGGGCGCGGGCGGCCTCACGCTGCTGCCCTACCTCGACGGCGAGCGCACCCCGAACCTGCCCGGCGCGACCGGGTCGCTGCACGGTCTGACCAGGGCGAACATGACGCCGGAGAACGTCGCGCGGGCGACTGTCGAGGGCATGGTCTGCGGCTTGGCTGCCGGACTGGACGCGGTGCGCGCGCAGGGGATGGCCGTGCGGCGCGTGCTGCTGATCGGCGGCGGCGCGCAGTCCGCCGCGGTGCGGGCGATCGCGCCGATCGTGCTGGGCCTGCCCGTGGTGATCCCCGAGGTCGGCGAGTACGTCGCGCTGGGGGCCGCTCGACAAGCCGCCTGGGCGCTCGCGGGCAGCGCGGAACCGCCGGGGTGGCACGGAACGGAAAACCGGCTCGAGCTGGACGAGCCGGCCGGGGCGCTGCGCGCCGCGGGCATCGAAATCCAGCAACGCCACCTCGAGGCGCGCGAGGCCGCGCACGGGGTTTCCGCGAAATTGGGAGAGGACTGACCGATGGCCAGCATCACCTACGACAAGGCGACCCGGCGCTACTCCGGGACCGAGCGTCCCGCGGTCGACGCGCTGGACCTGGAGATCGCCGACGGCGAGTTCCTCGTGCTGGTCGGCCCGTCGGGTTCGGGCAAGTCCACCGCGCTGCGGATGCTCGCCGGCCTGGAGGACATCGACGAGGGCGCGGTCTGGATCGGCGACCGCGACGTCACCCAGCTGCCGCCGCGTTCGCGCGACATCGCGATGGTGTTCCAGAACTACGCGCTGTACCCGCACATGACGGTCGCGCAGAACATGGGCTTCGCGCTGAAGATCGCCGGGCGGCCGGCGTCGGAGATCAAGCAGAAGGTGCTCGACGCGGCGAAACTGCTGGACATCGAGCAGTACCTGGACCGCAAGCCGAAGGCGCTGTCCGGCGGTCAGCGGCAGCGCGTCGCGATGGGTCGCGCGATCGTGCGCGAGCCGCAGGTGTTCCTGATGGACGAGCCGTTGTCGAACCTCGACGCGAAGCTGCGCGTTTCGACCCGTACGCAGATCGCCGCGCTGCAGCGCCGGCTGGGCGTCACCACCGTGTACGTGACCCACGACCAGGTCGAGGCCATGACGATGGGTGACCGCGTCGCGGTGCTGTCGGACGGCCTGCTGCAGCAGTGCGACACCCCGCGCGCGCTGTACGACCGGCCCGCAAACGTTTTCGTCGCGGGGTTCATCGGCTCCCCGGCGATGAACCTCGTCGCCGCGAAGCTCACGGCGGACGGTGCCGAGGTCGGCGGCGTGCAGATCCCGCTCAAGCCCGAGGTCCGGTCCGCGGCCGACGGCGACACGGTCACCATCGGTTTCCGTCCGGAGTCGCTGGAGGTGACCACCGACACCGCCGGCGCGCTGCCGATCAAGGTCGAGCTGGTCGAGGAGCTGGGCTCGGACGCGTACGTCTACGGCAAGCTCGGCACCGGCGTCGAGGAGAGCGCGGAGGGCTCGTCACGCAACGTGGTCGCCCGCGTCGACCCGCGTACGCCGCCCGGCATGGGGGACACCCTGCACCTGCGGATCCGTCCGGACGAGCTGCACGTCTTCTCCGGTACCTCCGGGCAGCGTCTCTCCTGAGCCGACAGCGTGGGAAACTGGCAGTCGTTATGACTGCCAGTTTTCCGCACGCCGAGACCGTGATCGATCTCGGCGCACTGCGGCACAACGTTTCCTTGCTGGCCGCCCGGGCCCCCGGCGCGGCCGTGATGTGTGTGGTCAAGGGCGACGGATACGGCCACGGCGCGGTACCCGTCAGCCGTGCCGCGGTGGAGGCCGGGGCGAGTTGGCTCGGTACCTGCTCGCTGCGGGAAGCCCTCGACCTGCGGGCCGCGGGGCTGTCCGTGCGGCTGTTCAGCTGGCTGGACGTGCCGGAGATGGATTTCACCCCCGGGATTGAGGCGGACATCGACCTCGGCGTCAGCTCCCTCAGCGAGCTGGCGCGGGTCGACGCCGCGGCGGAACGTGCCGGAAAGCGCGCCCGGGTGCACCTCAAGATCGACACCGGGCTGTCCCGCAACGGCTGTCCGCCCGCCGCGTGGCCCGAGCTGGTCGAGGCGGCGGCCAAGGCGCGCGGCGTCGAGGTCGTGGCCATCTGGTCGCACCTGGCCTGCGCCGACGAACTGGGGCACGCGTCGATCGACGCGCAGGCGAAGCTGTTCGCCGAGGCCTACGACGCGGCTCGGGCGGCGGGTCTCGACCCGATCCGGCACCTGGCCAACTCCGCGGCCACGCTCACCCGGCCGGACCTGCATTTCGACCTGGTGCGCCCGGGCATCGCGATGTACGGCCTCAACCCGGTGCCCACCGACGACGACCTGCGCCCGGTGATGACGTTCCGGTCGACCGTGGTGCTCACCAAACCGCTGGCGGCCGGGGAATCCGTCTCCTACGGCCACACCTGGACCGCGCCGGAGGACACCACGCTCGCGCTCGTGCCGGTCGGATACGCCGACGGGGTACCGCGCACGCTGTCCGGCCGAATGGACGTCTGGCTCGGCGGGAAGCGGCGGCCGGTCGTCGGGCGGATCTGCATGGACCAGCTCGTGGTGAACGTCGGCAACGAGGACGTGCCTCGCATCGGCGACGAGGTCGTGCTGTTCGGGGCGGGCCGCTCCGGCGAACCGACCGCGCGCGAATGGGCGGACAAGCTCGGCACCATCGACTACGAGATCGTCACCTCGATGTACCGGCCGCGGGTCCGCCGCCGGTACGTGGGGGAGCGGGCGTGACTCCGTCGGCACGGCTGTGGGCGATCGCCGGGGGAGTCGGAGCGGTGGTAACGGGTGCGGCAGCGGCAGTTGTCGCTTCGCAGCAACGCAAATCGACTGAAGACCCGTTCGCCGACGAACCGTTAGGCGAGCTGAAGCCGGACCGCACGTCCACTGTCGCGGCGGAAGACGGCACGCCGCTGTCGGTCGAGGAGATCGATCCCGAAGACAGTGAACAACCCGAGCTGACTCTCGTCGGCGTACACGGCTTCGCGCTTTCGCGGCGCTCGTGGCACTTCCAGCGCCGTGACCTCGCTTCGCTGCGACTGCCGCGCGTACGGCAGGTCTACTTCGACCATCGCGGCCACGGCCTGTCCGGAGAAGCGTCGCCCGAGACGTCGACGATCGAACAGCTCGCGCACGACCTCGACAGCGTGCTTCGCGCGGTCGTGCCCGAAGGGCCGATTGTCCTCATGGGACATTCCATGGGCGGCATGGTGATCATGGAGCTGGCCGCGCAACGGCCAGACCTCTTCGAGGACCGCGTACGCGGCGTCGCCTTCATCGCGACCGCAGCCGGCGAAGTCGGCGCACGCGGGTTGCCGAGGCCGTTGCTGTCCAAGTACAACCCGCTCACGCGCGGCGTCGGCGAGCTGGCTGAATGGCAACCCGGGTTGGTCGAGTTCGTCCGCGCGGCCGGCGGTCAGCTGACCCGGCAGGCCGTGCGCCGGCTCGCGTTCGGCAGCCGCGACGTCTCGCCGCGCCTCGTCGACTTCATGCTGGAAATGCTGGCCGTCACTCCGGTGCGCGGGCTGCTCAACTTCGTGGACACCCTCGGCAGCCACCATCGGTACGCTGTGCTGGCCGGGCTGAAACACGCGCAGGTGCTGGTCATCGGCGGCGACTCGGACCGTTTCACGCCGTTCGCGCACGCCGAGCGCATCGCCGAAGAGCTGCCGGACGCCGAGCTGGTGCGCGTGCGCGGAGCCGGGCACATGGTGCAGCTCGAACAGCCCGAGCTGGTGAACAGCCATCTCATCGACCTGCTGCAGCGCTGCGCCGGAAGCGCCGCGCCGAACCGGCGAAACTGGTGGTGGACAAGGTGATTCTGGAGACCCCCGAGGACACGATGGCCTTCGGGCGGACGCTGGGCGCGGCCTTGCGCGCGGGCGATCTGGTGCTGCTGGACGGTCCGCTCGGGGCCGGGAAGACGACCCTGACCCGCGGCATCGCGGACGGGCTCGGCGTCGGCGGACGGGTCAGTTCGCCGACCTTCGTGCTGGCGCGAGTGCACACCGCCGGGGCGGCCGGAGTACCGCTGATCCACGTGGACGCGTACCGGCTCGGGGGCGATCTGTCCCAGCTGGACGACCTCGATCTGGACACCGACCTGGAATCGTCCGCGGTGGTCGTCGAATGGGGCGAGGGCAGCGCGGAACGGCTGTCCGAGGACCACCTGGTCGTCCGGCTGACCCGGCACGACGACGACACCCGGAGCGTCGTGCTGGAACCGCACGGCTCCTGGACCACCCGCGTCGACGACCTGCAAGCCGCCTAGCGCTTACCGCCCGGCAATCCCCTACGACCCGGTTTTCGACGGTTCCATTGTCAGCGCGTGGTTGAGGGCGGTCAGGAACGCCAGCAGCCGAGGGCCGAAGCGACGCAGGTCATTGTCCTGTTCGACGCCGCCGTACCAGGAGAGGCCGGCCTGGCCGTCGGCGTCCGGGTCCAAGTCGGCGAACGCGCCGAGCCAGCGTTCGGTGTCGCCGAGCACCACCGCGTACGGAAGGGAACGGGAGAACACCATCTCGCGGTCCGCCGGGCGTTCGATGTCTTCCGCGCGCACCCGGTGCAGGTAGCGCAACAGCCCGCGGATCTGGCCGGCGACCGCGCGGCCGCGGGCGGTGCGGGACGGCAGCAGCGCGCGAGCCGCGGCGAGACCCAGGCCGGCGAGCGCGACCGCGACGCCCAGCAGCGCGTGCCCGACGGTGAACGAGAGCACCGCCGTCGCGACCAAGCCGAGCACGAACAGCAGGATGCCGGGCAGCGCCAGCACTCCGCGCGAGGTGTCCGGACGACGCGAGAACCATTGGCTGGCAACGACGTCCCGGTACATGGAGTCCTGGATCGGTGCCGGGTCGAGATCGCTCAGCCGGGACAGCAGGACGGTGTCGGAGCCTTCCGGCAGCAGTGTTTCGTAGACCACCCGCTCGAAATCGCGCAGGTGCTCGTCCGGCGGGTTCCGCCGGGAGATCTGCCAGTCCGGACCGGGAAGCTCGGCCAGCCACAGGTAATTCCGCACCGCCAGATCGACGACGGTAGCCGCGATGTCCACCGGGTCCACCGACTCGTCCATCACGGTGCCAATCTGCCCGGGAAGCACCCCGTCCGGAGAAGCGAACCAAGTTCGGCCGTTTTCCCGCAACAGAACTTCGATTGTGGTATCGCCTGCGCTGGTCGCGAGTTCGTCTTGCTTTCGGCGCCGCCATACGAATAGCGCGGTGGCAATCAGCAAAACGGCAACCACGGCGAAGCCGATGACCGACGGCAAGGTGAGCGAGAATGCCGCCGCCAATGCGCTGGCCGGCACCAAATCGGCATTCGCCGGCGCGGTGCCCGGCGGCAGCCCGACGGACAGTTCCATCCGCGCGCCCGGCGGCAAATCGTTCTGCTGCAGCCGCAGCACGCCGGTGTGGTCGATCTCGGACAGCGTGCACGGCTGGTTCGCGCCGATCGAACAGGTCACCGGCGCCATCTGCCGGGCCGGGGCGAGGAAGGACGCCTTGATTGCCTTCACCGGCTGGTCGAAGCCGCCCGCGACGAGCGCGCGCACCTGCTGACCGCCGCCCTGGTCGGCGAGGGCGCCGGCGAGGGTGTAGACGACGGTGGATTCGCCCGCGCCGAAGGTGAGCGTGAGCTGGTCGTCGGCCTGCGCGACGGCACTGCCGCCGGTGGCCTTCGCGTCCCGCACCGTGTAGCGGAGGTCCTCCCCGTCGTCGGCGGGCAGCCGCAGCGGCAACGTGGACACCAGCCGCTGTCCACCGGGGACAGTCACGTTCTCGGTGACCTGGAAGCCGCCGTCGCGCAACAGTTTCAGTGCGATTTCCGCAGTCGCTCCGGGGGACGCTTGCGCATTCTCGGAATGCCATCCGGTTCCGGAGAAGGCCGCCGCCGGACTCGCGCCGGATAGCACCGCCAATGCCGCGATCGCCGCCGCGGAAACCCATTTCCTCGCCACGGCAGCAGAGCCTAGAGCACACCGGCTAGGCTGGGCGCCCCGGCAGGGAAAAGCCGGATTACGCGAATCACGCAATCGCAGGGGGAACGATGACCTGGCCACCGCAAGGCGGTCCTTATCCGGTGCCGCCGGGAGCCGCGCCGCTCCCGCCGCCGCGGCCGCTGCCGCCCGGGATGCCGCCGGGCGCCGGGATGCCAGGCGGCGGAACAGCGGGGCCGGGGACGCCGCCGGGACAGCAGTTTCCGGGCGGGCCGCCGATTCCGCCGGCACCGCAGTTCCCTCCCGGACCGCCGTTTCCCGCTGCCGGACCGGCAGTTCCGGTGCCGCCGCCGGCCGCGCCGTTGCCGCCACCGCAGGTCGCTCCGGCACCGGGACCATTCACCGCGTCCCCTGGTGCGCCCACGCGGGCATTCGGTCCGGTCGCCCGGTTCGACGGCTATCCCGCCGAGCGCCCGCCGAAGAAATCGCACGCCGGGGTGATCGTGCTGGTGTCCGTGCTCGGCGCGATCGTGCTGGTCGTCGGGGGACTGGCCGCGCTCGGTTCGGCCGTGCACAAAAACAAGCGCGTCGACGCGGCGAGCACCACGCCGCCGATGTATTCCTCGATCTCCAGGGAAACGCCGTCCACCCGGTACCCCACCGAAAGCACCACTTCGACCACGACCACCTCGACCACCAGCGAAACCCGCGAAACCACCAGCGACTCGGAACCGGCGTCCGAGGCCCCGCCGGCGCCCCGCGGCCCGCAACCGGTGAAGGAGACCGCGCGGAACCCGCTGTTCGCCAGCGCCGACGCCGGATTGCAGAACGTGGCGTGCGCGCTCAGCCGCTGGAGTTCGGACCGGGCCGGCGCGGAACGGTTCTTCCAGTCCGGCATCCGCTGCCTGAACACGGTGTGGGCGCCGGTGCTCGGCGACGCCGGCCTTCCGTTCGAGAGCCCGAACCTGGTGGTCGCGCAGTCCGGCCAGATGCAAAGCCCGTGCAGTTCGTCCGGTGACAATTTCGCCGCCTACTACTGCCCGACGAACGAGACCATCTACATGCCGATGGACAAGCTCCAGATCGAGGACTACGGCGCGCATCCCGGCATCTACCTCGCGGTGCTGGCCCACGAATACGGGCACCACGTGCAGAACCTGTCCGGCGTCGAGGAGGCGATGAGCGAACAGCGGTACGACGCGGGTGCCGACTCCAACGCCGGGCTGGAGCTGTCCCGCCGGCTGGAACTGCAGGCGCAGTGCTTCTCCGGCATGTTCCTCGGTGCGTCGTCGGCCGCGGGCGGGTCGATCGACCGCAACATCTACAACGAGGCCTGGAACTCCCAGGACCGCGGGGACCACGGCGACGGTCCGCGCGACCACGGCACCGACGAGCACGCCGTCGCCTGGTGGCGCCAGGGAGCGACGAAGAACCGCACCCAGCAGTGCAACACCTGGGCGGCGAATTCCTCCGACGTGGCCTGACCCGCCACGACCACGACACCCCGGGTCGACGAGCTGCAAGCAGCCTGAACGCGGCGAAGGGCCCCTCGGACTTCGAGAGGCCCTTCGCAGCTCGTCAGGCGACTACTGGCTGGCCTTGGCCGCCGCGTCCTCCGAAGCGGACAACGACGGAGCAGACCCCAGCAGCGGCCTCTTCGCGGTTTCCTTCAGCTTCATCAGCGTGAGCACGCCGACCGCGCCGGCGATCATCAGGTAGTACCCGGGCCACTTGAGATCCCCGGTCGCCAGCACCAGCGCGCTCATCACCAGCGACACCGTCCCGGCGAACGCGGACACGAAGATGTTGAACGAGATCGACAGCCCGCCGTAGCGGATCTCGGTCGGGAACAGCGCGGGCAGCGTGGACGGGCAGGTCGAGGAGAAGCAGATCAGCAGCAGCCCCATCAGGACCAGGCCGAGCAGCACCGAGATCAGCGACCCGCTCTTGAGCAGCAGCACCATCGGAAGGCCGAGCACGATCAGCCCGCCGGCGCCGACCCACAGGATCGGCTTGCGGCCGACCTTGTCGCTGAGCCTGCCCAGCAGCGGGATCAGCAGCACGCCCAGCCACAGCACGCCGATCTGCAGCCATTCCGCCGCGGTCGCCGAAATCGCCTGGCCGCCGTTCTGGGACATCGTGCGGTCGTCTTTGAGGTAGGTCGGCATGTAGCTGGTGAGCATGTAGTTGGTGACGTTCCAGGTCACCACGAGCCCGCCGGCCAGCAGCATCGTCGGCCAGTACTTCGTGAAGATCGTGCGGACCACGTGCTGGGACTGGGCGTCCTCGCGCTTGCCGGACTCGTCGAGCAGCTGCTGGAAGGCCGGGGTCTCCTCGAGCTTCGTCCGCAGGTACACCCCGACGATGCCGAGCGGAAGCGCCACCATGAACGGGATCCGCCAGCCCCAGGTGTCCATGAAGGCCGGCGTGGAAACCAGCGGGAGCACCGACGAGACGGTCGCGCCCAGCGCGTACCCGATGAAGGTGCCGAACTCCAGGAAGCTGCCGAAGTAGCCGCGGCGGCGGTCCGGGCTGTACTCGGCGATGAACGTCATCGCGCCGGCGTACTCGCCGCCGGTGGAGAAGCCCTGCAGCACTCGCGCGCAGACCAGCAGGATCGGCGCGGCCAGCCCGATCGAGGAGTAGGACGGGATCAGCCCGATGAGGAACGTCCCGGTCGCCATCAGGATGACGGTCACCGCGAGCACCTTGGTCCGGCCGATCTTGTCGCCGAGCGGGCCGAAGAACAGGCCGCCGAGCGGGCGCACCAGGAACGCCACCGCGAAGGTCGCGAACGTCGCGAGCTGGGCCAGTGCGGGATTGCCGGGCGGGAAGAACTGCGCCTCGATGGTCGTGGAGAGGTAGCCGTAGACCCCGAAATCGAACCACTCGGTGATGTTGCCGACCGCGGCCGCGCCGACCGCCCGGCGCATTGTCGCGTCGTCCGTGACGGTGGCGCCGCCCGACGGCCCCCTCCCGTCTGCTGCCTCTGTCACATCGCTCCCTTCGCTTGTGCAGGACTCACTGCGCAGAGCCCCCGACATCACCTACCGCGAGCGGTCCAAAGCCTAACGTGATGCGTCTCACTCCCGCCCGGGGGTAGCGGAGGTAACGCGGACCGGGGAGCATGCGTTGTAGCAGGTAGATACCTGTAACACCCCATCAACAACTCGCACGCGTCGGCCAGCGGATCACCCGGATTCGCCGACGGCGATGACGCATGCAACCCGTGAGGAGGAGCCGCAATGACGGCAGTATTCGTGGCCATCGCAAGCTGTGCAACCGCGGGAGTCGCTGTAGCGGCCACCCTCGCGTCCTACGCGCAGCGCAAGTGGCGGGTGCGCGCCGAGGCGTGACGCCCGCCTAGGGCTTCACAATCCCGATCGCCAGGCCGAGGCCGACCAGATCCTGCGGACGCAACCGCAGCTGGTCGGCCACGGCCGGCACTTCGGTCATCGGGCGTTTGAGGATCGCCGCCGCGGCTTCCGGGGAAGTGACCGAGAAGTAGGCGTCCGGGGCGATCCAGGTCGCGTCCGCGGCGGCGAAAGCCAGCGCGCCGCCGGATCCGCCTTCGCCGATCACCAGCGTCGTGACCGGCACCGCGGCGGTGACGATCGCTTCGAACAGTTCCGCGATCGCGGGCCCGATCCCGCCTTCTTCCGCTTCCGCGTCGTTCGCCGCGCCGGGAGTGTCCACCAAGGTCAGCACCGGAATCCGTAGCCGGGACGCCAGCCGGACGAGTCGTGCCGCGGTGCGAAAGCCCGCCGGACGCGTCGCGGTGCCGCACTGTGCGGCGTACGCGATCGCGCGGCCTTCTCGCCAGCCGAAGCCACATTGGACACCTTCGTCCACGTGTCCGGCGCGGTCGCCTTGTACGTTCTCTCGCCAGTCGAAGTACGCATCGAGGTACTCGGGGGCGCGCGCTCGCGAAGACGCGCGCGCTGCGCGTACAGCGTCCCAACCCGTTTCCGGCAGCGCGGTGTCGCGAAGGGCGTTCGGCGGGGGAGCGGGCTCTGTCGACGGCGAAGACAACAGCTGCAGCCATCGCGCGAGTACGTCACCCAGTTCTTCGGTCGCAACGAGACTGTCGACCTGGCCCCAGTCCAGCTTCGCTTCGACGGTGTACGCCTCTGCCGGAGACGTCGCTGGCCGCACGCGGGAACCCGCGAAGCCGACCTGCGCGTCTGGCAGTCCTAACACGACATCGGAACCGGCACCGAGCGTCGCCCAGCCCCCGCCGGTGGACGGGTCGCGCAGCACGGAGATCTGCGGGACACCGGCCGCGCGTGCTTCCGCGGCGGCGCGCGCGATGCGCTGGAGCTGGGAAAGCGCGCGCATGCCGTGCTGCATCCGGCTGCCGCCGGTCGCGACCAGCGACACCACCGGCAGTCCACGCTCCTTCGCGTGGGCGAAAGCGGCCTCGACGCGGTCGCCGGTCTGCTGTCCGATCGATCCGCCGAGGAAGCCGAACTCCCACGCGATCAAGACCGTCGGCACGTCGCCGATCCGGGCTTCCCCGACGACCACCGATTCGCTCTCGCCGGTGCGCGCGGCGGCTGCGGCCCGGGCCTCCGGATACCCCGGCCAGCCGAGCGGATCGTCCGCTGGCGCGTCCGGCAGGGGCAGGTCGGCGAACCCGGTGGAGAGTCCGGCCAGCAGCTCGCGCGCGGTGGTCCTCATCCCAGCGCTCGCTTCATGACCTTGCCCATGTCGTTGCGCGGCAACGCATCCAGGTACCGCACGACGCGGGGCCGCTTGTGCGGCGCGAGCAGTTTCGACACGTGGTCGGCGAGTTCCTCGACCGTCGGACGCTCGCCGTCCGGCACGACCCACGCGACGATCCGCTCGCCGAGATCGTCGTCCGGTTCACCGGTCACCGCGACCTCCGCGACGTTCGGGTGTTCCAGCAACGCGTTCTCGATCTCGCCCGCGCCGATCTTGTAGCCGCCGCTCTTGATCAGGTCGGTGGCTTTGCGGCCGACGATCCGGACGTAACCGTCGGGGTCGCGGGTCGCCATGTCGCCGGTGCGGAACCAGCCGCCGTCGAGCGCGGCGGCGGTCGCGTCCGGGCGGTTGAGGTATTCGGTGAACAGATTCGGCCCGCGAACCTGGATCTCGCCGACCGCGTCCGGCTCTTCCACCGGAGTCCCGGCCTCGTCGACCAGCCGCAAATCGACTCCGGCGAGCGGAACGCCGACCGAACCCGGCTTGCGCTCGCCGTCGGCGCGGACGCTGGTGTTCATCAGGGTTTCGGTCATGCCGTAGCGCTCCACGACCTGCTGCCCGGTCGCGGCGGTGATCCGCTGGTGGTCGTGCACCGGCAGCGCGGCCGAGCCGGAAACCAGCAGCCGCGCGGACTTGAGCGCGTTGGCGAGGGCTTCGTCGGTCGCGACGGCCTCGGCGATCCGGTGGTACATCGTCGGGACGCCGAACAGCATCGTCGCGCCGTTCGCGAGTTCCTCGGTGACGCCTTCGAGCGAGAACCGCCCCAGGTGCCGGACCGTTCCGCCGCGGCGCAGCGGGCCGAGGATGCCGAGGATCAGGCCGTGGACGTGGAACAGCGGCAGACCGTGCACGAGCACGTCGTCGGCGGTCCACTGCCAGGCGTCCTCAAGGGCGTCGAGCGTGCTCGAAATCGCGCGGCGGGGCAGCACGACGCCCTTGGGCGGGCCGGTCGTGCCGGAGGTGTAGACGATGAACGCGGGCGCTTCGGCGTCCGGCTCGGCGGCCGGCGGCTTCCCGTCGCCCTCCAGCGGAATGTCGTGCCGCGGCAGGTCGAGCGCGGCGGGCAGTTCGACGCCGGGTTCGGCGAGCACCAGCGCGGGCTCGCTGTCGGCGAGGATGTGGCCGAGTTCGCGTTCGCCGATCTTGGGGTTGAGCGGCACCACCGGAACCCCGGCGAGCAACGCGGCGACCACCGCGACGCTGGTGTGCAGCGTCGGTGTCGCCCACACCGCGACCCGGCGGTCCCGCGGCAGTTCGGCCGCCAGTGCCCCGGCGACCGCGCCGAGTTCGGCGTAGGTGAGCTTGCGGTCGCCGAAGCGCAGCGCTTCCTTGCCGGATCCGGCGGAGACTGCGGGAAACAGCGGATCGGGCACTTTCGCGGACCTCCTGCGTCACCGGCGACTGGAACCGCACCGTACCGCTTGGCGGCGCTCGCCACCTGCGACGCGATTCACAGCTCCCGATTATCAGGGGTACCCAGGTTCAGGCGAGATTATCGAGCAGCGCGCGCACCCGTTCGACCATCGTTTCGTACCGGGCCGGGGCGACGTTCACGTACCGTTCGCCGCCGTCGGTTTCGGAGAACGAGAACAGGTAGCGCCCGTGCTCGGTGTCGTAATACGTGCAGACGTCGCGCCCGCTGATCCGCCGCCCGCCGAGCCCGTCGCGAACCCCCGCGGTGATCTGGCCGCCGCCGGCGCGAGGCAACGCGGCGATGTCGAGCAGGTGCCGGACGTCCTTCCGGGCCGGACCGCCGTCGATGGCCAGGTTCAACGCCGATTCCGGCACCGACACCGCCTGCCCCTCCGCGGGCCGGACGCGCGGCAGCTCCCGGATCAAGTCTTCCGCCAGCGCTTCGGGCCGCGCTGGCCGCACCACGACCGTGCTGGTCGACGGCATGTGGCAGGCGAGCACCGCGTCCTTGCCCAAGGCCGCGACGACCAGCCGATACCGCCGATCCCGCCCGCTCTCGACGGTCGCCGACAACTCACTGGCCCCACGGCACAACACGGTCATGGTCCGGGCGAACGTCTCGTCCAGACCGCCGCGGCCCCAGACCCCTTGGCCGGCCATCGCGCTGACCGCGGCTTCGCGGTACGCGCGCGTCTCCTCGGGATCGCGCCAAAGCGGGTCGGGCGCGAGCGCCGTAGGGAGGGAAACCCCAGCCAGTTCCGCCGCGAGGGGCAGGCAATCGGCCGGGAGCACCACCTCGCGGGTGAGCACGAGCATCGTCAGAGCCCGATCACCGGCGGAACCGCCTTGGGAAGATCCCCGATGAGCGCGCCGTCCGGGTCCTGCTCGACGAGGTAGTCGGCGGTCTCGTGGACGAGGTCTTCTTCCTCTTCGCCTTTCTGCCCGTGCCCCATCGCGCCCATGCCCGGTGCTCCGGCGCGCCCGTTGGCCGCGGCCCCGCCTCGCGCGGCGGCTTCGCCGCTGCCGAAGGGACCGGTGCCGGTTCCGCCTCCGCGACCGACGCTGTTGCCCGCGTTGCCGGGGTTTCCGGCGTTTCCGCTTCCGGGGCCGCCGCTGCTGCCTGGTCCGCCTGCGTTGCCGCCGCCGATCCCGGGGAAGCCTGGGCTGAACAGACCGCCAGTGGGGTTGGGATTGTTGACCGACCAGGAGTTGGGATTGCTGCTGGTGGTGGTGGGGTTGCTGACGCTCGTCAGATCCGGCGGAACGTAACTGGACGTCCGAGTGTCGTCGGGCACGTCAACCTGCGGAGGCGTGACGTGCCGCCCCGACTCCGGCGGATTCCCGGGCGGCGGGGCGTAACGCTCCGGGTCCCACCGGTGGGTCTCCGAAGGAGGCAGAGTCCCCGGCGGACCAGTGCGATCGTCGGTGTGGTCGCGGTGGCCGCCGGTGCCGCCGGTGCTGCTGGTTGTGCCGGTGTGGTCGCCGACGTACCCGCCCTCGGAGTAAGTGCCAGCCGTCCCGCCGGGGCCGCCCGGGGTGTAGTGCGCGGGCAAATGCGCGTTCCCGGTGCCGCCGGGCTGAGTGACGGTGAAGTCACCGCCGGCGGAGGGAAGTGCGAGCTGCCCGTATTGCGACGGGTCTGCCCAGCGAGCGGAGTTTTCCGTCGACTGCTGGTGGTAAGCGTTGTAGCTTTCGGTGACCGCCTCCGCTTTCCGCTTCCATTCGTCGATCTGGTCCTGTCGATTCGAAAGGAATGAAAACGGGGTGCCGGAAACCCAGTCGTCGGCTGGTTTCTCGCCGACGTCGCCGACTGACTGGATTTTGGCGTGCAGGGTGTTGAACGACTCCCCTTGCCCTTGGTACAGACTCTGAGCTTCCTGCAAGTGCTCGCCGCTGACTTGGCTGGCCTGGACCAGCGGCCCAGCGCCGGTGTACGCCTGACCGGCGGCGTCTCCCTGCCAGTATTCGCTCATCGAGCCTTGCAGCTCGCGCATGTGGTTAGCGATGTCTTGGTGCAATGCGGAAAGCTGGCTGCTCACGCCGCCGCCGGCGAACATGCCGCCGGAGCCGCTCCCGTGCTTGACCAGATCGACAATCTGCTGAGGGGTGTAAGTCGTTCCCATCACGCACCCGCCTTGATCGTGGCTAAAGCCGCCTTGGCCGCATTGAGAGCGACCGAACACGGGTCGCCGTAAGACGGCGACTGTTTGAAGAGGAGGGCTGAACTGGTGAATGCCTCGTCGTCGCGGACGCCGACCGCGACTTGACAGCCGCCGTCCGCGCGGTTGTCGAGGACGTTCGTGAACACCGCCGGGTAGCCGTCGATCGAGGGCGCCGGTTCGAAATAACCAGTGCTGCTCCGGTTCTGGTAAACCGTGGCGAGGCCGCCCTGCCCGGGGAGCAGGCCGATGGCCAGCGAGCTGTTCGCGCTGTCGTTCCAATTGCAGACCGGGGCGACATTGCCGGCGATCTGGCGACTGCGGACCGCGTTGAACGTTTGCGTCGCCTGAGCCGGGGTGAGAACCGAGCAAGGGTTCTGCTCGTACTTGGCGACGTCAAGCGGGGCTGGCACCTTGGGCACGTCTGACGCGGCGTTGCTCGAGGACGCGGGCGGGTTTGACGACGCCGGAGCAGGCTGGCCGCTGTTCGGCGAGGAGCACGCGGTGAGGGCGAGCAGCAGGAAGCCGGCGGCGCTCGCAGCAGTGGCGATCGGTTTCACCAGGTCATCCTTGCTTACGAAGGCCAGCCGTGTTGGCGTGCTCTTGACCTTCGTACTTGGCGATGGCGTTCTTCAGCTGATCGGCGTAGCCCTGGGCGTACTTCAGTTGCTGCTGGAGGCTTGCCAAGTACGCCGCGGCGTGCCGGTCGGCAGCTTGTTTCTGAAGGCCGCTGGCATCGTCGTTGGCGGGCTTCCGCACAGCTGGAAGCTGTGTGGCCAGCTGGGTGGCGTCGGAGAGCTTGTCCGCGATCCCCTGCCACTGAGGCTGCAGTTTCCGCATCGCGTCGATGTCCATGTTGAACCCGCCGCCCGCTGCCGCGGCGTTCACCTTGGCGTCTTCGGCCGCGCGCTGCTGGTAGATGCGCGTGCCGTTGGCGTTCATCGCTTCGCCGAACTGCTTGTCCTGGCGGTCGCGTTTGGCTTGCTCTTCCGGGTCGACGTAGCCCGCGCGCCCGTCTGCCGGCTGGCTGCTGCTGGACGACTCCCCATTGCCCACGATGACGCTCCCCCTCGCTCCCGGCGGCGCTGTCTGCGGCTGCCACCGATGCTGTGACTCAGCTTAATCGGTCGAGGTTCCGCGTGCGGACAAAATCCCCCAAGCCGGGCAGGCCGCAAGCGGAGCGGTCGGACAGCAGCCGCATCGGGTACGGCCCCGAAAGTCAGTGCGGTCACGGAAAGTAATCACCCAGGCGCCCCGAAGCTGACCCGCCCGCTCCGTGGTCCCCATGAGACCAGCGCTATCCTGGGAAATCGTGCTGGTATTGGCGATCGACACGGCTACTCCGGCGGTAACGGCGGGCATCGTTGCCGTCGACGAGGCTGAGCTTGTCACCCGGGCGGACCGCGTCACGGTGGATCCTCGGGCGCACGGCGAGCTGATCGCCCCGCATGCGCTGGCTGCCGCGGAAGCGGCTGGGGTCGCGCTGCGCGAACTCGACGCGATCGTGTGCGGCGTAGGGCCGGGGCCCTTCACCGGACTGCGCGCCGGCATGGCGACAGCGGCTGCGTACGCGCACGCGCTCGGCATCCCGGCGTACCCGGTGTGCAGTCTCGACGCGATCGCTGCGGATGTCGTACGCACGGAGAAGCCGTTTCTCGTCTTCACGGACGCGCGGCGTCGCGAGGTCTACTGGGCTGCGTACGACGCTTCGGGTGCGCGCACGGACGGTCCGCACGTACAGCGGCCTGCGGACATCGAGACGGACATTCGCGTTGCCGCGGGCGACGGTGCGTTGCAGTACGCGGCAGCGGTAGGCGTGGTGCCGATCGAGCCGCGGTTTCCGTCGCCGGCTGGCTTGGTGCGCGTCGCGCGTACGGCGCTTCTCGAGCGCGCGGAGCCGGAGCCGTTGACGCCGCTGTACCTGCGCCGCCCGGACGCTGTCGAGCCCACTGCGCGCAAGAGGGTGACCGTGCTGTGAAGCTCGACCAGTTGCGCCGCGCTGACGTCGCGAGGTGCGCGGAGATCGAGAAGATCCTCTTTCCCGGCGACGACCCGTGGAGCGCGCGCGCCTTCCATTCCGAGCTCGACCAGGGGCATTACTACCTGGCGGCGCGGTCGGACGACGGGGAAACCCTGCTTGGCTACGCAGGTCTCGCCGTGGTCGGGCGGCGCGGGGATTACGAGGCGAACGTCCACACGATCGGCGTGGTGCCGGAGGCGCAAGGGCAGGGCATCGGCAAGGCGCTGCTGCGTGCGTTGCTGGCCCGCGCGGACGAACTGCACGCGCCGGTATTCCTCGAAGTGCGGACGGACAACGACCCCGCCGTGAAGCTGTACGAGGCGCACGGGTTCCAGAAACTCGGCATCCGGAAGCGCTACTACCAGCCCTCCGGCGCTGACGCGTTCACCATGGCCCGCCCCGCGCAGGCCCCGGCACGAGACGAGGTGGCCGGCTGATGGCGCGCGTCATCATGGGCATCGAAAGCTCCTGCGACGAGACCGGGGTCGGCCTCGTCCGGCTGCACGACGACGGCACGGTCGAGCTGCTCGCCGACGAGGTGGCGTCCAGTGTGGACCAGCACGCGCGCTTCGGCGGGGTCGTGCCGGAGGTCGCCAGCCGGGCGCACCTCGAGGCGATGGTGCCGACCGCGGAACGCGCGTTCGCCACGGCCGGGCTGAAACTGTCCGATGTGGACGCTATCGCGGTGACGGCCGGGCCCGGGCTCGCGGGCGCGTTGCTGGTAGGCGTTTCGGCGGCGAAGGCGTATGCGACCGCGCTGGACGTGCCGCTGTACGGCGTGAACCACCTCGCCGGGCACATCGCGGTGGACACCCTGCAGCACGGCCCGTTGCCGGCACCGGTGCTGGCGTTGCTGGTTTCCGGCGGTCACACGCAACTGTTGCGAGTGGACGACATCGCGTCGAGCATCACCGAAATCGGGTCCACTGTGGACGACGCGGCGGGCGAGGCGTACGACAAGGTCGCGCGCGTACTGGACCTTCCGTACCCGGGCGGGCCGCCGATCGACAAGGCGGCCAAACAGGGCGACCCGAAGGCGATCCCGTTCCCGCGCGGCATGACCGGCCCAAGGGACGCGAAGTTCGACTTTTCCTTCTCCGGCTTGAAAACCGCGGTGGCACGCTGGGTGGAGAACGCTGAGCGGGCTGGCGACGAAGTGCCGGTGAACGACGTCGCGGCGTCCTTTCAGGAAGCGGTCGCGGACGTGCTCACCGCGAAGGCGATCCGTGCCGCGCGCGAGCAAGGCATTGGCACCCTGGTGATTTCCGGTGGCGTGGCAGCGAATTCGCGGCTTTCCGAGCTGGCAGCGGAACGATGCGCGGACGCGGGCATTGAGCTGCGCGTGCCGCGCCCTCGCTTGTGCACGGACAACGGCGCGATGATCGCCGCGTTGGGCGCGCACGTGGTGGCGGCTGATCGACCCGTGGCCCCGCTGGACTTCTCGGCCAACCCGGGCCTTCCGGTCAATGTTGTGTCCCTTTAGGACTCACCAGAGCGGCGGAGTTGGCGGACACCCCCAGCAACGCCTCGATCGCCGACGCCGACAGCGCGGCGGCGGAACCGTCCCCGTACGGATTCGCTGACACCGCAGCGCTGAGCTCGCCGCGGAGAATTCGCGCGGCGGTATCGGTGATCCGTTCGGTGTCCGTGCCGACCAGCCAGGCGCAACCGGCTTCGACGGCCTCCGGACGTTCCGTCGTGTCGCGCAGCACCAGTACCGGGGTGCCGAAGGTCGGTGCTTCTTCTTGAATGCCACCGGAATCCGTCAGCACCAGCGACGCCAACCGCAGCGCACGTACAAGATCCGGGTACTCCAGCGGCTCGGTCACCGTCACTCGCGTGACGCCGCCCAGCACTTCCTCGACCTGCTCCCGCACAGCCGGATTCGGATGCACCGGGAAGAGCACCTGTACCCGCGGATGGGCGTCGACGATCTGGCGCACGGCAGTCAGCGTGCGCGTCAACGGCTCGCCCCACGACTCGCGGCGGTGCGACGTCACCAGCACCAGTTGCTCGCCCGCTTCGGCGATTCCCATTTCGAGCAAGGCAAGCGCCGGATCGCGAGCGGGCAAATCGCGAGCGGCCACCGCAAGCACTGCGTCCACGACGGTGTTGCCAGTACGCGTGATCCGCTCCGCTGGCACGCCTTCGGCGAGCAACGCGGCACCCGCGGCCGCCGTCGGGACCAGGTGCAACGCGGCGATCCGCGAGATCATCTGCCGCGTTCCCTCCTCGGGGAACGGGGCCGCCAGGTCGTTCGTGCGCAGACCGGCTTCGAGATGCACCACCGGAATGCCGAGCCAGAACGCGGCGAGCGCGCCGGCCAGCCCGGTGGTGGTGTCGCCCTGCACGACGACCGCCGCCGGCTGATACCGGCGCAGCGCGGCGTCGAGCGCGGGCAGCAGGCCGGACACCAGCTCCGCCTGGGTGCCGGCCACCCGCGGCGGCACATCGAGCCACGCGTCGATCTCGACCTCGAACGGGGCTAGCGCCTGTTCGACCATGCCCTGGTGCTGACCGCTGTGCACGACCAGCGGCCGCAACCCGGGCCGGGCCTCCAGCGCCAGCGCGAGCGGCGCGAGCTTCACCGCCTCCGGCCGGGTCCCGGCCAGGAGCATCACGTCCAACGTCTTCACCCTTTCGAGTGTCCCGGAAAACCGGGCTGCCGGCGGGTTCGCGCCGGCAGCCCGGATTCTTCAGCCGTCCAGGCGGGCGAGCCGCCGGTTCCGGCGGCGGACGGCGATCAGCGCGGCGATGCCGAGGAGCACCAGCGCGACCCCGACCGCGAGCCACCAGCCGACGTCGGCACCGGTGGCGGCGAGGGTGCCCACCCCGCCACCGGCGACGCCGACCCCGGCGCCAGGCATCTTGTACATCGATCCCTCACCTCACCGGGTCAGGCGGCCGAACGACGCCGGGTGAAGCGCAGGCCGACCGGCACCGCGATCGCGGCGACCACGCCGAAACCGATCCACATGCCGGCCCCCGAGGCGAGCGGCATCGGCGGAGCGGCCGGGCCGCAGGTCGCCGACGACAGGATCACGTCGCCCGAGCCGAGCGAGCCCAGCGCGGCGCCGCCGAGCAGCTTCAGGTGCAGGGCGTTCACGGTGAGGCTGCCGTCGTTGTTCTTGATCTGCTCGTTCAGGATCAGCGTCGCCACGTGCAGCGGGCCGACCTGAACCTTCAGCTGGGTGTTCGGGGCCGGGGTGGCGTTGACCTTGCCGAGGCTGCCGAGGTTCGCGCCGGCCAGCGTGCTGCTGCCCTTGACGCCTTCCTGGGTCGCGGTGCAGACGGCTTCGATCGCCTTCGCGCCGACATTGCCCACAGCGGGCTTGAGCAGCGGCAGCCCGACGTCGGCGACGGACGCCTTCGACGTGACCGCGCCGGAGTTGTCGTCGCGCACCGCGGACGTGTTGATCACGCCGGTGGTCAGCACGCCGGGCACGTTCGCGGAGACCGCGGTGTTTTGCGTCGGGCCATTGGTGTTCGCGGCCGCGAGCGGGCCGACATGCACCGCGGGCTGGCCGAGCAGCGTCACGTTGACGTTGACGCCGTAGGCCGACCCGTCGCCGGGAGCGGCGCTGGCCGGAGCGGCTCCGGCCAGGGCGATGCTCGCCACGACAACGGCGAGCATTCCGCCTCGTCGCACGAGGTGTCTCTTCACTGGTCCTCCGATTTTTCTCAGGGCGAGCCGCTGCACGGACGAATCCCGCTGAGCAAGAGTCGGCACGCGGATCGGTTATCGGCGGAGGTTTCCGGAATTGCACAGTTTTTTCGCTGGATCACCACATCGGGTGATCTAAATTCAGCATTTCCCCAGGTTGCGTGAAGCATCACTCGAACGGACTAGCAAGCTTGAGCAAGAATGTGCCGAAAGCTGCTCGGGTGTCCCCGAAACGGGGGCTGCCCGGCGAAGGGCGGAAGCCTCCCCGGACACGACCGTGGCCGGGTTCCGCTGGGTTCTTCTCGAGAGGGTCGTCGTGACAGCAGTCAACGCGCCGGTGTCAGGCGCATCCCGGTTTCCGCTGCGTATGGCGGTGTTCGGGGTGCTCGCCGCGGGGGTGGTGCTGGTGCTCGTGGAACGCGGGTACCGGGAACTGGAGGTGCAGCTGGCCGGAGTCATCCTTCGGGTGATCACCTCATCGGGGGTCTATGTGGCCGGAAATCGCGAATCGGTCTACTTCGGGTTGTCCGGCGATACTCCATTCGGGTTGCGGATGACTCCGGAATGCTCGTCGGTATTCCTTCTTCTGCCGTTGCTATTAGTGACCGCTGCACTTCTGTGGTTCCGGCCACAGAATGCCCGCCGGCTCTTTTTTTCGCTGGGAATTTCCGCGATCGCGGTGATTATGGTTAATCAGTTACGAATTCTCACCATCGTCGGGCTGGTCAACGGCCTCGGCACCGACGAGGGCTACTACTGGGGCCACACTCTGCTCGGCTCGCTGGTCAGCGTCATCGGCGGCGCGATCTCGCTGGTGCTGTTCGTCTGGCTGGCGACGCGGAAGACGAAGGCCGAGAAGCAGGCCGCGGCGTGAGCGACTCCGGCCTGAAGATCCTGCTGTCGATCACGCAGGCGTTCGCGCTCACCATGAGCGTCGCGTTCCTCGTTTACGTCGTGGTGATCGTCGTGCCGTACCTCCGCCGCAAACCCGCTCCGGTCGGCGATCCGGCCGACTTCTCCTGGCACTTCTTCGTCCCCTGCCGCGACGAGGAGGTGGTGATCCGCGAGACGGTGAAGTACCTGCGCGGCACCTTCCGCCGTGCGCACGTGTGGGTCGTGGACGACGATTCCGACGACCGCACCGCCCGCGTCGTGCGCTCGGTGTGGCGGCGCAACGGCGGCTACGACGAAAACCTGCATCTCGTCGCCCGGCAGCGGCCGGAGGCGCGCACGGGCAAGGGAGACGCGCTCAACGCCGCCTACCGCGAACTGGACGAGTGGCTCGGTCCCGACGCGGATCGGGACCGGGTGGTGGTCGTGGTGGTCGACGCGGACGGGCGTCCCGCGCCCAACTGTCTCGAAGTGTGCGCGGCGGACCACCTGTTCGGCGACGAAACCGTTGGCGCGGTCCAGCTCGACGTCCGGATGAGCAACGCCCGCAGCCGCCCGCCCGGCCGCACCTGGTTCTCCCGCGCCTTCGGGCTCAAGCTCGCCCAGTTGCAGGACTTGGAGTTCCGCACCGCGATCGCGGCGATCCAGACGTCCCGCGGCTTCACCGGCACGATCTCCATGGGCGGCAACGGGCAGTTCACCCGGCTGTCCGCATTGGACTCTATCGCTGGCGAAGAGCTGGCCCCGTGGCGCGGGTCGCTGCTGGAGGACTTCGAACTCGGCGTGCACTTGCTCACCGCGGGCTGGCGCACCGGATTCACCCCGGATTCGTATGTGGCGCAAGAAGGTCTGTACAGCCTCCGCCGATTCCTGGTGCAACGCACGCGCTGGGGCCAGGGGACCATGCAGTGCATGCGGTACCTGCGCCGGATCTGGGACTCGCCGCACGTGTCCACTTTGGGCGCCGCGGAGATGATGTACTACCTGGCGCAGCCATGGATGCAGCTGCTCGGCTCACTGCTGTACCCGGTGCCGTTCATCATGCTTCTCGTGACCACCGCGGGCGATCCCGGCGAGGTGTGGACGTGGTTCACCGGCGGCGCGTGGATCCTGTTCGCGATCTACGGTTCGTTCGGGCTGCTGCCGTTCGTCGTGTGGGGCCCGATCTACCAGATGAAATGCTTGCGCAGCAAGAACATCTTCCGCGGCCTCGGCATGGGCCTGCTGTACGCGGCCTACATCTACACCTTCTACATCACGTCCTGGCGCGCGCTGTTCCGGCTGGTGCGCGGGCGCAACGGCTGGGCCAAGACGCGCCGCAACACCGAGGCCAGCGCGGGCGTGAAGGTGGCGCTGGACGCGTAACTGCCCGGGCTGCGTGCGCGCGGCCCCGGCAGTCAGCGAGGTTCGCTCAGGACGCCGGTTCGAGGTCGACGTCGTCGCGGCTGACGTACGCCACGCGGTGGCCGAGCTGGATCTCCACGTACTTCGCCTTGCCCTTCACGACCTTGTTGGTCGCGACGTCGAAGGACGCCGAGTAGTACTCCGAGCCGGTCAGCCCGCCGACCGAGTACTTCTGGCCCGCGCCGAGCTGATACGGCAGCGGCTTGAGTTCCTGCACCGGGATGTCCTTCGGGTACGCCCCGGCCTCCGGGTATGCGCTGCCGTAGACCGGCACGGTCGCCTTGCCTTCCTTGGGCGTCGCGACGAAACCGTCGGCCGGGTACGCGGTGGGCGCGTCGCCCGGGTTGCGGAACCAGCCCTTCTGCCCGAGGTACCAGATCGCGGTCCAGCCGTCCTTGGTGTCCGCGACGGCGTACTTCTGGCCGGTGGCGGCGCGGCTGCCGATGTCGGATACGTCCATAGTGGACGGATTGGGTCCGTGCATGCCCGCATCGGACAGCAGCGGCGCGGACTCGCTCGGCTCGGTGTGCAGCACGACCGACGCCGAAGCCCGTTCCGGGCAAGGGTTTCCGGAGCCGATCTTGTCGCAGCCGGTGAACACCAGCCGGTTGGCGGAGAACTCCGGCGCGATCACGACCAGGCCGGAATCCGGCGCGCCGTCGTGCTCGAGCGGGGCGCCGAGCAGGTCGAAGTAGTGGGCCCAGTCCCAGTACGGGCCCGGGTCCCAGTGCATGCTCTTGATCTTGTCCGCGTTCGGGCCGGGCACGTTGTCGTGGCCGAGGACGTGCGCCCGGTCCAGCGGAACGCCGAAGCGGTGCGCGAGGTAGCGCACGAGCTTCGCGGACTGCCGGTACATCGCCTCGGTGAACCAGGTGCCCTGCGCGGCGAAGCCCTCGTGCTCGACGCCGAGGGACTTCGCGTTCAGGTACCAGTTCCCGGCGTGCCAGCCGACGTCCTTGGTCGGCACGTGCTGGGCGATCTGGCCGTCCGACGAGCGGACCGTGTAGTGCCACGCGGTCTGGCCCGGGGTCTGGGCCTGCTTCAGCACCGAGTCCCAGGTGCCCTCGGTGTCGTGGATGACGATGTAGTCGATCTTCTGGTCGCGCGGGCGGTCGGCCTGGTCGTAGTTGCCGTAGCTGTCGCCGATCTTCTGGAACGGCGCGGGCACCGATTCGCAGGACAGCGACCGCGGGCACTCGGTGGCCGGCGGCTGCCCGGCACGGAGGCCGAGACGGTCCGCTTGGGTCCGGTCCGGGGTGACGCCGGAGGTCGCGGCGAGTTTGACGGCTTGGCCGTCGTCGGTCGTACGCGCGACGCCGCTGTTGATGGTGGCGAAGACTTCGTCGGCGAACGTACGCGCGCCGGTGACGTCCTCGGAGCCGCTGTATCGCGCGACGGCGCCGTACCAGTCCTTCGCGTTGTCGCTCTGGACGCCCAGCTCTCGCTGGTACTCCGCCAGTAGTGCCGCGCCGCCGCGGATGTTCGCTTCGGCGTCCGTACGCAGCTTCGCGGCGTCGGTGTGCAGCAGCTCGGCGGCCTTGTCGATGGTTTGGCTGCCGGGCGGGGGAGGCGTGGGCTCGAGCGCCCGTAGCCGCAGGGTCGGCCGCGAGTCGTCGCCGCGCGGGTCTTCGTCGGGGTTGTCGAATTCGCTGGTGCGCAGGCCGGCGGTGCGGACGTCGGTGAGGTGCATCGGGCCGTACCCGGCGGCGGTGCTGGGCGCGCCGGAATGAGTGTCCCAGCGGGATTCCAGGTACGAGACGGCGAGCAGCACGTCGACGGGGACGCCGAATTCGGAGGCTGCGTCGGCGAAGGCGCGCTGGCGGGCTTCGTTGGCCGGCTGCGCGGAGGCGGGCACGCTGACCGCGATCGCGGCCAATGCCAGCAGCCCGGTGGTGGCAGCGGCCAGGCGCCACGGGAGTGAGCGGGGCATAGGAGGACTCCAGGAGTGAGATGCCTGTCTGTGCGAATCCAACCAGGAACCGAGGGGAGTCGGCGGTGTTTTTCCGCCGGATGGGGTCCGATCGGGCACGCGGTGCTGCCCCGGCTGCCTGCGGCCTGGTGGAGGCGCTCGCTCCCGGCCTGGAACAAAGTGGCCGGTCAGCGGCTTCCGTCCCAGGTTTCACCAGGTCCGGCGGACCCTCCTTGCGAAGCTGGCACTCACATGGCTAGAGTGCTAATCGAACGGCCCGGACACGCCCCGGCACCCGCGACGGCGGGGGTGGTATGAGCCGTAACCAGTCATCATGCCGACGCTTTCGACGACCGTGGAGGTCAACCCGGTGAGCGTGAACATCAAGCCGCTCGAGGACAAGATCGTTGTCCAGACGAGCGAGGCCGAGGAGACGACCGCTTCCGGCCTCGTCATCCCCGACACCGCCAAGGAGAAGCCCCAGGAGGGCAAGGTTCTGGCCGTGGGCCCGGGCCGCATCGACGACAAGGGCAACCGCGTTCCGCTGGACGTGGCTGTCGGCGACGTCGTCATCTACTCCAAGTACGGCGGCACCGAGGTCAAGTACAACGGCGAGGACTACCTGATCCTCTCCGCCCGCGACGTGCTGGCCGTCATCAACTGACGCGTCACTCGCAGCGCAAGGACGCCCCGGGCCCCGCTCATGCCGGGGTGCGGGGCGTTTTGCGTCGCACGACAACCGAAAGGTAAGCGGAAAGCGTTATGCCCAAGCAGATCAGTTTCGACGAGGACGCTCGTCGCGCGCTCGAGCGCGGGGTGAACAAGCTCGCCGACGCGGTCAAGGTCACCCTCGGCCCGCGCGGTCGCCACGTCGTCCTCGACAAGAAGTTCGGCGGCCCGACGATCACCCTCGACGGCGTCACCGTCGCCCGCGAGGTCGAACTCGACGACCCGTTCGAGAACCTCGGCGCGCAGCTCGCCAAGAGCGTCGCCACCAAGACCAACGACGTCGCCGGCGACGGCACCACCACCGCCACGGTGCTGGCCCAGTCGCTGGTTAAGCACGGCCTGAAGAACGTCGCCGCGGGCGCCAACCCGACCGCGGTCGGCAAGGGCATCGAGGCGGCCGCGGAGAAGGTCGTCGAGGTCCTCAAGGCCAAGGCCACCCCGGTCAAGGGCCGCGACAACATCGCCCAGGTCGGCACCGTCACCTCGCGCGACGCGACGATCGGCGCGCTGCTCGGCGAGGCCGTCGAGCGCGTGGGCGAGGACGGCGTGATCACCATCGAGGAGTCGTCCACGCTGGCGACCGACCTCGTGATCACCGAGGGCGTCCAGTTCGACAAGGGCTTCCTCTCGGCGCACTTCGCGACCAACCCGGAGGACCAGAAGGCGATCCTCGAGGACGCCTACGTCCTGCTGCACCGCGAGAAGATCTCGGCGCTGGCCGACCTGCTCCCGGTGCTGGAGAAGGTCGTCGAGGCGAAGAAGCCGCTGCTCATCATCGCCGAGGACGTCGACGGCGAGGCGCTGTCCACCCTCGTGGTGAACTCGCTGCGCAAGACGATCACCGCGGTCGCGGTCAAGGCCCCGTTCTTCGGCGACCGCCGCAAGGCGTTCCTGGACGACCTGGCCGTCGTCACCGGCGGCGAGGTGATCTCCGCGGAGATCGGCCGCAAGCTGTCCGAGGTCGACCTCAGCTCGCTGGGCAAGGCCCGCCGGATCGTCGTCACCAAGGACGACACGACGATCGTCGACGGCGCGGGCACCAAGGACGCCATCGCCGCGCGGACCGCGCAGATCCGCAAGGAGATCGAGACCACCGACTCCGACTGGGACCGCGAAAAGCTGCAGGAGCGGCTCGCGAAGCTCGGCGGCGGCGTGGCCGTGATCAAGGTCGGCGCGGCCACCGAGACCGAGCTGAACGAGCGCAAGCACCGCATCGAGGACGCCGTGGCTTCGACCAAGGCGGCCGTCGAAGAGGGCATCCTGCCCGGCGGCGGTTCGGCGCTGGTGCACGCGGTCAAGGAACTCGAGGGCAACCTCGGCCTGACCGGCGACGAGGCGACCGGTGTCGCCATCGTCCGCGACGCGCTCACCGCCCCGCTGCACTGGATCGCGACGAACGCGGGCCACGAGGGCGCGGTCATCGTGAACAAGGTCCAGGAACAGGGCTGGGGCCAGGGCTTCAACGCGGCCACCGGCGAACTGACCGACCTGATCGCGGCCGGCATCGTCGACCCGGTCAAGGTGACCCGCTCGGCCGTCGCGAACGCGGCGTCCATCGCCCGGCTGGTGCTCACCACGGAAAGCTCCGTGGTCGAGAAGCCGGCCGAGGAAGAGCCGGAAGCCGCTGGCCACGGGCACGCGCACTGACGCGGGCTCGTCCCGCACTCGCGGTTCGCGGGGCGGCATTCCCTTCGGGGAGTGCCGCCCCGCTTCACGTTGTGCTGTCGCCCTTTCGCGAGGCCGCCGCGATCTCGCGCTCGCCCGGAACACCTAGGCGCCCGCGGATGGTTGTCCCCACTGGAGGGTGGGGGCTGGCCGGTCAGGCGGTGAACCCTCCGTCCACCGTGATCGACGTTCCCGTCAGGTATCGCCCATCCGGACCCGCCACATATGCCACCGCGGCCGCGATGTCCGACGGATTTCCGTAGTGCCCCAAGGCGATATGCGCCAGCTGGTCCCCGGAATGCGGGCCGTCCGCCGGGTTCATCTCGGTGTCCGTCGAGCCCGGGTGGACCACCATCGCCGTGATCCCGCGCGGGCCCAGGTCGCGGGCCAAGCCCTTCGTCATCCCGACCAGCGCTGATTTGCTCGCCGAGTACAGGCTCAATCCGACGAACGGCGAGCGCTCCGCCAGGTCGCTGCCGATCGACACGATCCGGCCGCCCGGCTTCATGTGCCGCACCGCGGCTCGGGCCGCCACCAGCGGGGCCTTCACGTGGATCGCCAGGGTGCGGTCGATCGTCTCCGTGGTCAGCTCGTCGACCGGCGCCGCCGGGAACACCCCGGCGTTGTTCACCAGCACGTCCAGTCCGCCCAGTTCGGCCGCGGTCTGGTCGACCGCGCTGGTCACGGCGTCCGCGTCCGCGGCGTCCGCCTGCAGGGCCAGGCCGCGCCTGCCGAGTTTTTCGAGGGACGCGACCACGTCCGCCGCCCGGTCCGCGGCGCGTTCGTAGGTGATCGCGACGTCCGCGCCGTCCTCCGCCAGCCGGAGTGCGATCGCCGCGCCGATCCCGCGGCTTCCGCCGGTGACCAGCGCGACCTTGCCGTCCAGGGTGCCCATGCCCCACCTCTTTCTGTAGTGATGACTAAATAAATAGCCGCGTACGATGGGCTGGGTCAAGACTTCTGTAGCGCTCACTAAAGAAGGTGGTCCATGTCACCCCGCGGCCGCCCGCGCGCGTTCGACCGCGAGCGTGCGCTCACCCAGGCCATGCTGGTGTTCTGGGAGCGCGGCTACGACGGTGCGTCGCTGGCGGAGCTGACTGAGGCGATGGGGATCAAACCGCCGAGTCTGTACGCGGCCTTCGGAGACAAGGAAGCACTGTTCCGCGAAGCGATCGAGCACTACCAATCCGTGTACGGGCAGCACACGATGCGCGCGTTGACTGAAGAGCCGACAGCGCGCGCGGCGGTCGAAGCGATGCTTCGCGATAACGCTTGCGCGTACGTGGAGCCAGGCCATCCCAAGGGCTGCATGGTCGTCCTGGCGGCCACCAACTGCACGCCGGCCAACGCGTCCGTGTGGAAGTTCCTAGCCGCTTCGCGCGACGAAGTGCGCCACCGGCTTCGCGCGCGCCTTCGTCGCGGAGTCGAAGAAGGCGACCTCGCGGCCACTGTGGACATTGATGCGCTCAGTGCGCTGTACGCGACTGTCTTTTACGGACTCACCATGCAGGCGCGCGACGGCGTCAGCCTCGACTCGCTGATGACCGTCATCGACCTCGCGCTCTCGCTGTGGCCCGAAAACGGCGGAGGGGCGGCGTCCACAGTGGACACCGCCCCTTCCGCGCCGTGAGCAAAGTCAGAGGTGCGCCATGGTCAGCGCGCGTTTGTCCTGTTTGATGATGTGGTCTCGTTCCGATTCGGACAGCCCGCCCCAGATGCCGTAGGGCTCGTGCACGGCGAGCGCGTGCTTGCGGCACATCTCCAGCACCGGGCACGACAGGCAGATCGCCTTGGCCCTGGCCTCGCGCCGCGCCCTCGCCGGTCCCCGCTCGCCGTCCGGGTGGAAGAAGGAGCCGCTGTCCATCCCCCGGCACGACCCCTCCAGCTGCCAGTCCCACATGTCTGCGTTGGGGCCGGGGAGCCTGCGCGTGTCTGCCATCTTGACCGCCTCCGTCATCCGGTCGATGCCATTAGCTGCTCTGCTGTGGTGCCGATACTCCATTCGGTGCAACGGCGGTAACGTTAGAAGCGCGCCAATAGTTGTTCAATAGATCGGCGGCGATTCAGCCGTTAGGCATCCCCCAGATGTGTGAGCAGGGCTTTTGGCTCGGGTTGCCGGGAGTCCTGGCGGGCTGGATATTGACCGGGTGGGATCCGGATCAGGCGATGGAGAACCCACCCTGCCGGTGGCCTCGGTCGCCCGCCGGCTCGGTGTCGCGCCGTCCACCCTGCGTACTTGGGACCGCCGCTACGGTCTCGGTCCCAGTCGCCACACTGACGGCAGACATCGCCGCTACGGCAGCTCGGACATCGGCCGTCTCGAACTTATGCAGCGCGCGCTCCTTCGCGGCGCTTCGACGGCGGAGGCCGCGCAGTACGCGTTGGAGCAGATGCCGCGCGCGGACTTCGTGCCCGCGCCTGCCGAGCCCGCTGAAGCGACGCAGACGAAGGCGGCACCTGACGACGTCGAAGTCCCTTCGCGGCTCGCGCGTCGCTTGAGTACTGCTGCGTTGGCCATGGACGTCGGCGCGGTGCAGCGAATGCTCGTTGACGCGATCAGCGAGCTGGGTGTGCTTCAGGCGTGGGCAGGCGTGATCGACCCCGTTCTCACTGCGCTCGGTGCGCGATGGCGAGGCGTGCACGCGGGTGCGGAAGTGGAGTACCTGCTCGCCGAGTGCGTGTACGCGGCACTAGTGCGCGCGACGCCCGTCCTCGATGAGCCTCGCAACCAACGGCCAGTCCTTCTCGCGTGCGTGCCCGACGAACGGGACAACATGCCGGTGTACGCGCTCGCGGCCGCTCTCGCCGGACGGCGTATCGGTACGCAGCTTTTCGGCATCGCGCTGCCTCAAGAAGTGCTGGCGGTAGCGGTACGGCGAAGCGCACCCGCTGCGGTGGTGCTGTGGGCGAATCGGGCAGAGGCGGACCCTCGGCTCTTCGCGCGAGTCTGTCGCGGACGGCAGCGGACGCGCCTGTTCGCTTGCGGCCCAGGCTGGGATGCGGGGGCATTGCCGCCGAAGGTCGAACTGCTGGCGGATCTTTCCGCGGCGGCCGACCGCGTGGAGCACGTTCTTGTCGGTGCTCCACGCTAGAAAGGTCAGGTGGACGAAGAAGCGCTGACGGCCCTCGCGTTCGGTCCGGACGCGGAGTCGGCGGATCCGATACCTCGCGACGGCTCGCCAAGGCAACGCCTCCTGGCGGCGATCGTGCTGGGCGCGCGCGGCCGGTACGCGGCAGCTGCGGACTTGCTCGACCCGCTTCGCCGCGGCCCGGACCCGCTGACGGCTTCCCTGGCGGCGAGCACGCTCGCCTCGCATCGGCGGCAGCTGGGGGCCCACGTCGCGGCACGGAAGCTGGACGGGGAGGCGCTGCTGGCGGTCGGACTGAGCTGGCCGCGAGTGGACGGATCGGGGCCGGGTTCGTCCGCAGCCCGTTCGCGATCAGTGGCCTCGTCTCTCGACGCGTCGGGCCTGGTCGCGTCCGCGGACGCTTCGGGTGGGCGAGATTGTCCGGCCGCAGCCCGTTCGCGGCTGGTGGCCTCGTCTCTCGACGCGTCGGGCCCGGTTGCATCCGCGGCCACCCCGCGCGGGCGAGATCGTCGGTCCGCAGCCCATTCGCGGCTGGTGGCTTCGTCTCTCGACGAGTCGAGCCGGGTCGCATCCGCGGACGCTTCGGGCGGGCGAGATCGTCCGTCCGCAGCCCGTTCGCAACCGGTGGCCTCGTCTCTCGACGCGTCGGGCCCGGTTGCATCCGCGGCCACCCCGCGCGGGCGGGATCGTCCGTCCGAGGCGCTTCCTGGGCCGGGCAGCCTCGGCGCGTCCGCCGAAGACCCGCACGGGCTGGACCTTCCCGGCGCCCGAGCCGACGCCCTGCTCGGCCTGGCCGCGGACAACCTCGCCCTCGGCCGCATCTCCGCCGCCCGTCGCCTGGCCGTCCGGGCCGCTCAAGCCGACCGTCGCTGGCGGGCGACCGTTCGCGGCGGCTGGGTGGGCGCCGAGATCGAACTCGCCGACGGGAACCCCGAAGCGGCCGTCGCCCCCGCCCGGCTGGCCTACGAAACCGCGGTGGCCCGGCACGCTCGGCGACATATCGTGAAGTCCAGCATCGTTCTCGGCGTCGCCCTGCTCGCGGCCGGGCAAGAGGGCGCGCGGGAACTCGTTCTCGCGGCCGCCGCCGACGCCGAAAAATACGAACTCGATTCACTTAATTGGGTGGCTGCTCGCGTCGCCGCTGATGTGGACCCCGACCGGGCGGAGGAGTATCGATTCAGGAGCCAGCAGGTGTTGCACGCAGTGTTACGGCACACGGATCCTTGTGTGATGCGCATCGCACAGGAATCGCCATGGGTGCCTGTCGGACCCGGGTAGGCCTGCGGGAACGGGCGTTCCGGCATCCGGGCTAAGAAACTTCAAAAAAAGCCACCGGATCGTGTCAAGGTTCGGGCTAAAGCGTCCGATAGGGGAAGTGGAATGTCACCCGGCTGCAGGAAGGAAACCCCGTGACGACGGTCTTGATCTGCGACGACCGACGCAGTGTCCGCGAAGGGCTCACCCGTGTGATGTCCGCGGTGCCTGGGGTCAGTCGCATCGACTGCGTAGCGCACGGTGACGAGCTGCTGGCCCGGTACACCCGTCAGCCGGTCGACGTCGTGCTGGTCGGAACGCAACGCGCGGTCCCGACGGGCGTCGAGGCCACCCGCCGGCTCGTCTCCGCGAACCCCCAGGCGAACGTCATCGTCTTCGGCGCCCCGGACGACGCGGGCAGCATCGCGGCCGCCATCGCCGGCGGAGCGCGCGGCTACCTGCGCTGGGACGCCTCGCGGCCCGAACTGGTCGCCGCGCTGGCGCACACCCTGGCCAGCACCTCGGTGCCCGCGCCGCGGCAGCCGTCCGACCCGGGCGTGCAGCTCACCGAGCGCGAGCTGCAGGTGCTGCGCGGCATGAGCCAGGGCAAGAGCAACGGCCAGATCGGCCGCGAGCTGTACCTCTCCGAGGACACGGTCAAGACGCACGCGCGGCGGCTGTTCCGCAAGCTCGGCGTCCGCGACCGCGCGCAGGCCGTGGCGCACGGCTTCCGCCGCGGTCTCGTGTCCTGACCGAGGCCGGGCAAGCCAACACGGGACTTCCGATCCGATTCCCGCGGTGACGAACGGGCCAGGGCTGCCAGCCCTGGCCCGTACCTGTTGTCCTGGCTCCCGCTCTCGTGCCTCGCCCGCGTCCCCACCGCGTGACGGCACTGCCCCACCCCGTCTGCCTGCGACAATCGCCGCCCGGCCGCGCCCGGCGCGCCGGTCACCACCTCTGGCGGTTGTCTGGTAGGACTCCGACGGTACGGTAGCTGTGACCGGCGCTGGACGGGGACGACCACGCGCCGGATTCTTTGCACGCCTACACGTAACGCTGGGACTGTTGTCTGCGATGGCCACTGTGGGGGATGGACTGGACGAGCCGGTCGCCGCCGCTGTCGAGGGAGACCCTCAGGCAGTGGAACGGTTGCTGGCCGCCATTCGTCCCCTTGTGGTGCGGTATTGCCGCGCCCGGGTTGGCAGGCAGGAGCGTTCGTTCGCTTCGGCAGACGACGTTGCGCAGGAGGTGTGTCTCGCGGTGCTTACGGCCTTGCCTTCGTACCGTGACCAGGGCCGCCCCTTTCTGGCGTTCGTCTACGGCATCGCCCAGCACAAGGTGGCCGACGCGCATCGCGCCGCGGCCCGCAACCGGGCGGAGCCGGTCGCCGAGATCCCGGACGAGATCGAGGGCGGCGTCGGCCCGGAGCAACGTGCTCTGCAGGGTGAGCTGAACGAGCGGATGGCGCAGTTGCTGCAGGTGCTGCCGGACAAACAGCGGGAAATCGTCGTTCTGCGGGTCGTGGTCGGACTGTCGGCGGAGGAGACGGCGGAAGCCGTCGGTTCCACGCCGGGTGCGGTCCGCGTCGCCCAGCACCGGGCGCTCGCCCGGCTGCGCAAGGTGCTTGCCGCCGAGGAGGTGATCTGAGTGACCGATCGCGAAGACCGGGACAGAGACCTGTCACCTTCCGCGCAGGCCAGCGGCCTGACCGGGTACGAAGCGGAAGCCGATGGCGACCTCACGGCCATCCAGGCCGACGACGCGCTGCTCGACGCGCTCGGCGGGACCGATCCGGCTGTCGCCGACGGGCTCGGAGACCAGGAACTGAACGCGCTGCTGCTCGCGTGGCGCCGCGACATCGACAGCGAGCCGCTCGCCGAGCTGGTGGACGTGGACACCGCGGTCACCACGGTGAAGACCGCCACGCTGGCGCGCAAGCACCAAAGCCGCGGCCGGCGCCGCCGCTATCTCGTGCCGGTGGCCGCCGCGTGCGCCGCCGCCGCGATCGCCTTCACCGGCACCGGGCTCGCCGCCCGGGACGCCCAGCCCGGCGACACGCTGTGGGGCCTCACGAAGGTGCTCTACGCCGACCACGCCCGCTCCGTCGAGGCCGCCGCCGCGGCGAAGCTCGACCTGGAGAAGGCGAACCTGGCGCTGGCCGACAACCGGCTCGCGGACGCCCGGCGCGCGCTCGCCGACGCGCAGGCCGCGCTCAACCAGGTCACCGACGCGGACAACCGCAACCAGCTCCTGCAGCAGCATCGCGAACTGGCCGCTCAGCTCGGCCAGCCGACGGCCCCGCCCGCGGACCAGAAGCCGTCGTCGCCGCCCGCCGTCCCGCCGGCGCACGACCCGGTCAGCAGCGCGGCGCAGCCGCCCGGCCAGTCGACCTCGCTGCCGGGCACCGGGCACACCAACAACCCGCCGCCGGCCACCTCGGTCACGCCGCTGCCGCCGGTCACGTCCACCCCCAGCTCGCCGCCGCCGTCGCCGAGCGCCACCCCGAACGATCCGGGCACGGGCAGCAGCCCGCGCAACGAGTCGTCGCAGGGGGTTCAGGCCCCGAACGGCACCAGCGGCTCCTAGGTTTTCCGAAGGTCCCGGCACGGACAGTGCCGGGACCTTTTTCGTTTCGACGGGGAGGCGCGATGCTGGTTTTCGGGGAGCCCTACGAGACTTCTCAGGGGACGGTGCTGATCACGGTCACCCGGCAAGCCCGCCGAGGCGGGCCGGGACGTGCGGTGGGGCTGTACACGGTCAACGCGGACGGCGTGACCTGGACTCCCGCCGTGGACCAGGGGCGGATCTCCCTGGTCGCCGCGTGCACCGGGCTCGTGGCCGCGGCGTTTTCGACGCTGGCCATGGTGCTCCGCCCGCCGTGGCCGAATCTGACCGAGCGGGCGATGATCGCGCAGGCCGAGAGCGCGAAACACCGCCGCTGACCGGGGTTGTCCACAAGTCGACATGCCTGTGGACAACACTTGTGGACAACTTGTGCACACGCGAAGAAGGTCCTGGTGGGCAAGCTCACCAGGACCTTCTTGATTCGCGGTGCGTAAAGCTCAGTACGCGCTTTCGTTCGCGGTGACGCCGTCCGCGAAACCGCGGCAGTAGTCCCAGCTCACGTAGTCGGCCGGGTTCGGGTCGAAGGCCGGCTCGTGCGGGCGCATCCGGCCGTCGGACAGCAGCTGTTCGAGGCTCGCCCGCAGCAGCGTCCAGTCGTGGTAGTGGGGTTCGTCGCACTCTCCGCAGTCGACCACGATGCCGCGAACCCCGCGCGGCTCCAGCAGAGCCTGGTACACGGCGAGGTCGGACAGGTCGGCCAGCAGCTCGGTGCGCTCGTCCGCGCTGATCGGCTCTTCCAGGTGGTCGTCGGGGTCGGGGATGGCCCGGGCCGGATCGTCCGGGTCGTCCGCGAACGGATCGGGGGGCAACACATCGTGCGGCACGGCCTGCACGCTACCCGCCGGGCCACCCGCCCGGGCCGGGGCCCCGGCCCGGATATCATGAGGGGAAGGCCCGACCACCCTCGGCCCACGCCCGGCACCGCTGCCCGCGACTCCAGCCCACTCCCGCCAGGAAGGCCCTTCGCCCCTCATGACCAGCGAAAGCATCACCCCCGCAGTGCCCAGCAAGTTCGCGATGCTCGGCTTGACCTTCGACGACGTGCTGCTGCTGCCCGCGGAATCGGACGTGGTGCCCAGCGCGGTGGACACGAGCACGCAGCTCACCCGCAACATCAAGCTCAACATTCCACTGGTCTCCGCCGCGATGGACACGGTCACCGAGGCGCGGATGGCGATCGCCATGGCGCGCCAGGGCGGGATCGGCGTGCTGCAGCGCAACCTGCCGATCGAGGAGCAGGCGGCGGCGGTCGAGGTCGTGAAGCGGTCCGAGGCGGGCATGGTCACCGACCCGGTCACCTGCTCCCCGGACGACACGCTCGCCGAGGTCGACGCGCTGTGCGCGCGGTTCCGGATCTCCGGGGTCCCGGTCACCGACGCCTCCGGCGCGCTCGTGGGCATCATCACCAACCGCGACATGCGGTTCGAGGTCGACCACACCCGCCTGGTGAGCGAGGTCATGACGAAGCCGCCGCTGGTGACGGCTCAGGTGGGCGTCACCGCGGAGGCCGCGCTGGGGCTGCTGCGGCGGCACAAGATCGAGAAGCTGCCGATCGTCGACGGCGCGGGCAAGCTGCGCGGCCTGATCACGGTCAAGGACTTCGTGAAGACCGAGCAGTACCCGCGGGCTTCGAAGGACCCGGACGGCCGCCTCATCGTCGGCGCCGCGGTCGGCGTCGGCCCGGACGGGCACAAGCGCGCGATGGCGCTGGCCGAGGCGGGCGTGGACGTGCTGATGGTCGACACCGCGCACGGCCACTCTCGCGCGGTCGTGGACACCGTGCGGCTGCTGAAGAAGGAACTGGGCGACACCGTCGACATCGTCGGCGGCAACGTGGCCACGCGGGCCGGGGCGCAGGCGCTGGTGGACGCGGGCGTGGACGGCGTGAAGGTCGGCGTCGGGCCGGGCTCGATCTGCACCACGCGGATCGTGGCGGGCGTGGGCGTGCCGCAGATCTCCGCGATCTACGAGGCGGACCAGGCCTGCCGTCCGGCGGGCATCCCGGTGATCGGCGACGGCGGCATCCAGTACTCCGGCGACATCGCGAAGGCCATCGCGGCCGGTGCGTCCACCGTCATGCTGGGCAGCCTGCTCGCGGGCACCGCCGAGTCGCCCGGCGACCTGATTCTGGTCAACGGCAAGCAGTTCAAGGTCTACCGCGGCATGGGCTCGCTGGGGGCGATGCAGTCGCGCGGCGAGGCGAAGTCGTACTCCAAGGACCGCTACGCCCAGGACGACGTGCTCAACGAGGACAAGCTGGTGCCGGAGGGCATCGAGGGCCGGATCCCGTTCCGCGGTCCGCTCTCGAACGTCGTCCACCAGCTCGTCGGCGGCCTGCGCGCGGGCATGGGCTACGCGGGCGCCGAGACGATCGCGGCGATGCAGGAGGCGCAGCTGGTCCGGATCACCGCGGCCGGGCTGAAGGAAAGCCACCCGCACGACATCACCATGACGGTCGAGGCGCCGAACTACACGACCCGCTGATCGGCCCTGTTCGCCCGCTCCGCCTCCCCGCCACACTGGATCTCCAGGTGCCGGCGAGAGGAGCGGGCGAATGCGGTTTTCCCGGAGGTTCGTGCTGACCGCGGCCGCGGCGATGGTGCTTGGTGCCGGGGGAGGAGCTGCGGTCGCTTCCGCGGCCACCCCGGACTCGCCGGACAGCTCGCTGTGGAAACGCACCGAGCTGTACTTCGGCACCGCGAAGCCCGGCGGCGGGGAAGTCAGCGAGAAGGAGTTCGCGGACTTCTCGGCGAAGGACATCACTCCGCGTTTTCCGGACGGTTTCACGCAGCTCGAGAGCACTGGGCAGTGGCGGTCCGGCGACGGCAAGGTCGTCCGGGAGCATTCGATCGTGCTCGTCGTGCTGTATCCGCCGACGAATCAGCACGCGAACGACGACCTCGAACAGATCCGCACTGACTACCGGCACCTGTTCGATCAGGAATCCGTGTTGCGCACCGATTCCACCGCGCGAGTCTCGTTCTGAGCGCGGTTCCAGCCGAGCAGCAGCAACGGCGTCGCCAGCATCAGCGCGCCCGCCAGTCCGAGTGCGCCGCGCGTGCCGAGCCACGTCGCGACCAAACCCCACAGCAGCGTCAGGCCGGCAGTGCTGGCGCTGCTGCTGATCCGCCACGCGGAGAGCATCCGGCTCACGTAGCCGTCTTCGGTTTCTTCGAGGCGGTACGTCGCGAGCACTGTGTTGTACGCCGCCGCGCAGACGATCAGGCCGAACTCCACCGCCATCACCCAGAACAGCCCGCCGATCCCCGGCGGCACGAACGCCAGCAGCACGACCCAGCACGTCCGGACCGTGCCGATGATCGGCAGCAGTCGCACGCGGCCGTAGCGCGGCACCAGCTGCCGGGCGAGCCGGGAGCCGACCAGACCGCCGAGGCACGGGACGCCGAACGCGAGCCCGTACTGCCAGGTCGGCAGGCCGAGTTCGCCCAGCAGGAGCACCGCCAGCACTGGCGAGGTGGCCATGATCAGGCCGTTGACCAGGCAGGAGTTGAGGAATAGCTTCCGCAGCCGGGCGTGCCGGAACACGTAGCGCCAGCCTTCGACGAGGTCGGCGGCGCGGAAGGCAGCAGGCCGGGCTGGTCGGGGCTCGCGGGTGCGGATCGTCGAGATCGAGAGCGCGGACAGCAGGTAGCTGAACGTGTCCAGGAGGACGGTGGCCAGCGGGCCGAAGAACCCGATCGCCGCACCGCCCGCCGGCGGGCCGAGCGCGGTCGCGGTCCACAGCGTGGTCTCGAACCGGCCGTTGGCGGTCAGCAGGTCTGGACCAGTCTCGAGTGACTTCAGATACGCGCCGCTCGCCGAGGTGAACGCGATGTTCGCCGCGGCCACGAGCACGGATACCGCCACGAGCTGGGCGAACGTCAGCAGGCCGAGCAGGTGCGCGGGCAGCAGTGTGAGCAAGGCGGCGAACCGGACGAGGTCCATCGCGATCAGCACCGGGCGTTTCCGGCGGAATTCCACCCACGGGCCGAGCGGCAGCGCGGCCAGCGAGCCCGCCGCCAGCCCGGCTCCGGCCAGCAGCGACACCTGCGCGGCACTGCTGTGCAGCACCCGCACGGCGATGATCGAGAAGGCGTCGAGGGCGAAGTAAGTGCCCGCGATGCTGACCGCGTAGGCCAGCCAGAGTCGGTGAAAGTCCTTGCCCAGCGCCAAATCCGTCCCCCTCGTCCAGCCGGGGAGCCAACCATCCGCCCGAGCCGGTGGCAAACAACCGCACGCACAACCGGTGGTTGTCGCCACCGCTACGGTCCCCCGCGCGCAGGTCACCCGCGCCGACTCGCGACAATGGACGGCGAAGGCGGCAGGCGCGAGAAGGGACATCACGTGCGGGATCTGGTCGAGATCGGCATGGGCCGCACCGCGCGGCGGGCGTATGACCTCGATGACGTGGAGATCGTGCCGTCGCGGCGGACGCGGTCCTCGTCGGTGGTGTCCACTGCCTGGCAGATCGATGCGTACCGGTTCGACTTGCCGCTGGTCACCCACCCGACCGACGCGATCGTGTCGCCGGGGACCGCGGTGGCGATCGGCGAACTGGGCGGCCTCGGCGTGCTCAACGCCGAAGGGCTCTGGGCCCGGCACGCGAACGTCGAGGAAGCGATCTTCCGCCTCGTCCGCGCGGCCGAGGACAGCGACGACCCGGCGGCGGTCGTGCGCGAGCTGCAGGAGCTGCACTCCGCGCCGATCCGGCTCGACCTGCTGACCGAGGCGATCAAGACGGTCCGCGAATCGGGCGTGACGGTCGCCGCGCGGGTCAGCCCGCAGCACGCCGCCGAGCTGACGCCGGACCTGATCGCGGCGGGCGTCGAGATCCTGGTCGTGCAGGGCACGATCATCTCCGCCGAGCACGTGCAGCGCGACGCGGAACCGCTCAACCTCAAGGAGTTCATCGGCCGGCTCGACGTGCCGGTGATCGCGGGCGGCGTGAGCGACTACCGCACGGCCATGCACCTGATGCGCACCGGCGCGGCGGGCGTCATCGTCGGCCACGGCTACACCGAGGGCGTCACCAGCACCGACCGCGTGCTTGGCATCGGCACGCCGATGGCGACCGCGATCGTGGACGCGGCCGCCGCCCGCCGCGACTACCTGGACGAGACCGGCGGCCGGTACGTGCACGTCCTCGCCGACGGCGGCATCACCACCTCCGGCGACATCGCGAAGGCGATCGCCTGCGGCGCGGACGCGGTCATGCTCGGCGCCCCGCTGGCGACCGCGTCGGACGCGCCGGGCCAGGGCCTGTACTGGACCGCCGCGGCGGCGCACCCGTCGCTGCCGCGCTCGCGCGTGGTGGCCGGCCCGGACTCGGACTACGCGGTGGACCTGAAGACGCTGCTGTTCGGCCCCTCCTCGGATGCGGAGGGCGTGGTGAACCTCTTCGGCGCGCTGCGTCGCGCGATGGCGAAGACGGGGTACTCGGACCTGAAGGAGTTCCAGCGCGTCGGACTGACCGTGCGCGGCTGACGTTTTTCTCGACGGGCCCGTCGGGGGAATCTCCCGTGGCGGGCCCGTTGCTGTGCCCGGGTGATGTAACCCGTCAGTAACTTACCTCTGGTCAGCCGGACCTCCGGGGGTTACCCTCCTACGTGTGACTGCCAGTAACACCACCACCGCGCGGCAAGAACCCGACTACGACGTCCTCGTGGTCGGTTCCGGGTTCGGCGGCAGCGTCGCGGCGTTGCGGCTGACCGAGAAGGGCTACCGCGTCGCGGTGGTCGAGGCGGGCCGGAGGTTCGCCGACGACGAGTTCGCCAAGACGTCCTGGGATCTCAAGCGCTACCTGTGGGCCCCGCAGCTCGGCTGTTACGGCATCCAGCGCATCCACATGCTCAACGACGTGATGGTGCTGGCCGGCGCGGGCGTCGGCGGCGGTTCGCTGGTGTACGCGAACACGCTGTACCGGCCGCTCAAGCCGTTCTACAAAGACCGGCAGTGGGCGCACATCACCGACTGGGAAAGCGAACTCGCGCCGCATTACGACCAGGCCAGCCGCATGCTCGGCGTCGTCACGAACCCGACGATCACGCCGTCCGACGTGGTGATGCGGGACGTCGCGAAGAAGATGGGCGTCGAGGATTCGTTCCATGCCACGCCGGTCGGCGTGTATTTCGGCAAGCCGGGCGAGACGGTGAAGGACCCGTATTTCGGCGGTGCCGGGCCGGATCGGGTCGGGTGCACCGAATGCGGTTCGTGCATGACCGGTTGTCGCGTCGGCGCGAAGAACACACTGGTGAAGAACTATCTGTACCTCGCGGAAAAAGACGGCGCACAAGTCATTCCGCTGACCACGGTGACGTCGGTAAGCCCGCGCAGCAACGGTTACGCGATCACACTGCAAAAGACCGGGACGCGTTCGCGGCGGTTCCGGACGACGGTCACGGCGTCGCAGGTGGTGTTCGCCGCGGGTACCTGGGGCACGCAGAACCTGTTGCACCGCATGAAGGACACGGGTGCGCTGCCGAACTTGTCGCAGCGGCTCGGGGAACTGACCCGGACGAACTCCGAAGCCATTATCGGCGCGGCACGGACCACTGTGGACCCGGAACAAGACTTCAGCCGCGGCGTCGCGATCACCTCGTCGATTCATCCGGACGAAAACACGCACATCGAACCGGTGCGTTACGGCAAGGGCAGCAACGCGATGAGCCTGCTGCAAACCGTTGCCACTGACGGGTCTTCGCGCGTTCCGCGCTGGCGGCAAGCGCTTGCGTTCCTGGTCAAGCACCCGGTGCAGTCGGCGAAACTGCTGAACGCGTACCGGTGGAGCGAGCGCACGGTGATTCTGCTGGTGATGCAGAGCCTCGACAATTCCATCACCACCTACACCCGGCGCGGCCTGTTCGGGCGGCGGAAGTACACGTCGAAACAGGGCCACGGCGAGCCGAACCCGAGCTTCATCCCGGCCGGGCACGAGGCGAACATCCTTACCGCGGAACGGATCGGCGGCATGCCGGGCGGTACCTGGGGCGAGGTGTTCGACATCCCGCTCACCGCGCACTTCATCGGCGGCGTGCCGATCGGCGACAGTGCCGACACCGGCGTGATCGACCCGTACCACCGGGTTTACGGCTACCCCGGACTGTCCGTTGTGGACGGTTCGGCGATCACCGCGAACCTCGGCGTGAACCCGTCGCTCACCATCGCCGCGCAAGCCGAACGGGCCTTCTCGTTCTGGCCCAACAAGGGAGAGGCCGACCAGCGGCCGGAGCAGAGCAGCGGGTACGCCCGGATGGAGCCGGTCGCGCCGAAGAACCCGGCGGTTCCGGCGAACGCGCCCGCGGCACTGCGCCGCTGACCTAAGATCGTCCGGTGACCACTGCGGCGCTGGACCGGATCCGGAAACTGCACGACGAATGGGCACGAGTCGCCGAGGCCATGTCGGCCTCGGCGTTCGGCGAGCCGAGCGCGCTGCCCGGCTGGACACGTGCGCATCTGCTCACCCACCTCGCGCGCAACGCCGACGCCCTCGGCAACCTGCTGACCTGGGCCGAAACCGGGGTCGAGCGGCCGATGTACGGCCCCGGCAACGCCCGGGACGCCGAAATCGAGGCCGGGGCCGGTCGCGCCCCGGCGGAGATCGTGGCCGACCTGGTGGCGTCCGGGAACCGGCTGACCGACCACGCCGCACGGCTGTCGGAAAAGGCGTGGTCCGCGCCCGTGCGACACCGGCACGGCGGTGCGCTGACCGGCGCGGACGTGCTCACGCTGCGGCTGTCCGAGACCACGATCCATCTCGCCGACCTCGACGCGGGCCACGATTTCGACAGCGTCACCGCGCTGCTCGGGGACCATCTCGAGGCGGTGATCAGCACGTTGATCCGGATGTGTCCGCGTGCCTTGCCGTCGTTCCGGATCACCGATGGGGTGCGTACCTGGACGTTGGGCGAGGGTGGCGATCTTGTCACCGGCACGCCGGGTTCGGTGCTGGCTTGGTTGACTGGTCGGGGGGACAGTTCCGCGTTGTCCGGGCCGGTGCCGGAGATGGCCCCGCTGATCTGATGCGGGGTCGTGCCGGAGCCGGGAGAGTCCGGTCAGCAGTGGCTGGGCCGGGTGGCGCGGGCGTACCGGGAGCAGCTGCTCGTGCATCCGCTCGCCGCGATCCGCGCCGTGGTCAGTCCGGAGTCTCGAAACCGCATCGCGGCTCCTTGAGTTGCCGCCGGCGCGTGGACTCGACAAGGTGAACGCCGTGATGACTTTCCTCCTCGGCCATACGCTCGCCGAGGCTAACCGTACGCCCGGCGATCAGTCCGATGTAGACAGTTCAGGGCGCCTCGACGCGGGCCGATTTCCGCTGCTCGCGCAAGCGCTGCGGGACGGAGCCCGGCATTCCGAACGGTTCGAATTCGCCCTTCGGGCATTACTGGCCGGACTTTTCGCAACCCACTCGCGGTCTGAGGCGTCTGAATGAACATGACACTGGGGAGAAGGACGTTCTTGCGCGCCGCCGGGCTGACGGCGGTCGGCGCGGTGGCCGCGGCGTGCACCGCGAAACCGGGACCGCCGGTGCCGCAGACCAGCCCGACGTCGAGAGCGTCCGTGCCGCCGAGCACCAGCTCGAAGCCCTCCGGACCGCCGGACTGGAACGCCTTGCGCGGCAAGCTCTCCGGCGACCTCGTGCTGCCCGACGACAGTGGATTCGCCACCGCGAAGCGCGCGTTCAATCCGCTTTTCGATGGGCATAAGCCAGCCGCGGTAGCGAAATGCGCGAAGCCGGAGGACGTGCAGGCCTGTGTCGAAGCGGCTGGCGGACGGCTTCCGCTCGCCGCGCGCAGCGGCGGGCACAGCTACGGCGGGTATTCCGCGCCGGACGGCGGCCTGGTCATCGATGTCGGCGGCATGGCTGGCGTAGCCGTCCAGGGCGACCAGGTCGTGATCGGAGCGGGTGCGAAACTCGGGGACGTCTACTCGGAGCTGGCGAAAGCGGGACGTTGCCTGCCCGCGGGTTCGTGCCCGACTGTCGGAATTGCCGGGCTCGCGCTCGGCGGCGGAATTGGCGTCTTGACCCGTAAATACGGGCTGACCTGCGACCGGCTGCAGTCCGCGCAGATCGTCACGCCGGACGGCAAACTGCGCACGGTGAGCGCGCAAGCGGACGACGACCTGTTCTGGGCGCTGCGCGGCGGCGGAGGCGGAAACTTCGGCGTGGTCACGTCGTTCACTTTCACCACGGTGGAAGCGCCGACCATCACGGTGTTCTCGCTGAAGTTCCCGTCCGGTTCGGCGAGCGACGTGGTCGATGCCTGGCAGCGCTGGCTGCCGAGCGCTCCGCCCGAATTGTGGTCGAACTGCGTGGTTTCCGGCGGTCCGAGCGGAGCGTGCCGGGTCGGCGGGGCGTTCGTGGGCAGTTCGGCGGGCCTGACGTCGGCGCTCAGCGGATTCTCGGTGACGCCGTCCAGCCGCACGATGAAAACCCTTGGCTACGGCGCGGCGATGAACTACTTCTCCGGCAGCTCGGAACGGCAGACGTTCGTGGCGTCGTCGCGGATCATCACCGATCCGGTCGACGGCGGGAGGATCGCCGACCTCGCTTCCGGGCACAAGGGAATGGACCTGCTGATCGACGGTCTCGGCGGTGCGGTGAGCGAAATCGCGCCGACAGCGACGGCGTTCCCGCACCGGAAAGCACTGGCGAGCATTCAGGTCTACGCCCCGGCTACCGCGAGCAGCCAGGACAGTGCCCGCAAGGCGGTGTCCACTGTGGTCGCCGGGTTGGCCGACGCGGGAGCACGCGGCGGCTACGTGAATTACATCGACCCGGATTTGCCGGACTGGAAGTCGGCCTATTACGGCGACAACGCGGCCCGGCTGGACCAGGTGGCGAAGAAGTACGATCCCAACGGGGTGTTCAAGTTCGCTCAGTCGGCATGAGGGTCTCGTGAGTACGCAGGCCGGTTAGAACCGGCCTGCGCACTCACGACGTTTTTGGTGGGGCACCAGACGTAGCGCACGTCTGGCTCTCCCTCTTCGTTCCGCTGCCCGTCGGTGTATTCGACCGCGACGAAACCGTGGCGGCGGTAAAAGCGTTGCGCTGATTCGTTGACCTGGAACGTCCACAGGGTCAGTCCGTCAGGCCGGAGCTGTTTGGCCAAGTTCACCAGCTGATCGCCGATCCCGCGGCCGCGCCACGGCGGGTCGAGATAAAGCTGCGCCAGCTGCGCGCCGTCAAGCACGAGCAGTCCGACCACAGTGGACACGTCCGTAGCGACCCACGTTTCCTGCTGTGGCACCACGACATTCGCGAACCACCAGCGCACAGCGTCATCGTCGTGGGTGCGGCGGACTGTCGGCAGAGCGGCGGAGAACGACCGCAGCCACACGTCGGCGATGTCGCGTGCGTCCGCGGCCGCTGCCCGTCGCAGGTCCACTGTGGTCAGAGGTCGACGCCGGTGAAGACCGTGACCCGCTCCTCGGTCAAGTCATGCATCGCCGCCAGCACGCCTTCGCGGCCGACGCCCGAACCCTTCACGCCGCCGTACGGCATCTGGTCCGCGCGGTACGACGGCACGTCGCCGATGATCACGCCGCCGACTTCCAGTTCCGCCGACGCGTGGAAGGCCAGCTGCACGTCACTGGTGAACACCCCAGCCTGAAGCCCGTACGCGGACGCGTTCACCGAAGCGAAAGCCTCGTCCACGCCGTCCACAATGGACACCGCGAGCACCGGTCCGAAGATTTCCTCCGACCAAGCCTTGGCGTCCGCGGGCACGTCAGTCAGCAGAGTCGGCGCGACCGTTGCGCCCGAACGGGTTCCACCGGTCAGCACCCGTGCGCCACCGGCCACGGCTTCGTCGACCCACGCGATGATCCGTTCCGCGGCTGCCTCGTCGACGACCGGGCCGACGTCAGTGTTGCGGTCATACGGGTCGCCGGTCTGCTGTGCCTCGACGGCCTCAGTCAGCGCGGGCACGAACTCGTCGGCGATCGCCGCGTCCACGATCACCCGCTGCACCGCGATGCACGACTGGCCCGCCTGATAGTTCCCGAAGGTCGCGATCCGCTGCGCGGCCCCTTCGAGGTCCGGCCAGTCCCGCAGCACGACGGCCGCGGCGTTGCCGCCCAGTTCGAGGACGACGTGCTTGCGCGCCGCCGCGTCCGCGATCGACCAGCCGACCGGACCCGAGCCCGTGAACGAGACGACCGGCAGCCGCGGGTCGGCGACGAGCGCCTGAGTTTCCTCGTTTCCCAGCGGCAGCACGGAAAAAGCGCCTTCCGGCAGGTCGGTCTCGGCGAGCAGTTCGCCAAGCACCAGCGACGACAACGGCGTACGCGGCGCGGGCTTGACGATGATCGGCGCGCCGACCGCGAGCGCGGGAGCGACCTTGTGCGCCACCAAGTTCAGCGGAAAGTTGAACGGCGCGATCCCGAGCACCGGCCCGCGCGGCACCCGGCGGGTCAGCGCGAGCCGGGCGTCACCGGACGGATCGGCGTCGAGCCGCTGCAGGTCGCCGCTAAACCGGCGCGCCTCCTCGGCCGCGATCCGGAATACCGAAACCGCGCGCTTCACCTCGGCCTCGGCCCACTTCAACGGTTTGCCGTTCTCGGCCGTGATCACCTCGGCGAGTTCCTCTGCCCGCAGCGCGAGCCCGCGCGAAACGTGCTCCAGCGAGGCGGCCCGCTGATGCGCCGGAGTGCGCCGGAATTCCTTCGCGACCGCGGCCGCCGCGGCCACCGCCCGTTCCACCTGGTCAGCGCCGGGCACCGCGACCGTCGCCACTTCGCTGCCGTCGAACGGGTGGTGCACCACGAGGGTGCTCGCGCCCTGCTCAGCCTGACCGGCGATCCACGCGGCCCGCGGCTGTGGGGTGATCGTGTCCATGCGCTCAAGGTATTAGGGAGCACCAGGCCCGGCACGCCGGACTCGGTCCTTCTTTTGTGGCACCTGTCCTGGCCTCGAAATGACATTTGTCGGGGGTCCGCGCGGCGCGCCCGGCATACCGTCAGCCCATGACCAACTCGGTAGCCTCTCGCTGGTCCGAAAGCCCTGCGCGGGCCTTTTTCGCTCGGGTCGGAACACCGCGCCGTCCGGTGCTGACCGGCGCGGTGTTCGTGGTGACCGCAATCGTGCTCCTCGCCCAGCTCGCGGATCCGTCCCTCTTCGACCGCTTCAAGCGCGACGCCGCCGCGATCGACGCCGGCGAGTGGTGGCGGCTGCTGACCGGCATGTTCTTCCAGGACGGCAAGCTCCTCGGCGGGATTTTCAACCTGGTCGCCCTCGCGGTCGTGGGCACGTTCACGGAATGGTGTCTCGGCCGGGTGTCCTGGTTCGTCCTGTACTTCGGCTGCGGGCTGTTCGGCCAGTTCCTCAGCTACCTCTGGCTGAACCCAGTGGGGGCGGGCAACTCGATGTGTGTCGCCGGGCTGCTCGGCGCGCTCGCGGTCGTGGTGTGGCAGGCGCGCGACGCCGAGCCGCCGCAAGCCCTCTACCGCGGCGCGCTGCTGATCGCGCCGCTGGCCGTGCTCGACACGGTGCTGCACGACAACCACGGCATGCCCGCGTTGCTCGGCATCGCGCTGGGGCTGTTGGTCACCGGTTTCGGTAAAGGTCGCGTAGCAGCAGGATCTCCGCGCAGTGGTGAATCATCTCGCGGTTGATGTGCAGGACGAGCGCGGCCATCGACAGTTCCGCGTACGGCCCTTCAGCCGGACCGCACGGGCGGGCCAACGCTTCGGCGTCGAGGCTGCGTACGCCGGCGATCCAGGTCGCGTACGCGTCGTCGAGTTGCTTCAGTGCTTCGTCGGCAGTGCCCGCGTACGGGAAGTCCTGATAGGACACCGGCGGCCCGCCGAAGTGCGACGCGGAGCGCATGCCCAGCACGCCCGGGATGATGTGGGCCAGCCGCCACGCGATCGTGGTCACCGGTGGCGGCGTCGGCTCCGGGAACGAGAAATCGACGGTGAAGTCGCCGGTGCCCGGCTCGTTCTCGCTCGTGCGGGGACGCACCGTCCAGCAGTCCGCGACCGGCTGCCAGAAGTACTCGTCGTCGGTCAGCCCCTCCAGCTTCGGGCGCACGTGGTGCTGCCAGTGCCAGTCCAGCTGCTCGGTCAGTTCGTTGGTCCAGTCGTTGGTCATGCGGGCACGGTAAGCCGGTTCGCGGACACTGGCTGTCCTCATTCCGGGGGCATTGCCGACGTGACGGGGCCCACCTGGGACGATGGTGGCAAAAGCGCTCATTCGCCTGGAGGTCGTAGGTGGCCACTCCCACCGGTCCGGTACTCGTCATGGACTTCGGGGCGCAGTACGCGCAGCTGATCGCCCGTCGCGTGCGCGAGGCGCAGATCTTCTCCGAGGTCGTGCCGTCCAGCTCGACCGCCGAGGAACTGCTCGCCAAGAACCCGTCCGCGATCATCCTGTCCGGCGGCCCGTCGAGCGTGTACGCCGAGGGCGCCCCGGCGATGGACCCGAAGCTGGTCGAGGCCGGCGTGCCGATCCTCGGCATCTGCTACGGCCACCAGCTGCTCGCCCGCGCGCTCGGCGGCGTCGTCGAGCCGACCGGCGTGCGCGAGTTCGGCCGCACCGACGTGCGGATGGTCGGCGAGGGCGGCGTCCTGCACGCGGGGCTGCCCGGCCACCAGACGGCGTGGATGAGCCACAACGACAGCGTCACCAAGGCCCCGGAGGGCTCAGTCGTCACGGCCAGCTCCGACGGCGCCGAGGTCGCCGGTTTCGAGGATGTCGAGCGCCGCTTCGCGGGCGTGCAGTACCACCCGGAGGTGGCGCACTCGCCGCACGGCCAGGAGGTGCTGCGCCGGTTCCTGTACGAGATCGCCGGCGTCAAGCCCGGCTGGACGACCTCGTCCATTGTGGACGAGCAGGTGGCCAGGATCGCCGAGCAGATCGGCGACGGCCGGGCGATCTGCGCACTGTCTGGCGGCGTCGACTCCGCGGTCGCGGCCGCGCTCGTGCAGCGCGCCATCGGCGACCGGCTGACCTGCGTGTTCGTCGACCACGGCCTGCTGCGCGCGGGGGAGCGCACCCAGGTCGAGCGCGATTTCGTGGCCGCGACCGGCGTCAACCTGGTCACCGTGGACGCGCGCGAACGGTTCCTGAACGCGCTGGCCGGCGTCACCGACCCGGAGCAGAAGCGCAAGATCATCGGCCGCGAGTTCATCCGCGTGTTCGAGCAGGCCGAGCGCGATCTCAAGGCGCAGGGCGACTACCGGTTCCTGGTGCAGGGCACGCTGTACCCGGACGTCGTCGAATCCGGCGGCGGCGAGGGCACCGCGAACATCAAGAGCCACCACAACGTCGGCGGCCTGCCCGAAGACCTGCAGTTCGAGCTGGTCGAACCGCTGCGGCTGCTGTTCAAGGACGAGGTCCGCCGCGTCGGGCTCGAACTGGGGCTGCCGGAGACGATCGTGCAGCGCCAGCCGTTCCCCGGGCCGGGGCTGGGCATCCGGATCATCGGCGAGGTGACCGCGGACCGGCTGGAGACCTTGCGCGAGGCGGACGCGATCGCCCGTGAGGAACTCACCGCGGCCGGGCTGGACCAGGAGATCTGGCAGTGCCCGGTGGTGCTGCTCGCGGACGTCCGCAGCGTCGGAGTCCAGGGCGACGGCCGCACCTACGGGCACCCGATCGTGCTGCGCCCGGTGTCGTCGGAGGACGCGATGACCGCCGACTGGACGCGGCTGCCGTACGAGGTGCTGGAGCGGATCTCGACCCGGATCACGAACGAGGTGTCCGAGGTCAACCGCGTGGTGCTGGACGTGACGAGCAAGCCGCCGGGCACCATCGAGTGGGAATGACGTAAAAAACGGGGCCCGGACTTAGCCGGGCCCCGTTTTTGGTTTTACGGCCGTCGTTTGCGGAACGAGGCGCCGAGCATCAGGATCCCGCAGAACACCGCGCCGCCCGCGATGATCCAGCGGAAGTCGAAGGTCGGCAGCCAGCTGGAGCCGTCGGTGAGGACGTAGCCGGAGACCAGCAGCGTCGCGACCCCGACGATCAGCGTGATCCAGTCGACCCCGCGGCGGCGAGCCGGGGCTTCGGGCTCGTCGTAGGAGTAGGGGTTCTCAGCCACGGCGCACCTCCACCTGGCCCACGCCGTTGGTGACGTGGAGCGTGATCTTCTGTCCGCCGACGTTGTCGTCGCCGTTGTCGGTCCCGGTGATGGCCGGCTGGCCGACCCCGTTGGACGTGCGGTTCAGGCAGTCGACCTCGCCGGCGCTGTTCTCGCAGGTGAAGGTGACGTCCGCGGTGCGCGGCACGATGACCTCGGTGTTCCCGGCGCCGTTGGAGACGGTCGTGGTGACCGGTTCGCTCGCGGCCAGCTGGGTCAGGTCGATCTTCATGTTGCCCGCGGTGTGCCGGTAGACCGGCTGCAGCTCGGCCGCCGTACGCGGGGTGGCGGTCAGGTCGCCGACGCCGCCGCGCACGTCGATGTTGTCGAACGTGCTGGTCGTGAGCACCAGACCGGCGATCGACAGCGGGATCGCGAGCCCGATCAGGCCTCGCGCGCCACGAGCGAACGCCCCGGCCACGAGCCCGATGCCCAGCACGGCGAGCGTCATGCCGATGATGTGCCGCAGCGAGAACCAGTCGAACCCGTTCAGCGCGAGCGCGACGCCGACGCCGGCCACGATCACCGCGACCCCGAGCGTGGCGGCCCCGATCTTGGACCGCCGCCGCGGCGGCCGGTGCGCAGAGTTGTTGTAGTCGCCGGCCGGAGGAGGCGGCGGGACCGGTGCCGCCGGGTCGGGCAGATCCCAGCCCGCCGGGTCAGCGGCCAGCGGATCCCAGCCCGGCGCCGCCGCCGCGGGAGTCGGGGTGTCGCTGTTCATCGTGAAAGCTCCGGTTCCGGAAGCGGCCCCGTCCGCCGCGAACGCGACGACCGGCACCGGTCGGTTGTCCTGCCCGCGGGTGCGATGCAGGAGATAAAGGCACGTGGCGAGCAACGCGAACCCGATCAGGCCGCCCCCGTCGAACCAGCCGCCGCCGAACGTCCACCCGACGACCGGAATCAGCGCGACAGTCAGCACGGCCGCGAAGGCTTTGGTCATCGACGACCGCCCGCGCCCGATCATCGCCTCGAAGCCGGAAACCTCGTCGCCCTCTGCCGGGAAGAACAACCATCCGAGCAGGTAAAGCACCAGCCCGAATCCCCCGAAAACGGTCGCCGCCGCCAACGCGACCCGGATCACCACCGGATCGATCCCGTAGCGATCCCCCAGTCCAGCCGCGACCCCCGCGACCTTCCGCCCCGAGTGCGGCCGTCGAGGCCTGCTGGCCCAGAAGTCCTTGACGGTCTCCTCGAACCCGTTCAACGGGTTCGTACGGGGAGGCCGCACGTCGTTCGCACCACTCATGCCTCACAGCATGGTCGACGTCGCGGGGGTGGCACATCGGGGAAGGTCCCTGAGGTTGTCCCCGAGATAGGCCCTGGCGTGGCGCGGTTGTGGGGCTTTGCGCTGACCGGCCAGCGGAAGGAGCCAGCGACCTCGCGGGGAGCGGGAAGTTCAACTCCGGGGAAGCCGCTTGTCCAAGGCAGTCGCGACGTCCTCGGCCTTCTTGCAAGCGGCCGCAGTGTCGTCGCCGATCAATACGATCACCAAGGCGCGTGCGTTGGGTCCGACCTCCATGCCTATCTGGCATCCGCCTGGGGAGCCCATGAGATCCCGTTGCTCGATGAGTTTTCGGCCGTCAACGTTTCCTTCGTGCGCCGAGTTGGGGTTCTGGATGTTGTCTGTGTACTTTTGACCATTTTGCAGCGCGATGCCGACTTCGGCCGCTGGGTCCTTGGCGGCGTTGTCGGATGTTTTCTTCGACCGGCAGCTTCGCTTGGAGTCGGCGACGGAGGGCGTTGCCGGCGGGAATCCTTGGCCGGCCAGGATTTGGTCGACCAGTTGACATTGGTTCAGTGAGCCGAATGGATTGTCGGAACTGGAGGCCGGACTGCTGGCTGGTGCGAGCGTTGATGCAGTTGGCGTTGCCGCGCCGTTGACGGGGTTGCCGCACGCTGCTGTGCCGACTATGGCAGCGTGACGCTGAGTGCTCCGGTTGCCCGGCGATTCCTGGCCACGAATCTCCAGTTTTGTGCGGTCAGCGAGCCTCGGGTTCCCCTGCCCGCGGTGCGAGGGAGGGTCAGCCCTTGGGCAGGAGCGGGTCCAGTTTGGTCGCCAGGTCCTCCGCGGTCTTGCAGGAAGCGGCAGTGTCATTTCCGCCGGTCACGGTGATGATCGCGCGAGAACTGGTCTGGACCGACATGGATATCGTGCACTGGCCGGCTGCCCCCAGCTCGGCGGGGTCTTCGACGAACTTCCGGTCGCCGAGGCTTCCGCTGCGGGCTTGTGCGGTGTTCTTGACGTCGCTGTCGTAGCGCTGTTCCTCTTGCAGGAGCAGTCCTACGTTGGTGGCGTTCAAGCCGCCGCTGGATTTTTGGGTGACGCAGGCTTTGCGTTCTTGGGCGATAGAGGGTTTCGCTGGGGGGTAGCCTGCCCCGCTCAGTATTTGATCAAGCAGGGCGCACTGGTTCCGGGCTGCGAAGGGGTTGCCCGCGGAAGCGGGCGGAGCCGAACCGGTTGAGGGGGGTGTTCCGCTGGCCTGCGCTGCGCCGTTTACCGGACTGTCGCATGCGGTGAGCGCCAGTGCGGCCGCACTGGCCAGCAGGAAGGCGGTAGAGGCACGGGATGTTTTCACTGATTGTCGAGTTTCTTGTTGAGCTCGGCGAAGGACAATGAATGCGCGCTTTCGGTTTCTTGGTAGTTTTTCCGCGCGATGGCGAGCGCCTGCTGTGCGGCGTCAACTGCTTGCTGCATCAGTATGAGGTTGGGCAGCATTCCCTCTTGCGGGTGGCTCGCTACTGAGACATTGAAGTCGGCGACGGATCGAGCGTAGTTGAAATTTCCCATTTTTGCGGCTCGGCCAAGAAAGGAAGCTTGACCCATAAAATCGTTCAAGACCTTGAGGAAGAAGTCGCACGCCTTCATGTACGCGGTGAACCCCTCCTCGTTCACCGCGAAGGACCCGTTCTGCGCCAAGGTCTTCAGCGTGTTCCCTGCCGTCTTCATCTTCTGCGCGGCCTCATGACTTCCCGGCCCTTCGGTTAGCCCGGCCAGGAAGTCGTTGCCCGCAGTGCCCGCAGCGGGTGAGCTTTCGGTCGAAGACTTCTTGTCCCAGACGATTTCTGCCATCGGTTGCTCCTAGATCTGCGCGAGGGAAGGAATCAGCCGCCGAGAACCGGGGGAGTAATCTTCTCCCCGTCCGGCCCACGCTCCGGCTTGACCTCGAAGACCTCGTCCGGATCGACCTGTGTCGGGATCTTGTTCTTGTGTTCCTTGTCCTCTTCCTTCTTCTTCCCGGCGCCCGCTGCACCAGCGCCCGCCGCACCAGGCTTCCCGGCTTTTCCAGCGTTCGCGGCAGCGGTAGCGCCGCGCTCAAGGCGTTCAGCGGCACCCTTGCCTCCGGATTCGCCGGGCTTCCCGGAACCGCCCGAGCCAGCACCGCCGGTCACTCGGCCACCGGCACCGCCCCGGCCGGCACCGCCGCCCGATCGGCTGCGCGGCGTGTCCTCGCCGGAGTTCCCGGCACCGCCTCCGCCTCCGCCCAAAGCGAGCCCCTCCGGAGAAAGCCGCCCGCCGATGCCCATAGTGGTCCGGAGGTTGTTCCCGCCCCCTGACACCGCAGGGTTGCTGAGCGGCCCAGTACCGGTGTTGATCCCCGGCCCAGGGCTGTAAGGAACGCCCGGAGGATTGCCGCCTCCCCCAGGCGGAAAGGAGTTCATAGCAGGACCGCCGAGCGGCGGATTCGTACCAGGGAAGCCATTCGGCGGACCACCAGTCACCGGACCGGGCCCACCAGGACCGACATAAGGTCCGCTAGAAGCCCCACCCGGAACGGCCACCGGGGCGGCGCTGCTCGCCTGCGTGCTGTCGTTGTTCAGCTGCGGCGGCGGCGAATAAACCGGCTGCGTCGTGGATGTCTCGTGATACGTGGTGTCCAACCCGTGCATCACCTGGACCGCCTGCTGGTGCGCCGCGTCAGCCTGCTGCTGCTTGGCCGCCACGTCGCCCATCGCGATCACGCCCTGCAACGGGTTGCCGTTCTGGAACTGCTCCGTCGCCTTGGCCATCTCGGCCTTCTGGTCGAACCCGGTCGGCTCCGGCATGTGCTTGTGCGCGTAGTCGGCCGCCGCGGACTGTTGGGAGTAGCGGTTCGACACCAGTTGCATCGCGCTGCCGGTTTTTTCCGTATGGTCCGCCGTGCTCTGGAAGAACGAATGCGCCTGCGCAGCGGCCGCGCCCTGCCACTCGGCCCCAGCGGTGTCGGCGGCGTCGCGGAACCGGTTGGACGCCTCTGCGAGCAAGTTGCCGTAGATGTTCGTCACGCGGCTGCGTTCGTTGATGTCTTCGAAGTCCAAGCCCTCGTTGACCATTTTGTGCAGGTCTTCGTGGCTGTAGGACGCATAATTCGCGTCCGGCGCGGGCGCGTCGCCCCGCGTCTGCTGACCCTGGAGCAGCTGCTGACCCTGCTGGACCGAGTACTGCGAGGCGTCCCGTTCGGTGGCCGCGCGCGTTTCCGGCGAGTCCACGCCGACCGCGAAGATCTGGTGCACGTTCTGCGTCCGGGCGTAGTAATCGCCTGCGGACTCGACGTGCTCCGCGCGATGCTGCTCGGTCATCCGGCCTCCCCGCCCGTGTACGCACTGTGATCGCTCGCCCCCTGCATGGTACCGAGTCCGAGACGGCGGCAGGGAGGTTCGCGGAATTTCCGTACCGGCGGCCATCTGGGGGAATGGATCAGGGCCTTCCCCGATGTCCGGCCCGCTCCCGCGTGTGACGATGGGACTCGTGCAGGACTTTCTCGACATCGGTGCCCCCGGGCGGGTTTCCTCGACCGCTGAGGAGCCCTCGGCACTCGTGTCCGCCCAGGCGATGGAGGTCGCCGAACCCGAACCTCGGCCCAAGATGTACCGGCGGCGTTCCGGGCGGGCCGTCGCGGGTGTCGCGAGCGGGCTTGCCGATCACCTCGGGGTTCCGGTCGTCTGGGTCCGCGTCGTCTTCGCGTTGCTGGCCGCGCTCAACGGGGCCGGCCTGCTCGCCTACGGCCTGCTCTGGGTGTTCGTGCCGCAGAGTTCCGAGGAAACCGAAACCGCGCCCAAGGCCCGGGACCGGCAGCAGGCGTACGGGCTGATCGCGCTCGGCATCGGGCTCGCGATCGCCAGCAGCACGCTCACCGGGGCCATTCGCGGCTGGGTCGCGGTGCCGCTCGCGCTCGCCGCGCTCGGTGCGGCGGTCGTCTGGCGGGAGGCGGACGAGTCGCAGCGGCGGCGCTGGCGCGTCGGGGCCCGCGACGGGCTGGTCGGCGAGGGCGGCCGGCTCGCGGCGTTCGTCCGGATCCTCGCCGGGGTCGCGCTGGTGGCCACCGGCATCGGCTTCGTCGTCTTCGCCAGCGGCGACTTCGACCAGGTCAAATTCGCCCTGATCGCGGTGGTCGCGACGCTGGTCGGCGTCGCGGTGCTCACCGTCCCGTTCTGGCTGCGGCTGGTCCGCGACCTCAGCGAGGAACGCCAGGCCCGCATCCGCACCGACGAACGCGCCGAGATCGCCGCGCACCTGCACGACTCCGTCCTGCAGACCCTCGCGCTGATCCAGCGCCAGGCCGACCAGCCCGCCGAGGTCGCCCGGCTCGCCCGCGGCCAGGAACGCGAACTGCGCGGCTGGCTGTACGGCCCCGGCGGCTACGGCAAGCCCAGCGACAAGCGGACCAAGGAAGAGGAAGAAGGCGCCCGCCAGCAGCTGTCCGAGGCGCTCGCCGCGGCGTGCGGCGAGGTCGAGGACCAGTTCGCGATCTCGGTCGGCCAGGTCGTCGTCGGCGACGCCGAGCTGAACCCGCCGCTCACCGCGCTGGTGCAGGCCGCCCGCGAGGCGATCGTCAACGCGGCCAAGCACGCCGGCGTCGACGAGGTCAGCGTGTTCGCCGAGGTGGAGCCCACCGAGGTGACGGTGTTCGTGCGCGACCGCGGCAAGGGCTTCGACCCGGATGTCGTGCCCGCCGACCGGCACGGCCTCGCCGACTCGATCCGCGGCCGGATGGAACGCCACGGCGGCACCTGCAAGCTGCGCACCGCGCCCGGCGAAGGCACCGAAGTCCAGCTCGCCATGCCGGTCAAGGCGGCCAAAGGGGTGGCGTGACCTCGCTATGCTCGGGGACAGGCGAAGCGAGGGAGTGGGCAGTCGTGACGGATAGCCAGCGGGAACCGGTCAAGGTCTTCCTCGTGGACGACCACGCGTTGTTCCGCGCGGGAGTGCGCACGGAACTCGATTCGATCACCGACGAGGTGCAGGTGGTCGGCGAAGCCGGGTCGGTCGCCGAAGCGGTCGCCGGCATCGCGCGCACCCGTCCGCAGGTCGTGCTCCTCGACGTCCACATGCCCGACGGCGGCGGTGCCGAGGTGCTTCGCCGCGTGCGCCCGGAGCTGCCGGACGTCGTCTTCCTCGCGCTGTCGGTTTCCGACGCCGCCGAGGACGTCATCGCGGTGATCCGCGCCGGCGCCCGCGGGTACGTCACCAAGACGATCTCGTCGAAGGAACTCGTCCGCGCGGTGGTCCGAGTGGCCGACGGTGACGCGGTGTTTTCCCCGCGCCTGGCCGGTTTCGTCCTCGACGCCTTCGCCGACCGTCCCGGCTCCGCGCCGATCAACGACCCCGAGCTGGACCTGCTCACCCCGCGCGAGCGCGACGTCCTGCGCCTGCTCGCCCGCGGTTACGCCTACAAGGAAATCGCGTCCGAGCTGTTCATTTCGGTGAAGACGGTCGAGACGCACGTGTCGAGCGTCCTGCGCAAGACCCAGCTGTCGAACCGCTACGAGCTGTCCCGCTGGGCCTCCGACCGCCGCCTCGTCTAAGCCGGAGTCAGTTCTTCTTCCGGAGTTACCGCCGGTTTGCGCTGCAACCGCGTCAACGCGACGCCGAGCAGCACTACGACCATGCCCGCGATCACGCGCAGATTCAGCTGCTCGTGCAAGAACACCGCGCCCAGCAGCACGGAGACCACCGGCAGCAGATAGCCGACCACCGACGCGGCCACCGCGCCTTCGCTCGCCAGCAGCTGGTAGTTGAGCGCGAACGCGATCCCGGTCGAACCGAGGCCGAGAACCACCACCGCGATCAACGCGACCGGGTTCAAGTGCACCGGCGTCAACCCGCCGAACGGCATGGCCAGCACCAGAAAACCGGTCGCCAGCAGCATTTGCCCGGCCGCGATCGCGTACGGCGAGGAGCCGGTGTTCGACAGGTAGCGGCCTTCGTAGACGAACGCGAACCCGTAGCTCGCCGCGGCCGCGAGGCAGGCCAGTGCGCCCCAGCTGAGCAGTCCGGACGCCTGCCACGGCGCGAAAATCAGCAGGATCCCGCCGAGCCCGATCACCAGTCCGGCGATCCGCGTCGCGTTCATCCGGTTCGCCACCCCGAGGAACGGGGCAGCCACGAGCACCCAGAGCGGAGTAGTCGAGTTCAACACCCCGGTGATGCCGGAGTCCACAGTGGTCTCGCCGACCGCGAAAAGCAGGAAAGGCAAGGCATTGTGGAAGAAAGCCGCGACGAGCAGGTGCCCCCAGGTGCTCCGTCGCGCGGGCAGGCTCCGCCGCCCGATCAGGCACAGCGCCAGCAACACGGCGGCACCCAGCACGAGCCGCGCGAGCACCAGCTGCACCGGAGAAAGCGCTTCCAGCCCCAGCTTGATCCAGAAAAAACTCGATCCCCACATCAACGCGAGCGCCGCGATCCTCAGCAGCGTCTTCGTCTCGCCCACCCCAGGTTCCTCCTTCGCCTCGCTAGCCAGCTTTACCGCGCCGAGGTGTAAGGACAAGCGAAAATAACTGCAGGGACGGTTAAGCAAAGCTGTAGTATCCAAGCCATGCTCGATGTACGGCGCATGCAGGTGCTGCGCGCGGTGATCACGAGCGGTTCGATCACTGCCGCGGCGAGGAATCTCGGCTACACGCCGTCGGCGATCAGCCAGCAGCTGGCGGTGCTCGAACGCGAAGCGGGCACGCCGTTGCTGGAACGCGTCGGCCGCGGCGTCCAGCCGACCCCGGCCGGGACGCTGCTGTCCGAACACGCCGAGAAGCTCAGTGCGGAGCTGGCCCGGGCCGAGGCCGCGCTCACCGAGCTGAAGGAAGGCCGCACCGGCAAGCTCGCCATCCGCTACTTCGCCACCGCGGGCGCGACGATGGTCCCGTACGCGGTGGCCGCGCTGCGTCGCGAACACCCGGGCGTGTGGCTCGACCTCAAGCTCATCGACCCGGGCGACCCGCTCACCGAGGTCGAGGAAGGCCGCGCTGACCTGGCGATCATCGTGTACCCGCGGCCGTCCGGGCCCGGCCGGGACATCGAGCTGGTGCCGCTGCTGGACGACCCGTACCGCGCGGTGCTGCCGCGTGCGCACCGGCTGGCCCGCAAACGCGTCCTCGACCTGGCCGACCTCGCCGACGAACCGTGGGTCGGCGTCGACCCGATCCCCGGCGCTTGCCGCGCGATCCTGGAAGGCGCCTGCGCGTCAGCCGGGTTCCATCCGAACGTCGTGGTCGAGTCCGAGGACTATCCGTCGGCGCAGGGATTCATCGCCGCCGGGCTCGGCGTCGGGCTGGTGCCGGAACTAGGGCTCGGCACGCCGCATCCGGGAGTGGTGGTGCGCAGGGTCCGGAATCCGCAGCCGAGCAGGCACATTCACGCCGCGGTGGCCGCACGGGTCGCGGGCAGTCCAGCCGTACGGACGTTCCTCGAGGCTATGCAAGAGGCGACCGAGAACGTCGCCTGACGCCGGCTCAGACGAACAGCAGCTGCGAAACGCCGATCCCGATCAGGATCGCGCACAGGATCGCCGCGACAGTGAGGATGATCCGCCGTCGCGCCGCTGCCTTCTCCCGAAGCGCCTGCGCGGACGCGGCCTGCTGCGCCGGAGTGGGCGTGTACCGGGCGGTCGGCGGCTGCATCTGCTGCATGGGCTGCGCCGGCGCGGGAGCCTGCGGCACCTGCTGGACCGGAAGCTGCATCAGCGGAGCCGACTGCGGAGGCTGCTGCTGCGGCCGGATCTGCTGCGTAGGTTCCGGCACGTTGGGCTGCTGCTGCGCCGGCATCGGCCGCGACGCCGGAAGGGTCGGCAGCGCGGGCGCGGTCGGCGGGATGAACGCGGTCTGCTCGCGCCCGACGGTGATCGCCTTCAGCGCGTGCACGGTGTCGTCCATGGTCGGCCGGGCCGCCGGGTCGGCACGCAGCATCTTCTGCAACGCACCGGCGAGCGGGCCGGCGTTCTCGGGCGGCCGTTCCGGAGACTTGCCGTCGTCGCCGAATGGCGGCACGCCCTCGACGGCCGTGTACAGCGTCGCGCCCAGGGAGAACACGTCCGCGGCCGCGGACGGAGGCGCGCCGCGAGCGACCTCGGGCGCCACGTAAGCAGCGTGCGGGCCGCCGCCGGTGATGCCGATGTCCGTGAGCTTGACGCTGCCGTCGTCCGCGAGCAGCACGGTGTTCGGCTCGAGCGTGCGGTGGACGATGCCCGCCGAGTGAATCGACGCCATCGCGTCGCCGAGCTGGATGCCCAGGAACGCGGCCTGTTCCGGGGTGAGGGTGCCGTACTCGGCGAGGAACACCGCCATCCCGCGCGACGGGATGTACTCCATCACCAGCCACACGTCCGGGCCGTCGGGCAGTACGTCGTACACCGTGATCGCGCACGGATGGTCGATCCGGGCCGCGGCCTTGCCCTCTTCCATCGCCATCGCGCGCGCCTGCTCGGCACGGTCCGGCGGCAGGCCGACGGGCAGGTACATGCGTTTGATCGCGACGGTCCGGAACAGCCGCGTGTCGAACGCGAGCCACACGATGCCCGCGCGGCCCCGCCCGATCGGCTGGTCGAGCCGGTACCGCTCGCCGACGATGCTGCCTTCTGAACTCAATGCTGTCCCTGAATCATCCGGTAGGCGACGGCGGCCCGCTGGTTTCGCTCGGAGTCTTTGTCGGTTCCTTCGTAGCCGTCGGCTTCGTCGGCTGGGTGTTCTGCGGCTGGGACGATTCCTGCGAAGGAGTGTCCTCCGTCGTAGTGGACCGCCGCGAGTGCCGCGTCGACTGGGTTTCGCGGGTCGCGCTTTCCCGGAACGACGTAGGCGGGGACGTAGTGGTTGCTTCCGAAGGCGGCGGTGTGACGGAGGTCGGCGCGACCGCGGACGACGTAGCAGGCGGTGCCGGCTGTGAAGCGTCCGGCGGGTTGCCCGGGGTCAGCAGCCAGACGCCGAGCGCGACCAGGGCGATGACCACGACAGCGCCGATGATCGCGGGCTTCTTCCACGCGCCGGGCTTCTCGTCCTCTTCGTCCTCGGGCGCGGTCTGCACCCGAGTCCGCGGGGAGGGGTCCTCGTCGTACGGGTCGTCCTCGAAGTTTTCCGGCACCGGGACCGCGCGCGTGGCGGCGAGGCCGTTGCGGCTCGGGTCGCCGTAGAGCGGCGGCTCCTGGTGGTAGGCGTCCTGCTGGTAGCCGTGGTCGTCGTAGTCGTTCTCCGGGTAAGCGGAGGCCGGCGGGTACGGGGCTTCGTCGTAGTACTGCTGCGCGCTCGGGTCGTACTGCTGGGTCGCGCCCGGCTCGTCGAGCAGCGTGCCGGAGTGGCCGGCCTGCTCGTCGTCGGGATGCAGCAGACCGGCGGCAGCCGCGCCGCCCGCCGCGCCGAGCGCGGCCGCGCCGAGGGTGCCCGAGGACGAGGCCATCACCGTCTCGTCGGCAGGACCGCCAAGCGGGGTCTCGCCGCGCGCGACCGCGGCCAGCAGTTCCTCGCATTCGTCGGCGGTGGGCCGGTGCTGGGTCTCCGGGTGCAGCAGCACCGCGAGCACGCTCGCCAGCGGACCGGACTGCCGCGGCGGGTTGATCTGCCCCGCGGCGACCGCGTGCAGCAGGCTCAGCGTGTTCTCGGACAGGCCGAACGGCGGCTGTCCCTCGCAGGCGGCGTACAGCGTGGAGCCGAGCGAGAAGACGTCCGACTCGGGGCCGGGGTCGCCGCCGATCGCGACCTCGGGGGCCAGGTAGGCAGGGGTGCCGGCGATCATCCCGGTTTTGGTGACCGTGACGTCGTCCTTGGCCCGGGAGATGCCGAAGTCGGTGATCTTCACCGTGCCGTTGCCGGCGAGCAGGATGTTGCCCGGCTTGATGTCGCGGTGCACGATGCCGACCGCGTGCGCCTCGCGCAGGGCGGCGGCGATCTGCGCGCCGATCCGCGCCACCTCCAGCGGCGGCAGGGTGCCTTTTTCCTGCAGCACCTGCGCCAGACTGGTGGAAGCCAGGTATTCCATGATCAGGCAGGGCTGGCCGTTGTCGTCGGTGACGACATCGAACACGGTGATCGCGTTCGGATGGTGCAGCCGGGCGGCGATCCGGCCCTCGCGCATGGTGCGCTGCCGGGCGTCCTCCGCCTCGTGGTGCTCCAGCCCCGGCTGGAGCAGCAGCTGCTTGATGGCGACCGTACGGCCCAGCACCTCGTCGTGGGCGCGCCAGACAGCCCCCATCGCGCCGGAACCGATTTTCCCGACGATCCGGTACCGGCCGGCGACCAGACGACCCTCGTCGCTCACGCGACCTCCCTTTGGGGCTCCGACTTCCCGGGGCGGGACATTTCTACCCCGAAGGGGTGAGTTCGAACCCGCCGCAGCACCGGAGCGTAGGCACCTGCTGTGGACCGTGTGCCGGTTTTGCCGAGACCGACCCGTGACAAGGCTAGGCGCTCACTCTGCGCACACGCACGCGGCACACGTGCCACGCCCCGTCCGCACCACGTTCGCGCAGGTCAGGAGTAGACCGCGGACAGGATTCGGGCCTGGGAGATCACATCCTGCTCGACGACGTCGAACAATTGGGTCACGCGTACCAGAGTTCCGTCGGCCTGGTGGACCAGTGCGACGGCGAAGACCGAACCGTCGTCCTGGACGTGGAGTTCCTGGACGTCGATCGAGTCGGCCCCGCTCCACGCTCGGACCAGATCGCCCGTTTCGCCGCGCGCGACGTTCGGGGCGAGCAGCGAAAGCGCGTTCTCCGGGTGGTGGTCGATCGAGGCGTAGAACTTGCGCACCGCTTCGAGCTTCACCGGATCCGGCGCGGCCGCCGACGAGGCGGCGGATTTCTTGTGCGATTCCGCCGAGGACGGGGCGCTCGACGCGGCGGCCGACGACGTGCCGTAGGTGGTTTCCGGAGTCGTGGTGCCCGAGTTCGACGGCGTGGCGGCCGCGGAGTCGGTGTGCTTGGACTGCGTCGTGCTTTCGCTCTGCCCGGACGTGGTGCCGCCGGACGAGTGGCTCTTGCGCTGCTCGGGCACGGCCTGGCCGCCAAGCGCGGCCGCGCCGCTGAATCCGGCGGGCATCGCGGCCTCGCCGGCGACCGGCACGGTGGGCCGCGGGCCGCCGCTGAGCAGCGAGGCGGTGACGACAGCGCCGGCGACCAGCGCGCCCGCTCCGACGAGCCCGGCCAGCTTCGCGCGGCGGGCGAGCTTGCTTTCGGGCTCTTCGACGGGTTCCTCGGCCTGGACGGCCGGGCGGCGGGTGCGCGGCGGCAGGTATTTCTGCGGTTCGCGGAACACCTGCTCGAGGTAGGCGCGGTCGGCTTCGGCCACGTCCTCGAGCAGTTCCGGCGGGATCACGTCCTCGACGCGCACGGCGTCGGGTTCTCGCCGGGTTCGCTGCCGTTCAAGCACGAAAGTCCTCGCTCTGGGGGTTCGGGGCGGGACGCGGTGTCCCGGGGCGGTCCCGGGCGATTCGTGGTCGGATCCGGGCCTCGTAGTCGCCAGGTAACCCTGTGCCGACTGGTGGCCGCCAGACTCCGTCGCCGGAATGCCGCCGTCGTACGACGAACGGCAGCTTATGTCACCCGACCGGACGAGGGAACAACCGCTCACCGCACCGCACGTGCATCGGCATTTGCAGACAGTCGCCTGGTCAGCGCCCGTCGTCGGTGATCTTGCCGTTGTCGTCGAAGGTGAGCGTGCGCTGCTCGGTGCTCTTGCTGCCGTCCTTGTGCGTGACCTCGAGCGTGTTCACCGTGGTGCCGTGCTCCGGGTCGATGGTGACCTTCTTGACCTCGAAGTACGCGACGTCGGCGTAGCGCTTGCGCAGCCCCTGCGGACCCTGCTGCTTGAGGTCGCCGGACGTGACCGACGAGGCCTCCGACGGGTCGGTCGTGACCGTGTTGAAGAACTTCTCCGAGTTGTTCCCCATCGTGTTCGCGTTGCTGGCGGTGAAGTAGTTCGGGTCTTTCGTTTCCCGCTGGGCGGGGGTGACCGGCGGCTTCTCCGGCGGCTCGCTGGACGACGGGGAATCGGTCGTCGTCGGCGTGGACGTCCCGCTGCCGGTGCCCGGACCGGCCGACGTGGTCACCTCGGCCGAACTGCTGTCCGCCGAACTGCTCGGACTGCTGCCCTGCTGCGGGTGCGTGCCGTTGTCCGAGGTGACACCGTCGGGGCTGGTGCTGGAATCGCTGCGCGGGACGTTGCCGCCGACGCCGCCTTGCTGCCCGCTGTTCGGGATCAGCGCGCTGAGGTTCGGGTTGCCGCCGTTCTGCCTGCCCGGCCAGCCGCCTCCGACCGCGTCGGTCGTCGTGGTGGCGGGCCCGCCGACCAGGAACGTCCCGGCGAACAGCAGCCCGACGACGACCGCACCGGACGCGCCGGTGGCGAACCACGCGGCCTTGCGCCAGGTCTTCGGCGGGGTGACCGACGCGGGCACCGAGCCGAGGTCGAACGTGCCGAGACCGTCCAGCGCCGGGGCCGAATACACCCGCACCTCGTCGTCCGGCTGCTCTTCTTTCTCTCGCGAGACGGCCGGTTCGCCGAGGGTGACGCGCTGGCGGCGCGGAGGTTCTTCCGCGACCGGGTTCAGCTCGACGCGTTCGCGGGGGGTTTGCGGCCGGTTGGCCAGCGCGGCGGAGGTGGTGGCCACGCGTTCCTGCCGGCTGCGCCGGGTCGGCTGGGGGAGCGTGCTTTCCGGCGGGGCGAAGGCGCGGTGCTCCTCGGGGATGCGGTCCTGCGGGGGAGCGAAGGCGGTGCCGGATTCGGCGCGGTGGCTCGGCGATTCGGGCCGGGCGGCTGGGCGGCCCGGAGCTTCGGCTGGGCGGCTCTGGGGTTCGGCTGCCGGGCCGGGAGAAGCGGGGGTCTGACGGAGTTCGGCCGGCCGGTCCGGTGCGGCGGCCGGGCGGCGCGGAGGTTCGACGGGGGCTCGGCGGGCGATCGGGGCTCGCCGGCGTTGCGGCTGCGGCAACGGGGGTTCGCCGATCGGCAACGTGCCGCTCGAAGCGGGGAAAACCGGCGGATTGGGAGCCGGGCGATTCCCGTCGTCGGGCACGCGGTTCGCGCGCGGAGCCGGTGCGCCGCGCTGCTGCGGATTCTCGCTGCCCCGCTGGACCGGAGCGTTGACGGCCGGGGTGGCGCCGGTGCGGTGCCGGTGATGTCCGGCGGCGCGGGGCGGCACCACGGGGGTCCAGGTGCCGTCGGCGCGGACGCGGTGCCGTCCGGGAACGGTGACCTCGGCGTCCGGCATCGCGCCGGGACGGCCAGCGTGCCGCGGACCGCCCATCGTGTTTCCCGTCATGCCGGTCCGACCCCTCCGCGCGAGGGGCGTGACGGCACCGGGGCGGTCGTCAACCCGAACGGAGCAGGCGAGCGGAGAACGACGCTTGCGTCCACACTTGCGAACTCCCGAGCAAATGCACGCGCACGCGGAGAACGGCGCGCGGAGCCGCAGCTCCCGCGCGCCCTCCGGGCATAGCCCGGCGCGGCCGCCAGGGTCCTCACGAGCTTCACAGTAGGAAACCGGCAGGCGAATGTCTTCACCCATCCTGCAACTTGCACCGGTTTCACTCGACCGGGCGCGCCCGAACGGGCGGCACGTCACGCAGCGCAGCGTACCGCCCGGTGTTTGCCCAGTTCGGAGCCTCGTCAGCCGCCGCTGCGGTACTTCGCCTGCGTCGACTGGAGAGCCTTCACCGACGTCGCGCCGCTACCGACCGCGATGACGATGGAGAGAATGTCCAGCACGACGTTGCCGGACGTGAGCAGCCAGGCGAAGAGCGAGGCCGCGGTGGCGCCGCCGGCCAGGGCCCAGCGGCTGCGCACGTACTGCGCCACCGGAGCCCCGCCCGCCCGCTTGCCCGCCGCGTTGTTCAGCAGCGCCAGGTAGCCGACGTGGCCGAGGGCCGCCAGCACGCTCGCGATCGCGATGATGACGGCGATGAGGTTAATCATGTGTCCAGTCTGCCCGGATTCGCGGCCGCGCGAATCGGGGATGCCCCGGATACCGCGTCAGCGGCCGAGCCTGCCGCGGCCGAGGTTCAGCAGCAGCATCGCCAGCTGACGGCCCTCCGGGCCCAGTTCGCGGTAGCGCGCCAGCACGTCCATCTCGCGGTTGTAGACGATTTTCGTGCCGCCCGCGGCCATCCGGGCCGCGCCGATCGTCTTCGACACCTCGACCCGGCGCTTCACGAGCCGGAGGATCTCGGAGTCGAGCCAGTCGATCTCCTTGCGAAGCGACGAGATGTCCTCGCCGGCCGGGGTGTGCTCGGCGGGCTGTCCGTCGGCGTTCTGCGTCTGCGCGTTCATCGGGACCTCTCTGAAGTCCGGACTCCCGGTTGCCCAGGGACGGCGAAAGCCCCGGGGCCAGTGGACTCCGGGGCTGCGGGTGATGGCGGGTGGGGCACTACGCGATCACGGGAGCCCGAGTCCGGGTCCCGTAAAAAAATCGCTCGCTGCTGTGCCGCACGCCTTCAGTATGGCACAGGCGCGCCCGGCCGCTGCCGGAACGCCCGCACCCGCGCGTGCAGCACCAGGCTGACGAACAGCCAGAACAACGGCATCGCCGGCCAGAAGAACAGCGCGCCGCCGATCGCCCAGCGGACGATCAGCAAGGTCGCCAGCACGGCGACGATGCCGAGGTGAACGCGCAGCGCCGGATGTTCGCGCAGCGCGGCCCGGGTCAGCGGCCAGCCGCCGCGCGGCCGGGCCGGAGCCGGGCGGGGGAGATCGGCGGTGAGCTCGCCGAGTTCGTCGGTGTAGCGGGTGGCGTAGACCGTGCTCAGCCGCTCCTCCACCTCTTCGAGAGTGAGCCGTCCGTCGGAACCGGCGGCCTGGATGATCTCGGCGACGCGTTCGCGATCGCCGTCGGAAGCCCTCAGCCGGGCGGGAATCTTGTCGTCCATGCCATTCGATGCTCCGCCTCGCGGGGGCGTCGCGCGTCGGACGCGAGGCGACACTGCGGCGTACGTCCGGAAGCGCAGGCCGACCCCGTGGCTGTTCCGGGACTGTCGTACCCCCGGGGTAGCGTGGACAGACGATGGACACCCTCTTCGATCTCCCCGCAGACCCGCCCGCCCGCGCTGCCCGGCCGGGAACCGCAGACCTGCTCGAGGACCTCAACCCCGCCCAGCGCGAGGCGGTGACGCACGCCGGAGGTCCGCTGCTGGTCGTCGCGGGAGCCGGATCGGGCAAGACCCGCGTGCTCACGCGCCGGATCGCCTACCTGCTCGCCGAACGCGGCGTGCATCCGGGCGAGATCATGGCGATCACGTTCACCAACAAGGCCGCCGCCGAGATGCGCGAACGCGTCGCGGCGCTCGTCGGCAAACGCGCGAACGCGATGTGGGTGTCCACGTTCCACTCGATGTGCGTGCGGATCCTCCGCCGCGAGGCGAAAACGCTCGACATGTCGTCGAGTTTCTCCATCTACGACTCGGACGACACGAAGCGGCTCATCACGCTCGTGGCGCGCGACCTCGACATCGACCCGAAGAAGTACGCCGCGCGCACGCTCGCGGTGCACATCTCGAACCTGAAGAACGAGCTGGTCGACCCGGAAGAAGCGGCCTCGAAGGCGGCCAACGACCTGGAACGCCGGGTCGCCGAGGTCTACGCCGAGTACCAGCGCAGGCTCTCGGGCGCGAACGCGTTCGACTTCGACGACCTGATCATGCAGACAGTGTCGTTGCTGCAAGCGTTCCCGGACGTCGCGGAGTACTACCGGCGGCGTTTCCGGCACGTCCTGGTCGACGAGTACCAGGACACGAACCACGCGCAGTACACGTTGGTGCGCGCGCTCGCCGGGACTGAGGCCACGGACAGCGGAATCGAGCCCGCCGAACTGTGCGTGGTCGGCGACGCGGACCAGTCCATCTACGCCTTCCGCGGCGCGACCATCCGCAATATCGAGGAATTCGAACGCGACTTCCCGAACGCGCACACGATTCTGCTGGAGCAGAATTACCGCTCCACGCAAACGATCCTGTCCGCGGCCAACGCGGTGATCGCGCGCAACCCCAACCGGCGCGCCAAGCGGCTGTGGACCGATTCGGGCGACGGCGAGAAGATCGTCGGCTACGTGTCGGACAACGACCACGACGAGGCCGCGTTCGTCGCCGGGGAGATCGACGCGCTGGCGGAGAAGGGCGAGGCGGACTACTCGGACGTCGCGGTGTTCTACCGCACCAACAACCAGTCGCGGGTGTTCGAGGAAATCTTCATCCGGCTGGGCCTGCCGTACAAGGTTGTCGGCGGCGTGCGGTTCTACGAACGACGCGAAGTGCGGGACATGATCGCGTACCTGCGTGTCCTCGCGAACCCGGACGACACGGTCAGCCTGCGGCGGATCCTCAACGTTCCCAAGCGCGGCATCGGCGACCGGGCCGAGGCCGTCGTGGCAACGCACGCGGAGCGGGAACGAATCTCGTTCTGGGCCGCCCTGCGCGACGCGGTCGACGACAAGGTGGCGCTGCTGAACCCGCGCTCGGCCAAGGCGATCACCGGCTTCGTGACGCTGTTGGACGAACTGCGGGAAATGGCGTCGTCCGGCACCGAGGTGCACGACCTGCTCGAAGCGATCCTGGAGCGCACCGGCTACCGCGCGGAACTCGAGGAATCGGACGACCCGCAGGACGCGTCGCGCGTCGAAAACCTCACCGAACTGGTGACGGTGGCACGTGAATTCGCCGAGTTCACCGCCGAGGTCGCCAACGACGAAAACGCTGAACTGGTCCTGGACGACGGCGTTCCGGCGCCTGGTTCGCTGCCCGCCTTCCTGGAACGGGTTTCGCTGGTCGCGGACGCCGACTCGATCCCCTCCCCGGACGGAGGCGAGGAAGGCGACGGCGGCGCGGGCGTGGTCACCCTGATGACCGTGCACACCGCGAAGGGCCTGGAATACCCGGTCGTCTTCTGCACCGGTTGGGAAGACGGGGTCTTCCCGCACATGCGCGCCTTGGGCGATCCCGCGGAACTGGCCGAAGAACGCCGGCTGGCCTACGTAGCGATTACCCGTGCGCGGCAACGACTTTACGTATCGCGCGCGCTTACCCGGTCGGCCTGGGGACAGCCGCAGATGAACCCGGCGTCCCGCTTCCTGGACGAGCTGCCGCCGGACCTGGTCGACTGGCGCCGTCTGGAACCGTCCTCGCCGGGCTTCGGAAACTTCGGCTCTTCTTCGGGCTCCTCCTCGGGTCCCCGAGCCGCGACCACGTGGGGCCGACGGTCCTCGTCGTCGTCGACCTCCTCGAGTTCGCCGTTCGGCAAGGCGTGGAAGGACACGGTGGCGCTGAAGCTGGACGTGGGAGACCGAGTCAGCCACGACAAGTACGGCCTGGGCACAGTGATTTCCTGCGACGGCGTCGGCCCCCGCGCGACCGCAACGATCGACTTCGGCGCTTCGGGCAAGGTTCGGTTGATGCTGATCGGCAGTGTGCCGATGGTGAAACTCTGACGGCTGCTGGTCTTTCGGCCACAGCTCCGCCGGCTGTGGTCGCGCCTGCTGCGACTGAGGTGCTTGCGGCTGGAGCGGCTTTGCGGGTTTGATCCTCCGTGCCGTGCCGTGCCGTGCCGTGCCGTGCCGTGCCGTGCCGTGCCGTGCCGTGCCGTGCCGTGCCGTGCCGTGCCGTCATAACCCAGCAGCACCGACCACTGCGGCGTCACTGGGGTCAGCCCAACCCGGGCGAACCTTCAGCACACCCCGTCAAACCGGCGGCTTTGCACCTCCTCCCAGCCACTCGGCCACGCGCGCTTGCGGTCAGTCGAAGAAACTCGGCACGTCCAGCGCCCCTCCCGATGCCTCGAATTCGTCGTGGACGGCTTTGCGCAGCTCCGCGTCAGCGAGGTAATCAGCGGCGGTCAGCGCCAGCCCCAGCGCACCGTCCACTACCGCTTGGTCACCCGCAGGCGACCCGGCTGCCTCGGCGAATTCCTTGGTGTGCAAAGCGACCGTCGGCCCGGACACCGCGATCATCGGGTGCAGCGCGGGCATCCGGAAGGACAAGTTTCCGAGGTCCGTGCTTCCGGTCAGGAATTCCGGCACGATGCCCGGCGGCAGCGGTTTCCGCCCGGTTCCTTGCTGATTGACAGACCATCGCCCGGCCAGCGTCGTGTTGAACCGGATCGGCAGGTACGCCGGCTGCTCGTCCCAGTGCAACTCCACTCCGCAGCCAGTCATTTCGGCCGCGCCGTGGGCGATCGCGGTCATCCGGTTGGCCAAATCGCGCAGCGTCTCGGGATTCGCCGACCGGAGGTAGAACAGAAGAGCCGCGCGGGCGGGGATCACGTTCGGCCGGGCACCGCCGTCGGTGAAGATACCGTGCACTCGGTCGCTCGACGGCAGCTGTTGCCGCAGCGCGGACACTCCTTGGTAGGCCGCCACCGCCGCGTCGAGCGCGTTGCGTCCCATGAACGGCTGCGCCGAAGCATGGGCACCGACGCCGTGGAAGACCATCTCCAGTTGCCGCCTGCCGAGGAATGGGTGCAGCGCGATGTCGTGGCTGAACGGGTGCAACATGATCACCGCGTCGACATCGTCGAAGACTCCCGCTCGCGCGAGAGTTTCCTTGCCGCCACCGCCTTCCTCCGCGGGAGTGCCCACCAGCGACACCCGTCCGCCGAGACGTTCGGCCACTGCAGCCGCACCGAGGAATCCGCCGGCGCCCGCGGTGCAAATGACGTTGTGCCCGCAGCCATGCCCCAACCCGGGCAGCGCGTCGTATTCGGACAGAACCGCGATGTGCGGTCCGTTGTTGTCCGGAGTTCCGGTGCGCAGCGCGGTGTCCAGCCCGCCGAGCCCGACGGTGACTTCGTGGCCGTGTGCGCGCAGCAGCTCGGCGAGCGCCCCGACTGACCGGTGTTCGGCGAACCCTTCTTCCGGATGGGCGTGCAGATCCTGGCTGAGCGCGACGAGTTCGCTGGCCCGGGAACGCACTTCTTCTTCAACCGCAGCACGGGTTTCCGCGTCGGCTCCCGCGTAGTCGGAGCCGAGCGGTTCGGCGGCAGCCACGGCGTCGGCGGTGGCTTCGATGAGGGAACGGAGGTGGCTGTCGTCGGGCGGGACGGGTGCGGCGTGGGTCATGCGGGGAATGCTAGCCCCGAACCCCGACAGAAATGGATCACTGCACGTCAGACAACCGTCCGGAGACGAGTTGGGCGACGCCGAAGTACTGCTCGCGCACCTCGTCGAAGCCACGCGCGCGCAAGCTGGCCGCGATCTCCCCGCGGTCGAACATGCGTTGTCCGCTGACGATTCCTCCTGCGGTGTCGGCGATCCGGGCCGGCTGCCAGTCTCGGCGGGCGCTCGTGAGCAGGACGACGCGTCCGCCGGGGCGCAGAATCCGGGCGAACGAGTCGAGTGCGCGTTCCGGCTCGGCGAACATGTGCAGGGCGGCGAAACAGCAAATCGCGTCCACAGTGGACGAAAGCAGCGGTGGCTCGACCGCGTCGGCGCGAAGGTAAGCCACGCTCGGCGAATCAGTCTCTTCGACCGCGCGCGAAAGCATGCTGCGCGCACCGTCCAGGCCAATCGCGAGCCCGTCCGGTCCCACCGCGTTCCCGAACGCACGCGTGAACCGACCGGTCCCGCACGCGACGTCGAGCACGATCTGACCTGGCCGCAGCGCGAGCCGTTCGGAGGCGAGTGCGATCTCGTCGGCCATGCTAGGGCCGCTCGGGCCTTTCAGGACGCGGCCGAGCACCGGCCGCCAGTAGCGTTCGTAGACCTGCGGCAGCAGCGTGGTGCGCATGAGCCGCTGAGTGACTCCGGTGGGCGGGCCGGCCTGGGCCGCGTCGCCGAGCGTGTCGAGGAAGCCGTCGGCTGACGTGGCCGGTTCGCTGAGCAGATCGGCGAGCCGTTGTTGGGTGCTGTGGTGCGGCACGGGGGTCCTCTCGATGGGGATACCGGCAGTATGCGGCATCCGCTGCTCACTCGTTCGAGTGAAGATCTGGCCGATCAAGCGTTCGAAGCCCGGCATTGTCGGTGCCGGTTCCTAACGTCGTCCGCACGGTCTCCGACTCGCGGAGACCAGCGAGGAGGACTGACCGATGACCGCACCGATCCTGCGTCCGATCGACCTGCCCACCGGCGAAATCGCCGTGCACGGGGCCTTCGACCTGAGTGCCGCGTCGCAGTGGCTCGCCGGGGCGGGCCCGGCGGGATCCTTCGCCGTCGAACCGGGCGTGCTGCGGGTGGCGTTCCCGGTGGAGGGGATCTGGACGCACGCCGGGGCCGCGATCCGGCAGAGATCCCCGGGCACCGTCGAAGTCGGCGTGGCGGCGCCGGTGGAGATCGCCGCCCGGGTGGTCGCGCAGGTGAGCCGGATGCTTTCGCTCGATGTCGACGAATCCGGGTTCGCCGAGGTCGCGAGCCGCGACTCGGTGGTCCGGCGGCTGCACGCCCGGCACCGCGGAGCGCGTCCGGTGCTGCATTCGTCGCCGTATGAAGCAGCCTGCTGGGCCGTGCTCACGCAAGGAATGCGGGTCCCGCAGGCGATGCGGTTCCGGGAGCAGCTCGCGGTGCGACATGGCTGGCGGGCAGGCGACGACGGGCCGTTTTCCTTTCCTTCGCCGCAGATCGTGGCCGAGTTGGGTGACGAACCATCGGTCGGACCGTTCCGGCTCGCCCGCCTTCGCGCCGTCGCCCGGGCAGCGGTCGACGGCCGCCTGGACACCGAAGAGCTGCTGGCCATGCCGATCCCCGACGCGCTGACCCGGCTCTGCGCGATCCCGGGCATCGGAGCGTTCTCAGCCGAGCAGATCCTGCTGCACGGCGCGGGCCACCCTGATCTCTTTCCCCGACTGGACACCCAGCTCCATCAGGTTCTCTGCGCGGAGTACGCGTTGCCTCCCGACACGCCGCCGGACGAGCTTGAGCCGCTGGCTGAGGACTGGCGTCCGTATCGGTCGTGGGTCGCCCATCTGTTCCGGCTCGATCGGCTGCGGGTGTCCGCGTCCGGGAAGGGGGAGGACTGAGCCGTGCGTGACGAGGTGGATCGGCGGGAGGGAGACGTCATGGAGTGAGGCCGCGCCCCATACCGAATCGCGCCCGAGAGGTGTTGCCTGGGCACTCACAGCGGCCAAATAGGGCCTGTGGTGAGGTGTCCGCGTGACTACGCCTGCACTCGCCGTCTCGACTGTGCTCAGTGCTCGACCGGGCACTGGAGAAATCTCTGGTGCAGCCATGGCCGCGGGCGCTGGGACAGTCGGTGCGGCGCTCGAACAGGCGAACACGCCGAGCGTCATCACGGTGGTCACCGGCGGGATCGCGTTGCTGGTTGTGCTGGCCGGCGGGACGCCGTGGCGGTTCGCCCGCAACGTCATCACGATCGTGCACGAGGCAGGCCACGCGCTGGCCGCGGTGACAGTCGGGCGGCGACTGCGGTCGATCCGACTGCACTCGGACACCTCCGGGGTCACCGTGTCGCGCGGCAAGCCGGAAGGGCCGGGCATGGCGTTCACGGCCTTGGCCGGGTACGTCGCGCCGTCGGTCTTGGGACTGCTGCTCGCCAGCCTCATCGGAGCGGACCTGATCACCGCGGTGCTCGTGCTCGTCGCGGTGCTGCTGCTGGGTGTGCTGATCATGGTGCGCAACGCCTATGGCGTGTTCACGGTGGTGGCGAGCGCTGTCGTGCTCGGGCTGGTGGCTCTGGTCGCGCCGAAGGTGGTGCAGGCGCCGTTCGTGTATCTCCTGACCTGGTTCCTGCTGTTCGGCGGGGTCCGGCCGGTGGTGGAGCTTCAGCTCAAACGGCGGCGTGGCCAGGCGCGGGACTCCGACGCCGATCAGCTGAGCCGGTTGACCGCGGTGCCCGCAGTGTTGTGGGTGCTGGTGTTCATCGTGCTCACGGTGAGCTGTGTCATCGCGGGCGGGTTGTGGTTGCTGCAGCCGCTGGCGTTGTGAGGCGGCCGCGGCGGTCTCCGGCTGGCGGTGAGGTGACACGGGCTGGTGGCTCGGTGGCGTCGGGTGACGGTGTGGGACCGCTGGGTTGCGGCGGAGCCGGTGGTGGTTCGGAGTGGCCTCTGTGGGCCGCGGGCTGAGGCGGAGCGGCAGACAGCTGGGCTGCGTGGTCGGCGGCAGGGCGCAGCGGCCCGGTGGCCGGGCGGCTGGGCTTGATGGTCGGTCGGCGTCGCCTGATGGCGCGGTGGCTCGGGCGTGGTGATCGGGCTGCGTGGCTTGTTGGCCAGGTCGCTCGCTTGACGGCCGGTTGCGCGGCTTGATGGCCGGGTCGCTTGGACTGACGGCCGGGCTGCGCGGGCTCGTGGTCGGGCTACGCGGGCTGAGGTCCTGGCTGCCGGATTGCGGCGGAGCGGTGGCTGTCGGATCGCCGGAGCTGGTGCCCGGAGCGTCCTGCCTGTCGCGCGCGGGCGGCCAATCGCAGTGCCGGTTGACGCGGCGGAGACCGTGGTCGTGAGCGGCGGCGCTGTCGACCACGTCGCCGACCAGGAGACTGGTGCCGCGAGTGTCCCGAGTGTCCCGAGGGCTGAGCCCGTCGTCTCCCCATGTGGGCGGTACGGCAGACTGGACGTCTGCTGAGCCGCCGGAGGGAGACAGGCGATGGACGAGGTCGCGAAGGCCGTCGAGGAGTGTGCGCGGGCGGCGAAGGCGGCTGCGCCTTCGTTGGCTGCTGCCGGGGACGACGCGGTGGACGCGGCGCTCGTCGGGATGGCGGAGCGGCTCGTCGCGCATCGGGACGAGGTGCTCGACGCCAACCGGGCCGACGTCGCGAAGGCTACGGCCGACGGGATGAGCGCCGGTCTGCTCGACCGGCTCACCATCACGCCCGAGCGGCTCGACGGGATGGCTTCGCAGCTGCGTCTGCTGGCCGGCGCGCCGCACCAGGAGCGGTCCGTCGACGTGTCCACGCTGGACGGCGGGCTGCGGCTGATCGAGCGGCGGCGGCCGGTCGGGGTCATCGGCGCGAACTACGAGGCGCGGCCGAACGTGACGGTCGACGTGGCGTCGCAGCTGGTCAAGTCGCGCAACGGCGGCGTGCTGCGGACCGGGTCGGCGGCGTTGGGTTCGGCGCAGCGGTTGCGCGACGTCGTGATCGCGCCGGCGCTCGAGGCGGCGGGCATCAACCCGGACGTCGTGCAGCTGGTGCCGCGCGTGGAGCGGGAAGCGGCGTCGGCGCTGGTTCGGCTGCCGGGGCTCGTGCCGCTCGTCATCCTGCGTGGCAGCGGGGACAGCACGCGCGCGCTGGCGACCGAAGCCGCGGTGCACGGGGTTCGCACCTTGGCGCACGCTGACGGTGGCGGGGTGCTGTACGTCGACGCCGCGGCGGATGCGGCCAAGGTTCGCGACCTGGTGTTCTCGAGCCTCGACCGGCTTGGCGTCTGCAACCGGCTGAACCTGCTGCTGATCCACGAGGACGTGCACGACACGGTGTGGCCGCAGATCGAGTCAGCGCTGGCCGAGCGCGGCGTCACGCCTTCGCTCGCGCCGCACGAGCAACCGATCGGCTACGAGTGGGCGCTGGACTCCGAGCGGGAGGCGACGGTCACCGTGGAGAAGGTCGGCGGGCTCTCCGACGCGGTGGAGATCGCGAACGAGCGCACGTCCGGGCTCGCCGCGGGGATCGCGACCGAGAACCCGGCGGCGGCGGAGCAGTTCTTCGACGGCTACACCGGCACGGGCGTGTTCTGGAACGCGCCGACCCGGCTGCTGGACGGCTTCAAGCTGCTCGCGGTGCCCGAAACCGGCATCAACCTCGACCGGGTGCCCGGGCCGCGCGGGCCGGTGACCTACACCGACCTGTACGTCCGCCAGTACGCCGTAGTGCCTGCCTGACCTGGCCGGAGCACGATGAGCGGATGGGCATGATGACCGGGCGGCCGCACGTTCTGCTGTCCGCGGCGCAATCGCTGGACGGCTACCTCGACGACGCCGGCAGCACCCGTCTGCTCCTGTCCAACGAGGACGACTTCGCGGAGGTCGACCGGCTGCGCGCCGAGGCCGACGCGATCCTCGTCGGTGCGGGCACGGTGCGGGCCGACAACCCGCGGCTCCTCGTGCGCTCCGCCGAGCTGATCCGCGAGCGGGTCGCGGCGGGGCGGCCGGAGCAACCGGTCAAAGTGACGGTCACGAGCAGCGGCAAGCTGGATCCGGCGTCGCGGTTCTTCACCGTCGGCGACACCGAGAAGCTCGTCTACGCCCCGCGAGGCACTGCAGACAGCCTGAGCGCGGTCGCGACGGTCGTGGAGGTCGGCAGTCCTCCGCGGCTCGAGTCCGTGTTGGACGACCTCGGCGCGCGAGGTATTCAGACGCTGCTAGTCGAGGGCGGCGGAGCGGTGCACACGCAGTTCCTCGACACCGGGCTCGCCGACGAACTCCGGCTCGCGATCGCGCCGGTCATGGTCGGCGACCCGCGGGCGCCGCGGTTTCTCGGTCCGGGTGCGTTCCCGCGACCGTGGGAACTGACGGAAGTGCGGCGGCTCGGCGACATCGCGGTGCTGCGCTACCGCGCCGCGGCTGAACCGTCGTCGCTCGATCTGTTGCGGTTGCGGCAAGCCATCGCGCTCGCCGACGAATGTCCGCCGAGCTCGACTTTTCGGGTTGGCGCGGTCGTCGGGCTGCCGGACGGGACAGTGCTCGCCACCGGGCACTCGGGCGAGGGCGATCCGCGCAACCACGCGGAAGAAGCCGCCCTGGCGAAGCTCGATCCGCACGACCCGCGGCTCGCCAACGCGACCATGTACAGCTCGCTCGAACCGTGCAGCGATCGCGCGTCCCACCCCAAAAGCTGCACGCAGCTGATCCTCGAGACGGCCATTCCGCGAGTGGTGATGGCTTGGCGGGAACCGTCGTTGTTCGTCGAGGCCGAAGGAGTCGAGCGCCTTGTCGCGGCCGGACGGCGGGTGATCGAGGTGCCGGCGCTGGCTTCGGAAGTCCGGCGGGCGAATACGCACCTGCCCGGCGTTCGTCCCTGATTCCTTGCCGCGATTGACGGATCGGGCGCTGCCGCACGGAATCCGCACCGCAGCGCCCGATCGGGAAAACTAGCCGGTCAGCACGCTCCGTTGTCGGTCCAGACGCCCCACTGGCCGGTCGTGCCGGGTTCCTCGCCCTGGGTCCACCATTTGGCAGTCCATTTGTGGCTGTTGTGGGAAACGACGGCGCCGCCGGTGTAGACCTGCGTTTTCTGCCATTCCGGTGCCGTACAGGCACCCGGCGGATTGCTGGTCGAGCTCGTCGGCGGATTGGTCTGCGGCGGAGTCGCGCCCGCGAACCGGGTGGTGAACTTCGTGAAGTCCCAGTCGTTTTGCTGGACGTTCGAGCACACGCTGTTGTCGGTCGTCGTCGTGCACTGCCGGTCGCGGTTGACCGCCCAGAAGGTGAATCGGCCGAGGTGGTGGCTCGTCGCGTAGTCGTACACCGTCTGGAAATCGGAAACGTTGAAGTATTCCGACGAGTCGGATTTCCCGTTCATGCCCGAGAAACCCTCGTGCGCATACGCGGTGGCGCTGTCCCAGCCGAGGTGGCTTTGGAGCAGCCCGTGGAACGCTTCCAGCGCGGACACCTGCGACGCTCCGCCGCCGGTGAAGCCGCCGTCGAACGGCATGATCGAGAAGTTGTTGGGAGAGAAGCCGATCGATTTCGCCTGGTCCAGCAACTGGGTGCCGAACCAGCCGGTGCCCGCCGCGGTGCCCGGCATGGTCACCGAGACGAACAGGCCGGGGTTGTCCGCCTGCAGTTTCTTCGCGGCGCCGAGCTCGTTCGCGATCGCCGCGGTGTCTTCGTATTCGGGCTCTTCGAGGTCGAAGTCGAGGGCTTTCAGGTTGTATTTCGTCACGACCTGCTGGTAGGCCGCGGCGGTCGCGTCGACGGTCCCGCAGGTCTGGCCCAGCTTCGTGCCGCCGTAGCCGCCGACCGAAACCGACACGTCGCCGCCGTTGCCGCGGATGCGGTTGATCGCGTCGCCGACGGTCGTGTCCGACGAGACCGGGGAGTTGCCGTCCCAGGTGGGACTGCATCCGCCGCCCTTCGGCGCGAGGATGAAGGCGAGCTGGAACGCCTTCTGCCCGGTCGCGTTCATGACGGTCACCGGGTCGGGCGGGTTGTTGCTCTGCGGCATGAGGTACGGCGCCGAGGCGTACCAGTTGTTGTCGAGGCCGGTCGACGTCCCGGTCTGCGCATGGGCGGTCGCGGCCACGAGGGCAGCTGCTCCGGCCACGGTAGCGGCGGCGACGAAAGTGGCGGCCAGTCTGCTTCGCTGCATCTGTCCTCCGGCGAGCATTTCGGAAAATGAATGCGGTAAGCATTGGACTAGACCATTATGAAGTCAAGGTGCGGTCGGCTGCTCTTGTCCGGCGGGGGGCTGGTTCGGGAGGTATGCCGGGATTCGGTTCGGCGGGTTCACCCTTGCGGCCCAACGGTTCCGTGCGGAAGGACGCGGACCGCCGGGGCCAGTGGTCCGCTGCGGAGAGGGGGAGACGATGACGGTGCGGTTGGTCTGGACCGGTGCTCGGCGGGGCCCCGGGACACGGACCGGGCGGCGGGGGAGGCTCCGGGGGCTCGCGGAGTGGTGGCGGGAGCAGTGGTGGTGGCGGGGTTGGGCGGGGCGGGCTTGGCGGTAGGCCTGGGGTGG
>NZ_ASXG01000170.1 GCF_000411975.1 Amycolatopsis orientalis DSM 43388
CGCCAGCGTTCGTCCTGAGCCAGGATCAAACTCTCCAACAATGAACAGTTCGATCGAGACTACATCTCAATCATATTTTCTCAAAGGAAACCCCGACGAGGGGGTTTACCAAAATAAGCTCTACTGGCTTAGTTCACTAGCACACTGTTGAGTTCTCAAGCAACACACCCCGAACCAGCCCAGAATCAACCAGACCAAGCCCGATGCGTTATTTCAAGCTTTTGGTCGAGCATGCCGGTACCTACAAGGCTAGTCGTAGGGAGTCGGCGGCCGCTCGTGGGCCGACGCTGAACATTACCCGGTCCGTTTCGCGGTGTCAACCCGCTCGGCCCTGGCTCCTGGTCGGTGAGGCTTGCGGCCCCGCCGACCCGGTGTTCCTGGCGACGAAGAGAAGATTACATGCCTTCCAACCACCCGAAAACAGGGGGGTCACTTAACGGCATCGACGCTGGTCAGCGCGCTGACAGCGACCGGACTCGACCGGTTTGCGCACGCCGGACCGCGCCCGGCGAGGCCGTCGAAAGCCCCCAAGTGACCCAGGTCTCCCGCAGCCAGCGGCCCGCGCGCCGCCCGGGATCCGAGCATCCGATCCGATTCCGCTGGTCAGCGCGCTGCCCACCCGCTCGGCGCGGGCCAGCTCCGGTCGGTCCAGACGCACAAAGCCGCCGGTCAATGCGAGTGCACTGACCGGCGGCCGCCACAAACCTTCACCCGCTCCGGGCAACCCCGACCGGCTTACCCGGGCAGCTTCGGCAGGTACCGGGGCGGAACCCGGACCGGCGCGACCCGCGTGTAGTCCGCGGCCAGCGCGAGCATCTTCCCGTCCGTCCACTGCCCGCCCATGAACGAAATCCCGACCGGCAGCGGTCCGACGAAACCGGCCGGGACGGTGACGTCCGGGTAGCCCGCGACCGCGGCCGGGGTCGAGGACGGGATCACGTCGTTGTCGCCGACCTTGCAGTCCGTCTTCCAGGCCGGCGGGTTCGTCGGCGACGCGATGGCGTCCAGGTCGTACTTCGCGAGGGTCTCGTCCAGCGACCGGCGCGCGAGGTCGGTCAGCTCAGCCCGGTTCTTCAGGTAGGCCGGATCCTGCGGGCCGGGCGCGGCGAGCGCTTGCTCGAACAGCTCCTGACCAGCGAAGCAGGTGCGTTCCAGCGGATCAGCGCGGTTGTACGCGATCAGGTCCGCCAGATTCCGCGGGCCGGTCGGGCGCGTCGCGAGATACGCGTCGATGTCGCGATGGAACTCGGTCAGCAGCGCCGGGAACTCCAGTTCCGAAAGCCGGTCTTGGTACGGCAGGCTCACCTCGACGACCGTCGCCCCGGCGCGTTCCAGCGAAGCCTTCGCCTTGCTGACCACGGCGTCCGTGTCCGGGCCGAGCACCGGCAGCCGCCACAGGCCGATCCGGGCTCCGCGCAGGACGCCGGGGCGGAGGAGCTTCGCGTAGTCAGTCGGCTGGGTCGGCGGATAGCGCAGAGTGGCCGGGTCCGACGGGTCGCGGCCCTGCAGCACCGAGAGCGTCAGCGCGGTGTCGACGACATTGCGCGCGATGGGTCCCGCCGTGTCCTGTTCCGCGGAGATCGGCACGACGCCGGTGCGGCTGACGAGTCCGAGGCTCGGCTTGTGCCCGACGGTCGCGGTCATCCCGGCCGGGCACACGATCGACCCGTCGGTCTCGCTGCCGATCGCGACCTGCGCGAGCGACGCGGCGACACCGGCCGCGGAGCCGGCGGACGAACCGCACGGGTTGTGGTCAAGGACGTACGGGTTGTTGGTCTGCCCGCCGACGCCGGACCAGCCGGAAGTCGGCTTCGCGGCGCGGAAGTTGGCCCATTCCGACAGGTTCGCCTTGCCGAGGATCACCGCGCCCGCGTCACGTAGCCGGGTGATCAGCGTGGCGTCCTTGGCGGGACGGCTGCGCAGCGCGCGCGAACCGGCGGTGGTCTGCTGGTCGTGGGTGCCGACGTTGTCCTTGACCAGCACCGGGATCCCGTCGAGCGGACCGCGGGTGCGGCCGGTCCGGTGCCGGACGTCGCTGGCCGCGGCTTGCGCGAGCGCGCCCGGGTTGAGCGCGAGGACGGCGTTGACCTTCGGGTCCAATACCCGGATCCGGGCGAGATACGCGCTGGTCAGGCGGGTCGCGGTGAGCTGCCCGGACGCCATCCGGTGCTGCAGCGACGGGATGTCGGCGCGGTCGAGGTCGAAGTGCAGCCCGGCGGCGTCGATCTCGGGGTCAGCCGCCATCGCGACCGCCGGCGGCGCGCTGGCCAGGCCCGCCGCCGCGACCAGCGCAGCGAGTACGGCGGGCAGTCTTTTTCCCATGTTCCGATGCCTCCCCCACCTCGGAGCACGGCCCGGGGCCCGCGTCAGAGCATCGGCAACAGAGTCCGGAGCTCGTACGGGGTGACCGCGCTCCGGTAGTTGTCCCACTCCACTCGCTTGTTGCGCAAGAAGAAGTCGTAAACGTGCTCGCCGAGCGCTTCCGGCAGCAGCTCCGACTTCTCCATCTCGGCGAGCGCTTCGCCGAGGTTCTGGGGCAACTGCGAGTAACCGGCGGCGCGGCGTTCGGAGTCCGACAGCTGCCAGATGTTGTCCTCGGCCGGCGGCGGCAGCTCGTAACCCTTCTCGATGCCCTTCAGCCCCGCGGCCAGTATCACCGAGTAGGCCAGGTACGGGTTGCACGCCGAATCGAGCGTCCGGATCTCCACTCGCCGCGACGACGCCTTGCCGGGCGAGTACATCGGCACGCGCACGAGCGCCGAGCGGTTCGCCCTCCCCCACGACACCGTCGTGGGGGCCTCACTGCCGCTGATCAGCCGTTTGTAGGAATTGACCCACTGATTGGTGACGGCGGAGATTTCCTTGGCGTAGTGCAGGACACCCGCGACGAACGCCTTGCCGGTCTCGGAAAGCTCGTGCGGGTCCTCGGCGTCGTAGAACGCGTTGCGGTCGCCCTCGAACAGGCTCACGTGGGTGTGCATGCCCGAGCCGGGCTGGTCGGTGAACGGCTTCGGCATGAAGGTCGCGCGCACGCCCTGGGTCAGCGCGACCTCCTTGACGACGTAACGGAACGTCATCACGTTGTCGGCCATGGTCAGGGCGTCGGCGTAGCGAAGGTCGATTTCCTGCTGGCCCGGCGCGCCCTCGTGGTGGCTGAACTCGACCGAGATGCCCATTGCCTCGAGGGTCTCGATCGCGTGCCGGCGGAAGTGCGTCGCGGTGGCGTGGCTCGCCTGGTCGAAGTAGCCGCCGTTGTCGGCCGGTTCGGGCTCGCTGCCGTCGTCCGGGAGGTTGGCGAGCAGGAAGAACTCGATCTCCGGGTGCACGTAGCAGGTGAACCCGGCTTCGCTGGCTTTCGACAGCTGGCGGCGCAGCACGTGCCGCGGGTCGGCCCACGAGGGCGACCCGTCGGGCATCGCGATGTCGCAGAACATCCGCGCGGAGTACGGGCCGCCGTCCGGGGTCTCCCACGGCAGGACCTGGAACGTGGACGGGTCCGGCTTGGCGACCATGTCCGATTCGTAGACGCGCGCGAAGCCCTCGATGGCCGAGCCGTCGAACCCGATGCCCTCGCTGAACGCGCCCTCCAGTTCGGCCGGCGCGACCGCGACCGACTTCAGGAACCCCAGCACGTCGGTGAACCACAGGCGAACGAAACGGATGTCGCGCTCTTCCAAAGTGCGGAGCACGAATTCCTGCTGGCGATCCATGGCCGAACCCTAACCAGCACGTGTTAACGCCATGTTTCACGGGTCACCCATCTCGCGAACGGGTTCACGCCACCTGCGCGAGCTGCGGTTTCCTCGATCGGGTGATCGACAGCGACGCGACCGAGGCGACGACCGCGAGCCCGGCGGCGACGTACCAGGCGACCGCGTAATCGCCGAGCTGGTCGCGCACCGCGCCGGCGGCGGAAGCCGCGAACGCCGCGCCCAGCTGGTGGCAGGCGAAAACCCAGCCGAACACGATGGGACCGGCTTCGCCGAAGGAGCGGATGCAAAGCGCGACCGTCGGCGGAACGGTCGCCACCCAGTCGAGGCCGTAGAAGAGGATGAACGCCCACATGCTCGGCTGGACCGAATCCGTGAACAGCTGCGGCAACAGGGCGAGCGAAACTCCCCGCAGGGCGTAGTAGATGCCGAGCAGGATCCGCGGGTCGACACGGTCGGTGAGCCATCCCGACGCGATCGTTCCCACCACGTCGAAGATGCCGACGAGCGCGAGCAGGCTCGCCGCGGTCGTCTGCGGCATGCCGTGGTCGTGCGCGGCCGGGACGAAATGCGTGCTGACCAACCCGTTCGTGGTCGCCCCGCAGATGGCGAACCCGATCGCGAGCAGCCAGAACGTCCGGGTCCGCGCGGCCTGGAACAGCACGGTCAGTCCTCGGCGGACAGTGCCGGTCTTCGGAGCGGGACGCTCCACTTCGGTGCCTTCGGGCGCTCCGTACGCGACAGTGCCGATGTCAGCGGGGTGGTCGCGTACGGCCAACAGCACGACCGGGACCACCGCGAGAGCCGCGATGGCAATGACCATGGAAGCGGTCCGCCAGCCGTCACTCACCGCAAGCGATGCGATCAACGGCAGGAAGATGAGCTGCCCGGTCGCTCCGGCGGCGGTCAGCACGCCGGTCACGACGCCGCGGTGGCGGACGAACCAGCGCGTCGCGACCATCGCGGCGAAGCTCATCGCCATCGAGCCGGTACCGAGACCGACGAGCACACCCCAGCAGAGGATCAACTGCCAGCTGGAGCTCATGAAGACGGTGCCGCCCGCGCCGAGAGCGACGACGCACAGCGCGGTGGCCGCCACCCGGCGGATGCCGAACCGCTCCATCAGCGCGGCGGCGAAGGGTGCGAAGAGGCCGTACAGAACGAGGTTGACCGAGACGGCGGACCCGATCGTGGCGCGGGACCAGCCGAACTCTTCGTGCAGCGGATCGATCAGAACGCCCGGCGCGGCGCGGAAGCCGGCGGCGGCGAGAAGGGCAACGAACGCGGCCGCCGCGACGAACCAGGCGCGGTGCAGGCGGCGGGCAGGACGGGTCTCAACGGTCACAAGTGAGCAGTTTGGTGTGCCCGGGGTGTTGTCGACAGTGGCCGGAAGGACACCATCCGAAAGGATCGGGCCAACCGAGTAGGCTTCCGGCCATGCTCAGCCGACGTGTCCTGCCGGCGCTGCTGCTCCTCGGGCTGGTCGGCGGTTGCACCGCGGCACCTCCCTTGCCCGCGGCGGACGGGTTGCTCGCCGCCGCCAAGACGAACTTCGCCAAGGTCACGAGCCTGCATTTCTCAGTCGGCGTCAACGGCGTGCTGCCCGGCCTTCCGCTGACCAAGCTGGTCGGCAACGCGACGCTCAAGAACGGCGGACAGGCGAGCGGCAGCGCGGAATTCACCGATCGGTCGTTCTCGTTCACCGTCTCCGGGCACACCGCGACCACGAAGGACACGAAGGGTCGCGAAACGAACGGCCCGACGTCCTTCCCGGTCGACCGGTTCCTCGGCCCGAATGGCGGCCTGGTGCGCCTCCTCGACTCGCTTCAGCAGCCGAAAACCGAAATCCGCGAGACGATCCAGCACGTCGACGGCTACCGCGTCGGCGGAACCGTGCCCCAGGCGGTCGCGGCGAAGCTGGTGCCGCAGATCCATGCCGACGTGAACGTCAAGATCTGGGTGACGGTCGCGGAGCCGCGTCGCTTCGCGCGGATGTGGCTCCAAGTGCCGCCGGCGACAGAGCGCGACAGTCCGGTGATGTACGAGGTGCTTTTGACGGATCAGCAGCCGTGACGACCGCTGGTTGGTGGCTCGCCGAAGCGAGCCACCAATCTCAGTTGGCCTTGCAGCGAGTTCCGTCCGGAGGCGTCGTCCCGTCGATCAGATAAGCGGTGCCCGCCTTGTCGACGCATGCGTTGCCCTGCAGGAACACCGTGTGCTGAGTGCCCTCGAAGGTGAGCAGCGAGCCCTTCAGCGCCTTCGCGAGGTTCACGCCCGCCTGGTACGGCGTCGCGGGGTCGTTGGTCGTCGAGATCGTCAGCGTCTTCGGCAGGCCTTCGACGTTCGGCTCGTGCGGTTTCGACGTGTTCGGCACCGGCCAGAACGCGCACGCGTCGCGGGCCGAGCTGGGTTGGCGGCCGTCGTCGAGGAAGGGGGCCGCCTTTACGTATTTCTCCTGGCCTTCGAGGATCTGCTTCGGATCGGTGACTCGCGGGTCATCGACACAACGGATGGCGGTGAAGGCGTCCTGTGTCGTGCCGTAGCTGCCGTCGGGATTGCGCTCGTTGTAGATGTCGGCCAGCTTCTCGAGCGTGGCGCCGCGCTGGAGCTTCAGCTCGGCCAGCCCGGTGTTCAGGTACTCCCAGAGATTCTGCTGGTAGAGAGCCTGGATGGCACCGGTCGTGGCGTCCTCGTAGGACAGCTTGCGACCGTCGCCCACCGGAACCGGGAAGTCGATCAGCCGGCGCGTGAGGTCTTGGAACTGCTTCGTCGCGTCGGCCGGGTTGTTGCCGAGCGCGCAGTCCTGACGCGCCGCGCACCACTTCGCGAACTCGTTGAACGCGACGCCGAAGCCCTGCCCCTGTGCGACGAGCGAGTCTTCCGGGCTCTGTGTCGGGTCGACAGCGCCGTCGAGGACGAGCGCGCGCACGTTCTTCGGGAAGGTCTCCGCGTACGTGGAGCCGATGCGCGTGCCGTACGAGTAACCGAGGTAGGTGAGCTTCTCGTCGCCGAGGACGCTTCGCAGCACGTCCATGTCCTTAACGACGTCGCGCGTGCCGACGTGCGCGAGCATCTCGTCGCCGTACTTCGTCCGCTGTGCGCACTTCGCGGCGAAGTCCTTCTGCTCCGCTTCCTGCTTCGCGACGCCCGCGGGAGAACCGTCGGTCTCGCTGTCGTCGGCGCGCTCGGTGTCGCGTTCGGGGCCGGTCAGGCATTTGATCTGCGGTTCACTCGCCCCGATCCCCCGCGGGTCGAAGCCGACGAGGTCGAACCGCTCGCCGAGGTCGGATTTCGAGACCTGGTCGAGCAGGCTCGCCGCGGCGACCATGCCCGAAGCGCCCGGTCCGCCCGGGTTCACCACGAGCGAACCGATTTTCTTGCCCTGGTCGCTCGCGCGGTGCCGCAGCACGCCGATGGTGATCGTCTGCCCGTCCGGTTTGTCATAGTTCAACGGCACGGTGAGGCGTCCGCACTCGATTCCCTGCGTCTTGAAGGCCGACCGGGCGTCGTCCGAGGTCGCGTAGGGTGCACAGGCGGACCAGGTCATGCTCTGCCCGTAGAACCGCTCCAGTCCGGCGGGCACCGGGCCGACCGGCGCGTGCGATTCGACCGTCGGCGCGAGCGAGGCCTGACTGGGCTTGGACGTGCACGCCGCGAGCGTGGTCGCGAGCAGGCCGGCAACCGCTAACACGACTATCGGATGGACTTTCGGGCTGGCGCTGGGATGACGGGACACGGTTTGATCGTGCCATCCGGGCGCGGAACTCGAACGCACCGTCGGCGCGTTGGGCAGTGCGGGTGCGACCGGAGACACATCGACACGAGGAGACCAGGGGTGGCACTGATCAGCCGAGTGGGCAAGCGGCTCCGCCGGATCATCCAGCGGCCGGGCAGCGTCGAGCTGACCCGCTACGAAGCGCTGCTGCCCGCCGTCGAGAAGCTCGAACCGGAGCTGGAGAAGCTCGACGACGCCGAACTCACCGAGCGCGCGGGCAAGCTTCGGGACGCCATCGGCGGGGCCGCCTCGTTCACCGACAGCCAGCTGATCGAGATCTGCGCGCTCGGCCGCGAGGCCGCCCGGCGCAAGCTCGGCGAACGCGCCTTCGACGTGCAGCTGCTCGGCACCATGGGCTTGCTCACCGGCCACGTCGTGCAGATGGAGACCGGTGAGGGCAAGACGCTCGCCGGTGCGCTCGCCGCCGCCGGATACGCGCTGCGCGGCCGCCGCGTGCACGTGGTCACGGTCAACGACTACCTCGCCCGCCGCGACGCGGAGTGGATGGGCCCGGTGTACGACCTGCTCGGCGTCACCGTCGGCTGGGTCGAACCGGCGCATGCGAAGCAGGAGCGCAAGGAGGCCTACGGCAAGGACGTCACGTACGGCGCGGTCGCCGAAATCGGTTTCGACGTGCTGCGCGACCGCCTGGTCACCCGCCCCGACGACCTGGTGCAGAAAGCCCCCGAGGTGGCGATCGTCGACGAGGCCGACTCGGTGCTGGTCGACGAGGCGCGCGTGCCGCTGGTGATGGCCGGTTCGATTGACCACAACGACGCCGACGAGGAGGTCGCCAAGATCGTCCGGCGGCTGCGGCTCGGCCTGCACTACGAGACCGACTCCGAGGGCCGCAACGCGTGGCTGACCAGCGCCGGCGCGTCGGTCGTGGAGAAGTCGCTCGGCGGCGTCGACCTGTACGACGAGTCCGGTTCGGACCGGCTCGCCGCGGTGAACGTCGCCCTGCACGCGCACGCGTTGCTCACCCGCGACGTCGACTACCTGGTCCGCGACGGCAAGGTGCAGCTGATCAACGCCGCCCGCGGCCGCGTCGCCGAGCTGCAGCGCTGGCCGGACGGCCTGCAGGCCGCGGTCGAGGCGAAGGAGCAGGTCACGGCCACCGACCGGGGCGAGATCCTCGACTCGATCACCGTGCAGGCGTTGCTGGCCCGCTACCCCGAGGTCGCCGGCATGACCGGCACCGCCGTCGCGGTCGCCGAGCAGCTGCGCGAGTTCTACAAGCTCGAGGTCGCGGTCATCCCGCCGAACACCCCGAACATCCGAGAGGACCTGCCGGACCGCATCTTCGCCTCGCCGTCGCAGAAACTGCGCGCGATCGAGGAGGAGATCCGGACGGTGCACGAAACCGGGCGGCCGATCCTCGTCGGCACCCAGGACGTCGCGGAGTCCGAGGAACTGGCGGAGAAGCTGGCGAAGGTCGACCTGCCGTGCGTCGTGCTGAACGCGCGCAACGACGCCGAAGAGGCCGCGATCATCGCCGAGGCGGGCAAGAAGGGCGCGGTCACCGTGTCCACGCAGATGGCCGGTCGCGGTACTGACATCCGGCTCGGCGGCAGCGACGGCGCGACCCGCGAGGAGGTCGCCGAGCTGGGCGGTCTGCACGTGATCGGCACCGCGCGGTATCCCTCGAGCCGGCTCGACGGGCAGCTGCGCGGCCGGTCCGGACGACAGGGCGACCCGGGCAGCGCGATCTTCTTCGCGAGCCTCAACGACGACCTCGTGCTGTCGAACGCGCCGGACCTGCCGGACGGCATCGACGCCGACCCGGAGACCGGCGAGATCACCGACCCGGCCGCGCACCGGCAGCTCAACCACGCCCAGCGCGTCGCCGAGGGCGTCGACCTGGAGATCCACCGCAACACCTGGCGATACACCCGGCTGATCGAGCGGCAGCGCGCGGAGCTGCTGGAACACCGGGACAAGGTGCTGCACACCGGGCTCGCCGCCGAGGAGCTGGAGAAGGCGCAGCCGGAGAAGTTCGCCGAGCTGAAGGAAAAGCTGGACGACGACGAGCGGCTCGAGCAGGTGTGCCGCGAGGTCCGGCTGTTCCACCTCGACCAGCTGTGGTCGGACCACCTGGCGTATCTCACCGACGTGCGCGAGAGCATCCACCTGCGCGCGCTGGCCCGCGAAACGCCGCTGGACGAGTTCCACCGCGCGGCGATCCCGGAGTTCCACAAGATCATCGCCGAAGCGGCGTCCCGGGCGGCGAAGACGCTCGAGGAAGCCGAGATCACCGACAACGGTCTCGATCTCGAGGAAGTCGGCGTGCGGCGCGCGAACACGACGTGGACGTACCTGGTGCACGACAACCCGTTCGACTCGGACTTCGAGCAGACGGTGAAGAAGGTGCGCAGCATGATGCGGATGAAGAAGTCCTGATTCCTTCTTCCGGAGGGCCCCTCGCCGCGGGCGCGGGGCCCTTCGCCGTTCTCTGGCTCACCTCCGCGTAGTTTCTGTCGGTCCGGTGGGACAGAATGGCGGCATGCCGCAACTGCGCATCGCACTGGCCCAGGTCAACACCACCGTCGGCGACATCGACGGGAACACCGCGCTCACCGTCGAATGGACCCGCAAGGCCGCCGAGGCGGGCGCGCACGTCGTCGTGTTCCCGGAAATGTCCCAGACCGGTTACCCGGTCGAGGACCTCACGCTCCGGCGCACGTTCGCCGAGGCGTCCCGGCGCTCGGTGACCGAACTGGCGCGCCGGCTCGACGAGGCGGGCTGCGGCGAGATCCTCGCGTACGTCGGCTACCTCGACCACGACGAGGTCGGCCCGCGCGACGCGGCGGCGGCGCTGTACCGCGGCGAGGTCGTGGCCCGGCAGTTCAAGCACCACCTGCCGAACTACGGCGTGTTCGACGAGCACCGGTACTTCAAACCGGGCACCGAACTCGAGGTCCTGCGACTGCACGGCGTCGACATCGGCATGGTGATCTGCGAGGACATCTGGCAGGACGGCGGGCCGATCTCCGCGCTGGGCAAGGCCGGGGTCGACCTGGTGGTCGCGCCGAACGCGTCGCCGTACGAGCGGTCGAAGGACGAACAGCGCCTGCCGCTGATCGCGCGGCGCGCGGCCGAGGCGGGCGCGCCGCTCGTGTACACGAACCAGGTCGGCGGACAGGACGATCTCGTTTTCGACGGCGACTCGCTGGTGGTCGGCGCGGACGGGACGCTGCTCGCGCGGGCGCCGCAGTTCGTGGAGCACCTGCTGGTGCTGGACTTAGATCTGCCCGCGGCCAGTGCTTCCGCCACGGGCTCGTTCGACGGGCTGGAAGTGCACCGACGGGTGCTGGAGAACGAACCGCTGCCCGCCTACGAGCCGCTGTCGGCCCCGACGATCAGCGAACCGTTGTCGGACGAGGCCGAGGTGTGGTCGGCGCTGGTCGTCGGGCTGCGCGACTACGTGCACAAGAACGGCTTCTCGACCGTTACGTTCGGCTTCTCCGGCGGAATCGACTCGGCGGTGTGCGCGGCGCTGGCGGCGGACGCGCTCGGCGGGGACAACGTGTACGGCGTTTCGATGCCGTCGAAGTACTCGTCCTCGCACTCGCGGGACGACGCTTCGGATCTGGCGGAGCGGATCGGGGCGCACTACCGGGTCGAGCCGATCGGCGACATGGTCGACGTGTACGTCAACCAGCTGCAGCTGACCGGGCTCGCGGAGGAGAACATCCAGGCGCGGGTGCGCGGGATGCTGCTGATGGCTCTGTCCAATCTGGACGGACACCTGGTGCTGGCGACCGGCAACAAGACCGAACTGGCCGTCGGCTACTCGACCATTTACGGCGACGCGGTCGGGGCGTTCGCGCCGATCAAGGACTTGTTCAAGACGCACGTGTGGCAGCTGGCGCGGTGGCGGAACGAGGAAGCGGTCAAGCGCGGGGAAACGCCGCCGATCCCGGAAAACTCGATCACGAAGCCGCCGTCGGCGGAGCTGCGTCCGGACCAGAAGGACTCGGATTCGCTGCCGGACTACGCACTGCTGGACGACGTCCTGGACGACTATGTGGAGAACGACCGCGGGTACGCGGATCTGATCGAGGCCGGGTTCGATCCGGAGACCATCGACCGGGTGGTGCGGATGGTCGACCGGGCGGAGTACAAGCGGCGGCAGTACCCGCCGGGCACGAAGATCACGTTCAAGGCATTCGGGCGCGACCGGCGGCTTCCGATGACCAATGGGTGGCGGGAGCGGAAGTCCTGATCGGGGTTTCTGGCCCGGGTTAGTGGCCGGATGTGGTGGGCGGACTGTCTGGTGGACTGCTGGGGTTGGCGTGGTGTGCCGCGTCGCGCGGGCGGTTGCTGGCTGGGATTCGGCGGGGTGGTTTGGTTTGGCCGGGTGGCTTGTTCTAGCTGATTGGGACTTCGGTGGGCTGCCCGGCCAGGTGGACTCGCGTAGATGGCTGAGACTTCGGCGGGGTTAACTGGCGCGGCCGGGTGGGTTCTCTAGCTGATTGGGATTTCCGCGGAGCAGCCCGGCCGGGCGGATTCGCGTTGCCGACCGGGACTTCGTTGAGGTTGCCTGGGTTGGCCCGGTGGGTTCGCTAACTGATTGAGAGTTCTGCGGAGCTGCCCGGCCAGGTGAACTCGCATTGCCGACCGGGACTTCGGCGAGGTCGCCTGGCTCGGCCGGGCGGGTTCTCCCAGCCGAGCAGGTTTTCGCCTCGCCAGGGCTCATTTCGGCTCGACGGCAGAGATTCCGCGTGTCGTCAGCTCCGCGAGGACACAATCGGTTGGGCCGCCGAGACACTAGGTCTTCGCCGAGAAGCCCTGGTCGCTGCCGTTAACCCGGTCTCTGATCGACTCGCCACGGGTGCAGGGTCGTGTCGTTTTCTCGCCAGTTTCTGTCGGTGCCGGGTCGTACGCTGGCCGGTATGACGGTTGGGTACACGGTGTTCGACACCCCGATCGGGCCGTGCGGCCTCGCGTGGCGGGACGGTGCGGTGATCGGAACCGCGCTGCCGGGGAGCACGGCGGAGCGGACGCGCGCGCATCTCGCGAAGCGTTTCCCGGACGCGGTGGAAGCGCCAGTGCCGGAGGAGCTTCGCTCGGTGGTGGACGATGTCGTCGCCCTGCTGTCGGGAGAGGCTCGCGATTTGCGTGGGGTGCCGTTGGATTACCGGGAGGTGCCGGAGTTCAACCGGCGGGCGTACGACGTCGCGCGGGCGATACCGCCGGGGAAGGTGCTGACGTACGGCGATATCGCTCATCAGCTAGGTGCGCCGGGCTCCGCGCAGGCGGTCGGGCAGGCGATGGGGAACAATCCGTTTCCGATTATCGTGCCGTGCCACCGGGTTTTGGGCGCGGGCAAGAACACCGGCGGCTTTTCGGCACCGGGTGGGGTGGAGACCAAACGGCGGATGCTGGTGATCGAAGGGGCTTTTCCGGAGGAACCGACACTGTTCTGACGCGCCCGCTCCGCCCCGCGCTCTCACGGGTTGCCTGGAGCGTTGGCGCGCTCGACTGGCGTCCAGCCGCACCCCCAGTGCCGCTGGACGTCGACCGAGCGCACCACCTTGCCGAGTACCGGACGCGGGCAGCCGGACCTGCCCAGTCGGTGCCTCGCTGATCGAGCAGCGCCGCGGCGGTCAGGAAGCCGATGACCGTCCGCGATAAGGCGACCCGCCCGGCTCGCTCAGCCCTCTCGGCGAGCCGAACGATCCGGGTGCCAGCCACGCTCGTCGCCAATCAGGCCAGCGATCCGGCTTCCGCCGACCGACCCCGGCAAGTGAACCTGGATGGCTGAGCCAGGCCGCGCGAACCCGACCGGTTGACCACGCTCGTCAGCCAGCGCAGCGACGCAGCCGCCGCGAGAGACCCGACCACGACGCCCCAGCCGCAAGATCAGCCAAGCCTGAAGCCCATAAGCCAGCCTGGCCCAGCGAGGCAGGCTGCGCGAACCAACTTTCTGACCGCGCTCGTCAACCAATGCAACGACCCAGCCGCCAAAAGCCACCACGCAAGCCCCTGCCTCGACCTCCCCGCCGCGAGATCAGCCAAGCCCGATCCCCGTAAGCCAGGCTCGACGCCCGAGCTGGGCCCCGCGAACCAGGCTCATCAGCGACCCGGCTGCCAGCAGCCGTACCCAAGAACATGATCTCGACGGCTCAACCGCGGCTCAGTGAAGCGCAACGCTCATTCCGCCGGTTTCCACGGCTTCAGCCAGTCCGTCTCCGGCCAGCCTTCCGCTGCCGCTTGCAGGGGCATCGCGGTGGCGCCGTCCAGGGACTCGCGGACGATGTCGGCGTGGCCGGCGTGCCGGGCGGTTTCCTCGATCAGGTGCAGCAGCACCCAGCGGACCGACCAGGCGGACTCGTCGTCCGGGAACCAGGGGACGTCCTTCGGGATCGGGACTTCCTGGTTCAGGTCGGCGATCCCGGCGATGACCTCTTCGGTGCGAGCGGCGACCCGGTCGTAGGCGGCGATCACCGATTCCAGCGTTTCGTCCGGGCCGAGGCGGTAGTTCTCCTGGTAGTCCGCCATGCTTTCGGCGAAGGGCTTCGGCTTGATTTTCAGTACCAGGTCGATCCAGCCGCTTTCGGTGGATGACACGTGTTTCAGCAGCCCGCCGACGCTCAGGGCGCTCGCGCTGGGCACGGCGCGCGCCTGGTCGTCGGTCAGGCCGTACGCGGCGACCTTCATCGCCTGCCGCTGTTGTGCTAGGAAACCGAGCAAACCGCCGCGCTCGTCGGGGGTCGGGGAGACTTTGCCTGCCATGGTGGCCTCACTTCCGGTGTCTGTTGCTCCGCAGCATCGCACCCGCCACCGACATTTTTCGGCCGCTGACCGGAACCGGGGTCTGCAGGACGTACGCGCCGCCGATCACGACCTGCGCCGCGTGCACCACCAGCTGCACCCTCGTGAACACGCCTTCCAGGTGTCCGGAAATCGTCGAGACCACCACCAGCGCCCAGGCGACCAGCACCGCTGCCAAACAACCCACCGCGCAGGCCCGCCAGCCGGGCGGCCACCAGAAGACCAGGCTCAGCGCCCCGACGGCCACCGCCGCGCTCAGGAGGTTCGGGGTCACCACCGTCTCCGGGACCCCGGCGTACACCATCAGTACGATCCCGAACGCGGACACCGAAACCGACGTCAGCCGCCCGCTCCAGCGCGCGGGCGCGAGGCGCATGAGGGCGGGTCCGGTGAGAAGGAAGGCCAGGCCGCCGATCGCCGTCGCGACCGGGAAGACCGGCTGCGCGTAGAACAAATCCCAGACCGGCTGCTCGGTCGGCGACACCCCGGTCTGCACGAAGAACTCCAGCAGCCACGCGGAATACCCCGCCAAACCCAGTCCGAGCAGGACTATCAAAGCCACCCGCGCAGCATGCACTTGCCCACCCTAAGCGAATCTCTGCGACGAAGTGCCGGATGGTGTCACAGCCGTGACTTACCGGAGGTTCCGGACACCATCCGCTACCACGAACTCACGCACCGAATTCCTGGTGGAGGCTACCGGATCATGGTTGGCAGACCGCCAATACCTGTGTCGACGGCGGGCCATTCGGGGTCGGGCGGGCGTGCGGGGCGGGAGGTCGGACGGGGCCGGATTTCGGAAACGGCGGACACCGATGACGGCTGACGCGGCCGCTGCGGGGTGCGCCGGGAGTGGCTTGCGAAGAGATGGCCCGAGAAACCAGCCAGCCTGCCCTGGCGAGACGCCAGACGAGCGCCTGCCTCGAGCACCGCTAACCACCAGAAACGACCACCGGACACGCCCCGAACCGCCGCAAAGACAGAGCCCGAGAAACCGAGTCGGCCTGGTCCGGCGAGACGCCAGACGAACACCCGGCTCCAGCAACGCTAACCACCAGAAACGACCGCCACCGGACGCGCCCGACGGCCCACAAAGAGAGAGTCCGAGAAACCGAGTCAGCCCGGGTGGCGGGACTCCGAATGGACACCCGGCTCCAGTACCACCGCCAGCAACGAGCGCCACCAGACGCGCCCCGACGGCTTGCAAAGGCAGAGTCCGAGAAACCGAGTCAGCCTGGCGCGGCGAAACGCCAAACGAGCACCCGGCTCCCGCACCACTGACCGCCAGAAACGACCACCACCCGATACACCCCAAACGGCCCGCAACAGAGCGCCCAAGAAACCAAGCCCGCCCAGCACGGCGAACCGTCAGACGGATACTCGGCGCTCCAGCACGTCGGCCACCAGAAACCACCGGACACGCCCACGCGGCCCGCAAAGAGACGGCCGAGCCGACGCGGCGGCCACGGCTGCTCGTCTGCGGTTACCCGACCTCAAAGCCGCAGCATTCCGGCGGCCTTCACGCGCCACCGAGAGCAAGCTGGCTCCGTCGGGATCCGGCAAGGACGGGAAGAGAAGGGCAGCCTCACCCGCAAAGACGCACCACGCCGCGAAAACCCTTCGTCACGCCTGCGGACGGACGAACGGGAACAGCACCGTCTGCCGGATGGAGGTTCCGCTCAGCATCATCAGCAGGCGGTCCACTCCGAGGCCCAGCCCGCCGGTCGGGGGCATGCCGTGTTCCAGTGCCAGCAGGAAGTCCTCGTCCAGTTCCATCGCCTCGACGTCCCCGCTCGCGGCGCGCAGCGACTGTGCCTCCAAGCGGCGGCGCTGTTCGAGCGGGTCGGTCAGTTCCGTGTACGCGGTCCCTACTTCCGAGCCGAACGCGATCAGGTCCCAGCGTTCGGCCAGGAGCGGGTCGGTGCGGTGCTGGCGGGTCAGCGGGGAGACTTCGGTCGGGTAGTCCGTGTAGAACGTCGGCAGGACCGTCGACCCCTCGACCAAGTGCTCGTGCGCTTTCAGGACCAAGTCGCCCGCGCTGGCTTCTTCCGGGGCCGGGACTCCGGCGGCGGCGCACAGTTTTCGCAGCGTGGCGATCGGGGTGTGCGAGTCGATCTCCTCGCCCAGGGCGGCCGACACGGCTTTGTGCACCGGAATCACCGGCCAGTCGCCGGAGATGTCGTGTTCGACGATGCGGCCGTCGGAGTCGGGGCGTCGCACCACCTGTGCGCCGTACGCGGCTTCGGCGGCGTACTGGATCAGGTCGCGCATCAGGTCGCGCATGGCGTTGTAGTCCGCGTACGCCTGGTACGCCTCCAGCATGGTGAATTCCGGGTTGTGGGTGGCGTCCACGCCCTCGTTGCGGAAGTTCCGGTTCAGCTCGAAAACCCGCTCGACACCGGCCACGCACAGCCGTTTCAGGTACAGCTCCGGAGCGATGCGCAGGTACATCCGCATGTCGTACGCGTTGATGTGCGTAACGAACGGACGTGCGTTGGCGCCGCCGTGAATGGTTTGCAGCATGGGGGTTTCGACCTCGAGGAAGTCGTCCCGGTGCAGGCGTTCGCGGACGGCTCGGACGACCGTCGAGCGCAGGCGGAGCATGTTCGCGGAGTCCGGGTTGACCGCCAGGTCCAGGTAACGCTGGCGGACGCGCGTCTCCGGGTCGGTGAGGCCCTTTCGCTTGTCCGGCAACGGATGCAGGCACTTCGCGGTGACCGTCCACTCGTCCACCAGCACCGACAGCTCGCCGCGGCGGGACGTGATGACCTCGCCGCTCACGCCGACGTGGTCGCCCAGGTCGACGCCGGTGCGCCAGCCGGTCAGGTCGAGGACCTTCGCGTCGAGCATCAGCTGCAGTTCGCCGGAGAAGTCCTTGATGCGCGCGAAACACAGCCCGCCGAGATTGCGCAGGGCGAGCACCCGTCCGGCGACCCGGACGCGTTTTCCGGTGTGGGAGTCCGGTTCCAGTCCGGAATACGCGTGCACGATGTCGCCGAGGCGGTCTTCGCGGGAGAAGCCGACCGGGTACGGGTCCACCCCGAGTTCCCGCAGTTTGTCCACTTTGGCCACTCGCACGCGGACCTGTTCCGGACGGCGCTTGGCACGAGGCACGACCTGCGCCGCTTCCTCGTCGATCCGGCGGACCTGCGCGACGAAGTCCTCCCCCACGTTCTCCAGACGCAGCGACCGCGCGCGCCCGGTGGGCACGAAGCCCTCCAGCGCGCCCGCGACGATGCCGACTCGCGGGAGCCGTCGCGCGGAGGAGTAGCAGAGGAACCGCGGTTCCCAGTACGGGCCGTACTTGGCGTTCGACCGGTACAGCGATTCCAGCTGGAAGAACCGCGAAGCGACGCCGAGCACCGACCGCCACGCACGCAGTACCGGACCGGCGCCGATGCGCTCGCCTTCGGAGAACACCGCGCGGAACATCGCGAAGTTGAGCGAAATCCGCTGCGCGCCGATGTGCTGGGCGGCCGCGACGACTTCGGCGACCATGAACTCGTTCAGCCCGTTTTCCGCGTCTCGGTCCCGGCGCATCAAGTCGAGCGAAAGGCCCCGGCGGCCCCACGGCACGAACGACAGCAGGCCCCGGAGTTCGCCGCGCGCGTCGTACGCCTCGACCATCACACTGCGGCCGTCGCTCGGGTCGCCGAGCCGGCCGAGCGCCATCGAGAAACCACGTTCGGTCTCGTCGACGCGCCACTGCTGCGCGCGGGCGAGCAGCTGCGCCATCTCGTCTTCGGGGATTTCGCTGTGCCGCCGGACCTGCGCGGTGTACCCGGCGCGCTGGATCCGTTTCACTGCCTGCCGCACGGATTTCCGCTCGGGGCCGGTCAACGAGAACTCGCGGACGTCGAGAACCGCTTCGTCGCCGATCTGCAGCGCGCGCAGCCCAGCCGCGGCGTACACCTTCGCGCCCTTCTCGCTCGCGCCGAGCACGCCTGGCGTCCAGCCGTACGTACGCGCTTCGTGGAGCCACGCCTGCACCGCGTCCGGCCACGCGTCGGGGTCACCGATCGGGTCCGCGCTCGCCACTGTGGTCCCGGCGAGCACGCGGTACGTCACCGCGGCGCGGCCGTTGGGCGCGAACATGACGCTCTTGTCGCGACGCGTGGCGAAGTAGCCGAGTGAATCGTCTTCGCCGTACTCGGCGAGCAGACGACGCAAGTGCAGTTCTTCGTCGTCTGTCCGAATGCGACGGCTGCGTACGCCGCGGAAGAGCGTGTACAGCGCGGCAGTGGACACGAAGGTCGCGCCGAGGTCGAGAATCACATCGATCCACGCCGGGCCTTCGCCGACGCCGATCCGGCGCAGTTGCAGGTTCTCGCCGGTGGCGTGGTTGACCACCCAGGCGAACCGCTCCCACGTGTCGCCGAGGCTGCCCGGGAAGACCTCGGTGAGCGCCCAGCCGCACACGATCACCCCGAGGAACCCGACGAACAGCACGGTGAGCCCGTTCCACCAGGCGCCGGGGGCGAGCCGCGCGGGGAACGCGGGCCGCAGCGACAGCAGGAACACGATCAGCAGGATCGAGATCACGTCGGCGATGGCGAGCGCGCCCACCTGCGTCGGGATGTGCCGCATCTGCCGGGCGTTGAGAGTCAGCAGGTCGGGAGCCCACAACAGCAGTGCCTGCAGGACCAGCGTGGTCACCAGCCCGGCGACCTGGAACAGCACGAGCACGTACAGCGCGGCCTTCTTGCGCCTGCGCAGCGCCGCGCCGAGCACCACGAGCAGCAGGATGATCACGAGGCTCGAACTGGTCGGCACGCTCACCACGCCGAACGCCATGTCGATGCCGTTCAGCAGGTGCCCGCGACGCCCTCCGGCGAGCAGCAGCACGATCGAGAAAATCGCCGCCAGCTGCACGACAGTGGCCACGAGACCGCCGGCGCGAGCCTTCCAGCCGAGGCTGCGCGGGCGGGCGCTCACTGGGGTTTCCATTGGTCCCTTCCTTGCGGCGCGTCCGCTCGGTCGAGGGAGGCGCCGGACTTTCTCACCACCGGGCGCATATCGGTCCGGTGCCTATCAAGACGTCACAGGGGGCGAAACGGTTGTCGCTACCCAGGCGTGTGAAGCTGGTCGCACGACCTTGGGGCCCTCCCGCGAGCGTGTCACGCTGTGTCCAGTACTGACTCCACGACCCGGGGACCTCCGCGAGGCCTCGAGGGAAGGACGGTCGACGACGATGTCTGCCCAGTCTGCCCAGCCCGAGGGCGCCGCCGGCGAGGTGGCCGCCCCGTACGGCACCGGCCCCGCGAACAGCGCCGGCCCGAGCAAGCCGCGAAAAGTCCGGATTCACCATCTGCGCGAGCTGAAGGACCGCGGCGAACCGTGGCCGATGCTCACCGCTTACGACATGTATACCGCCGAGCTTTTCGACGAAGCAGGCATCCCCGTGCTGCTGGTCGGCGACTCCGCGGCGAACAACGTGTTCGGTTACGACACGTCGCTGCCGGTCACGGTCGACGAGCTGCTCCCGCTGGTCCGCTCGGTCACCCGGGCGGCGAAGCGGGCGCTCGTGGTGGCCGATCTGCCGTTCGGCTCGTACCAGCTGTCCCCGGAGCAGGCGCTGGCCACGTCCGTCCGGTTCATGAAGGAGGGCCGCGCGCACGCGGTCAAGCTCGAGGGCGGACGCCGGTTCGCGGCGCACGTCGAAGCGCTCACCTCGGCCGGAATCCCGGTCATGGGCCACATCGGGTTCACCCCGCAGAGCGAGCACAACCTCGGCGGCTACCGGGTGCAGGGGCGCGGCGAAGCGGCGGAAAAGCTGCTCGCCGACGCGCTGGCCCTGCAGGAAGCCGGCGCGTTCGCGGTCGTGATGGAGATGGTCCCCGCCGAGGCGGCCAAGCGCGTCACGCACGAGCTGAAGATCCCGACGGTCGGCATCGGCGCCGGCCCGGACTGTGACGCCCAGGTGCTGGTCTGGCAGGACATGGCCGGGCTGCGCCGGGGCAAGGCGCCGCGGTTCGTGAAGCGGTACGCCGACGTCGCGGGGGTGCTGCAGAGCGCCGCGACGGCGTTCGCCGAGGACGTGCGGCGCGGTGAGTTCCCGGCCCCGGAGCACGCGTTCCACTGAGCTGCCTCGTGAGTGCCGGTGCGAGCCGGCACTCACGAGCGGCGGAACCGTTCGGAGAGCTCCGGATCGTTCTCCCACCACAATCCCTTCGCCGGTGCCTCGCCTGCCGCTGCCTCCTCGTCCAGTTTCCGGTCGAGCCGTTTCGCCCGCTTCTCGTCGTCGCGCGCCCACCTGATGAAGAGCGCGCCGACGAACGGCAGCCCGGCGACGTCCCCGCCGATCCACAGGACGCCCGCGCCGATGATCTGGTCAGTGCGCCGGTCCGGTCCCCAGTCGCGGTGCACCGCGTCGTAGTGCGCGGGCGCGAGCAGCGGGCCGAGCCACAGCACGAGGCCGAGCGCGCCGTCGAACACCACTTCGGTGAACGAGATCCACACCGACACCAGATGTGAGCCGTTGCGCGGCGTCGGGTCGAGTTGCACGCGGCTGTAGAAGTACAGGAAGCCGGCCAGTACGAGCGCGACGCGCACAAGGCCGCCGACGACCGCTGAGTCAAGCGAAAGCTCGTACAGCGGCGTGAGGTAGATGAGCAGGAACGGCGCGATCAACACCACGGTGACGCACAGCGGGAAAGTAATGAACTGCGCGAAGCGACCGCGGCCGTGCGTACGCAGCCACGTCGCGAGCTTGGGCGGCGCGGTGCGCATCAGGAGCGTCACGGGCGCGCCGAGCGCGAGCAGCAGCGGCGTGACCATCAGCAGCACGGTGTTCTGCGTGGCGCGTACCCAGAACAGCGTTGTGTCGTAGACACCGAGGAACGAGCACGTCACGAGGACGAGCGTGGCCAGCCCGGAGAGGAACGCCACGGTCCGGCCAGCCGGCCATTCCTGCCGGCGCGAAGCGGCGACATAGCCGACGCCGAGCGCGAGCGCGACGAGGACGGCCGGGACGTCGAAGGTCCAGGCCGTCACCATCGTCGATCCGCTCAGCGGCGGCAGGTCAGGCACGATTTCGATGCGTTCAGTGTGCACCCGGCGAAATCGCGCCTTACGCCGCCCCTGACACCGAGAAGAAGATCAGGCTGCCGATTCCGGCGACCGCGCAGTAGATGGCGAAGGGGGTCAAGGTGCGCGTTTCAAAGTATTTCGTCAGAAAACGGACAGAAATATAGGACGCCGCGAACGCCACCACACTGCCGACCAGCGCCGGCCCGAGCGACGGCTTGTTCTCCGGGGTGAAGAGCGTCGGCATCTTCAGCGCGCCCGCGGCGAGGATCACCGGGGTCGCCAGCAGCCAGGCGAACCGGGCGGCGTCCTCGTGGTCGAGGCCGCGGCGCAGACCGGCCACCATGGTGATGCCGGAGCGGCTGATCCCGGGCAGCAGAGCCAAAATCTGCGCCGAACCGATGAGCACGGCCTCCTTCACGCTCAGCTTCGACAGCCGGACGTCGGTGGCCTCGTCGACGGTCACCGCGCGCATCACCATCGTGTCCTCGGCGCTGAAGTCGATCGTCTCCTCCTCGCGCGCGACCGCCGGCGCGGGCTTGCGGGAGAACTTCTCCGCGGCGTAGAGCACGCCGCCGTTGAGCGCCAGGAAGATCGCGGACGGCACCGGTTTGCCGAGAAAGTCGCGCAGCAGGCTTTCCAGCAGCAGCCCGGCGATCCCGACCGGGATCGTGGCGAGGACGAGCAGCCACGCGAGCCGCTGGTCGGCCGTGCGGACCTCGCGATGACGGATCGAGGTCCACAGGCCGGTGACGATGCGCACCCAGTCGCGCCGGAAGAAGAGGATCAGCGCGATCGCGGTGGCGACGTGCATCGCCACCAGCACGGCGAGATACGGCGAATCCTTTCCGATGCTCAGGTCGCGTCCCCAGCTTCCGCCGACGAGCGCGGGCAACAGGACGCTGTGCCCGAGACTGGACACCGGAAACAATTCCGACACGCCTTGCAAAGCGCCGACGACAATGGACTCGAGGTAGCTGACCGCGGACATTCACGAAGCCTTTCTCGCCGCAGTTCGGGCATTCCGCGGAAAAGCTACCGGGAGTCGGGTTAACTCCGAGCAAGCCGGGCGGGAACAGCCGCAGGCGACACTTCCCGGCCACCCGCTGTTCATTCTGTTCACATCCATGAACACCAATCATGTACTTGACCAGTGTTCTCTCGATGTCTTAGCGTGAGCGCACGCCGCATCCGAAGTCATCGAGCCTCGACGAGGAGGGTTGGAATGCGCGTCCGCGACCGGGTTCTGGCGGCCACCGCCGGAGCCGCAGCATTGCTCGCACTCGCCACACCCGCGGCGTCCGCCGGGACCGTCCCGGTCAAGAACTCCGCCGAGCTGAAGACGGCGCTGGCCTCGGCCAAGCCGGGCACCACGATCCAGCTGGCCCCGAACACCACCTACACCGGCAACTTCAAGGCCGCCGCCAACGGCACCGCGAACGGGCGCATCACACTCACCGGCCCGCGCAGCGCCGTCGTGCAGGCGTCCGGCGGCCGCACCATCGAGCTGACCGGCAGCTACTGGACGCTGTCCGGGTTCACCGTCACCGGCGGCCAGAAGGGCGTGATGGCGCTCGGCGTCAACCACACGCTCATCGACGGGCTCAAGGTGACCGGCATCGGCAACGAGGGCATCCACTTCCAGCACGGCAGCAGCGACAACGTCGTGCAGAACTCCGAGATCTCCGACACCGGCAAGGAAAACGGCGGGTTCGGCGAGGGGATCTACTTCGGTTCGGCCACGAGCAACTGGCCGGGCGGCCAGCCCGACCACAGCGACCGCAACAAGGCGATCGGCAACAAGATCGGGCCGAACGTGCGCGCGGAATCGATCGACGTCAAGGAAGGCACCACCGGCGGCGAACTGCGCGGCAACACCTTCGACGGCACCGGCCAGAGCGGCGAGAACTACGCCGACAGCTGGGTCGACGTGAAGGGCAACGGATACCTGGTCACCGGCAACAAGGGCAGCAAGGTCTTCGTGCACGACGCGACCTACGGCGCGTTCGAAGTCCACGTGCAGCTCGACGGCTGGGGCCAGAACAACACCTTCTCGGACAACACCGCGGACGTGCAGGCGCCCTCGGCCTACGGGTTCTACGTGGTCAAGGCGGCCACCGGGAACAAGGTCTGCGCCAGCAACACGGTGACGAACGCCGGGAAGGGCTTCGCGAACGTAGCCGCGACTCCAGGCTGCTGACCGCGATCACAGACGGGGGCCCGCTCAGCCCGGCGGCGGGGGCGGGCCCCCACCCTCCTTTCCGGAAGCCGGAAGCCTTCGGGAAGAGTGTCCGGTATGGACGAGCTTTACCCGCCGACCCCGGTGCGCGCCGACGGAATGCTGGACGTCGGCGACGGGCACCGGATCTACTGCCAGGAAGCCGGGAACCCGAAGGGGAAGCCGGTGGTGGTGCTGCACGGCGGGCCGGGAAGCGGCACCGCCCCGATGACCCGGCGGCATTTCGACCCGGAGGCGTACCGGATCATCCTGTTCGACCAGCGCGGCGCCGGCCGCAGCACGCCGAACGCGGGCGACGACGACCTTTCGGCGAACACCTTGTGGCACTTGGTCTCCGATATGGAGAAGCTGCGCGAACGGCTGAACATCGAGCGCTGGCAGCTGTTCGGCGGGTCGTGGGGTTCGACGCTCGCCCTGGCGTACGCGGAAACCCACCCCTCGCGAGTGTCCGAAATGGTCTTGCGCGGCGTTTTCACCGTGCGGCAGCGGGAACTGGACTGGCTGTACCGCGGCGGCGCGGCGAATCTCTTCCCCGCGGAGTGGGACGCCTTCCTGGAACCGCTGGACGAACGCCAGCGGGAGGATCCGCTCGCCGGGTACGCCGAACTGCTGCACTCCCCCGACCGCGCAGTACGCGAACGAGCCGCGATCGCTTGGAGCGTCTGGGAAGGCGCGACGGTGGCGTTGCTGCCGCAACAGTCCTTTGTGCACCAGTACGCGAATCCGCAGTTCGCGTTGACGTTCGCCCGCCTTGCGGTGCACTACTTCCAGCACGGCGCGTGGCTCGAAGAAGGCCAGCTGATCCGCGACGCGGGGAAGCTCGAAGGAATTCCGGGCGTCTTGGTGCAAGGGCGTTACGACGCGGTCTGCCCGCCGATCACGGCGTATCAGCTGCATCGGGCCTGGCCCGGGTCGACGTTGAAACTCACCGAATCCGCGGGCCACGCCGTCACCGACCCCGGCATCCTCGCCGCGCTCCGCGAGGCGACCGACAGCTTCCGCTGAAAGCCGTGAAGGACTCCTTGCGGGAAGCAGATTCCCGCAAGGAGTCCTTCACGGACCTTCGGAGCTAGATCCGGCCGCCGCTGGAGCTGTCGCCGCCGGAAAGCCGCTGTGCCAGGTAAACCGGCACCGTCGAGACGATGATCAGCACCGCCGCGACCACGTTGACCACCGGGGCCTGGTTCGGCCGGAACAGGTTGTTGTAGATCCAGATCGGCAGCGTCTCCATGCCGGTGCCGAGCGTGAAGGTCGTCACGATGATCTCGTCGAACGACAGCGCGAACGCCAGCAACCCGCCGGCCAGCAACGCGGAGCGCAGCATCGGGAACGTCACGAGCCGGAACGTCGTCATGCCGTCCGCGCCGAGGTCCATCGACGCTTCTTCGAGGTTCCCGCCCATCCGGCGCAACCGGGCGACGACGTTGTTGAACACCACCACGATGCAGAACGTGGCATGCGCGACGATCGCCGTCATGAGGCCGAGATCGAGGCCGAAGATCGTCCGGAACGCGTTGTTCAGCGCGATGCCGGTGACGATGCCGGGCAGCGCGATCGGCAGGATCACCAGCAGCGACAGCGAGTTCCGGCCGAAAAACCGGTACTTCTGCAGCGCGAACGCGGCCATCGTGCCGAGCACCAGCGCGATCGCGGTCGCCGAGAGCCCGGCGACGACGCTGGTCCACAAGGCGTGCAGCGCGCCCTCGTTGGTGATCGCCCGGCCCCACCATTCCAGCGTGAAGCTCTTCGGCGGCCACCCGAACGTCGTGTCGGCGTTCACCGAGTTCAGCAGGACCACCAGCAGCGGGAAATAGATCACCGCGAATCCGGCGCCGAGCGCGGTCCACAGCAGCACCCGGGCGGGTTTCGACATCCGCACGGCGGTCTCCTAGAGGTTGTCCAGCGCGCCGGTCCGACGCACCGCGGCCAGGTAGACGAGCATGATCACGACCGGGACCGTCGCGACGGTCGCGGCGAACGGCAGGTTGTTGGCCGCGCCGATGTTGTCGTACACGACGTTTCCGAGCATCTGCGAGGTGCCGCCGACGATCTTCACCGCGATGTAGTCGCCGAGCGACAGCGAGAAGGTGAAGATCGATCCGGCGACGATCGCCGGGAAAGTCAGCGGGAGGATCACCGAACGGAACGTGCGGAACGATTTCGCGCCGAGGTCGCCGGAAGCGTCCACCAAGGACTCCGGCAGCCGTTCGAGGCCCGCGTAGATCGGCAGGATCATGTACGGAAGCCAAAGGTAGGACAGCGTGATCACGGTCGCGGCGACGCCGTACCCCGGGCCGGAAATGCCGAGCGGGTTGAGCAGCCAGTTGAGGACGCCGTTGCCGGACAACAGGGTCCGCCACGCGTACGCCTTCACCAGGTAGCTCGCCCACAGCGGCGTCATCACCATGATCACGAGCACGCGCTGCGCCTTGGGCGACGCGAGCTTGGCCATCGCGAAGGCCATCGGGAACGCGATCACCGCGTCGATCACCGTCACCAGCAGCGCGATGCCGACTGTGCGGAACGTGATCGTGCGATAAACAGAATCACTGAAAAGGGTGACGAAGTTGTCGAAGGACCAGTCGGTGACCACCTTGCCGGTGAAGACGTCGGTGGACCAGAAGGCCGTGATGAAGAGGGCGGCGAGCGCGCCGAGGTAGGCCAGGCCGAGCCAGAGCATCGGAGCGGTGAGGAGCAGGCCGAGGCGCAGCTTGGGTTTGCGGTGGAAGAAAGCCGAGATGCGGTGACTCGGCGGGCTCACGGCGGTCATGTCTTTGCGCTTTCGGGTGCGGAAGGGAGAAAAGCCGGGGGCCGCGGGAACATTGGGGAGGGCCCGCGACCCCCGGCGGACTCACGGATGCCGGCGCGGTGGGAACCGGCATCCGCGAGAGTCGATCAGCCCTTGATCTCGGTCCAGGCCCGGGTCCAGTCGCCGTAGTCCTTGCACTTGACGTCCGTGCGGCCGTCGAGGCACTGCGGGATCGGCGTGGTCCAGTACTGGATCTTGGCGGCGTACGCGGCGTCGTTGGCGTGGTAGGTGTCGCACAGCGACTTGTCCTTGAACTCCGCGCAGGCCTTGGAGTTCGCCGGGGCCTCGCCGAAGTACTCGGCGACCTGGGCGTTCACCTTCGGGCTCGTGATGTAGTCCATCCACTTGTACGCGCACGTCTTGTGCTGCGACTTCGTGGCCACCATCCAGGTGTCCGACCAGCCGGTCGCCCCTTCGCTCGGCACCGTGGCCGCCACCGGCGCGCCCTCGCTCTTCGCGAGGTTCACCGTCACCTGCCAGGCGGTGCCGATCACGCCGTCGCCGCTCTTGAGCGACTGCGTTTCCTTGAGGTAGTCCGACCAGTACTCCTCGACCAGCGGACGCTGCTTCTTGAGCAGGTCCGTCGCCGCCTTGAACTGCTTGTCGTCCAGCGCGTACGGGTTCTTGATGCCGAGGTCCGGCTGGTGCGCCATCAGGTACAGCGCGGCGTCGGCGATGTAGATCGGCGAGTCGTACGCGATGACCTTGCCCTTGAACTGCGACTTCTCGTCGAACATCGGCGACCACGACTTCGGCTCCGGCTGCACCTTGTCGGTGCGGTAGGCCAGGACGTTCGCGCCCCAGCCGTGCGGAATGCCGTAGGCGACGTTGTTGACGCTGTTCCACGACTTGTTCTTGAGGAACGGGTAGATGTCGTTGTAGCTCGGGACCAGCGCGGTGTTGACCGGCTCGACGTCGCCCGAGGCGACGAGCCGCAGCGAGGCGTCGCCGGACGCCGAAACCACGTCGTACTGCCCGGTCTTCATCAGCGTCACGGCCTCGTCCGAGGTGCCGAACGGCTTGACGTTGACCTTGCATCCGGTCTGCTGCTCGAACGGCGTGACCCAGTTGACTTTCGCGTCGTTCGAGCCGTTTTCCGCGTAACCGGGCCACGCGAGCACGTTCAGCTGGCCTTCCGGCTGGCCGAGCTGCGTCAGCGCGGCCAGCTTCGGCGGCGTGAAGCCCTGCGCGCCCGGCGCCGACCCCGTCTTGGAGTCGGAGCCCGAGGTGCCGCAGGCAGCGAGCAGGAGGCTCACGCCGCACAGCCCTGCGAGCAGCGTCTTCCTGTTCTTCATAGCGAGAGAAACCTTCCCGTGAGGAACTAGCCGGCTTCGGGGACCCGGAAACTGTGTTCGCGGCGCCAGCGCAGGCGAACGCGACCGTCGGCGAACTCGGTCGGCTCGCTGGTGTTCTGGCGGACAACGGACAATTGGCCCCCGGCATCGAGCGCGACAGCGTAGCGCACCGTCGACCCGGCATAAACGACATCCGTCACCGAACCGGTCGCGGACGTCTCGCCGGGGCCCGCCGGTGACGCGAGGTCGCCGTCGATGCGGATCTTCTCCGGCCGGATGCTGTACACGCCCGGCCTGCCGATCACCGCCTCGGCACCGCGCCCGCTGAGCAGGTTCGACGTGCCGACAAACCCTGCCACGAAAGCACTTGCCGGGCGTTCGTACACCTCGACCGGAGTACCGACCTGTTCGATGCGGCCCGCGTTGAACACGGCGATCCGGTCGCTCATCGTGAGCGCCTCGTCCTGGTCGTGGGTGACGAAGACGAAGGTGATGCCGACCTCGCGCTGGATCTGCTTGAGCTCGACCTGCATGGTCTGGCGCAGCTTCAGGTCAAGCGCGCCAAGGGGTTCGTCCAAAAGCAACACTTTCGGGCGATTCACGAGAGCGCGCGCAAGTGCTACACGCTGCCGCTGCCCGCCGGACATCTGCGACGGTTTGCGATCGCCGTAGTCCTCCAGCCGCACCGTGCGCAGCGCTTCCTTCGCGCGCTCGCGGCGTTCGGCTTTGCCGACCCGCTTCACCTTCAGGCCGTACTCCACGTTCTGCTGCACGGTCATGTGCGGGAAGAGCGCGTAGTCCTGGAAAACCGTGTTCACGTCGCGGTCGAACGGAGCCAGCTGGCTCACGTCCTTGCCTTCGAGTTCGATCGTGCCCGCGGTGGGCAGCTCGAACCCGGCGATCATCCGCAGCACGGTGGTCTTGCCGGAACCGGACGGGCCGAGCATCGAGAAGAACTCGCCCGGCGGGATGTCGAGGTCGACCCCGTCCACGGCGCGCACCTTGTCGAAGTGCTTTTCCAGTCCGGTGAGCCGGATCGCCGGCTGCGCGGACTGCGGACGCCTTCCCGGCGGCCGGGTCTCGGCGGGGGCTTGATGGGGCATGACAGGCCTTCCGATGGATCTGGTCACGACGGCTACAGCGCACTCATCACGTGCTTGACGCGGGTGTAGTCCTCGAGGCCGTACAGCGAGAGGTCCTTGCCGTAGCCGGACCGCTTGAACCCGCCGTGCGGCATCTCGGCCACGAGCGGAATGTGCGTGTTGATCCACACGCACCCGAAGTCGAGTTTCGCCGAGAATTTCATGGCGCGCTGGTGGTCCTTGGTCCACACCGAGGAGGCCAGGCCGTAGGGAACCCCGTTGGCGTGCTTGAGCGCTTCGTCCTCCTCGGCGAACCGCTGCACCGTGATGACCGGGCCGAAGACCTCGTTCTGGATGATCTCGTCGTCCTGCCGGAGCCCGGAAACCACGGTGGCCTCGTAGAAGTAGCCCTCGTCGCCGGACCGCCGCCCTCCACAGTGGACGGTCGCGTGCCCGGGCAGCCGGTCGATGAAGCCGGAGACCTTTTCCAGCTGTGCGGCGTTGTTGAGCGGACCGAACGCGACGTCGTCGCCGGTCCCGGTCTTGTTCGCCTCGGCCTGGCGGGTGAGCGCGTTCACGAAAGTGTCGTGCACGTCCTCGTGCACCAGCACGCGCGTGGCGGCGGTGCAGTCCTGGCCGGCGTTGAAATACCCCGCCGCGGCGATGGCTTCGGCGGCCGCTTCGAGGTCGGCGTCCGGGAACACGATCACCGGGGCCTTGCCGCCCAGTTCGAGGTGCACGCGCTTGACGTCGTGCGCGGCCGAACCGGCGACCTCGATACCCGCTCGCACCGAGCCGGTGATCGACACCATCGCCGGAATGTCGTGCTCCACCAGCGCCCGTCCGGTGTCGCGGTCGCCGCAGATCACATTGAACACGCCCGCGGGCAGATGCTCGCCGCAGATCTCGGCGAGCAGCAGCGTGGACGCGGGCGTGGTGTCGGACGGCTTGAGCACGATGGTGTTGCCCGCGGCGAGCGCCGGCGCGATCTTCCAGATCGCCATCATCAGCGGGTAGTTCCAGGGCGTCACCTGCGCGCAGACGCCGACCGGCTCGCGGCGGATGAACGACGTGTGGCCTTCCATGTACTCGCCGGCCGAACGGCCTTCGAGCACGCGCGCGGCACCGGCGAAGAAGCGCACCTGGTCGATGACCGCTGGCAGCTCCTCCTCCATGGTCAGCGCGAACGGCTTGCCGGTGTCCTGCGCTTCGACGCGGATGATTTCCTCGCCGCGCGCCTCGATCGCGTCCGCGATCTTCAGCAGTGCGAGCTGCCGCTGCGCCGGGGTGGTCTCGCGCCAGGTTTCGAACGCTTCCGCGGCGACCTTGAGCGCGCGGTCCACGTCCTCGGCGCCGGCCACCGGCGCGGTGCAGTACGCACGGCCGGTAACCGGGTCGACGATTTCCGCGACCTTTCCGGACAGCGAGTCGACGTAGGTCCCGCCGACGTAGTGCTTCAACTCCTGCACGCGTGCGCCTCCTGACTCTCCGTGGCAGGATGAAACATATAACTCCATATTTCAAATGACAAGGCCCTGGGGCAGGATTGGCTCCAACGGATGCCGAGACGGGTGGACCAACGATGCGCAAGGAGATGTCGAACAGCGCACGACTGGCGATGTTCGCTCCGCTGGAACAGGTGGGGCGCGCGGAGGCGGTCGCGGCGCGGCTGTTCGACGCCATCACGCTCGGTCTCCTCGACGACGCCGAGCAGTTGCCGAGCGAGGCCGAACTCGCCGCACAGTTCCGCGTCTCCACGGTCACCGTGCGCGAGGCGCTCGCGGTGCTGCGGCAGCAGGGTCTCGTCGAAACGCGGCGCGGACGCGGCGGCGGCAGCTTCGTGCGCACCCCGGACTGGCCCGCGCAGAGTTCGTGGGCCGAGCGCCTGCGATTGGTCTCCATGGCTGAACTTCGCGACTTCGGCGACCACTACCTCGCCGTCGCGGGCTCGGCGGCGAAACTCGCCGCCGAACGCAGCACCCCCGAAGACCTCGAACGGCTGCGGCTCACCGCGGAAGACCTCCTCGGCGCGACCGGCCCCGACGCGACCCGCGCGGAACGGCACTTCCACCTCGAAGTCGCGGCCGCCGCGCAGTCCCCGCGGCTCACCAACCAGGAAGTTCAGCTGCAGAGCGAACACGGCGTATTGCTTTGGGCGCCCCTCGGCGACAAGGAAACCTGCCAGGGGTCCTACGCTGAGCACCAGGCGATCGTCTCCGCGATCGCCTCGGCCGACGGCGATCGGGCGCGCGCCTTGACCGAAGACCACCTCCTCGGAGCGCTCGACCGGCTCGCGGATCTGCACCTGTCCCTCGAAACGCCGTAAGCTCCGATGACCCGCATCACGAGGTGAGCATCGTGACCGACACCCGCACGCTGACCGGCGAAGAGGTAGTGACCCAGGTTTCCTCCCTCGTCGAGGAGGTTTTCGCGCGCCTGAAACCAGTTCTGGCCGCCGCCGAGACGCTGCTCGCCGACTCCGGCGACCTCTCCGCCGAGGCGCTGCACGCGATCCGGCCGCAGGTCATCGAGGCGCTCGGCGGACTCGTCGTCGGCGCGGGCTTCGTGAGCGCGCCGAATGTCCTGGCAGATCAGGAACTCGGCTTCGAATGGTGGACTTCCTGCCGCACCGACGACGGTTCGCCGGAACAGCTGTTCATCAGCCTCGATCCGGAGAGCCCGAATTTCCTGGACTACACGCGGCAATCGTGGTTCACCGTCCCGCGCGACAGCGGGCGGCGGCATGTCAATGGGCCATACGTGGACTATCTCTGCACCGACGAGTACACGCTGACCTTTACCGTTCCCGTTACCCGCGGTGAGGAATTCGCCGGAGTCGTTGGTGCGGACGTGTATGTGCGCGAGTTCGAGCGCACGGTGAGTCGCCGGCTGCGCGCGCTCGGCCGGACCGCCGCGCTGCTCAACGCGCAGGGCCGGGTGATCGTCTCGAACAGCGTGCGGAAGGCGACCGGGTCGCTGGTGCGCGAAATCGACGTGCCGGCCTGGTGGGCCTCCGGCGCGGAACCGTACACGGCGCCGGGCGGGACGACCTTGCGGCGGTGCGGGGATTCGCCGATCACGCTGCTGGTCACGACCTGACCTGCAGGGCGAACCACAGTTCCGCGCGGACGCCGGGCGCGTCGAGGTCCCGGCGCAGCAGTTCAGCCGCTTTGGTGACCCGGTTGCGCAACGTGTGCCGGTGCACGCCGAGCTTCGTCGCGGCGAGATCCCAGTGGCCGTGGTGTTCGAGCCAGCAGCGCAGGGACCGCTCCAGGTCACCGCGGCCGGTCCGGTCGAACTCCCGCACCGGCGCGAGGAGCTGGCTGGAAAACGCTTGCGCGGCTTGGCGATCGAGCAAGCCCAGCAGACCGGCTCCGGCGTGGTCGGCGTAGCGGAGCAGCTCCACGCGCTGCGTCCGGGCCGCCTCGGCCGCTTCCTCCGCCTGCCGTAGCGCGGTGGGAAATTCGCTCGCCACCGACAGTCCACTGTGGAATTCCCCGGTCTCCGCGACGATCGCGCGCACGTCGTCGTTCTCCGCCAGCACGATCAGCTTGTCCCCGCGATGCGCGGCGAACACTTGCCCGGCAAGGGTTTCCAGCCGTTCGTACAGCGTGTTCCGGGCGGCCTTGCTTCCGGCGACCGCGAGCACCGTCCACGGCTCGCGCGGAAGGCCCGGCACCACCTGGCGGGCCAGCTGGTCGTGTCCGGCTGCGAGCAGTTCCAGCACGCCGGTGTGCAGCTGGGACAGCGAAAGCCGCTGCGCTCGATCCTGCTCCAGGGCAAGGGAAAGCAACGAGACCGCCGTGTTGACGATGTGCCGTCCGGTGCTGTCCAACGGTTCCGCGGTGCCGACCGCCAACGTGCCCCGCGTATGCAGGGTCTGGAGCACGACCTCATCCTCGCCATGGGACACCACGCGAGTGCCCGCGCGAAGACTGGTGACGTCCAGTTCGACATTGCGCGCTTTGGCCGGCGACGCCTCCCGCATCCGTCCGGCCGAGTCGTACAGCACCACCCAGCCGTCGATGAGCCGCGCGAGCCGACGCACCACTCCCCCGGCACCGCCGCGCCCGACCGCGGTCCGGGTCAGTTCCTGCTGGGCGCGGCCGATCCGCACCGTCGCGGCATACTCGTCCGCCGCGACCGACCGGGACACCGCACGCGTGATCGCGATGAACGGAGTCTTCCGCGGCACCTCCAGCACCGGCAACCCGACTTCGTCGGCGACCGCCACCAGTGCGTCCGGCACCTTGGCATGGCTCAGCCCGACGCCGAAGCCGAGCCCCGCGACGTCTGCATCGACCAACCGTCGGAGATAGGGCGCGTACGTCGCGCTGTAGAGCGTCAGACCGGTCGTGAGCAGCAGTTCCCCGCCTTCGAGGAAGCTCCGCGGGTCGCTCAGCTCGGTGGGGTGCACCCAGCCGATGGGCCGGTCGAGCCCGGCCTCGCCCGCGACGACGCGCAGGCCGAGGGCGGGTTCGGCGGCCAGCGCCCGCAAGGTGAGTGCCATAACGGCCAATTATAGCCACCAAGTTGGACAGAACGGCCAGCTGACGGCGGGCGGCGCAGGCCCCATCCTGAGGGCGACCCACCCAAAGCTCGTGAGCGGTTCCATCCGGGAGCACCGCTCACGACCGTGCCGCAGGAGCGCCCGTGACCACCAGCACCGCCGCCGAGCCGCAGGCTCCGGCACCCCGGCAGCGCAGGCTGCAGACCGAGATCCCCGGGCCGGTTTCCCGCGCGCTGCAAGAGCGCCGCGCGAACGCGGTCGCCGCCGGGGTCGCGTCGACGCTGCCCGCATACATCACCTCCGCCAGCGGCGGCCTGCTCACCGACGCCGACGGCAACGTGCTGATCGACTTCGGTTCCGGCATCGCCGTGACGAGCGTCGGGCACTCCGCGCCCGAGGTGGTCGACCGGGTCCGCGAGCAGGCTTCGCTGTTCACCCACACCTGCTTCATGGTCACCCCGTACGAGGGCTACGTGGAGGTGTGCGAGGCGCTGGCCGCGCTGACGCCGGGCGACCACGCGAAGAAGTCGGTGCTGTTCAACTCCGGCGCGGAAGCGGTCGAGAACGCGGTGAAGATCGCCCGCACCGCCACCGGTCGCCAGGCCGTCGTCGTGTTCGACCACGCCTACCACGGCCGCACCAACCTGACCATGGGCATGACCGCGAAATCGGTGCCCTACAAGCACGGATTCGGCCCGTTCGCGCCCGAGGTGTACCGCGTGCCGGGCTCGTACCCGTACCGCGACGGGCTGGCCGGCCCGGAGGCCGCGCGGCAGGCGATCGACCGGATCGAGAAGCAGATCGGCGGCGACCAGGTCGCGGCGGTCGTGCTCGAACCGATCCAGGGCGAGGGCGGGTTCATCGAGCCCGCCCCCGGCTTCCTGCCCGCGATTTCGGCGTGGTGCCAGGCGAACGGCGTCGTGTTCGTCGCCGACGAGGTGCAGACCGGCTTCTGCCGCACCGGCAACTGGTTCGCCTCGCAGCACGAGGACGTCGTCCCGGACCTGGTCTGCACGGCCAAGGGCATCGCGGGCGGCCTGCCGCTCGCCGCGGTGACCGGGCGGGCCGAGCTGCTCGACGCGGTCGGCCCGGGCGGGCTCGGCGGCACCTACGGCGGCAACCCGATCGCGTGCGCCGCGGCGCTGGGCGCGATCGAGACCATGCGGAGCGACGGCCTGACCGGTTCCGCGAAGCGCATCGAAGAACTGGTGCTGCCGCGGCTTCGGGCGCTGGCCGAGGAAACCGGCGTGATCGGCGATGTCCGCGGACGCGGCGCGATGCTGGCGGCCGAGTTCGTCAAGCCGGGCACGAACGAACCGGACGCGGACCTCACGAAGCGCATCGCCGCCGCCTGTCACGCACAGGGCGTCGTGGTGCTGACCTGCGGCACGTACGGCAACGTCGTCCGGCTGCTTCCCCCGCTGTCCCTGTCCAACGAACTGCTCGACGAAGGCCTCGCCGTTCTCGAGTACGCGATCGCCACGGAGGCCCGCAAGTGACTTTTCCGTTCTGGGTGGCCGGAAAGCCGGTAACCAGCAGCGAAACTACCGTCGTCCGGCATTCCTTCGACGGTTCCGAAGCCGGTGCGCACTACGTGCCCGGACCGTCCGAAGTGGAGAGTGCGGTGCAGGCCGCGGCGGACGTCGCCGACGAGTTCGCGACGCTGCCCGCGCACGTCCGAGCGGGCGCGCTCGACCACATTTCGCGGCGGCTTTCCGAACGGACGGAGGAGATCGCGCAGCTGATCACCGCCGAATCGGGCAAGCCGCTGAAGTGGTCGCGCGGCGAGGTCGGCCGTGCGGTTTCGACGTTCCGCTGGGCGTCCGAGGAAGCCCGCCGGTTCTCCGGCGACCTGCAGCGCCTCGACACCGATCCGGGCGGCACCGGACGGCTGGCGCTCGTCCGGCGCGTGCCACGCGGTCCGGTGCTGGGCATCACGCCGTTCAACTTCCCGCTGAACCTGGTGGCGCACAAGGTCGCGCCAGCCATCGCGGTCGGCGCGCCGATCGTGCTCAAGCCCGCCCCGGCGACGCCGCTGACCGCGCTGCTGCTCGGCGAACTCCTCGCCGAGACCGATCTTCCGGCGGGCAGCTGGTCGATCCTGCCGCTGGGAAACGACGCGACCGCCGAACTGGTCAAGGACCCGCGGCTGCCCGTCGTGTCCTTCACCGGCTCGGTGCCGGTCGGCTGGGCGATCCGCGACAGCGTGCCGCGCAAGCACGTCGCGCTGGAACTCGGCGGCAACGGCGCGGTGCTGGTCTGTCCGGATTGGACGGACCTGGACTTCGCCGCGCAGCGCATCGCGACGTTCGCCATGTACCAGGCCGGCCAGTCGTGCATTTCGGTGCAGCGCGTGTACGCGCACACCGACGTCTACGACGAGCTGCAGCAGAAGGTGCTGGAGCAGGTCGCCGCGCTGCGCACCGGAAACCCGCGCGAGGACGGCGTCGACGTGGGCCCGCTGGTCAACGAGGCGGCCGCGGCGCGGGTCGAATCCTGGGTCACCGACGCGGTGGTCGCCGGCGCGAAGCTGCTGACCGGCGGCGGCCGGTCGGGCGCGACGGTGGAGCCGACCGTGCTCTCCGAGGTGCCCGAGGACGTCTCGGTGATGGCGGACGAGGTGTTCGGCCCGGTGGTCTCGCTGGTCCGGGTGTCCTCTGTGGACGACGGGGTCGAGCGGATCAACGCGTCGCGGTTCGGGTTGCAGACCGGGGTGTTCACCCGCGACCTGCCGACCGCGTTCGACGTGTCCGCCCGGCTCAAGGTGGGCGGCGTGCTGATCGGCGACGTGCCGAGCTTCCGCGCCGACCAGATGCCCTACGGCGGCGTGAAGGACTCCGGCGTCGGCCGGGAAGGCCCGGCCGCGGCGATGGCGGACTTCACCGAGGAGCGCGTGACTGTCCTTACTGGATTGACTCTCTGAGCGCCGCGTAGGCGTCCACGAGAGACGGTCCGTACCACGTGAGGTAGCGCCCGGACAGCAGCACCGGGCGCATCTCCGGGAAGAAGCCGGGGCCGTCGTCCTGGGTGAACTCGTACGGCTCGTCGGGCAGTACGACCAGGTCGGCCCCGGTCTTCTGGAGTTCTTCCAGCGACGGCCGGGGATAGCGCTCGGAGTGTCCGGAATAGACGTTCTCGACCCCGACCCGGCGCAGCACGTCTCCGGCGAAGGTGTCGCGGCCCAGCACGATCCACGGTTTGCGCCACACCGGAATCACCGCCCGGTAGCGCACCGGCTGCACCTCGCGCCACAGCTCGTCCGCGGTGTCGAGCCATTCCGGTTCGTCGATCCCGTACACCTGGCCGAAAATCCGCCGCAACGACCCGAGCGCGGCGGGCACCGACTCCGCCGCGGCCATCACGAACACCGGAATCCCGTTGGCCCGCAAGGTTTCCACGTCCTCGGGCCGGTTCTCCTCGGAGTTCGCCAGCACCAGGTCCGGTTCGAGCGCCAGCACCCGGTCCAGCTTCGGGTACTTCGACCCGCCGACCCGCGCCACGTCCAGATCGGCCGGATGCGTGCAGTAATCCGTGGCACCGACCAGCCGCCCCGGCGCGCTCGCCTCGACCGCCTCGGTCAGCGACGGCACCAGCGACACCACGCGCTTCGGCGGGCCCTCGATCGGCACCGGCTCGCCGAGATCATCGACCAGTTCCGCGTTCCTCATACCCGTTCGAACGACACCTTCCGCTGCTCGACGTCCACTTCGGTCAGCCGCACCGCGATCCGCTCGCCCTCCGGGAACTCCTCGCCGGAGCACTTCGCCATCACCGGCGGATTCTCGACCAGGATCTCCGCCCGGCTCTCGTCCGCGCGCAACACCACCGCGGTGAACTCGCGACCCACCTGCTCAGCGAGTACCCACGCTTCGACCTGATCTATGCACGCCCGCTCGACCCGTGCCGCCAGACTGTCCGAAGCGGACATCTGCGCCGGCACCTCGGACAGCGCTTCCCGCACCCAATCCGGCACCTCACGGCCAGCAGTAACCGCCAGGCACACCTCGGTGCCGAACCGGTCGACGAGCCGCCGGATCGGCGCTGTGACGTGCGCGTACGCTCCGCCGATCCCCGCGTGCGTGGTAACCGCGGGCAGTTCCCCGGCGAAGGCCGTGTATCCCGCGCCGCGCAACAACCGCGTGGTGTCCGCGTACAGCGCCATCGACGACGGCTGCCCCGGGTCCAAAGTAGACAGGAACTCGGACACGGTCAGCTCGACCGGCCAAGCCAGCCCGACCGCCGTCGCGGACCGGCGCAGCCATTCCACCGCGTCCGGCTCCGGGGACGGCAGCGTCCGCAGCACCCCGATCCCGGCGTCGATCATGATCCGCGCCGCGGCCATCCCGGTGAGCAGCGAGATCTCGGCGTTCCAGGCGTCGACGGCCGTCCGCGGGCGGCGCGCGAGGACCCAGCCGCCGTCGACGTCGCCGCTGATTTCCTGCTCCGGCAACTGCAGTTCGACCGCGCCGCGCCGCACCGCGAGGCTTCGCCGCAACCGGCCGAGCTCCGGCAACGCCGCCACCGACGGATGCGGCCGCCCCGCGTCCAGGGACGCCTGGACTCCTTCGTAATCAAATTGCTCCGTGGACCGCACCAGCGCCCGCCGGACCCGCGTGGCGACGATTTCGCCGGCCTCGTCGACATCGATGGTCCACAACACCGCCGGCCGCACCTCGCCGGGCAGCAGGCTGGCCGCGCCCTCGGACAGCACCGGCGGATGCAGCGGAACATTGCCGTCCGGCAGGTACAGCGTCTGCCCGCGCCGCCGCGCCTCGTGGTCGAGCGCCCCGCCGGGCGGGACGAACGCCGCCAGGTCCGCGATCGCGTACTGCACCCGGAAGCCGCTGCCGCGCCGCTCGAGCACCATCGCCTGGTCGAGGTCCTTGGACCCGGGCGGATCGATCGTGACGAACGGCAGGCCGGTGGCGTCCTCGCGGCCGCCCGCCGACGCGAGCGGATCGACCACCGCCGCCTCGGCCTCCGCGAGCACCGCGGGCCCGAACGACTCCGGCAGCGCGAACTCCGTCCGGAGACGACCGAAGTCCCCTCCCGACGCTGACGTCCTCAGCACGAGTGGCGGCACGATCCAACACTATCCCGCCGAACCGCCGGTGATCGCCCGTTCGGGCGCGGGCCGGTCGGGTGTAGCCTGCCTGACATTGACAATCGTCTTCATGTTCAGAAGGGGCCGGATCGGTGAAGATCGCGTTCGTCGGCAAGGGCGGCAGCGGGAAGACCACGCTTTCGTCGCTGTTCGTCTCTTATCTGGCCGCTGCGGGCAAACCGGTGCTGGCCATCGACGCCGACATCAACCAGCACCTCGCGGTGGCCCTCGGCGCGACCGAGGAGCAGGCACTGGCGTGGCCGACGCTCGGCGACCACATGCCGCTGATCAAGGACTACCTGCGCGGCGACAACCCGCGGATCCCGTCCGCCGACGCGATGATCAAGACGACCCCGCCCGGCCGGGGTTCGCGGCTCGTGCGGCCCTTCGAGGACAACCCCGTCTTCGACGCCTGCTTCCGCCCGCTCGGCGGCGTCCGGCTGGGCGTCACCGGCCAGTTCGACGAGGACGACCTGGGCGTGGCCTGCTACCACTCGAAGGTCGGCGCGGCCGAGCTGCTGCTGAACCACCTGGTGGACGGCGCGGACGAGTACGTGGTGATGGACATGACCGCCGGCGCCGACGCGTTCGCTTCCGGCCTGTTCACCCGCTTCGACGTGACGTTCCTGGTGTGCGAACCGACCCTGCGCAGCGTCGGGGTCTACCGGCAGTACGCGGAGCACGCCCGGGACTTCGGCGTTCACCTGGTCGCGCTCGGGAACAAGGTCACCGACAGCGACGACGTCGACTTCCTGACCGAACAACTGGGCTCGGCACTGCTGGGCTGGCTGACCACGTCCGGCCACGTCCGAGCCGCCGAACGCGGCAAGACCCGGCCGATCGGCGAACTGGAACCACACAACCTGGCGACGCTGTCCGCGATGCAGGACCTGGTGGACGCCACGCCGCGAGATTGGGCGCGCTATCAGCGGCAGGGCGTGGAATTCCACCTGCGGAACGCGCGCGCCTGGGGCAACGGGCGCGTGGGGGCGGACCTGGAGCAGCAGGTGGATCCGGAATTCGTGCTGGACCCGGCTTTGGTGGCCAGGTGACTCTCCTCGGGTGGTGAAGGTGCCTGCCGCCGACCGGACGCGCTGTCCGGTCGGCGGTTTCGCGCTGTCGCGGGTTCCTGGCGCATGCTTGCGGACAGTCAATCGCCGCCCCCGGTCGGCCGCCCCCGGCCGACGAGACTCGCGCAAACCCGAGGCTTGCTCCACGAGGCGCGGTCGGCCGCCTTGGCTCTCCAGCCCGCCAGACTCGCGAACCGAGGCCCCTCTCCGGCAACCGGTGTTCCCCAGCACGCTCGGCCGCGCTACCTGCCCACAGAGCCGCGCGAACCCGGGACTTCGTCCGCGGATTGTCAGTCGCCGTCCCAGGCGCGGTCGGCGGCGTCGGCTTGCCGGGTGCGTTCGCGGGCGATGTCGAGCGCGCGGCGGGCTGTGGCTTCGTCCGGGTATGGGCCCAGGAGGTCGACTCCTCGGCTGCGTTCCAGGTGCTCGACTTCGTGGGTGCGGGTGTTGTAGTACCAGCCCTGGTCGGGGTTCGGGTCGTCAGACATGCGTTCAGCCTGACACCTGTCCGCTCACTTGCGCCAGCGGAACGGGACCTCGGTCGGCTGCCCGGTGGGCCCGAAGTCGGCCGGGCCGTCGTCCTGGTGGTCAGGGTGCTCGTCGAACCACCCGCGAGCGTCCCCGACCGGGATGCCGCGGGGCGGGGTCGCCGCGTCGTCGGTCGGGGTGGGAGCGCCGTAGTCCGGCACCGGCGGTACGGCGGATTCCTTGCCTGGGAAGACCGGCAGCTCGTCCCGATGAGGCCGCGCCGGCGGCGGGCTGGACGGGCCGGTCTCTTGCCCCGGAAAGACCGGCAACGCCCGCCCGTCCGGCCCGGTCTCAGTCGGCCGCCGACGTCCGCTGGGCTGCGGCAGCTGGAACGGCGCACCGGCCGCGGGCGGATTCGTCGGCTGCGCGGCGGGTGCGGGCGGATTTGGCGGCTCCACGCTGGGCGCGGGAGGAGCTGACGGCTGCTGATGCTGCACCGGCTGGTTCACGGGCGGGACCGGTGCAGGCGGATTCGCCGACTCCGCGCCAGGTGCGGGAGGGACCGTCGGCTGATGCGGTGCCGGAGGATTCGCGGGTCCCGGTTGCACCGCCCCAGCTGTGGGCAGGTTCGGCGACTCCGCGCTCGGCGAGGCAGGAGCCGTCGGCTGATGCTGCGCTGGAGGATTCGGAACCGCTGCGGACGGGCTTGATTCCGAGCTGGGGGCCGGGGGATTCACGGGTGGGACTGCAAAACCGGAGGCGGGCGAGTTCGCCGACTTCCCACCAGGAACCGGCTGCTGCGCCTCAGCGTTGACCGGCGGAACCGGTTGCACGGCCCCAGCAGCGGGCGGGTTCGCCGACTCCGCAGTGGGAACTGTCGGCGAAGGCTGCTGCACCGGCGCGACCGGGGGCTGTTGCCCGGTCGAGGTCTGCGGGGCAGGGGCAGGCACCGCGCCGTACTGCTGCGCCCCGGGCTGAGGAACCTGGCCGTGCGGGGCCGCCGGCTGTCCCTGCCAACCGGACAGCGGGGGCGCCTCATGCCGACCCTGCGCCGGGCCAGCCGGATTCCCCTGTGGCGGCAACGTTTCCGCCGGACGGGCGGGTTGACGCGGCTCGTGCACGTACGGCTTCGGCTGCCACGCCTGCCTCGCTCGCAATTGCGGATCGATCGGCGCGGGGGCTCCGGGCTGCACGGATGGAGCCGTCCCGCTGGGCACGGGCGAGTCCGCTGCCTCTTCGGGCGCAGGCGGAGCGGCAGGTTCGACCGGGTCCGTCGCCTCGGCAGGGACCGGCTCGGGGGCCTGCTTAGCTGGCGGAACCGGCTCTTCCGGCGGAGAAGGAGCGACCTGGCCAGGATCCGCCGAGCTACGCACCGCGTCTTCCGGCGGGCGCGCCACCGGGCCAGCCGCTGCCGGGGACGGGCCGGGTTCCCCCGCCGAACCCTCGGTCCCGTGCGGCACCGAGCGCCACACCGGTGCCGGACCGATGTTCATCGGCACCGGCGCGGCCAGCGGGCCCGCCGGCGGAGCCTCCCCCGCAGGCGCCGGGCCGGCGGCGGCCGGGCGCGGGATCGGGTCCAGGCAGGACACCAGCACCGTCGTGTGGTCCGGGTCCTGGACCTTCCGGCCGCTCCGTTCCCGGTAGACCATCTCCCCCTCGGCATCCATCTCCACCAGGTAGCCGGCCTCCGCGAGCTGTTCCTCGTCGAGATCCACCAAGCGCTCGTAGCGCGACGGAACCACCCGGTACACCGGCCACGACAGCCGGGCGTGCTCGGCGTGGAACTGGGCCAGCAAGGCCGCCATCTGCTGCTGCCACGGAAGCGACATGCCCTCTGCCAGGGAACGCGGCAGGACGACGTACCCGCCGTCCACGCCGGGCATCCCCTGGTTCAGCAAGTCCGCCAGCGGGGTGCTGGACGCGGGATGCGCGGACTGACGCGGCGGCTGCGGTGCGCCGAACAGCGCCGCCGGGTCCTGGGGCTCGCTCTGGCCTGATTTGCCGCGCTTGCCGAATTTCCGTGCCACGTGTGCCATCCTCTGCCAGCGCGCGGCCACGTGCTCGTGGACAGGCCGCGACTTCGGGGTGAATCCGGACCCGCGGCACTGGGCATCCGCGGGTCAAGAGCCGGTGCCTCCCGCACCCATGCTAGACGCCGGGGCGCACCGCCTGCGGCACGACTTCGTGCTCGTCGAACGAGAACGGGCGCACGTGCACCGGCACGCCGGTCTGCTGGGCCTCGACGATCTTGCCGTCTCCCAGGTACATCGCGACGTGGTGGATGGTCGCCGGGTCGGCCGGGTCGGTGGCGAGGAAAATCAGGTCGCCGGGCTGCGCCTCGCGCACCGGCAGCATCGCGCCCGCCTTGTACTGGTCCTTCGAAACCCGCGGCAGGATCACGCCCGCCGACTCGTAGGCCCGCAGCATCAGGCCGGAGCAGTCGTAGGAATCCGGCCCGGTCGCGCCCCAGACGTAGGGCTTGCCCTGCTCGCCGAGCGCGAACTTGATCGCCTGCGCCGCGGCCTGGCTCGGCGGCAGCGCCGCGCCCATGCCCTGCCCGCAGCCGACCACGTCGGCGACCTGGCCCAGGTTCTGCACCAGCGTGGCCGCCATGGCCTCCCACCGGTGGTAACGGTCCGGGAAACCGGATCGCTCGACGCGCTGCGCCGCGTCGCCGGGACGCAGGTTTTCCCAGTCCGGGACCGCGAGCAGGACGTCGAAGAATTTGTTGATCGCGTAATTCGGGTCGGTGACCTGGGCCGGGCTGCCCCAGTTCATCGACGGGCGCATCTGGAAGATGCCGAGCGAATCGCGGTCGCCGTAGTTCACGTTGTGCAGCCGCGATTCGGTCATCCCGGCCTGGATCGCGACCTGCCACGCGCGCGGCGAGAGGCTGCGCTGCTTGCCGATCGAAATGATCAGCGCGACCGTGTTGCGCGACTCCTGGTCGAGTTCGGCGGCGTCCGCCCCGCCCTGCTCCGGCTGTCCGGGCTGCGTGGGGCCGATCGCGGCGTCGCACGAGGTCAGCGCGAGCCCGCCGGCCGCGGCCTGCTGCTGGTCGGTCACCGCCTTCTGCACGACGTTGGTGGTGAGCACGGTGGCAAAAACGGCGGCGATCACCACCGCGACGAGAATGGCCAGCTTCACGGTCAGCTCGCCTGGTCATAGTCCGACACTCGCCACCCCGCCGCGGTTTTGACCACGGTGATGCTGAGTTTCGGACCGTCGGTGGGGACCACGACCTTGACCGAACTGGAGTAGGACTGCGCGACCGTCGGGTCGCCGGTGACCTTGGTCGCCGGGATGTTCGCCGGGTCCACAGTGGACATGACGGGCAGGTACTCGTCAGTGGTGAGCGCGCGCATCCCGTTGAGCCAGTCGGCATTCGTGATGCCCGCCGGATGGTGCACCCAGGCGGTCGCCCACTGTTTCGCGACGTTCAACGCCTCCGGGTTCGGCGCCGCCGACGTCGGGGTGACCAGCGGCTGGGTCAGCCGGGTCGGCAGGGTTTCCGTGCTGGGCACCGGGGCCGCGACGCCGGTGTGCGGCCCGGCCGAGGCGTTCGGCGAGTTCCCTCCCGGGTGCGCGGACGCCGGTTTGCCCAGCACCTTGGGCAGGACGACGCCGAGCGCGGTGATCACGATCGCCAGGAAGACCAGCGTGCCCACGAGGTGCCGGGGCGACCGGAGCGGGAAGCCCCACAGGCGGCGGTAGACCGCGGTCCGGCCCCGGTTGGTGCGGATCGGCATCGGTCACCGCCCCATGACCTGGTCGGTGTCGCGGACCTCGATGCCGCGCGACGGGCGGTACAGCACGAACACCGGTTTCCCGGCCACGACCTCGGGATCCACCCGGCGCGGCTGGGCCCGGACGCCCTGCGCCGGCACGGTGAACCCGGGCTGGTCCGGGGCCGGGGCGGAGTAGCCGCGATCCGGCGCGGCCATCCGCGACGGGACGACCACCGGCTCCGGCTCGTCGCTCCACCGCCGGTCGGCGACCGGAGACGTGTCGACCTGGCGGCTTTCCCTGGCCGGCCGGCGCGCGCCGGCCATCACGTAGTCGCCGGGCGCACCGGCGACCGGGTGGTACTGGCCGAACACCGGCGCGGCTCCGCCGCCGCCCGCGGGCAGCGCACCCGCGGCGGACTGCGCGGGACCGACCGCGCCCGGCCACGGCGCCCCGGACCAGGCCGCTGCCGGCCGGGCCGCGCGGGAGCCGTTGTCGAGCCGCTGCGAGCTGGCGAAAACCGCGGCCTCGGGCCGGTACCGGCCGCCGCCGACGGTCGCGCCGATCGGGCCGCGCTGTTCGCCGTCCACGACGTCGTCGGTGTCGCGGATGTTCTGCCAGAACTGGTCCTGCGGCGTTGGCTCGTTCTTCCGGCGGAACCGGGAGAACAGCCCGCCGCCCGGCGTCGGCACCGCGCCGCCGACCATGCTGACCGACATCTCGACCATCTGCCACAGCCGCCGCGCCGGGCGCCCGACGAGGAACAGCAGCACCGTGATGAGCCCGGCGAGGACCATCTTGGTGAGCAGGTTGAGCCCGTCGCCCGCGGCGAAGATCGCCTGCAGCAGCAGCGCGTGCACGCCGGCCAGCACCGACAGCACGACCAGGTTGAACGCGATGCCGCCGGCGACCTTCAGCACGCGGCGCAGGATCTCCGGGTTCAGCAGCGCGACCAGGCCGATCAACGGCGCGGTGAGCGCGAACAGGCGGATCAGCACCTGCGCGAGCAGCACGGACGCCTTGGCCAGCAGCTGGAAGAGCGAGTAGACGAGGCTCTGGCCCAGCGCGAGGAACCCGGCGCCGGTGCGGCCGCCCGCCTCGCCGGTGAAGTAACCAGTGGCGGGGCCGAGTTTGGTGGAGATGTCTTTGAAAGCGGCCTTTTTGGCGTCGACGACGTTCTGTTTCCCGTCGTCGCCGTTGCGCAGTTGTTCCCAGGTGAAGGCTTGGGCGTCGAGCAGCGGGCGGCCGTACTGGGCCGCCTGCGGCGCGTCCGGCGACCCGAACTCCCCGCGCAGCCAGTTCTTGTAGACCACTTCGTTGTGCAAGTCGGTCGGCAGGATGTGCCGCACGACCCGGTTCTCGGACTCGTCCACGAACCCGGCCTGGATGTTCGTGGTGGTCTGCACGATCGCTTTGTCGATCGGATCGAAATACCGCAGCATCGCGAGCGACGACGCGGCAAGCCACACGCCGGCCAACGCGTAGAGCGCCCGCTTGCTGACCCCGGCCAGGTCGCCCCGCCAGATGTTGCGGAACAACATGATCGACAGAATCAGCGCGACCAGCCCGAACAGCTGCGCGTAGATGTTGTTGTAGACCTTCTCCGCGCCCGACTTCACCGCGTTGTAGATCGGGTTGAGCAAGCCGCCCTCGAGCACCGTGTAGTGCAGCGAGTTGGTGGCGCCGACGATGTTCTTGCCGACATTGAACAGCTGGTTGCCCGCCCACGTGTCGATCGTGGAGCTGGGCGAAGCGATTGCCGACAGCGCCGTGCAGTTCGTCTGATACGTGTTCCACACGAATCCGGCGTAGCTGTAATCGATGTACGGACTGCCCGCCTCGCCGTGGCCTTCGGCGGGGTCGAGCGCGCCGACCATGCCCGCGCCTGGCCGCTCCGGGTTCGGCGGCTCCCCGCACGCCGCCGCGTTCGCGGAAGGCGCGAACAGCACCGTCTGCAGCCCGATGACCGCCACCACGGCCAGCAACGCCGCGCGGCGGCTGGGGCGGCGGCCGCCCGGCTTCGGGCCCTCCTTGACGCGTTTGCGCAGCGCGTGCCAGCCGGCGGCGAACGCGAGGACGAACGCCAGCGTGAAAACGGTGTTCACGCAGGCCTCCTCACGGCCGGCGCCAGCCGGCCCGGATCACCGGGGGTCATGCGGCATCCCTGCCGGTGCCGCCGCCCTTGCCGCCGGCGCGGGCGTGCCGGTCCTCTTGCCGTCCGTCGCGCACTGCACCCTCCACCTCGCCGGTCTCTGACGCGAGCGGGTCCGGCGAGCCCAGCAGCTGCTCGTCGGCGAGCCCGACCTCGAGTTCCGCCTGGAGTTCGAAGTCGTGTTCCAGCTCGTCGTCCTCCGGTGGGGCGGGGACGTACGGTTTGGCCTCGTCCTCGCGGGGTGCCGCGAGTTCGCTGCCTGCCTTGCCGCGCGCGTCGGGCGAGCCCGGGGTGGTGTCCATGGCCGCGCGCAACGCGTCGAGATGGGGGCCGGAGAAGTCGACGCGGATGCGTTCCACGCCGCCGGCTCCGTCGCCGAAGATGAACTGCCGGGGCTCCATGTCGCGTTCGAGCCCGCGCTGGGCGCCGGGACGGCGGCCGAGCGCGGCGACGACCTGCTCGTAGCCCACGCCGACCGGCACCTTCAGCAGCCGCAGCGCGTCGGCCTGCGCGTCGTCGTCGTCCAGCCGTCCGACGAACACCGAGTCCAGCAGCGCCACGAAACCCTGGATCTTCAGGAAGTCCGCCGGGATCTGCGAGGACAGCAGCACCCGGACGTTCCACTTCCGCGAGTCGCGGGCGAACCGGTTCATCAGCACGCGCCCGGTCGGCACCTCGGACAGGAAGAACGCCTCGTCGATCCAGACGCCCTTGCGCAGTTCCTTCGGCTTCTCGTACACCGACCGCTGGGTCAGCCACGCGGCGAGGTTCAGCATTTCCACGCCGAGCGATTCGGCGTCGGTCCAGTATTCGCGCGGCACGCCGTCCTTCGGCAGGGTCAGCCCCGCCATGGTGAGCACGGTCATCCGGTCGTCGCGGGTCTCGGAGTACGGGTCCGCGTCGGTTTCCGGGATCAGCAGCGCCATCCGCTCGCGCATCTCGTCCAGGAAGTCCGCGACCACGACCGCGTGCTCGTGGTGCTCGCTCGAATCCCGCCGCAGCGCGTCGATGACCTGGCCCGGGTCGGCGTCGAACCGGCCGCCGACCGCGCGCACCGCGCGCAGCAGCACGATCCGGGTCTGCGCCATCCGCGACACCTCGTACGGCAGCACGCCGGTCAGCACGTCGAGCACGAGCCGCCGCCGGGTCGCCCCGGCCAGCGCCTTTTCGCGCCGCCACGAGCGTTCCGGGTCCTCCTCGTCCATGAAGTGCTCGATCAGCGGATCGGCGACCACGCGGTACGGGTTGAGAATGCCCGGCTGGGCGTTGAGCAGGTTGATCGGCCGCGCGTACGGCCGGATCTCCGGCAGCTCGCACAGCCGCGACAGCGGGCCGGACGGGTCGAGGATCGTCCAGTGCGCCCCGGCCCGCAGCGTCTTGTAGACGATGCCGCCGCCGAGGAACGACTTGCCGCCGCCGAGCCCGGCGACCATCGCGGTGAGGCCGGATCCGTCACGGATCTCCTGTGCCATCCACGGGTCCCAGGCCACTGGCCGCCGCGTCGCGGTGACCGTTTCGCCGAGCAGGATGCCGCGCCGGTCGCCGACCTCCGCGGTCGCGGTGGGCACCGCCGAAGCCGTCCACACCACCGAGCCGCGGCGCATGTACGCGCCTGAGGCCAGCGGCTCGCCCGGGATGAACTCGCGGGCCATCGCGTACTGCGCTTCCGGGTGCTCGATGGCGATCTTCGGCTTGTACAGATCGAGCAGCTGCTGGGCCAGCCGCAGCGCGTCGCGCTCAGTCGGGCCGGACACCGCGAGCCGCCACCACGACCGCACGCGCGTGGCCAGCGCGGTGAAGCCCGACGTCATCTCGTCGTCGATCTCCAGCACCCGGCCGGCTTGCCGGGCCAGCGACTGCGGCGGCTCCAGCTCGTGCTCGTCGGTGTAGTGCTTGACCTGCGAGCGGACCTTGTTCATCTGCCGCTGCAGTTCGCCGGACACCTCTTCCGGTCGCCGCACGTAGATCCGCGCGGACACCTCGACCGCCGCCGGCAGCCGGTCCGCGTGCTGGATCCACGGGTCGTCGACCTCGGGGATCTGCAGGCCGTGCATCTGGCCGACGGTGAGCACCGCGAGATGCCGCGAGACCCCGGCGTTGGAGCCGGTGCGGCCGCGCACGGTGACCGTGGGCGCGTACGGCTCGGCGTGGAAATCCGCCGCGTCGGTGAAGCTGGCGAGGTCCTCGGGCTCCCACGCCGCGCCGGGCACCGCGGGCATGTTCCGCGGCGCGGGCAGGCCCAGCGAGCACGAGCGGTGCATCAGCCAGGACATCTCCTCGGCGTGCACCGGCCGGCCTTCCAGGCCGGCGCTGCCGATGACCTGGTCGAGGTGCTCGATCTCGGAGTCGAGCGCGGCCAGCTCGGCGTCGACCGCCTCGGGAAGGATCCGGCGCAGCACCGGCGCGGCGCGTTCGACCGCGCGGTCCACCATGCGCCGGGTCTGCACCTGGACGCCGAGGTAGACCTCTTTTTCCGCCATCGAGCGGCCCATCAGCTGCTGCTGCTCGCCGATCAGGTAGTCGTCGAACGACAGCGCGCCCGGCACGTCGTTCGGCCGCCCGACCGCGTTGTGCACGTGCGCCTCGGCCCACATCCGGATCGGGTACGGCCGGTTGGTGACGCGCAGGTGCAGCCATCGGCCCTGCAGTTCGGCGTACTGGCCCGCGATGGCCGCGATCAGGTCGCGGCGCTGCGAATCGGAACGGAACGACCAGCGCTGCGGCGCGAGCCGGTACCAGGCGTACACCTCGTACCCGGTCCGCAGCAGATGCCCGTCGATGCTCCGCGCGGCGATCGACGGCGTGTACGCCGGGATCGCCTGCTCACCGGGCAGCCTGCGGCCCTTGCCGCCGGACTTCGTGCCGCCGGACGGCGGACGGCCCTGCGGCGGCGCGTTCCACGCACCGGCAGGGACGTCTTGCTCCCGCTTCCCTCGGCTTCCGCCGCGACCGAACAACGACTACCTCCCGGCCCGAGCCGCGGGGCGGCTCCGGCGCGCTCGTGGTGCTCCCTGTTTCCCGGCACTCGTGCCGGCTCCGCGACGCGGGTCGCGGTGCTGGTACTGCCGCCTTCTCTTGTGCTTCGGCAGCGGGCGCTCCGCCCGCACCCGGACCCGGCTGGCGCTCACCGCGCCGCCCTCGCCCGAGGTCCGTTCCCTCGGCGTGCGCAGTTCCTGGCCCATCATCGCGATCACGGCGCCGAGCGGGCGCTCGTGGCTGATCTTGGCGGTGATCAGCCGGGTGATCACGATCGTGGCCACGAACGCCCACGCCGTGGAGAAGAACCCGAAACTCCAGCCGAGCCACCGCTCCACGGTGAGCACGACCAGGAAGACCGGAATGCCGACGAGCCATGCCACGTATCGGGCTCGCCAGGGAAAAGTCGCCTTCGGCGGGCCGAGCCAGACGGCATCGACCCGGTACACCTCGTCATCGGTCCTGATCCGCACGCCTGCTCCGCCTCAGCCGGTGAACAGGCCGGCGATCCACTGGCCCACGTTCACGCCCGCGCCGCTGACCGCGAGACCGATGATCGCGAGCGCGATGACCACGCCGGCGAGCCGCCGCATGACGCCCGCGTTGTCGCCCTTGCCGCCGCCGAGCCACAGCAGGAGCAGAGCCACCGCGAGCAGCACGAGCGGGATGATGTTGTCGAGCATCCAGGTCCGGACGTTGCCGGTGCTGATCCCTTCGGCCACAAAAGTCTCGAGGGCGGTCATGCTGGTCATCGCGATACTCCCGGTGCACGGCGGACGCCGCGCTGTTCTGGCTTCGGCGAAGCTACGAACACCATCATGGCGTTACAAGGGGTAATGGTCAAAGCGCGCTGCGTAGATGTCGGTCGATGTCGACTTGTGGTCAATGGGCGGGTACTGCGGTCCGACGGTCAGGATTCCTCGCCCTCCATCATCGTGGCAAGGGTGCTCCGGAATAACCCAAGCCACCCGGATTGCGCAGTCTTCCGGCGGTGCGGCTCCGCAAAACGCGCGGCGCTCACTCTCGGTGCGCTCCGGACCGGCGTGTCGGGCAGGGACCAGTGTGGCATGCCCCGATCGGCGTTCCGCCGCGAGTCCGGTGAGTGACAACCGGGGCGGAAAACAATCCGGAATTGATCACTCTCCGATGCGATAACGGTCACCATCACGTCCGATGTGCGCATTTGTTCACTACAAAGCGTGATCCCGGGCAGTTCCCGGCCGTTTCTCCGATCAGGCCCGGAAGGCCGCGCTCGGGATCGCGCCGGCCTCGATCACCCGGCGGCTGAGCGGAGCGCACAGCTGCTCCAGCCGAGCCGTCTTCTCCTCGCCGAGGTGCTGCCACGGGCCCTGTGCCGCCGCGTTCGTCGCGGCCTCGACGCGTTCGCGCAGTTCCAGCCCGCGCTCGGTGAGCGCGCCGTCCGCGCCGAGGAGTCCGTCGACGGTCAGCCGCGCCGCGGCCGCGTCCCACTCCTCGTCGCTCCAGCCGCGGGTGCGCTTGGCGGTGTCCGGCGGGGTTCCGTTACTGGTCGCGCTGTGCGTGACCAGGGCTTCGAGGCCGGGCAGACCGTTCGTGGTCAGGGCCGCGACGTGCCCGTCGCCGCGGTGCTCGCGCAGCAGCGTGACCGCGTGCCAGAGCGCGAGGTGCGGCTGTTCGGGCCATGGCAGGTCCGCGTGAGCGGCGTAGAGCGGGCGTCCTTCCGGACGGCAGCCTTCGGTGGCTTCCTGGGCGAGCGCCGCGGCTTCGGCGACCTCCGCGGACGCGAGCGTCTCGTCGCCGAACAGCCGGCGGTAGATCTCGTCGACGGCGGCGAGCCGGGCTTCCAGCACGGTCTCCGGGGAGGCGATGGTCCAGACCCGCGGGACGAAGTGGGCGATCAGGCTCGGGCTGAAGCTGTAGAAGGCGGCGGTGACCGTGCCCGCTCCGACCTGGCCCATCGCCGCGGCACGGCTGGCGAAGTAGGTCATCGATCCCGGTTTGAGCCCGGCGGCGGCGAGCCGCTGCTGGGTCTCCGGGGCGAAGTAGACCGGGGCGTGCAGTGCGTCGAAGGTGGTCCGGAAGGCGACAGCGGCGGCGACGGCTTGACCCATGCGCCCGATCGTAGCGATCGGGCGGACGAGCTGGCATGTAAGCCGGATCCTGTTCCCGGGCCGCCTCGCGGCGGACCGGGCGACGGTCATCCATCTCGGCCTGCCGTCGCCGGCAGGCTCCAGCGGCCTACCCGCAGGCATCGGACGGGCCGCCCTCGATCGCCTGCGCAGGAGCGGTGCTCCCTCTTGGCCTTGCTCCGGGTGGGGTTTACCGAGCCATCCCGGTCACCCGGGATGCTGGTGGTCTCTTACACCACCGTTTCACCCTTACCCCCGTCGGGAGACGGGGGCGGTCTGTTTTCTGTGGCACTGTCCCGCGGGTCGCCCCGGGTTGCCGTTAGCAACCACCCTGCCCTGCGGAGTCCGGACTTTCCTCGGACCGGGAGAACCCGGGCCGCGACCGTCCTGCCAGCTCGTCCGCCGAAACAGCGTACCCGGAGCGGCCCGGCGGAGTTCAGGCGAGTTGCCCCCTTCCCGGCTCGGCGAGCCGGGCCGGGGCGGCACAAAGCCGGCACATTCCATCGCGTGGACGCGCGTTGACCCCCTTCCGGCCCGCTGTTTCACTCCCGGCCATGACCGCATCGCAACCGCAGGAACCGCTGAAATTCGCTTACTGGGTCCCGAATGTGAGCGGCGGCCTGGTCACCAGCGACATCGAGCAGCGCACCGATTGGAGCTACGAGTACAACCGCGAACTGGCCGTGCTCGCCGAGAACAACGGCTTCGACTACGCGCTGACCCAGGTCCGCTACACCGCCAGCTACGGTGCCGCCTACCAGCACGAATCCACGGGTTTCAGCCTGGCGCTGCTGCTCGCGACACAGCGGCTGAAGGTCATCGCGGCCGTCCACCCTGGACTGTGGCAGCCCGGCGTGCTCGCGAAATTCATCGCCAGCGCGGACGTCATCTCCGGCGGACGGGCCGCGGTGAACGTGGTCAGCGGCTGGTTCAAAGACGAATTCACCGGACTTGGGCAGCCTTGGCTCGAACACGACGAGCGCTACCGCCGCTCCGAAGAATTCATCCGCGTGCTCAAGGAATTGTGGACCGACGACCACGCCGAGTTCCGCGGCGACTTCTACCGGATCCACGATTTCGACATCAAACCCAAGCCGGTCGCCGGTCCCGGACGGCCGCATCCGGAGGTCTTCCAGGGCGGCAACTCCACCGCGGCGCGCAAGCTGGCCGGTCGGGTTTCGGACTGGTATTTCAGCAACGGCAAGGATTTCGCCGGGTTCAGCGAGCAGGTCGACGAGGTGCGCGGGTACGCCGCGGAAAACGACCATGCGGTGCGGTTCGGGCTCAACGGGTTCGTGATCGCCCGCGAGACCGAGGCGCAGGCGCGCGAGGTGCTGCGGGAGATCGTGGCGAAGGCGAACGTGCCCGCCGTCGAAGGATTCCGCTCGGCGGTCGCGCAGGCCGGGAAGTCCACTTCGGACGCCAAGGGCATGTGGGCGGATTCGGAGTTCGCGGACCTGGTGCAGTACAACGACGGGTTCCGGACCGGGCTGATCGGCACGCCGGAGCAGATCGCGGACCGGGCGATCGAGTACAAAAAGCGCGGCGCGAACCTGTTGCTGCTCGGGTTCCTGCACTACCTGGAGGACGTCGAGCACTTCGGCCGGGAAGTGCTGCCGGTGATCCGGGAGAAGGAGCGGGTGCTGGACCGCGGCGCCGGAGTACCGGAACCGGCGGGGATCTGATCCGCCGCGGCGGCTAGCGTTCGGGGGTGAACGGTCCCCTGTCGCTGCTGCTTCTGGCCGGAACGCTGTGGTTCGCCATGGCGCGTCCGCGAGGTCTCCCGGAAGCCGTCTTCGCGGTCCCCGCCGCCGGTGTCGTCCTCGCGCTCGGCCTGACTTCGCCGCACGAAGCAGGCGAACGGGTCGTCCAGATGCTGCCGACAATGGGCTTTCTCGCGGCGATCCTGCTGGTCAGCCACCTGGCCGCGGCCGAAGGCGTCTTCACCTGGCTGGGCGCCGAGCTGGCCGAGATCTGCCGCGGACGGCCACCCCGGCTTCTGCTGCTCACCTTCGCCGCGGCCGCGATCGTCACCGCCGTCCTCAGTCTCGACGCCACGGTCGTCCTGCTGACCCCGGTTGTGCTCGCCACCGCGGCGGAACTGAAGCTCACCGCGCGTCCGCACGTCTACGCGTGCGCGCACCTGGCGAACTCGGCGTCCACGCTCTTCCCCGTCTCCAACCTGACGAACCTGCTCGCCTTCACCGCGTCCGGCCTCACCTTCGCCGGTTTCACCGCGCTGATGGCGTTGCCGTGGCTCGTCACGCTCGCCGTCGAACTCGCCGCGTTCGCCTGGTTCTTCCGCAAGGATCTCCGCGAACCGGCCAGTGTCCGCCAGCCTTCGCACCGGGAAGCGCCGGTCTTCACCCTCATCGTGCTGGCGATCATGCTGGTCGGCTTCGCGACCGGGCAGCTCGTGCACGTCGAACCGGTCTGGATCGCCGCGCTGACCGCGGTCGTCCTGGCCGCGAAAGCGTTGGCGGAGCGGAAGATTCGGCCTTGGCAGGTGATCACCGAAGCATCGCCGCTGCTGGTCCTCTTCGTGCTCGCCCTCGCCGTGGTGGTCGAGGCGGTCGACGAACACGTCCTCGGCGGCCTGCTGCGCACCATCCTGCCGACGACGGCCGGGCTCCCGGAACTGCTGCTCGCCGCGGCCGTCGCAGCGATGCTGGCGAACGTCGTCAACAACCTGCCCGCGACGCTGATCCTGCTGTCGGTCCTCGGCCCGCACCCGAACCAGGGCGTGCTGCTCGCCGTACTGCTGGGCGTGAACATCGGCCCGAACGCGACGTACCTGGGCTCGCTCGCGACCCTGCTGTGGCGCCGGGTGGTGGTCCGGCATGGACAGCATCCGCCGGTGGGCGAGTTCCTGCGCCTCGGCACGCTCACGACGCCGCTGTCACTGGCGGCGGCGACCTGCGCGCTCTGGCTGGTGACTTAGCCGCGCGGAGGGATCGTGCTCCCCCGCAACAACGTCGGACCACAGTCGTCGAGACCGTCCCCGAAGCGCTGCGCTTCGACATCCATCATGGTCACCTGCGCGTAGTGCCGAACCGCCGCGAGTTTCGCCGGGTCGGTTACCGCGTCCTTGCGGACGAAGTCTCCCTGGCGTTTGCCCGGGCCGGGGTACACCAGGATCGGGACGTAATCCCGGTCGATGCGCGGGTCGACGCTGATCCCGTTGCCGTCCGCCCACGGGCCCCACGAGTGGATGAAGGTCGGCTTCACCGTGTCGAACACGTAGTTGCGCAGGCCTTCGATGTCTTCCTTGTGCGTCAGGTCCGCGATCGGCGCGTTGACCAGGCCGGCCATGTCCACCAGTTCGAGCCGGCTGGTCATCGACGAGCCGCCGAGGTCCGGCAGGAGCAGCGACGCGTGCTGGAGGCCCAGCATGTCCGCATAGGTGTTGAAGCCGCGGCCAAAGCGGTCGGCGATCAGGCACGCGGGCACGGTCGGGTTCTTGACGAATTCCTCGTCGTGGTTCACGAAGCCGATCGCCGACGGGACTGACGCGGCCACGAGCACCAGCACCACGACCGCGCGCCACTGCACCTTCGCCAGCGAACGCAGCAGCTCCGCGACGGCCATCACGCCGCACAGCGTGCCGAGCACCCACACCGGCGTCGCGAAGCGGTACTGCGCCATCCAGTCCGGGACCATCACGCCGTACGCGATCACGCCGAGCACGAGCGGGGTGACCAGGCCGATCAGCGGACGCCGCCACGGGGCCTTGACCAGCGCCCACACCACCGCGGCGACCAGCACGAGCGTCAGCGCGATGCCGAGGTACTCGACCAGCTGGTGCGGCCGGATGATCGAGCCGAACGTCGGCAGGCCCTGCTTCTTGGCGACCGACGGGTTGGCCAGCAGCCGGTGGAACTCCGTGTAGCGCCAGACGACGTAGCCGCCGAACAGCACGGCGAACGCCGCGATGGACACCAGCGCGGACCGGAAGCTCGGCCAGAACCCCTCGCGCTTGACGCCGAACAGCAGCACGATCGGGTAAGCGCTGGCGTAGATCAGGCCCTCCGGCCGGGTCAGCGCGGCCGCGGCGACCAGCACGCCGGCGCCGATCGCGACCTTGAACGACAGCGAGTTTCCCTTGCGCAGCGCGGTGAACAGCAGCGCGGCCAGCGCGGTGGTGAAGAACGCGAACAGCGAGTTCTCGAGGCCGGAGACCACCCAGATGACGAACGACGGGATCGCCGCCAGCCCGAGGCCGGTGGCCAGCGTGATCGCCCACGCGTGCCGGCGGAACACCTGCCGGGCCACCAGGTGGCACAGCACCAGGATGCCCGCGGCGAAGAACAGGCCGAGCAGCTTGGGGAACAGCACGTAGTCCGGGATGCCGAACAGCAGGCCCTTGTCGAACAGCCCGACGACCTTGCCCAGCGCGAGCAGGATCATCCAGGTCGGGTCGGAGAAACCCTCCACCGGCGGCGCGCCGGGGGCGAGCACCGGGCCGAGGCCTTCGGCGACGCTGCGCGAGTAGGAGAACGTGATGGCCGCGTCGTCGACGATCCAGTGGCCGTAGCGGGTGGCGTGCCAGGCGACCGCGGCCACGCCGGCCAGCACGGCCAGCGTCGACGCCAGCCAGCTGAACTTGAACCGCGCCGGCGGGTCGGTCGGCTCTTCCCCCGGCAGGTCGGGCTCGGATACTGCGGTGAGTGCGCTAGCCGTCATGTCCTCGTCACTGTTTCCACTTGCGGATTCTGCCGAAGAAACGCACGAGCCTGCGCCCCCCTTGAAGTCCCGGCCGGGACCTGCGCCGCGGCGCCGCGGTCGACACCGCACTTTAGCCAATACCTCATCCGGGCCGTTTCACGCGTCGTCCCCGAGCGTGATCCACCTCACAAATGCACTGGTCAGGGCAGGTGCGAAATGTCGTTGACCAGCCGGACCGAGGCGTTGCCGTCCGGATAGAACTCGACGATCGACAGCGACGCCAGGTCCAGGTGCAGCCGGAACAGCAGCGACGGCCCGGCGTCGAGCCCCATCCGCAGCAGCGTCTTGATCGGCGTCACGTGGCTGACCACGACGACCGTGCGCCCGTCGTAGCGCTCGATGAGGTCGCGGCGGGCCTTGCCGACCCGTTCGTGGACCGCGTCGAAGCTCTCGCCGCCCGGCGGCGGGCACGACGAATCGCTCAGCCAGCAGCGGTGCAGTTCCGGGTCCCGCTGGGCGGCTTCGCCGAAGGTGAGGCCCTCCCATTCGCCGAAGTCGGTCTCGATGAGCCCGGGATGCGTCTCGACCCGGCCGCCGAGCGCGTCGGCGACCGCCTGCGCGGTCTGCTTGGTGCGGATCAGCGGCGACGAGACGATCGGAGCCGGTTCGCCGTCCTCGCCGACCAGCCCGGGCATCGCGGCGAGCCGTTTGGCGGCCGCGGCGGCCTGGCCCCGGCCGTGCTCGGTGAGCGGGACGTCGCCGCGCCCGGAGTAGCGGCGGTCGACCGACATCTCGGTCTGGCCGTGCCGCAGCAGGAGCAGTTTGGTGGGCGTGCCGCGGGCTCCGGTCCAGCCCGCCGGGGACACCCGGTCCGGCTCGGCGGCCTTCGCCTTCGGCCGCGCCTCGGCGACCGGGGCGGGCGAGGTGGCGCCGGACCCGGCGCTGTCCATCGCGACGTTCGCCAGCCGGTCCGCGTGCGCGTTCTCCGCGCGCGGGATCCAGGTGTAGCTGACCCGTGCGAAGCCCGCCGCGATCTCGCGCGCCTGCGCGGCGAGCGGCTGCAAGGCGGCGTGCTTGATCTTCCAGCGTCCGGACATCTGCTCGACCACGAGCTTCGAATCCATCCGGACGTCCACAATGGACACCCCGAGTTCGGCGGCCGCGGCGAGCCCGGCGACGAGCCCGGAGTACTCCGCGACGTTGTTCGTAGCGATGCCGAGGTACTCGTGCCGCTCCGCGAGCACCTCGCCGGTCGCCGCGTCCTTCACGACCGCGCCGTAGCCCGCCGGGCCGGGGTTGCCCCGCGACCCGCCGTCGGCTTCGACGATCGCCCGTTCGGTCACAGGCCCGACTCCAGCGTGCGGACCAGGATCGCGCCGCAGTTGTCGCACTGCACGACGCTGTCCTCGGCCGCCGCCTTGATCTCGGCGATGGTGTTGCGGTCGAGTTCGAGCTGGCAGGCGCCGCAGCGGCGGGCGCGCAGCAGCGCCGCGCCGATGCCCTTGTGCTCGTGGACGCGGGTGTACAGCTTGAGCAGCGGTTCCGGGAAGCGCGGCAGCAGCTTCGCGCGGTCCTCCTTGCGCCGGGCCTCGGTGGTGTCGAGGTCCTTGAACGCCTCGTCGCGCCGGGCTTGCGCGGCCCGCACTTCCTGCTCCGCCTTCTCGACCTCGGCGCTGGTGCGCTGCGCGTCCAGGCCCAGTGCCTCGCGCTGTTCCATCAGCTCCAGCAGGTCGTCCTCGAGCGCGCCCTTGCGGCGGCCGAGCGTCTGCAGTTCGTGCTCGATGTCGGTCATCTGCTTGGCCCCGACCGACCCAGACTCCATCAGCTTGCGGTCGCGGTCCTCGCGCGCCCGCACCGATTCGACCTCTTTCTCCTGCCGGGCGATCTCCCGGTCGAGGTCGGACGTCGCGGTCTCGACGGACACGAGAGCGTCGCGTTTCTCCCGGGCGGTCTTCTCCCCGGCCTCGATCTCGGCGAGCTCGGGCAGAGTGCGGCGGCGGTGCGCGACGCGCGAAAGCTCGGCGTCCACCTTCGCGAGTTCGAGCAGCTGACGCTGGACGGCGGGGTCGGCCTTCACTGTGCTCCCTGATTTAGTTACTGGGCGGTAGCGCGGATGGTCCACGGGTCGGTGCACCGCGTGGAGACGTGAGCTTCGACGGTACCCGCAAAGGCCGCGCCGACAAGGGCCGAGGCCTGTCCGCACCACGGCCACTCGCTGGCCCAGTGCGTCAGGCCGACCAGCGCGGGCGCGGTGGCCGCCGCGGCGAGGTGCTCGCCGGCCGGGTGGTGGCGCAGGTCCGCGGTCACGTACGCGTCGACGCCCTCGGCCGTCGCCTTCGCGAGATACGAGTCGCCCGCGCCGCCGGACACCGCGACGGTCCGGATCAGCCGGTCCGCGGCGCCCGCGCCGAGCACGCCGGGCACCGTGGCCGGCAACGCGTCGGCGACCCGCTGGACGAACTGCGCGAACGGCTCGGCCTCGGGCAGGTGGCCGATCCGGCCGATTCCGGTGGCGCCGCCCGGTTCGTGCGGGTCGAGCGGCCGGTCGACCTCCAGGCCGATCGCCTGCGCGAGCGCGTCGGACACGCCGGGGTCGGCCGAGTCGGCGTTGGTGTGCGCGCAGTAGAGCGCGATGCCGCCGCGGATCATGCGGTGCACCAGCGAGCCCTTGGCGGTGTCGGCGGGGACGCCGTGCACGCCGCGCAGCAGCAGCGGGTGATGAGCGACGATCAGCTGCGCGCCGATCTCCTCGGCTTCGGCGAGCGTCTCCTCGACCGGGTCGACGCAGAACAGCACGCGGTCGACGTTCTCGGCCGGGTCTCCGCAGACCAGCCCGACCGCGTCCCAGCTTTCCGCCAGCCGGGGCGGGTAACTGCGTTCGAGGACAGCGATGATCTCGGCTAAGGCAGGCACCTGGGGATCCTCGCACGACTGCTCTGGAACACTGCTGACCATGCCCAAGCTGGTGTTTGTGTGTTCCGGGAACATCTGCCGCTCCCCGATGGCGGAGCTGGTCTTCCGCAAGAAGCTCGCCGACGCGGGGCTCGCGGACGCCGTGCAGGTGTCCAGCGCGGGCACCGGTCCGTGGCACGTGGGCGAAGCGGCCGACCGGCGGGCGCGCGCCACGCTGAAGGCGCACGGCTACCCCACCGAGCACATCGCGGCCGAGGTCAGCGAAGAGGACCTCGAAGCCGACCTGCTGCTCGCCGCCGACGAGAGCCACCTGGGCTTCCTGCAGTCCCGCGTCGCGGACCCTTCGCGGGTGCGGCTGCTGCGTTCGTTCGACCCGTCCGCTCCGGAAGGCGCCGAGGTGCCGGACCCGTATTACGGCGGCGACGACGGTTTCGAGGACGTGCTCGGGATGATCGAGCGGAGCGTGCCGGGACTGCTGAAGTGGGTCCGCGAACAGGCGTGACGTCCGGTCCGCGTGCGCGCACGGAACGCGACGGCCTACCGTAGAGGGGTGCGGTTGCGGTTTCTGCTCCGGCCGGGATGGCTGGCGTTGACAGTGGTGGTGTTCACCTTCGCCATCTGCTGTTACACGTTGCTGGCCCCGTGGCAGTTCCGCCGCGACAACGAGCAGGTCACCCAGAACAACGCGCTGACCACGTCGTTCACCGCGAAGCCCGCGCCCGCGGCCCAGCTGCTGCCGCCCGGGACGAAGCCGGACAAGAACACCGAGTGGCACCTCGTGTCGATCACCGGCACGTACCTGCCTTCGGCCGAGGTGGTCGCGCGGCTGCGCACTGTGCAGGGCGAAGGCGCGTACGAAGTTCTCACCCCGCTTCGCGCTACTGACGGCACTGTGTACCTCATCGACCGCGGCTATGTGGGGCTCAGCAGCAATTCCGGTGTGCTCCCGTACGCAGCCGCGCCGGGCGGACAGGTGACGGTCGTCGCGCGCGTGCGAAGCGACGAGACCGACCCGAAGAACCGCGAAGCGTTCGCCGACGCGTCGACGAACGGCAAGCTGCAGAGCTACACCGTTGACTCGCGCGTGGTGGCGAAGGCTTCTGGCCTCACCATCCGGCCGGGGTACTTCCAGCTCGACGCGAACCAGCCCGGCGTGCTCAGCCCGCTGCCGCTGCCGCAGCTGGAGTCGGGGCCGTACTTCTCGTACGCGCTGCAGTGGCTGGCGTTCGGCACGATGGCGTTGCTGGGCTGGCTGTACTTCACGATCCGCGAACTGCGTCCGGGCGGTGCGCTGACGACCGAGCGCCCGCAGCGCGGCCGGCGCAAGTCCGTCGCGGAGATGCTCGCCGAAGACGAGGACGAGTACTCGCCGACCGCCTGAGTGGCCTGGTCAATTCTTCGAAAGTTGGCCCTTTGTCGGGGCCACTTCCCGTGGCGATACTGACCGCATGCTGATCCATCCCTGGGACGCCGCCGACGAGAACGAATGGCGGGAATGGCTCGCCGGACACGATTTCGGCGAACTGGTCGCCGGCGGCCGCGGCCGTGATCTGCCCGTGGTCGTGCCGACGCACTTCGTCTTCGACGGCGACGCGACCGTGCGGCTGCACCTCGCCCGGCCGAACCCGGTGTGGCCGCTGCTGGAGGAACACCCGCGCGCGCTGCTGACGGTGACCGGCGATTACACCTACATCCGCTCGGACTGGAACACCGCCGAGGATCCCGCGCTCGGCGTGCCGACTTCGTACTATGCGAGCGTGCAGCTGGCCTGCGACGTCCGGCTCGTCGACGATCCCGAGGAGAAGGCCGCGCTGCTGAACCGCCAGCTGGCCCATTTCGAACCCGACGGCAAGCGCACCCCGGTGTCCGCTGTGGACGCTCCGGACCGGCGGCTGCTGCCCGGGATTCGCGGCGTCGAGCTGACCGTGACCGACGTGCGGGCGAAGTTCAAGTACGGCGGGAACAAGAAATCCGAAGACCGGCAGCGGATCAAGGCTCATCTGTCCGAACGCGACGGTTACGGCGACGCGGCCGCGGTGGCGCACCTGAAACCCTGACGGCTCAAGGGGTTCGGCGACGGACTCCGGACAGCAGCGCCACGAGCACCGACGTACCGGCGGCCAGCCAACCGACCACTCGGGACAGCTCCACCGCGCGCGTCACGTGCCCGGCGTCCGGATTCCGCCCGACCCCGAGCACCGGCAGCTCCACGACCCCGTGCGGATACTCGGTCCGCCCGCCGACCCGGATCTCCAACGCGCCGGCGAAAGCCGCCTCGACCCGGCCGGCGTTCGGGCTCGGATGCGCGATCGTGTCCCTCCGCCAGGCCCGCCACGCGCCGCCCGCGGAACCGCCGACCACCGGCGCGCCCGCGACAGTCAACGCGGCCGCGACCCGGGTCGGCAGGAGGTGCACGAGTTCGTCCAGCCGGTCGATCACCCAGTGCCCGGGAAGCAGCCGCCGGAGCACGCCGACAGTCCGCGCCGCGAGCAACCCGGGCACGCCCGCGACCGCGCCCCACAGCAACGGGGTGACGACCACTTCGGACGTGTTCTCGGCCAGAGTTTCCACGGACGCACGGGAAAGCCCGATCGTGCCGAGCCCGTCGGTCACGCGCGGGTCCAGTTCGGACAGTGTGCCGCGCGCCGGGTCGAGACGGCCTTCCTCGAGATCGCGGGCCAGTTCCGTCCCCTGCGTGGCCAGCCCGGCCGCGCCGACGACCGCCCAGGTCGCGACTGCCGTCGTGGTCGCCTGCAGGACGGGACTGCGCCGGCCGGCGCGCTCGGCCAGCACTCCGGCGGCGACGGCCGCGCCCGCGATGCCCAAGCCCGCCGTGCGGCGCGGGCCGGCGGCGGCGACCACCCGGCGGAAGGCGGTGACCGGCGGCCGTCGCCGCGGATCGCCGAGTGCCCCGTCTGCGGCCAAACCGAGAATCAAGCCGATCGCGCGCGCCGCGCTCACCTGTAGCCCCCCGAACGTGGACGATTCAGCCGCCGAGATTACTCGACACCGCGGCGGCGATTTCGTCGCGTGCCTGCTCCACGATGTCGCGCATCGCGCGTTCGGCGCGCTCCGCGTCGGCGAGGTCGATCGCCTCGGCGACTTCGACGTGCAGCGCGACTGCCTCGGGCTGCGGTTCCTCCGGCATCAGGCCGTGCCCGGTGCGGCCGGCGAGCACTTCGGCGACCACGGAGGACAACTGCGCGAACATCGGATTCCGCGACGCGGACAGCAGCAAATCGTGGAATGCGACGTCGTGGCCGAGGAAAGCGTCGAGGTCGCGGGCCCGCGCTGTCCGCTGGAGGTGCACCGCCAGCGCGCGCAGCCGTCCGCGTTCCTCCGGGGTCGCCCGGAGCGCGGCGAACCGGGCGGCGCACGGTTCGACGGCCGAGCGCAGTTCGGTCAGCGTGCGCAGCGCGGCGGCCCGGTCCGCGCCGTCGAGCTGCCAGCGGATCAGCCTCGGGTCATAGTGGTTCCACTCGGCCGGCTCGCGGACGGTGACCCCGACGCGGCGGCGGCTGCTGGTCAACCCCATCGTCTCGAGGACCCGCACGACCTCGCGGGCCACTGTCCGCGAAGCCCCGTACCGCTCCTGCAGCTCCTCCGAGCGCAGCACCGCGCCCGGCGCCAGCTCGCCGCTCGCGATGGCCGCGCCGAGCTCGTCGAGCATGTCCTCGTGCCGATCAGTCCCCACCAGCTCAACTTAACGCTCTGACTCGATTAAGTACTACTTCTTCTTGATTAAGTAGTACTTTTGAGTTTGACTCTCCAGGGCACAAAGACGTGGGAGGTGCGCATGACGGTCATCGTGGTGATGGGCGTATCGGGCTCGGGCAAGACGACGGTCGGCACGGCGCTCGCGAAGGAACTCGGGACCGTCTACGCCGAAGCGGACACCTTCCACCCGCGAGCGAACATCGAGAAGATGACCGCCGGGCACCCGCTGAACGACGAGGACCGGGCCCCGTGGCTCGCCGCGATCGCGGAGTGGATCGGCAAGCACCACGAAGACGGCGCGGTGGTCAGTTCGTCCGCGCTGAAGCGGCGCTACCGCGACGTGCTGCGCGGCGGCGGGGACGTGTGGTTCCTGCACCTGCACGGCTCGCGCGAACTCCTGGCCGAGCGGATGAAGACCCGCAGCGGCCACTTCATGCCGGTCTCGCTGCTCGATTCCCAGCTCGCCGACCTCGAACCGCTGGAAGCGGACGAGCCAGGAGCGACCTTCGACATCACCCTCCCGCCCGCCGACCTCGTCGCGTCGGCGCTGAAAGCGTTCCAGGAGCGCGCATGACCATCCTCGCCGCCGGCTGGACCGGCCACGACACCCGCCTGATCCTCGCCACGGTGCTGGCCATCGCCGTGATCGTGGTGCTGATCAGCAAGGTCAAACTGCATCCGCTGCTCGCGCTCACACTGGGCTCCGGCGCGCTCGGCCTGGTCGCCGGAATGCCGGTCGACAAACTGCTGAAGAGCTTCACGAACGGCGTCGGCAGCACCGTCGCGTCCGTCGGGGTGCTGATCGCTTTCGGCGCGATGCTGGGCAAACTGCTCGCCGACTCCGGCGGCGCGGACCGGATCGTGGACACCGTGCTCGGCCGGGTCCGCGGGCCCGGGCTGCCGTGGGCGATGGCGCTCGTGGCCGCGCTGATCGGGTTGCCGATGTTCTTCGAAATCGGCCTCGTGATGCTGATCCCGGTGGTGCTGCTGGTCGCCAAGCGCAGCGGGAAACCGGTGCTGCTGCTGGGGATTCCCGCGCTGGCCGGGCTGTCGGTGCTGCACGGCCTGATCCCGCCGCACCCCGGCCCGCTGGCCGCCGCCGGTTCGCTGAACGCCAACGTCGGCCTCACCCTGGGCCTCGGGCTGCTGGTCGGCCTTCCCACGGTGATCATCGCCGGTCCGTTGTTCGGCCGCCTCGCCGCCAAGATGGTGCCCGACGCCGCGCCGCCCGCCCGGCTGGTTCCGGAGTCCGAGAGCACCGACGAAAAGCACCGCCCGAGCTTTGTCGCCACGCTGTCCACGGTGCTGCTGCCGGTGGTCCTGATGCTGGCCAAGGCCCTCGCGGACATCTTGGCGGGCAAGGGGAACCCGGCCCGCCGCGTCCTGGACTTCATCGGCGACCCGCTCGTCGCGCTCCTGCTGGCGGTGCTGGTCGGCATGGTCGTGCTGGGCCGCCCGGCACGGCTGAACCGGGAACGGCTGTCGTCGATCATCGGCGATTCCCTCGGCCCGATCGCCGGGATCGTGCTGATCGTGGCCGCCGGCGGCGGGTTCAAGCAGACCCTCGTGGACGCCGGGGTCGGCGACGTGATCACCAACCTCTCCAAGGGCGCGCACCTGTCCCCGCTGCTGCTCGGCTGGCTGGTCGCGGTGGCGATCCGCCTGGCGACGGGTTCGGCGACGGTCGCGACGGTCTCCGCGGCGGGCATCGTGGCCCCGCTGGCCGCGACGCTGGACCCGACGCACAACGCGCTGCTGGTGCTGGCCATCGGCGCCGGATCGCTCTTCTTCTCGCACCTGAACGACGCCGGGTTCTGGCTGGTCAAGGAGTACTTCGGGATGTCGGTCGGCCAGACGCTGAAGAGCTGGTCGGTGATGGAAACGGTGATCTCGGTGGTGGCGATCGCGTTGATCCTGCCGCTGGGCGCGTTGCTTTAGCGCTCTTCTCCGGCCGCTGGGCTCCGCTCGCGTGGAGCCCAGCGGCCGTTCTTCCGGTTGACATGTGACCTTTTGGTCACCTATCCTCGGCGTGTGCCCGACGAGGACCTGGTTTTCAAGGCTCTGGCGGATCCGACCCGCCGGTTCCTGCTCGACCTGCTCTACGAGCGCGACGGCCGCACGCTCACCGAGCTGGAGTCCGAAGTGGACATGACCCGGTTCGGGGTGATGAAGCACCTCAAGCTGCTCGAGGAGGCCGAGCTGGTCACCTCGCGCAAGGAGGGGCGGGAGAAACGGCATTTCCTGAACCCGGTCCCGATCCGCCAGATCCACGACCGCTGGATCGACAAGTACACCGCACACCACACCTCGGCATTGCTGGACCTCAAGGCCCAGCTCGAAGCCGAAGAAACCTTGAAGGAGCCCGGAAAATGAGCGACACCACGACCGTGCAGGTCCACCGCGTCTACATCAAGGCCACCCCGCAGGCGGTGTGGGACGCCATCACCAAGCCGGAATGGACCGCGAAGTACGGCTACACCGGCCTGGCCGAGTTCGACCTCAAGCGCGGCGGCAAGCACCGCACCAAGCCGACCCAGGAGTTCATCGACTCCGGTTTCACCAGCGATCTCGTCAACGGCGAAGTGCTCGAGGTCGATCCGCCGCGCAAACTGGTGATCACGTGGAAACTGCAGATGGACCCGAGCCTCGTCGCCGAGCCGTACACCACGCTCACCTACGACATCGAGGAAACGCAGACCGCGGGCACCCGGCTCACCGTCACCCACGACGTCACCGGCGCGCCGAACCACGCGGCACTGGTGTCCGGTCAGCACGAGGACATCAACGCCGGCCCGGGCGAGAACGCGGGCGGCGGCTGGGCGTGGGTCCTGTCCGACCTGAAGTCCGTTTTGGAGACGGGCAAGAACCTCACGGCCTGAGGCGAGGGTGGGGTGGCCGCCTCGGCAGCCACCCCACGGTCATGCTCGTTGCGTCGCGGCTTTCAATGCCGCCTTCGCGGAGTCAGCTGCCCCGATCTTGTCCAAACCGAACAGTGCGGCCCCGACCACCGGGTTCACTTCCACCACGCGCACCTGCGCGCGCGGGGCCACCTTCAGACACCGCCGTTCGATGTCCGCGATCACCGACGCGCTCACGCCGGTCAGCACGCCGCCGCCGAGGATGACCTCGGGGGCTGACGTCGTGAGGTCCAGGCGGCGCATGATCGCGGCGACCAGCAGGCTCACTTCCTCGGCGAACCGGGTCACCACGTCTTGCGCGACCTCGTCGCCGGACGCGGCCACTTCGAACAGCAGCGGGCAGAGTCCGTGGATCGAGGCCGCGTCGATCTCCTCGAAATGCAGGCCCTGCACCACATCCAGCAGGGTCGAGGCACCGTAGTACTCCGCGACCGCCGATTCCAGCGCAGTCCGCGGACCGCGGCCGTCCTCCGCGCGGACGGCCCACCACAGCGCTTCCTCGCCCAGCCGGTAACCGCCGCCCCAGTCGCCGGACACCTTGCCCAGCGCGGGAAACCGATACGACCGGCCGTCCGGGGCGAAGCCCGCGCCGTTGATGCCCGCACCGCACACCACTGCTACCCCGGTTCCGTCGGAGCTTCCGGCGCGCAACAAGGCGAGCACGTCGTTTCCGACGTCCAAAGTGGAACTCCAGCCGCGCCCGGACAACGCCTTGTGCAGCGCCGCTTCTTCCCGGGGGAAGTCAAGGCCGGCCAGATAAGCCGAGGTGTGCACGGCGAACGGCGGTTCGGTCGGCAATCCGCCGGAGCGAAGGGCTTCCTGGACGAACTCTTCCAATGCGGCAACGCATCCGTCGACCCCGACGCGCTGGGGAGAAACGCCGGGGCCGCGGGACGCGCCGAGCACGACACCGTCCCGCGAAACCACCAGCACTTCGGTCTTGCTGTTCCCCCCGTCGATCGCGACGACGGCGTCGCTCATGCCCGCGCCCAGGGAAGGAAATCGCGGTTGCGTGCGACGAGTTCGTCCGCGAGCCGGTCCGCCTTCGCGTACTGGCCGACCAGCGGGTGCGCGAGCAGGGCGTCCGCGACCCGGTCCCGGCCGCCCTTGATCGCGGCATCCAATGCCAGGTACTCGTAGGCCGTCACTCCGCCGATCAGCCCGGCGAACCGCGGGTCGACCGGGGACTGCGGGATCGGCGTCGCGCCGGATGAATCCACAGTGGACGAAACCTCGATCACCGCGTCGTCCGGAAGGAAATCGAACGTGCCGTTGTTGCGGACGTTCACCACGTGTTCCTCGGCGGCGCCACCGGAGGTGAGCGCGTGCACGAGCTGCACCGCCGCCTCCGAGTAGTACGCGCCGCCGCGCTTCTCCAGCGACTCCGGCTTGGTGACCTGCTCCGGGTCGAGGTAGATCTTCAGAAGTTCTTCCTCGACGTCGCTGACCACCTCGGCCCGCGGACGCTCGGTCTGCTGCTTCGCGACCTGCGCGTCGTGCGAGTAGTAATACTTGAGGTAGTACGACGGCACGGCTTGCATCCGCTGCATCCACTCGACCGGCACGCTGACCTCTTCGCCGAGGTATTCCGCGTGCTGGGCCAGGAGTTCCGGCAGCCGGTCGACCCCGTCGACCAGGACGCCGCGCTCCCAGCTCAGGTGATTAAGTCCGGTGTGGACCAGCTTGACGTCCCCGGTGGAAGCGCCGAGCAGCTTCGCGAACTTGCGCTGCAGGTTGATCGCGACGTTGCACAGGCCGACCGCCCGGTGCCCCTCCTGCAACAGCGCGCGCGTCACGATGCCGACCGGGTTGGTGAAGTTGACGATCCAGGTGTCGTCGCCGGCCACCTTGCGCACGCGTTCGGCGATGTCGAGCACCACCGGCACCGTGCGCAGCGCCTTCGCCAGGCCACCCGCGCCGGTGGTCTCCTGGCCGACGCAACCGCACAGGTGCGGGAAGGTCTCGTCCGAAGCGCGCGCTTTCTGCCCGCCGACGCGCAGCTGGATCAGGACCGCCGACGCGCCGTCGACGCCCTCCTCCAGGTTCGCCGTGATGCGCACGCGGGCCGAATGTCCCGCGTGGTCCAGCAGCCGCTGGCTGAACTCCCCGACCGCCTCGACCCGGTAGGCGTCCGGGTCGATCAGCACGATCTCGTCGACGTCGAGCGAGGCCCGCCTTCCGGCGATGCCGTCGATCAGCTCCGGCGTGTAGGTGGACCCACCGCCGACCACTGCCAGTTTCATCCCTTGACTCCCGTGAACGTGATGCCCTTGACGAACGATTTCTGCGCGAACACGAACAGCACGATCACCGGCAGCATGATCAGCGCGGTGGCGGCCATCGTGAGGTTCCATTCGACGTGGTGCATGCCTCGGAAGGACGCGATCGCCAGTGAAAGCGGCCAGTTGTCTTTGTTCTCGCCCGTGTAGAGCAACGGGCCGAAATAGTCGTTCCAGGTGAACAGGAAGCAGAACATCGCGGTGGCCGCGATCCCCGGCTTCGCCATCGGAATCAGCACCCGGGTGAGCACCCGGAACTCGTTGCAGCCGTCGATCTTCGCCGCCTCCAGGTAGTCCTTCGGAATGGTGAGGAAGAACTGCCGCAGCAAGAAGATGGAGAAGGCGTCGAAGAAGAAGTACGGCACGATGAGCGGCACCAAAGTGCCGGTGAACCCGAGCCGCACCCACAGGTCGTACAGCGGTACGACGGTGACCTGCGGCGGCAGCATCATCGCGACGACCACGAGCATGAAGCACAGGTTCTGCCCGCGCCACCGCAGTTTCGCCAGCCCGTACGCCGCCGGGATCGCCGAGACCAGCGCCCCGACCGTCGCCAGCGCCGAGTACAGCAGGCTGTTGCCGAAGTACTCCAACAGCGGCGCTTTCTGGAACACCTCGACGAAGTTCTCGAAATGCCATTCGGTCGGCCACAGGCTGGACGTCATCGCCTGATCGCTCTTCATCACCGAAGTGAGGAAGACGAACAGCAACGGCAGCATGAAGAGCACGCCGAGTGCGATGCCGACCGCGTGCGTGGCCACAAAGGACAGCTTCTTGTCCCAGCGCCGCTTGAACTTCTCCCGCGGATGCACCGGAGCAGCCGGACGCGGTGGCGCCGAAAGCGTCGTCATGCCCCATCCTCCTGATGTTGGGTCTTGCGCATCTGCCGCACCAGAATCCAGGTGAAGCCAGCGGAGACCAGGAACAGCAGCACCGCCATCGCGGCCGCGTAACCCATGTTGAAGTACCGGAAACCCTGGACGTACAACCAGATCGGATAGGTCAGCGTCGAATTTTCCGGCGCACCGATCAGCTTCGAGTTCCCGGCGACGTCCGCCGTGCCCGCGGAAGCCGAAGCGGCGACGATCGCCTGGGTGAAGAACTGCAGTGCGTAGATCATCGAGTTGACCACGCCGAACAACAGCACTGGGGAGATCGACGGCAGCGTCACGTGCCAAAACCGGCGCACCGGACCGGCCCCGTCGAGTTCCGCGGCTTCGTACTGCTCGGCCGGCACGTCCAGCAACGCGGCCAGGATGATGATCATCAGCTCGCCGGAACCCCACAGTGCGAGCAGGGTCAGCGCGGGCTTCGACATTTCCGGGCTGTTGAACCACAATCCGCCGTCAATGCCCACGAGCCGCAGGAACCGGTTCACCGGACCGAATTCCGGGTTGAACACGAAGACGAACGCGAGCGTCGCGGCCGCCGGCGGGGCCAGCGCGGGCAGATAGCAGAGCGTGCGGACGAGGCCGACGCCCGACTTCAACCGCGAGATCACCGACGCCACGCCGAGCGAGAACAGCACCCGGCAGACGGTCAGGATGATCACCAGCCACAACGTGTTGTACGCGGCGGTTTTCACCAGCGGCTCGCTGGTGAACATGCGCACGTAGTTGTCGAACCCGATCCACTGTGGAGGGTTGATCAGGTCGTAGCGGGTGAACGAGTAGAACAGCGTCGCGCCGAGCGGGTAGGCGAAGAAGACGAGGAACCCGAGGGTAGCCGGCGCCATGAACCAGAACACCGTGCGCCGGCGCTTGGCCCGGGGAGACCCCCGCCGCGCCTGGTTCGACACGGCAGGGGTTCCGGTTTCCGCTGTGGTCAGCGTGGTCATCCGCCGGCGCCCTTCTGCGCCAGTTCGTCGTCGATCTGCGCGTCGACCTTCTTCAGGCCCGCGTCCAGGTCGGGCACCGAGCCGGCCTGCCACTTCTCGGCGAAGTCGTTGACCGCCTTCAGGAACGCGTCGCCGATCGGCGTGGTCGGGTTGGCGACCAGCTTGCCGCTGTTGTAGATGTCGGTGAAGGTCTTGAACTGCGGCGGCATCTTCAGGTTCGGCGAGTTCAGCGAATCCTTGGTGCTGGGCACGTTGTTCAGGCCGTTGGCCATCTCGACGAGGGTGTCGGTGTCGAGCGTGGCCTGCTTGATCAGCTCCCACGCCGCGCCGGGGTTCTTCGCGCCCTTCGGGATCGCGATGATCGTGCCGGTGCCGAACCCGCCGCCGTACTGGCCGGCCAGGCTGTCGAGCACCGGAGCCGGCGCGGTGCCGTAGTCGAGCGAGGGCGCCTGGTCCTTGATGAAGGCGGTGCGGAACTCGCCGTCGTAGATCATCGACAGCTTGCCGGTCTGGAACCCGTTGTCCTTCGAGTACTCGTCACCGAGGCCGGCCTTGAACTTCTCGACCTTCTCGTGCCCGCCGTAGAAGTCGATGAGCTTCTTCTGGAACTGGAACATCTCCTTCCAGCCGGGGCTGGAAGAGAGCGACGATTTCCCGTCCGGGCCGAGGAACTTGGCCCCGAAGTTGGGTGCCCAGTACTGCGCCTGGTTGGCGTAGAACGGCATCGACGGCAGGAAACCCGCGGTCTTGATCGAACCGTCCGGGTTGAACTCGGTGAGTTTCTTGACGTCCTCGAACAGTTCGGTGGTGTTCTTCGGCGGGCCGGCGATGCCCTTGGCCGCGAACTGCGCCTTGTTGTAGAAGAACCCGTACACGTCGGCGAGCATCGGCATCGCGCACCGCTTGCCCTGGTACGACGTGTAGTCCCGGACTGCCTGCGGGATCTGCTCGAGGTCGATCTTGTCGCGCTCGATATAGGGCTTCAGGTCCTGAAAACTGCCGGTGGAGCACCACGCGCCGAGGTTGTCGGTGTAGAACGAGATGGCGACGTCCGGCGGGTTGCCGCCGCGGATCGACTGGGTGAGCTTGTCGTCGTCCTGGTTCCCCTCGTGCTTGATGGTGATGTTGGGGAACTTCGCCTTGAGCTTCTCCAGCGCCTTCGTGACCACGCCGTACTCGCGGTCGGTGAACTTGCTGTAGACGGTGATGGTGAGCTTGTCGTCCTTGTTCGGCGGGGCCGCGGCCTCGCCGCCGCCGGCGGGCGCGGCGGCGCCGCACGCGGCGGTCGCCAGCAGCGTGCTCGCCGCGACGGCGCTGAGCAGCAGAGATCCGCGCTTGCGCGCGAGTCTCCGGAGGCGGGTGGGAGCGGACATGAACCCTCCTGTCCTTCGGGTGGGTCTACTCGGTCGGGGACGGGGCTTGCTCTCCGGCGGACCGGCGCGGCCCGAGGAGCGTGGGGGTGACGACGCCGAAGACGTCCTCACGGGCGGTGGCGAGCGCGGACTGCAGCGCACCGGCGCGCACCGCGTTGCCCTGCACCGAAGCGACGCCGACGGGCGTGCGCGGCAGGACCAGTTCGTGCAGCCTTTCCGCGACGATCCCGGCGAACTCCTCGCCCCCGGCGCGGCTGGTCTCGCCGCACAGCAGGATGAGCTGCGGGTCGGCGACCGCGACGAGGCTGGCGACCCCGCTGGCGACGCGCCGCGCGAGATCGTCCAGAAAGCCCTGGTGCGCACCACGACGTGCCTGGGCGACGGCGTCCCATCCGCTTTCCGCGGAAATGCCGTGCGCCTTCGCGAGCCGCACGATCGCGGACGAGTCGACCAGGTTTCCGTATCGGGCTCCGGCCCGCGGCCAGCTGTCGCCAGTGTCCACAGTGGCCGGATCGGGGACGCGCATCCAGTCGATCTCGCCGCCGCCACCGGTCGCTCCGCGCAGCAGCCGCCGTCCGATCACGACCGCGCCGCCGACGCCCTCGGACAGCCAGACCAGCACGAAGTCGTCCACGTCCTGCGCGTTGCCGACGGTCATTTCCTCAACGGCGACAAGGTTTACGTCGTTTTCGATCTTGACTGTCACGCCGAGTTCGTCGCTCAGCCGCTTCGGCACGTTGAACCCGAGCCAGCCTGGGATGTGCGGAGCCGAGGACAGCAATCCAGTGCGCGGGTCGAACGCGCCCTGCGCGCCGATGACCACCGTGGCCAGATCGTCGAGCTGCAGGCCCGCGGCCTTGGCGACCCGGCGCAGCGCCTGGCCGAACGAGCCGACGACGTCCGCGTCCTCGGCCACCGGGAGCTGCACGCGGTATTCGGCGAGCACGGCTCCGGCGACATCGGCGACCACGAAGTCCGCGACCCGCGGGGTCAGGTCGACGGCCGCGACGTGCGCCAACGCGCCGTTGACCGCCCACAGCTGCGCGCGCGGTCCGCGTCCGCCGCCCGCGCGCTCTCCCGCTTTGCCGACGAGATTGTCCTGCTCAAGCCGGGTGAGCAGCTGCGCGGTAGCGGGTTTGGACAGCCCGATGGCGGCCTCCAGCTCGCCGCGGGTCATCGGCCCGTTCCGCAGCAACGCCTCGATCGCCGCGCGGTCGTTCATCTCGCGCAACGTTCGCGGACTGCCGGCTCGCACCTGGCTGCTCCTTTATTAGGAAACTTTACAGACGGTTTTCCGGGACTGTAGTGAGCGCGGCCACACGGCGTCAATGGGCTCTGGAAACAGCGGGGTAACGGCTTGATACCGCGGGATGTCGGCGACCGGCACAGGGTGACCGGGCGAGCGCGGACCGTACGCGGTCCAGACCAGCGGAACGGGGTGGTCCGGGAATCCCGGGGCCACCGGCACCCGGTGTTCGCGGTACGTGAGGGGAACCCTCACGGAATCTGACTCCCTCAGGGTGGCCCTGACGGACGGTGCCGACCTCGAAAGGAGTGAAGGGCTCCTTGCGGGAATCAGATTCCCGCAAGGAGCCCTTCACGGACAAAACCGGGATCAGGTGCGGGCCCACGAGCCGGGCCGCACCCGTCCGTCACTCCTCGGCTTCGGCCCAGGCTTTCAACATCACGCGGGCGATCGACGAGTTCCCCGGCAGCAGCAGGTTCGACGCGCCACCGGCGATCGGCGTCGGCACCCCGGTCCCGGCGTTGCGGAACGCGGCCCGAACGTCCTCCCGGGACACCCACAGCGCTTCTTCGATCTCGCCCTCCGCCGGGACCAGCGGCACGTCGCGGTCCGCGCGCGCGGTGAAGCCCAGCATGATCGACCGCGGGAACGGCCACGGCTGGCTGCCCAGGTACCGCACGTCCCGCACCTCGATCCCGGCCTCCTCGCGGATTTCGCGGACGACGCAGCCCTCCAGGGACTCCCCCGCCTCCACGAATCCGGCGAGCACCGAATACCGGTCCGGCGGCCAGATCGGCTGCCGCGCGAGCAGCACGTGCGAACCGTTGACCCCGTCGAGGTCGTGCACCAGGCAGATCACCGCCGGGTCGGTGCGCGGGTATTCCTCGTGGCCCTTGGCTTCGCAGCGGCTGGCCCAGCCGAACTGGACCAGCTGCGTCGGCGAGCCGTCGCGGCTGCAGAACCGCGACTGCCGCCGCCAGTGCCGCAGTGCCTGCGCGGTGGTGAACAGCCCGGCCGACGTGTCGTCCAGCTGCTCGCCGTAACCGCGCAGCTCGACCCACAGCTCGCCGTTGGCGCGCGGGACCTCTTCGATCACGCCCCAGCTGCCGGCCAGCCGCACGGAGTCGACGTCGCCTTCGATACTGCCGGGCAGCGACCAGTAGTCGACGTCCTCCCACTCGCCGAGGAACACCGCGTCGGCGGGCGGTTCGGTGCCGAAGTCCATCGCCTTGCGGGTGGCCAGCGCGGAACCGCCCTCGGCGACCGGCGTGCGGCCCTTGTCGTCGAGCAGCACCACGCGGGCTTCCGACCACTTCGCGGCGAGCCGCTCCGGGTTGGTGCGCAAGGTTTCCTGCCGGTCCACTGTGGAACGCGACAGCGTCGGCAGGGCACCCAGTTCGAACGGAACGCTCATCAGTCCTTCTCGCTTGCCGAAACTCCGAGCGCGGCCAGCTTAGGCGCGAGCAGGTCCGCGTCGCCGACCACGACGCCGGTGAACCGGCCCGGCGCGAAGAACTCCGCCGCGGCCTCGGCGACCTGGTCCGCGGTGACCGCCGCGAGCCGCTCCGGGTGGCTCTGCAGCCACTCGATGCCGAGACCGTTCGACGCCAGCGCCATCAGCTGCCCGGCGAGCCCGCCCTGCGACGACGTGCCGGTGACGAGCGAACCCATCGCGTACTGGCGCACCGATTCGACCTCTTCCGCGGTCGGCGGCACGGTGCCCAGCCGGAACAGTTCGTACCGGGTTTCCAGGTACGCCGCGGCGGTGACCTCGTTGGCGGTGTCCGCGTCCACATTGACCACTGCCGTGTCGCCGGTGAACTCGAAGCCCGAGTGCGCGCCGTAGGTGTATCCCTTGTCCTCGCGGATGTTTTCCACCAGCCGCGAGGAGAAGTACCCGCCGAATGCCAGGTTCGCCAGCTGCAGCGCCGGGTACCGCGGGTCGACGCGCGGCACGGTCTGCGCGGACAGCCGGATCTGCGACTGCACCGCGCCGGCGCGCGGCACCAGCAGGACGTTGCCGCCGGTCAGCGCGGGCAGCGGCGGCAGCACCACGGCCGACCGGTCCGACTGCCAGCCGCCGAGCGCCCGCTCGAGTTCGGCCGGAACCTCTTGCGGGTCAAGGTCTCCGACCAGCACGAGCACCGCACCGCGCGGCAGCACCGAGGCATTGTGCAACGCACGCACCTGCTCGGCGGTCACCTCGGCGACGTCCTCGGCCTGCGGCACCTCGCGCGTGGCCGGGTGGTCGCCGTACCGGTGCTTCTGCAGCGCTTCGCGCGCGATGGTGCGCGGCTGCGTCCGTGACACCGCGATGCGCTCGATCAGCCGCTCCCGCTCGCGCGCGACCTCCGTGTCGCTGTAGGTGGCACCGGTGAGCACGTCGCCGAGCACATCCAGCAGCGTCGGCAGCCCCTCGGACAGCGCGGTGCCGCCGATGAACAGCCGCTCCGGGTCCACGCCCGCGTTGAGGTCGCCGCCGATCAGCGCGACCTCGGCGTCGATTTCCACCCGGTCGCGGCGCGCCGTGCCGGTGAGCACGGTTTCCGCGAGCACCTCCGCGGTGGCCGCGTGCATCCGGTCCTCGCCCGCGAAGGGGATCCACAGCCGCAGCTCGACCATCGGGACGCTCGCCTTGCGCACCGCGAGCACGCGCAGCCCGTTGGAGAGCGTGGTGTCCACATGGGACAGATCGGCGGCGGCGCGCTGGTCCCCGAGCGGGGGCAGCGGACGCGGTCCGGCGGCGGTGCGGCCGATCTCCTCGGCGCTGCGGTGTGCGGCTTTGACCTGTTCAGCCGAGGTCACTGTTCCGTCCCTTCGGTGCTTGCGGGCTTCACGACGAGCACGGCGCGCGCGTCCGGGCGCAGCGCCTTCGCCGCCGCCGACACCGCCTCGCCGGAAACCGCGGACAGGCGGTCGGCGAGCTGGTAGACGAGGGACGCGTCGCCGTAGAGCAGTTCGAACGCGCCGAGCGCCAGCGTGCGCGACACGAGCCGGTCGTGCTCCGTGTGCAGGCTCGCCGCCCAGCGCGCGGTGACCTTCTTCAGTTCCTGTTCGTCCGGCGGCGTGGACGCGAGCTTCTCCAGCTCCTCGTCCAGCGCTGCCAGCACGCGCTCGCGCGGCACGTCCGGCGGGTGGATCGCGGTGATGGTGAACGTGTCCGGGTCGCGCGCCTCGAACGGGCCGAACAGCCCGGCCCCCGCGCCGACGTCGACCACCAGCGGTTCGACGTGCACCAGCCGCTGCTGCAGCCGCGAACCGTCACCGTCGGTGAGCACGCCCGCCAGCACCAGATACGAGAGGTAGCCGTCGAGGTCGTTGATCGGGTCCGGCATCCGGTAGCCGACGGCCAGCGCGGGAAGCGGCGCGTGCGCGTCGGTGTGCTCGCCGTTCAACTGCGTGGTGGGCAGCGGCTCGGAGAAGGACGGACGGACCGGAGCGGGCCGGTGCGGGACGTCGCCGAAGTGCTTTTCGATGAGCGCCTTCGCGTTCTCGACCTCGAAGTCGCCGGCGACGGTGAGCACCGCGTTGGCCGGCGAGTAGTAGGTGTCGAAGAAGGCGGCGCAGTCGTCCAGCGTCGCGCCCTCGAGGTCTTCGAACGCGCCGTAGCCGTCGTGCGCGTTGGCGAAGGTGGAGTACAGCACCGGCGGCAGCAGGATCCACGGGAATCCGCCGTACGGCCGGTTGCGCACGTTCAGCCGGATTTCCTCCTTGACGACCTCGATCTGGTTCGCCAGGTTCTCCGCGGTCAGCTTCGGCGCGCGCATCCGGTCGGCCTCGAGGAACAGCGCGCGCTCCAGCGCCGCGGCGGGCAGCACCTCGTAGTAGTCGGTGTAGTCCGGGTGCGTGGAACCGTTGAAGGTGCCGCCGCTGGACTGCACGTGCCGGAAGTGCGCCAGTTTCTCCAGGCTTTCGCTGCCTTGGAACATCAGGTGCTCGAAGAGGTGCGCGAAACCGGTCAACCCCTCCGGCTCGGAACGGAAGCCCACGTCGTAGTGCACGCTGACCCCGACCACCGGCGCGGTCGGGTCAGGAGCGAGCACCACGCGCAGACCGTTGTCGATCGTGAAACGGAAGAGCTCGGGATCGGCCATGCCCTCCACCCTACGCAGGCGCGGGCGTCTTCGGCTCGTCCGGTCGGAGGTGCCTCGCGCCCTCGAACGCGACGGTCAGTGCGGCCACGAATCCGCTGGTCCGCGCCAACGGCACGGCTTCGGCGCCGGACCCGCCGTACCAGTACGCCGACAGCGAACAAGCGTTAGCTAGCCAAGCGTCTGCTTCCCCCAGCGCGTACGCGTAGGGAAGCGCGCGAGAGGCGAGCAGTTCGTCGTCCGGCGCTTCCATGGTGCGCAGCTGTGCGTAGAGGCCGAGAAGGCGGTCTCGGAGGTCTAGGCCGGCCTTCGTCCGCTCCGGTAGGAGGTGCGCTGCGGCGGTCACGGCGAGGCCGGTGGCGAGAAGTACCAACCCGAGTTGCGCGTAACCGACGGTGAAGGCCAGCAGGATGGTGAGGAAGAGGCCGTACCCACATAGCCGCGGGCCGATCTTCGAGAGCCGCTTCGGGGAGCGCCAGCCGCGACGGACTGTGTCCGCAACCAGCTCAGCTACGCCTGCTTCGCGTACTTCGGCAAGCGTCGCAGCTTCGCCGGGTACTGCGGCCGCGTACACCGCGTACTCGAAGGCTGTCAGGTGTTCATCGGGTGGGTTGCGACGTACGAGGGTCCAGCTGCGCGGGCCGTCTTCGCTGACCCATAGGTAGTTACGGACGCATAGGTCGAGCACTGTCGCGGCCACGTCGACGGAGCTGACACGCCCAGCGAGAAGCAGTCCTACGTGCCCAGGGAGCACGCCGTCCGGCGAAGAGAAGCGGCCGTGGTCGAGAAGCGGCACGGGGGTGGGGTTGCCGGGCCGCCGGTCGCGTCGGCGGCGTACGAACACTGCGACGGCACCAGCGAGCGAAAGCACCGCGAAGGCCAACCACGCCCACCACACGGGCGCGCTCGCGGAGAAGGGGCCAGCGGGGACGAGCTTCTCGTTCGCGGCGACAGTGCCGCCGGGGAGCTCGGCAGTCAGCTGCACGCGCGAGCCGGGCTGGAGGTTGGGCACCGAGACGCGGGTGAGGCCGGAGTGGTCGATCTGCGCGGCACCGCAGCGGGTCGTCGAGCCGGGCGGGCCGGCGAGGCAGCTGAGCGCGTCCGGGACGGCGGGCGCGGCGAAGGTCGCCCGGACCAGTTCGAGACGGGTGTCCCAGCCGCCGGCGACGTCCCAGGTCACGTGCTCGACGCCGAGACTGGCGCCGACCGCACCGTCCACTGTGTACCGGAGCACGGACGTTCCGCCACGCAGGTAGAAGGTCACCTGGTCGCTGCCGGATTCGGCGTTGCCCGCGCCTTCGATGCTGATGTTGCGGATGCCGAGGACGCGGGAGTTGGCGCGCAACGGGATGGTGCGGGTCATCGAGGTGTCGCGCGGCACGGAGACTGCTTCGGTGACGGACAGGCTGCCGTCGCGCTGGACCTTCAGGGCCACTTCGACGCTCTGCGGCAGGCCAGGGAGGGACGGCTGGTCTTGCGCCGCAGCCGGAACCGGAGCCACGCAGAGGAACGCGATCAACAGCAAAGCGGCGAGTTTCATTGCGCGGACACCACCGCGCGCCGCTCGGCCATCGCTTGGATCGCGTCGATCTCCGCCGCCAGCGGGGATTCGACGCGAGCTGCCGGGGCACCCAGCGCACGGCCGCTTCGGGTTTGCCACGGCACCCTCGGAGCGGCGGCGGAGGTGGCGACTCCGGCAATCAGGAGGGCGACGCCGATCAAGGCTTCGCCGACGGTGAGGGCCAGGACGACGGTCGTCGCGATGCCCGCAATTGCCAGGACGGCCCCGGCTCGGCGCACGTGGGATTGCCTCTCGGACAGCCAGCCTCGGCGGCGCGCTTCCGCGTCGAGAAGGGCTTTCAGCTCAGACTGATCCGGCCGCGCCGCCGCGAGCGGGCCTGGCGGGAAAGCGTTCTTGACGGCTTGCTCGAACGGCGTGAGCGGGTCGGCTTCGCCGTGGGTGACCTGGCCGTCGGCGATATGCAGATGGCCGCGGTCAACCAGATCGAGGACGGTGCCAGTGAGGTCGAGTTCGCCGCGCGCGACGTACGCGAGGTACGCGGGTGGCACTCCGGGAGCAGGCGGTCTCGTGCGACGACGCAGCACGGTGGCCCCGACCAGCAGGTAGAGCACCAGTGCGAGACCACTGAGGACGGTCGGGAAACCTGGCGCGAAGGCAGCCAACGGTCCAGTGGGGACGAATCGGGCATTATCCGGCAACGGTCCCGTTTGGACCGCCAACTCGATCCGATCCCCTTGGGGCAGCACATTCTGCTCGGCATGCGCTCCCCCGCTGCGCAGTTCGGAAAACGTGCACTGCCGCGACGAACCCGGCTGCCCGGCATAGCAGTCCGCTGTGGACACTCCCGGGGCGCTGAAGGACGCGGTGACCCGGTCAAGCGTCCGATCCCAGCCGCCGGTGAGCTGAAACCGCACCTGTCCCGCGGCGACCGCACCGTCCACTGTGTACGTCACGGTGGCCGGCCCGGTGACCGTGACCGTCGTTCCGTCGGCGGCACCGGCACCGGAGACGTGGAGGTCAGTGATCGAGTAGAGCCGGTCCTCGTCGTCGCTGACCGGGATGCGTTCGGCGATGCGGTGGACGGCTGGGGCGTCGGTGACGATGCGCTCGATGACCGTGAGCTGACCGTCCGGCGCGGTGGTGACGGTGACGTCGTCGGCGAGCATGGCCTCAGCTCGGTGGGGTGAAGGGATTGTCGGATTTCGGCGGCGCGGGAGGAGGCACCGGCGGTGCGGCGGCGGGCGGACCGTACTGCGGCGGCGCAACGGCGGGCTGGCCGTACTGCGGCGGTGCAACGGCGGGCTGGCCGTACTGCGGCGGCGCAACGGCGGACGGTCCGTATTGCGGCGGCGCGATCCGGGCGTGGTCGCGGTTGCGGCGTTCGCCGAGCACCGCGGTGAGGAAGACCCACGGCGGCATCCCGTGCGGCAGCGGCACCCCGATCGCCGCCGCAACCTGCTGCGCCAGGCCGAAGCCGAGCGACGCGGCCGCTTCCGGGCGCAGTTCGTGGTAGCGGCCGAGGTATTGGCGGGAAGCCAGGGCGAGGTCGTCGGTGAGGCCGCTGAGGTCGAAGTGCGCGGCCCACGCTTCCAGGCCCGGCGGCACCACCAGAATCGCCTGCGCGGACCGCGGCACGCGCTCGCGGATCACCAGCGTGCCCGCGAGGTAGTCGCCGACTCGGCGACCGTTCGACGACGTCAGCGACACGATGACAGCCACCGCGCCGAGGAAGCCGAGTGCCCAGAAGTCGACGAAGAAGCCGGCGAGCGCGCGGGTCAGCGCGTGCCGGAAGCTGATCGGGCCGCCGTCGAGGCGCACCACGCGCAGGCCGAGCGCGAGTTTGCCGAGCGAACGGCCGCGGCTGAGCGTTTCGAACAGCACCGGGTAGCCGATCACCACCAGCACGAACGTGGTCAGCATCAGCGCGACGGTGAGCGCCGAGTCGAACGAGCCCGCGGTCAGCGTCAGCGCGACGAGCACGAGCAGCAGCAACGCGGCCTGGACGAGGACGTCGAGCAGCATCGCGACCGCGCGGCTGGCGAGCTTCGCCACCCGCAGGTCGAGGACGACGGCCTCACCGGTGACGAGATCGGACTCTTCCTGCACGAGGCCAGCGTAGAGCGCCGGGCACTATCCTTGGCGGCGGAGGAGGTGGCCGGTGGACGTCGACGTGTTCGTCGCGGCGCACAGCGCGGAGTGGAACCGGCTCGGCGAGCTCGCCGGACGGCGCAGGCTGACCGGCCCGGAGGCGGACGAGCTGGTCACGCTGTATCAACGCACGGCGACGCATCTGTCGATGATCCGCTCGACCGCGCCCGACCCGGCCCTGCTGGCGAGGCTGTCGGCGCTGGTCGCCCGCGGCCGCTCGGCGGTCGCCGGCTCGCACAGCCCGGCATGGCGCGAGGTCGGCCTGTTCTTCACCCGCCGCTTCCCGGCCGCGGTGTACCTGAGCCGCCGCTGGTGGATCCCGGCGGCGCTGCTGTCGGTCGCGGTGATGGCGGTGCTGGGCGTGTGGATCGCCGGCGACCCGCAGGTGCGCGCGTCGCTGGTGTCGCCGGACGAGGTGAAGGCGATGACCGCGCCGGGCGGCCAATACGAGACGTACTACTCGAATGGCCCAGCGGCGTCGTTCGCGGCGAAAGTGTGGACGAACAACGCCTGGGTGGCGGCGACGTGCCTGTTCCTGGGCGTCGCGCTCGGCTTGCCGGTGATCGCCGCGCTGTGGATGAACTCGCTCAACGCCGGGGTCGCGATCGGCCTGATGTCCTCCGCGGGCCGCGGCGACGTGCTGCTGGGCCTGCTCCTGCCGCACGGCCTGCTGGAACTGACGGCGGTGTTCATCGCGGCCGGCACCGGGCTGAAACTCGGCTGGACGGTGGTGGACCCGGGCCGCCGCTCGCGCAGCGCGGCGCTGGCCGAGCAGGGCCGTTCAGTGGTGGTGATGGCGCTGGGGCTGGCGTGCGTGCTGCTGGTGTCGGGAGTGATCGAGGCGTTCGTGACGCCGTCCGGCTGGCCGACGTGGCTGCGAATCGGCATCGGGGCGGTGGTGGAGCTGCTGTTCCTGACGTACGTGTTCACGCTGGGGAGGCGGGCCGCTCGTGACGGCGAAACCGGGGATGTGGATCGGCGAGCCGCCGGAGACGCGCTTCCCGAAGCTGGCTGAGAAGTTCGTGAAGGACCTACAACCGGCCCGCGGCCTTCAGGGCGAGGTAGCGATCGGCCAGCGCAGGCGGCAACTCCTCCGGCACCGCGTCCACCACGCCAACCCCGTGCCTCGTCAGCCACGCCACCGAAGACTCCCGATCCGCCAGTGCCCGCTCCGCCGCAGCCGCGTCGTAAACCGCCTCCGCCGAGCCTCGCGAAGCCGCCATTTCCGCCACCCGGGAGTCCGCCACCGAAGCCACCAGCACCTCGTGCCGAGCCGTCAACGACCCCAGCACCGGGAACAGCCCCTCCTGCAACGGGGCCGGTTCCAGCCCGGTCAACAGCACCACCAGAGCCCGCCGCCGGGTGCGGCGCAGGACTTCCGCGACCATCCCCCGCGCATCCGTCTCCACCAGCGACGGTTCGATCGTGGCCAAGGCGTTCACCAAAGACGGCGTCGAAGCGTTCGGCACCGACGCCCGCACCCGGCGGTCGTACGCGACCAGGTCGACCCGGTCCCCCGCCCGCGAAGCCAGCGCGGCCAGCAGCAGCGCCGCGTCCATCGCCGCGTCCAGCCGGGGCGCGTCCCCGACTCGACCGGCCGAGACCCGGCCGGTGTCCAGCACCAAAACCACCTGCCGGTCGCGTTCCGGACGCCACGTCCGCACCATCACGTCGGACGCCCGAGCCGTCGCGCGCCAGTCGATCGACCGGACGTCGTCGCCGATGACGTATTCGCGCAGGGAGTCGAATTCCGTTCCCTGGCCCCGGATCAGCACCGCGTTGCGGCCGTCCAGCTGCTGCAGCCGAGCCAGCCGCGAAGGCAGATGCTTGCGGCTGTGGAACGGCGGCAGCACCCGAACCGTCCACGGCACCTCGTGCGAACCCTGCCGCGCGGCCAGCCCCAGCGGGCCTGCCGCGCGCACGGTCACCCGGGCCGCGACGCGGTCACCACGGCGGGTCGGGAGCAGCGTGGTCGGCAACGCCCGCCGTTCGCCGGACGGAATCACCAGCGCGTGCCGGTCGTCGGCTCCCGCGCTCGGCGGCCAGGCATCCCGCAGCGAGCCGCGCACGGTGCGCCGGCCAGGGTTCGTCACGGTCAGCGTGACTTCGGCGGGTTCCCCCAGCCGGACGGAAGTGCTGCCGCTGCGCGAAAACCGCAGCGTCCGCACGCTGCCGGCCAGCACGAGATCCACGACGACCAGCACCAGCAGCACTGCGACCACGACCGCGACGCCGGTGCCGGACGGGAACAGCAGCCCGACCACCAGCGCCCCCAGCAGCGCCAGCAGCCCGAGCCGCCCGGTGACTGCCATTTAGCGCGGCACCGGCACGGAGGCCAGCACCCGGTCGAGGACGCCGTCCGAGGTCACGCCTTCGAGTTCGGCTTCGGGCCGCACGTCGAGACGGTGCCGGAGCGCGGGGCGGGCGAGCGCCTTGACGTCGTCCGGCGTCGCGTAATCGCGGCCGGACAGCCAGGCCCACGCGCGCGTGAGGGCGAGCAAAGCCGTTGCGCCACGCGGAGAAACGCCGATGCGCACCGCCGGGAGTTCCCGCGTGGCGCGGCACAGGTCGACCACGTAGCCGATCACTTCCGGACCGACGGTCACCCTCGCGACCGCCTCCCGCGCGGCCGCGAGGTCCGCCGCCCCGGCGACCGGGCGAACCCCCGCGGCGGCGAGGTTTCGCGGGTCGAAACCCTGTGCGTGCCGCCAAAGAATGCCGATCTCGTCCTCCCGCGACGGAGCCGGCATGGTCAGCTTCAGCAGGAATCGGTCCAACTGCGCTTCGGGCAACGGATAGGTGCCCTCGTACTCGACCGGGTTCTGCGTCGCGATCACCACGAACGGATCCGGCAGCGGACGCGAGGTGCCGTCGATCGACACCTGCCGCTCCTCCATCGCCTCCAGCAACGACGACTGCGTCTTCGGCGGCGTCCGGTTGATTTCGTCGGCCAGCAGCAGATTCGTGAACACCGGGCCCTCACGGAAGGAGAATTCGCCGCTGTGCGCGTCGTACACAATGGACCCGGTGACGTCGCCCGGCATCAGGTCCGGCGTGAACTGCACCCGCGTCGTCTTCAGGTCCAGCGACGCCGCCAACGCACGCACCAGCAGCGTTTTCGCGACGCCGGGAACGCCTTCCAGCAGCACGTGCCCTCGGCAGAGCAGCGCGAGGATGAGCCCGGTGACGGCCGCGTCGTTGCCGACCACAGCCTTCCCGACCTCGGTGCGCAGCGCGATCAGGGCCGCCCGCGCGTCCTGCCTCTGTTCGGTACTCAAGAACGCTCCACCTCTCGTTCCACCGCGTCCAGTTCGTCCGCCAGCCGCACCAGCGCCGCCTCGTCGGACGGCGACGGGCCGTACAGCACCGCCCCGACCTCGTTCGGCACCCGGCCGGTCCGCGCGCACACCGTCTCCACCACCGCGGGCGGGCCGGCGTCGCGCGGCAAGCCCAGTCTCTTCCGCAGCCGCGTCCGGGCCGCCTCGCGCAGGGTTTCCGCCGCGTGCCCGGTCGCCCCGCCCCGCCGGTACAGCCGGGCCCGGCCCTCCGCCGTTTCCGCCGACCGCACGACCACCGGCAGCGGCTCGCGCACCACCGGCCCGAGCCGGCGCGCCCGCCACAGTGCGAAAAGGACGATCGCGATTCCCGCGGTCAGCGCGCCGTATCGCCAGCCCGGCGGGATCAGGTCGACGAACGGCTTCTTCTCGCCGTCCAGCGCGGGGTCCGCTGTGGACGGTACGTACCAGACCAGCTGCCGGTGATCGCCCAGCAGCCGCATGCCGAACGCCGCGTTGCCTTCCTTGGCGATCTGGTCGTTGGTGAACGCGTCCGCCGAGCCGAGCACGCTCACCGTGCCGGTCCGGTCCGCCACCTGGACGAACGTCGGTTCGCCGCTGTCGCGGTAGCAAGCCCGCGCTGTCTTGTCGTCGGTGCGGTAATGGCGTCCGCCGAGGGTGACCGAGCCCGCGCTGACCGCCGCGCCGACCGTGCAATCCGGTTGCAGCGTACGGACTTCTCCCGTCCCTGCCGCGGAAACCGTCCGCGCCGTCATGCCCAACGCGGCCGATCCCGGCGCGACGAGCACGAGGTGCGCGACCCGGCGGCGCAGATCGGCCAATCCGTCCTTCGGCACCAATTGCGGATCGGTGACCAGCAGAGTTCCGCTGTCGGCGGCCTCGCGCGCCTCGGCGAGCGAATGCGCGGCGCGGATCCGGACGCCTTCCTGCTCCAGCAAATGCGCGAGCGCGTGACTGCCGCGCGGTTCGTAGGAACCGGGATCGAACTCGCCGCTGGTCTGGTCGCCCCGGCTGAGCACGATGGCCATCGCGACGATCACGATCAGCAGGAGCAGCGCCAACGGAACCCGGGCGCCCCGCCAGATTCGGCGCAGATCCGGCGAAACAGCTGTGCTCATGCGTCCGCCAGCACCGGTCGGGCACGCCGGACGTGTTCGTCCACTTCGGACAAGCTGCGGTACCCGGCTTCGGTGCCCGGCCGTCCGCCGTAGTGCACGTCGTCGAACTGCCGCGCGGCAGCGGCGAGTTCCACCGCCAGGTCCGGCAGGAACCTTCCGGCTTCGGCGACCGCCTCGTCCGCGGTCCGGCCGGAACGGACGTCGAGCAGCGCGCGTTCTTCCATCCCCCGCACGAGCGCGCGGAACCGGTCCCGCACCGCGTCGGCGAAATCACCGCGAGCGGCGGCTTCCTCGGCGGCTTTCCGGTACTCGTCCGCGGTCTGCCGCCGCCCGCTGAACACCTGGCCGGTCGTTTTCGCCGACCGGCCGACCTTGCCCACCCGCAGCCGCACGACCACGATCAGCACGATCACCAAGGCCAGCACCAGCAGCAGGCCGAGCGGGCCGCCGGGCACCCCGGACAACGACTCGAACAGCCGGGAGACGAGCCGTCCGAGCCATTGCCAGAACCGCTCGAGCAGACCCGGCTGCGCGGCCGCGTAATTCGGGTCGGTCAGCTCCTGGACCGCTCGCAGCCGGGCCGGGTCCCGGTCGATGTCGACCGGGACGTCGGCGAGAAAACCGATCACCACGCCTGCCGCGGCGGTTGCGGCGGCTGGATGCCCGCCGCCCTGGCCAGTTCGATGTCCATGCCCTCGCGGCGCATCCGCTGGTCGATGTAGAGCACCACGGTGACCAGCGCGGTGAACGGCATGACGATCGTCTCCGCGATCACCTTGCCCACCGACTCCAGCACGAGACCGCCGGTCGTCACCTTCGGCACGGTCGCCTGCGGGTCGAAGAGGCCGCTGAACGCGCCCGAGCCGAGGCTGAACGGAACGCTGATGATCGCCGAGATCAGCCAGCTGATCACGGCCCCCAGCAGGAGCACCCCGAACACCCGCCAGAACATCCCCGACACGAGCTGGCGCGACCGCGAGAACGCCTGTCCGATGGTGCCGCGTTCCAGCACCAGCGCGGGGCCGGCGAGCGACCAGAACACGTACGGCAGCACTGCGGGCAGCAGGCAGAACGCCGCGGCGACGATCGTGGCCAGCGTGTACAGGACGGTGACCGCCAGCAGCGGCAGCAACCGCGGCGCGGCTTCGCGCATCGCCGAACCGAAGTCGACCGGACGGCCGAGCACCGCTTTGCCCATCACCACGGTGAGGAAACCGGTGAGGAAAGTCTGCGCCAGCATCGAGATCACGAGCGTCGGCAGCAACGCGGTGAGCGTGGAGCCGAGCAGGCTGTAGAGCGCGTCGAGCTGCTGTTGCTGCGTCGCGGCCGGACCGAGCTGGGCGACCCGGTTGAAATCGGGCACCAGCCACAGCGTCGCGACGAGGTTCAGCCCCGCCGAGACGACCGCGACGATCGCGGAGACGCCGAGGATCAGCAGCGGATACCGGCGGATCGCGGTGATCGCGCCGTCGAGGATGTCGCCGACGTTCAACGGACGCAACGCGATCACGCCCGGTTTGCCCAGTCCGTTCGGACCCCAGCCCGCGCCGGGATGGCCGTAGCCGCCGCCGGGGTACTGCGGAAGCGGTTGCTGGCCCGGGGATTGCCCTGGGGATTGCCATTGCCCGCCGGCCGGGGGCGGCGTTCCGCCGGGTGCCGAGAAGGTGCTGGGCGGCGGGGTTTGCCCGAACGGAGGGGTCGCGCCAGCCGGGGTCGCGCCGCCCGACGGCGGCGTGGCACCAGCGGGGTTCGCACCACCCGAAGGCGACGTCGCGCCAGCCGGGTTCGCGCCACCTGAAGGCGAAGTCGCGCCAGCCGGGGATTCGGCACCCGGCTGCGGCGTCGAGCCAGCGGGATGCACGCCGCCCGACGAGGCCGGGCCAGCCGGGGACACACCACCGGGCTGCGCATTTTCGCTGGCAGGCGACGGAGTCGCGCCGGTCTGGCCCGTCCCGGCGGGCGGATTCGCCCCGGCCGAAGCGGCGTTTTCGCTGGCGGACGACGAAAATCCGCCGTTCGGGCCGGACGGCGAGGACGAGATGTCCTTTTCGCCGGTCTCCGGCGGGGTGGCAGCGGACGCTCCGGGATCGGGGCTGGCGAAGCCCCGGCTCGGCGTAGGCGTGTCGTCCCCCGCCCCGGGCGCACCGGGTGAGTTTGTCATCGGAGCCCCTCGTCTGCACGGCCTTGCGGTTGCTGCCGTCACTCTTCCAGAGCCGCCCGCACCCGGCCAGACCTGGGGGGACGTCCGGGCGGGCAGCCCGTCCGGCGAAGTGGTGCGGCGGCCCGGGCATCCCCCGATATGCTGAACGGCAAGCCGGGGTACGCCCGGCCCGCGCCGAGACCTACCGGGACTGCCCTGATGACGCAACCGCCCTACGGCCAGGTGCCGCCACGCGGGACCGTTCAACCGCCGCCGGTGCCGGGCCAAGGACCGGTGCCGCCGGGCCAGTACCCGGGCCGGGCGCAAGGTTCCAACCAGGCCCAGGCGCCGTACCAGGGACAGCAGCCGCCGTATCAGGGTCCGCCGCCGCAGGGGCCGCAGTGGCAACAGCCGCCGTCCTACCCGGTGCCGCCGCGCAAGCCCACCGGGCTGATCGTCGGGCTGTGCCTCGGCGCGGTCGCGGTGCTGGCACTGGGTGTCGTGGCGATTGTTTCGCTGAACCGCGGGTCGGGGCCGAGCAACGCGGGCTACCAGGCCGCGCCGCCGTCGCCGTCGTCCGCCTACGAACTGCCGCCGGCCAGCGGCTCGTCCACCTCGTCGAGCGCGCCGACCACTTCGTCGGAAAGCCCGACCACCTCGACCAGCGCGGGTCCGCACAAGATCCTCAAGCTGGCCGACCACCCGATCCTGCAGGACCCCAACGCCGGCCTGCAGAACCTCGTCTGCAACCTGCCGCCGTGGACCAGCACGCAGGACGGCGCCGAAGCCTTCTTCACCGCCGCGAGCAAATGCCTCGACGCGGCGTGGGGCCCGTTCCTCGAGTCCTACAACCTGCCGTTCACGCCGCCCGCGCTGCACTTCCCGACCGGGCCGAGCTTCGACACCGAATGCGGCACCATCCAGGTCGGCATCGCGACCGCGGCGTACTACTGCGAAAACAATCTGTACGTCCCGTTCAAGGGCCTGCAGACCGATCAGTACGGCAACAACCCGGGCGTCTACCTGGCCTTGTTCGCCCACGAGTACGGCCACCACGTGCAGGAAGTCGCGGGCATCATGGACGCCGCGTGGCAGAAGATCTACGCGGCCGGGCAGAACAGCCCCGAGGGCCTCGAAATGTCGCGCCGCAAAGAACTCCAGGCACAGTGCTTCTCCGGAATGTTCCTGGGCGCGCACGTCGACCGCGGCGGCACGATCACCCGCGACATGTACAACAAAGCCTGGAACGACCAGGAAACCCGCGGGGACAACACTTCCCGCAGCCACGACCACGGCACCAACGCGCACTACGCGCAGTGGTGGCGTGCCGGGGCGAAGGACAACCGGATCGCGGACTGCAACACCTTCGCCGCCCCGTCTTCGGACGTCAGCTGACCACTGCGTCCGTAGTGATCAGTGGCCCGGCGTCGCCACTACAACCGGAGTGGTGCCGGAGAGCGCTGCCGCTGCCGTGCTTCTCCGCGCGTCAGCTGAGCAGGGCGAGCTTGCCCGAGCCGCGGATCACCAGGTACGCGTACATCCCGCCGCAGAAACAGGCGAACACCAGCAGCGCCAGCGCGATCGGCGCGCGCAGGTCCTGTGCCCCCGCCGTGGTGTCCGGCATGGTGACTGAAATGACGCCGTCCGCCGGAGCGTCGTCCGGGACCAGCACCTGGAGGTGCTCGTCCTTGCCGTGCCCGCAGCTGTCGAGCGTGCCCTCCCGCGGTTTGCCGCCGAGCTGGAACGAGACCGATTCGGCCGCGCCGGGCACGGAGCAGTCGACGGCCTTGGTGACCCGGGCGTCCACCGGCGCGCCCGGGGACTTCGCCTGAATGCTGAGCAGCCCCGGGCCGGCGAGCCACGTCAAGACCACGACGAGCACCCCGACCGCGATCGGGATGCCCATCTGCAGCCCCCGCTTGACGGGGCTCTTATGCGGGGGTTCGGAAACCTGCACGACGCCATGCTTCCAGATGCCGGGGGCAAAACCCAGTGAGGTGCCCGCGCACGGGGGACCCCGGCCGGGACCGCCCCGTCCGCCGAGCCCCGGTTCGCTCTGCCCCGGACCGCGCCTGGGCATCACCCCAATGCCGCATTCGGTGCGCCCTAATCACCCGAAGTGGCATTGGTTGCGCCGCATGCCCCCAACGCGGCATTCGATGCGGCCCACCCAACGCGGCAGCAGTTGTCCCGTACACCCCCGAAACGGCGCTCGCGCGCCCCACACGCCCAACGCGGCATTGGTCGCCCCGCAAAACCCAAAACGGCGTTCGATGCCACCCACCCAACGCCACAGCAGTCGCCCAGCACACCCCAAAGCGGCATTCGGTGCGGGCCTACCCAACCAACGCCACAGCGGTCGCCCCGCACACCCCCGAAACGGCATCCGCGCGCCCCACACACCCACCGCGGCATTGGTCGCCCCACAAAACCCAAAGCGACATTCAATGCGACCCACCCAACGCCACAGCAGTCGCCCAGCACACCCCAAAGCGGCATCCGGTGCGCCCCAGCCGCGCCCAACGCGGCATGGGGGCTTCGCCGCACCGCGACGGCGCTGGGGCTCTCCCCGCCGACGGGACCGGCACGATGCCGAGGTCCGTGAATGCCGAGGTCCGTGAAGGGCTCCTTGAGGGAATCTGATTCCCTCAAGGAGCCCTTCACGGACTTCCGAGGAGCGAAACCCGCGCCCCGCCCGGTGCCGCATCCCCATGTCGGAGCAGCACTGCAGCACCGAGCAGCCCTCAGCGCTCGATGTGATCGACCTGAGTGACCTTCTTGACGTACAGCAGCCGGTCCCCCGGCTCGAGCGCGTCCGCCTGCGGGGCGTCCACCCGGTAGAGCACTCCGTCGCGCACCACGCCGAGCACCGTGTCCGACAGGTGCCGGGGCGAGCCGCCTTCCTCGCTGGGCTCGATGCTGCGCTCGGCGATCGCCAGGCCGGACTCCGGCGTCAGCAAGTCCTCCACCATGTCCACTACAAGTGGAGTGGATGTCGCCATCCCGAGCAGCCGGCCGGCCGTCTCGCTCGACACCACGACCTGGTTCGCGCCGGACTGCTTCAGCAGGTGCACGTTCTCCGCCTCGCGCACCGAAGCCACGATGTGCGCCTTCGGGGCCAGTTCGCGTGCGGTGAGGGTGACCAGCACAGCGGTGTCGTCGCGGTTCGGTGCGACCACTACCGCTCGCGCGTGCTGCACGCCGGCGACTCGCAGGACGTCCGCCCGGGTCGCCGATCCGTGCACGGTGACGAGGCCGAGCGCGCTCGCCGCGTCCAGCGCCTGCTGGTCGGTGTCGACGACCACGACGCGGTTGGCCTGCACCTCTTCGTCGCCGAGCAGCGCGTTGACCGCCGAGCGGCCCTTCGTGCCGAAACCGACGACGACGGTGTGGTCGCGCACCTTCGTCCTCCACTTCTGGATTTTGAACGCCTGCCGGGAGCGCTCGGTGAGCACTTCCAGGGTGGTCCCGACGAGGACGATGAGGAAGAGCACCCGCAGCGGCGTGATCACGATGACGTTGACCAGCCGCGCGGACGCGGTGGCCGGGGCGATGTCGCCGTAGCCGGTGGTCGAGAGGGAAACTGTCGCGTAATAAAGCGAGTCGAGAAGCGAAAGGCCGTCGCCGTTGGCGTCGCGGTAGCCGTCCCGGTCGAGGTAGACGATCAGCACCGTGGCGAGCAGGGCCAGCATCGCGCCGATGATCCGCTTCACGATCGAGCGCATCGGGCTGACTGTCAGCTCGGGCATCCGGATCACGCCGACGAGCTCGTGGTCGGGCCGGTCGTTCAACCGGACGTTCAGGGGCAGCCGTTTCAGGGCCTTCATGCACCGGCTCCCCGCGGGCGTTCGGCGTCACTCACAGCCGGGAGGATAACCCAATCGGAGCACCCGCACATCCGTCCCGAGGAGGCTGCTGTGGCAGGCTTGCCGCATGTCCGAGCCTCGCGCGTCGCAACGTCCGGCGCATCTTCTCGCCGCTCTCCTCGCCGGGGCGGGCGTCCTGCACTTCCTCCGGCCGAAGCCGTTCGACGCGCTGGTCCCGAAGGAATTGCCCGGTGACCGGCGCACGTGGACGTACGCGTCGGGCGTCGCCGAGCTGACCGTCGCCGCCGGGATCGCCGCGCCGCGCACGCGCCGGCTCGGCGGACTGGCGGCGGCGCTGCTGTTCGTCGGGGTGTTTCCAGGGAACGTGAAAATGGCGTTGGATTACCACCGGCGCGGCCGTCCGGCGCGGGACCGCGCGGTGGCGTGGCTGCGGCTGCCGCTGCAGTGGCCGTTGGTGAGCTGGGCATTGACCGTCCGCGATCGGGCCTAGCTCTTACTCCTGCGGAATGTTGCGCACCAGGGCGCGCAGGCCTTCCGCATCGAGCAGGTCGGCCGGCCGCAGCGTGTGCCCATGTCGGACATAGTGGAAGGCCGCGCGCACCTGATCCACCGGCACCTTCTTCAGCGCTGCCCACGCCAATCGATACGCACCAAGCTGAATCTCCAGTGCCGGCAACCGTTCTTCGGACGGCACCGAGCCGGTTTTCCAGTCCACGACAGTCCAGCCGCCGTCGGGGTCCGCGTACACCGCGTCCATCCGGCCGCGCAAGGTGAGGCCTTCGACGTCCGCGGAAAACGGCACCTCCACCGCGACCGGGACCCGGTCGGCCCATTCACTGTTCTCGAAAGCTTCTTGCAGGGCTTCGAAATCAGTGTCCGGCGCTTCGCCGACGTCCGCCGCACCGGGGAGGTCGTCGATCTCCAGCAGCCGGTCGCCGGAGAACCGTTGCTCCAGCCAGCTGTGGAACGCGGTGCCGCGGCGAGCGAAGGTGTTGGGCGGCAAGGGAAGCGGCCGACGCAGCCGTTGCGCCAGAGCATCCGCATCGGACGCCAAATCGACCAACTGGCTCACGCTGAGCTGCGCGGGCAGCGCCACGCGATCCACAGTGGACTGAGCGCGGGCGCGTTCGGCCAGAAGGACGTCGGTGTCGGCGGCCCAGCCGTCCGGGTCTTCCGGATCGACGACGTCCTCGTCGTCTTCGAAGTATTCGTCATCCGGCAGGTAGTCTTCTTCGTCCTCGGGTTCCGGCGGCAGCGGGATTTCGTCGTCGTCGGCCGCCGGAAGCGGTTCGGCTTCCGGTTCGGGCTCGGGTTCCTCTTCCAGGGCGGCCATTTCCGCCAGCAGCAGATCCACCCCGGTGGCCACGCCGGACCGCCGGTCGCCCAGCGGGTCCACCGGCCACCGCGCCGTCCGGGAATCCGCTACCAGCGGGTTTTCCTCGTCCTCCGCCGGTTCGTCGGCCCAGACGTCGATCACGCCCAACGGTGGGTCGGCCTCGTTCATCACCTCGGCGATTTCCGACAGGAAGATCGACGGGCCTTTGGCGCGTGTGCTGCTTTCGTTCCACCAATGCCCGGATACCAGCAACGCACGCTCGGAACGGGTCAGCGCGACGTAACAAAGCCGGCGTTCCTCGTCGGCTTCCCGCGCTACGAACCCTTCTTCGTGCAGTTCCAGCGCTTCCTGTACTTCCTTGCGGTCATAACCTTCCGCGATCTGCAGCTTCGGCAGGTCCGCCGCGTCACCACGCAAATGCGCGGGCAGCGCGGTAGAAGTACGCAACCAGGAAGACGAGCGGCGCTTGCCCGGAAAGACCTCCGCGACCAGATGCGGGACCGCCACCACTTCCCACTCGAGCCCCTTGGCGGAGTGCACGGTGAGCACCTGCACCCGGTCCGGAACCACCTGCACCTCACCCGGCGTGAGACCGTCTTCCGCGTGTACCGCGGTGTTCAGGTAGTCCACAAAGGACAATAGCGTCGCCGTCGGCGCGGTCTCCGCGTAGTCGGTCACGACTTCCGCGAACGCGTCCAAATGCGCGCGGCCCGCTGATCCGGGACGGGCAAGCGATTCGACGTCGAGCAGCATCGTGCGTTCGACGTCCGCCACCAATTCCGGCAGCGACTGATCCAGCCGACGACGCAGGGCAGTCAATTCCGCGCCCAGGCGGCGAATCCGCCGGTACCCCTCCGCGGAATAACGCTCGGGTGCACCGGGTTCGTCAACGGCGTCGATCAGCCCCGCGGTTTCCGCCCGTTCAGCGACGAGTTCCGGTTCCTCGCCGTCCTTCGCGCGCGGCTCGGGCGAGGTCAGTTCGTTGGCCCGTCGCCACAACGCCGCGACGTCCGCCGCCGCGATCCGCCAGCGCGCACCGGTCAGCAACCGGGCCGCCGCGCTGCCCGCCAGCGGATCGGCAAGTACTCGCAGGGTGGACACGAGGTCGGCGACCTCCGGTTCGTCCAGCAACCCGCCGAGGCCCACGACCTCGACCGGCAGGCCGCGCATCCGCAGTTCCGCCGCGATCGGCGCCATGTCCGCCCGGCGCCGCACCAATACCGCCGCGGTGGGCGGCTTGCCGGATTCCTCTTTCTCCGCGTGCCACCGCTGCGCCAGGTGGTCGGCGACCCACTCACGTTCCGCGCGCACGTCCGGCAGCAACGCGACCGCGATGTCCGCCGGGCCGGCCCCGTCCCGCGCCCGCAGCCGTTCCACGCCAAGTCCGCGCTGCCGCAACGGTTCCGAGATCGCGTTGGCCAATTCCAGGATTTCCGGCGGATTGCGGAAACTGGTGAGCAGCCCGAATTCGTGCGCGGCTTCCAGCCGCTCCTCGCCGCGACGCGGAAAGTCCGTGGTGAACCGCGGCAGGTTCGCCGCACTCGCGCCGCGCCAGCCGTAAATCGCCTGCGCCGGGTCGCCGACCGCGGTCACCGGCATCGGCGGATGCTCAACACCGCCGAACAGCGACCGCAGCAGCACTCGTTGCGCGTGCCCGGTGTCCTGGTACTCGTCCAGCAACACGGCCCCGTAGCGCTCGCGCTCCCCCGCGACCACCGCTGGATACCCCTCCGCGAGCTGCGCGGCCAGCGACATCTGGTCCGCGAAGTCGAGCGCGCCTTCCGCCCGTTTGCGCCGATGGTAATCCTCGACCAGCGGCAGCAAAGCCAGCCGAAAACGTTGCGCCGCCAGCACTTCCTGCAGCTTCACCGGAAGCGAGGCACGCTGTCCTTTAGCACGCGGAGCGTTCTCGATGATCTCGCACAACCACTCGGTGTACTGCCCGAGCTTCTCCGTCGAAATCAGATGCTCGCCCAGTTCACCGGCCAGCGCGAGCAGTTGCGCGGTGACCGTCGGCGGCACCCGATCGGTGTCCAGGTCATTGTCCCAAGTGGACACCACTCGATGCGCCAGCTGCCACGACGAAGTCTCCGACAGCAACCGCACGCCGGGCTGCACCGGAAGCCGCAAGCCGTGCTCCGACAGCAAGCGTCCGGCATACGCGTGATAAGTCAGCACGGTCGGCTCACCGGCGACCACAGTGGCCCGCAGCGCGCCCGACGGATCGATCCGCTCCAACAGGCCCGAACCAGCGAGCCGCCGCAACCGCGCCCGCACCCGCTCGCCAAGCTGACGCGCGGCTTTCCGGGTGAAGGTCAGGCCGAGCACCCGTTCCGGGCTCACGATTCCGTTGGCCACCAACCAGACCACGCGCGCGGCCATGGTTTCGGTCTTCCCCGCGCCCGCGCCCGCGACGACCAGCGACGGCTCGACCGGCGACGCGATCACGGTCGCCTGCTCGGGCGTCGGACGGTGCAACCCCAGTGCGTCCGCGATTTCCGCGGGTCCGACCGGGTTGGCGATCACCACCGGGCTCACGGTCCGGTCACCTGACGCCCTTCCGGGCGCAACGGGCAGCACCCGCGCGCCGGACACCGGTCGCAGTCGGCGTTCTCGTGCGCCTGGTAGTCCGGGCCGACCGCGGCGGCCGCGGCCGACCGCACGAGTTCCAGCCACTCGCGCCCGTTGTCCTCGTCCATCGGCGGTTGATCTCGTTGTGTGGCACCGGTTTTGTTGTTCCCCTTCGCCACGTACACGAGCTTCGCCCCGCCCGGCGTTTTCTTGCCCTCGACCGCGCCCAGCAACACCGCCAGCTGGTACGCCGCGAGCTGCGGATGCTTCTCCGCGTCCGAACTGGACACCGGCACCTTGCCGGTCTTGATGTCCACGATGACCGGACGCCCGTCCTTGTCCGTCTCGACCCGGTCGACGCGCCCGCGCAGCAGCACGCGCACCTCTTCGTCGCCCATCGGCAACTCGACCTCGATGTCCTGCTCGACCCCGGCCTCGATCAGCTCCTGCCGCGACTTTTCCAGCCATGACACGAAGTTGCGCAGCATCTGCTCCACCCGGGACCGCTCACGCCGGGAGAACCACGGCGCGCCAGCGTCCACCCGCACCCACGCTTCGTCGAGCGCGGCCTGGATCTGCTCCTCGGTACTGCCGCCCGCGATCGCTTGCGCCAAACCGTGCACCAGAGTTCCGGTCACCGCCGCCAGCTGCGCCGGGTCGCTGCCGCCATGGCGCTCGATCAGCCAGCGCAGCGGACACTTCACCAGGATTTCCACAGTGGACGGCGAGATCCGCATCAGGTCACCCGGCCCGTGCACCGGGTCCTCCGTGGACGCCTCCATCAACCCGTACCACGTGTCCGGATGCGCACCCGGAACCCCAGCGGCCGCCAACCGGGCAAGTTGCTTCGCCGCCCGCTTCCGACGGTCCGGGGCCGCCTTGTCGTCGCACACGACCTCGCGCAACTCGCCGACCAGCTCGGCCAGCACGAGCGAGCGGCCCGGCGGCTTCATCCGGGAGTCGAGCATGCCGTCGTCCGCACCGTTCTCTTCGAGATCGTCGAGGAACCGGGACGGCTGCTCGTCTTCCCCAGCCACCGCGGTCACGAGCAACGTCCGGCGCGCCCGGCTCGCCGCGAGGTAAAACAGCCGTCGTTCCTCGGCGAGAATCGGCGCGATGGCGGAGACCTTGTCATGTTCGTCCACTCCGGACAGCAGGTCGACCAGCCGCTCGACGCCCAGCAGCGAACCGCGCAGCCGCATATCTGGCCACGCGCCCTCCTGCACGCCGGCGATCGCGACCACTGTCCACTCGCGACCCGCCGATGCGTGCGCAGTAAGCAGCGAAACCCCTTCGCCGGGAATCGCGGCCGGAGCGAGCGTGTCCCCCGCGATGTTCTGCGACGACAGGTAATCCGCGAACGCCGCGACGCTCGCCTTGGGCAACCGGTCGGCATACCGGCCCGCCGCGTCGAACAACGCCACCACCGCGTCCAGGTCACGATCAGCCTGCGCGCCGAGCGATCCGCCGCGATCCACCAACCGCAGCAACCGTTCCTGCAGTCCGCTCGCCTGCCATAGCTCCCACAGCACCTGCTCGACGCCTTCACCACGGCTCACCGCCTGGTGCGTGACGCTCAGCAGGTTGCCCACCCGACGAACCGGCAGCGCCTCATTGTCCGCGAGACCGACGAGAATGTCGCCGCCGCGCAACGCTTCCACGAGCAGCTCGTCACTCGACCGTTGTCCGCCGCCGGCCAGCTCGAGCCGCCGAAGACCCCGCCGCAACCGCCTCAGCGCCAACGGATCTGCCCCGCCGAGCGACGAGGACAGCAACATTTCCGCGATATCGACGTCGAGCAGTTCCGGCTCCGCGGCGATCCGCAGCACCGCCAGCAGCGGCCGCACCGCGGAATGCTTCGCCAACGGCAATTCCTCAGTAGCCGAACCGATCGGCACGCCGGCCGCCCGCAAGGCGCGTTGCAGGACAAGGAAAGTCCGCGCCGGAGACCGCACCAGCACTGCCATCTCCGACCACGGCACCCCGTCGACGAGGTGCGCCCGGCGCAACTGGTCCGCGATCCAGCTGGCCTCCGCCGCCGGAGTCGGCATCAACCGCACCCGCACCTTGCCACCGCGTTTCCCCGGCGGAGCAACCAGTTTCCGATGCGGTGACGCACCGGGCAACGTCGCGCCGAGCTTCGTGACCGCTGCCCGGACCGTCGGAGCGAGCCGGTGCGAGGTCGTCAGCAGGATCGTCCGGTCGCCGTCCTGGTCGGAATCGGCGAACAGCTTCGGGTCCGCGCCGCGGAAGGAAAACACCGACTGGTCCGGATCTCCGGCCACCACGAACTCCTCCGCGGTGTACCCGATCGTGCGGATCAACTGGACCTGCAACGGATCGAGGTGGTGCGCGTCGTCCACGAACAGGTGGCGGACCCGGCCTCGCTCGCGTTCGCGCAGTTCCTCGTCGTCCTCCAGCGCGAGCAACGCCGAGGTCACCAGCTCGGCGGCGTCGAGCGCGGGCGCGGCGGGCAGGCCGAGCGCGTTGCCTCCCGCCCCTTGCAGCTGGGTGACCTCCTCGTACTGCGCCCAGAACTGGCCGGCGGCGACCCACTCCTCGCGGTCCTGGCGATGCCCGAGCTCGGTCAGATCCTCCGGTCCGAGCCCGCGCTCGGCCGCCCGCATCAGCAGGTCGCGCAGCTCCTCGGCGAACCCGGGCACGGTCAGCGCCGGCCGCAACTGCTCCGGCCAGTTCGTCGCGCCCTCCTCCAGGTCGCCCTCCAGCAGCTCGCGCACGACCACGTCCTGCTCCGCCCCGGCCAGCAACCGCGGCGGCGGCAGTTCCTCGGCGCGCGCTTCCAGGCGCAGCAAGGAAAACGCGTATGAGTGCACTGTGCGCACCAGGGGTTCACTCACCGTGCGCGGCAGCGGGGATTTCTGGTCCGGGTCCGACGTGAGCCGCCGGGTCAGGTCGGCCCGCAGCGCGTCCGCCGCCCGGCGGGACGTCGTGAGTACCAGCACGCTCTCCGGATCCGCTCCCTCGGCGATCCGGCGCGCGGCGGCGGTGGCGAGCAACGCGGTCTTGCCGGTGCCCGGACCGCCGAGCACGCGGCGGAATCCAGCCGGTGCCGACAGCAGCCGGCGCGCGTCTTCGCCCCAGGTGAACGTGGGGGTGGCAGGGACCGGCGGGCGCACCAGCCGCGCCTGCCCGTTCCCTGCTCTCCGCACGTGCACATCAGCGATGGAACCATGCCCGCTCACCCGGGTGGCGCACCGGCACACCCCTCGGCAGGACTATCCTCGGCCGGGTCATGAACGACGAACTGCACGAGCGGATACGCGCAGTCATCGCCGACGTACCCGCGGGGACAGTCGCGACGTACGGCGACGTCGCAGCGCTCTCCGGCGCGCCCTCCCCGCGCATGGTCGGCCGCGCCCTCGCCGAGGACGGCCACGACCTGCCCTGGCACCGCATCCTCCGCGCGAACGGGACCCCCGCGCCGCATCTGCTGCACGAACAGCTCGAGCGGCTGCGTGCCGAGGGCGTGCTGGCCGACGGCGACAAGGTGGACCTGCGGAAGTACCGCTGGCGGCCGAATGGGGACGAGCCCGGCGAGGACGAACCTCCCGGCTTGTTCTAGCGCCCTTCCTTGACCGGTGCTGCGGCACGACAGCGCGCAGCTGTCGCCCCATGCGTGTTCAGCAGCGCAGAGGCGGGTCCGGCCGGGCTTCCGTAGAAGCCGACGAGGGAACCCTCCAGGAATCCTCCACGGACCGGACGCCCAGCCGCCCGCGGACATCGCGCTCTGCGCTTCCGGAGCCGGGAAAGCGTGGCGTCCGCCATCCTCCCCAGGCATAGCCCGCACCGCCCTATTTAGGTTAGCCTCACCTCATGAGCGCCCTGACTTACCACCCCGGCCGGGTCACCGCGGTCCGGCGGGTCACTCCGCACATGGCTCGTGTCACCTTCGACTGCCCCGGTCTCGCGGCAGCGGGCCCAGCGGCGCCGGACGCGTACGTGAAGGTGTTCTTCCCGCTCCCTGGCGACGAGGACCCGAACCTGCCGCCCGCCGAGACGGAGGACGGCGACGTCCTGTCCTGGTATCGGCGGTACCTCGCGATGCCCGACGAAGTGCGGCCGCCGATGCGGACGTACACGGTGCGCGCGGCGCGTCCGGAGAGCGGCGAGGTGGACATCGACTTCGTGCTGCACGAGGAGACTGGTGGGCCGGCGTCGACGTGGGCCGGGCAGGCGGAGGTCGGCGGCCAGGTGGTGTTCCTCGGGCCGCACGGGCTATACGACGTGCCGGACGGGACGACGTGGCAACTGCTGGTCGGCGACGAAACGGCGTTGCCCGCGATCGGCGGGATTCTGGAGAGGCTGCCGCGGTCGGCGCGCGCTTCGGTGTACATCGAGATTCCGGACCGCGCGGAGCGACAGACCTTCGAGACCAACGGTGCGGTCGAGGTGCACTGGGTGGTCCGCGGCGCGCGTACGCATGGCGAAGCGCTCGTAGACGCCGTACGCGCGGCTGAGCTGCCCAGCGGCACGCCGTACGCGTGGGTCTCTGGCGAAGCAGGCGTCGTGAAGCTCGTACGGCGACACCTTGTTCGCGAGCGCGGCTTCGACAAGACAGCCATCTGCTTCACCGGCTACTGGCGGCAAGGGCTCAGCGAAGAGGCTGCGGGACGACAGCAGGCCGAAGCGTCCTAACTCAGCTTCGCGACGACCAGCTTCACCAACGCGCCGAGGCGCTGACGCTCCGGCTGTAGCGTGCTGATTCCGGCTGCCTCCAACGGAGCCGCAGTGACCGGACCAACGCACGCGCAGACGACCGTGCCACCGCGCAGGGTCTCGCGCAGCTCCGCGCCGTGGCCGGATTCGTCGGCGAGAGCGAGGAAGTTCGTCGCGGCGGGGGCACTGGTGAACACCAACGCGGCCAGTTCTCCGGACAGCACTTCGCGGATCAACGAGAACACCGGCGCCGGGTCCGGCGGCGTGTGCCAGCGGTAGGGCTGCACGGCGAGTACCGACGCCCCGGCCTCGACGAGTGGATCGCTGAACTCCGGCAGGGGTGCGCCGTGCAGTTGCAATGCCACGCGCGCGCCCTTGACACCCGCTTCGCTGAGCGCGCCGAACAGCTCTTCGTTGCTCTCGCCGGGTGCGGAGTACTCCTCACGCAGACCGACGCCACGCACGGCACCGACCGCTTTCGGCCCGCGCGCGAAGATCCGCGCCCCGGCGAGCGTCTCGAGCAGTCCCTCGCGAAGACCCCAGCCTTCCGCGGCGTCGAGCCAACCGCGGAACCCCGCGCCGGTGGTGACCGCGGCGAGGTCGACCGGAGCGGCGAGCACGGCTTCGGTGCCGCGGCGAAGTTCCGGATCATCGGCCAGTGGGACGATCGTGATCGTCGGCGCGTGCCGCACTTCCGCGCCGTGCCGGAGCAACGCGCCGATCAGGTCGTCCGCGCGCCGCTCGGCCGTGACGCCGATCCGCACGCCGTCCAGCTCACCCATCGCTTGCCTCATTCCCGGTGTAGGCGTGCCGGGCGATCGGCGGAGGCCCGCAGGCGAAATCTCCGCGTCGCGCCGCAACGGCACCCTGATCAGCTAGTCCATTCGCTCGGCCCGTCTCCGGCTGCCACGCGCTGGGCCGGAACGCCGCCACTCCGTCCCGCTCGATCATCCGCTCGGCCGCCTCCCGCTGCCGCGCTGGGCCGGAACAACGCCATCCAGCCCGCCTGCCCTGCGCCGCGCCAAGCCAGGACAACACCACCCGCCATCCAGCTCACCCACTCGGCCCGTCTCCCGCAATGGCGCGCCAGGCTAGAAGAACGCCGCCGCCCCGTCCAGTTCACTCATACGCCCGCGCCATCTCGCGAATCGCCGCCGCCAGTCCCGTGCGCAGGCCCTCCGGTGCGAGCACCTCCAGATGCGGCCCGAACCGGAGCAGTTCGCCGATCGCCGGTTCTCCCGGTTCGACCGGCAGGTCGATCGTCAACCATCCGTCGCCGTCCGGTTCCGCTCCGGCGGCGACTGCCTCGCGAAGCGCCCGGGCACCGACGCTGCCCGCGTAGAACGGTACGAGAGCTTGAGCCCGCGGCGAGAGGCGGACTGTCGCCTTTCGGGGGTACATCCGGCGTTCGAACTGCTCGGACCACTCCTGCCAGTAACGAGCGAGGTCGAAGTCCGCCGGTCGCTCGAACTCCTCCCCGAGGTCGGTCAGCTCGTGGATGCGCGAAATCCGGTAGGTGCGATCGGTCCCCTCGCACCGGGCCGCGAGGTACCAGTTGCCCGCCTTGAGGATCAGCCCGAGCGGTTCGAGCACCCGCTCGACCTCGCGTTGTCCCCACCGTTCGTACCGGACTCGGACCCGTCGCCCGGCCCAGACCGCGTCGGCGACCGCGGACAGCGTCGGCAGGCTTTCGATGCCGCGATGCCACCCGGGCACGTCGAGGTAGAACCGCTCGGCGACGCGGCCGGCGCGGCTGCGCAGTTCCTGCGGCAAGGCGGCGTACAGCTTCAGCTGCGCCGCCGCCAGCACCGTGCCGAGCCCCAGCTCCGCGGCCGCGACCGGGAGCCCGGCCAGGGCCAGCGACTGGGCTTCGTCCTCGTTGAGGCCGGTCAGCCGGGTCCGGTAGCCGTCGACGAGCTGGTAGCCGCCGCTGCGGCCGCGGTCGGCGTACACCGGCACGCCCGAGGCCGACAAGGCCTCGATGTCCCGGTACACCGTCCGGACCGAAACCTCCAGCTCAGCGGCCAGTTCCTCGGCGGTCATCCGGCCGCGGTTCTGCAGCAGGAGAAGCACGGTGAGCAAACGGCCGGCACGCATGCGCCAAGTATGACTGAAATACCTGACACAGGATGGCAGGTATGGGTGCTTGAGTAAGCGGCATGAACACGTTTGGCATGACGAAGTGGGATGAGCACGTGGCGAGCGGCGAGGAGGGCGGCCCCCGCGTCGCCTACGTGCACGCCGCGATGGAGTACTCGGGCGTGATCCAGGGTGCCGCCACCGGCGATTACCTGCTGTACTACCCGGGCGAGGGCTACGACGGCGGCGCGACCACGTCGCCGGGCTACGACCGGTTCGAGGGCACTGTCGACGGCCGCCGCGGCACGTTCATCGTCCGGCAGGAGTGGGGTTTCGACCCGAAGAGCATCCGCTCGACGTTCGAGGTCGTCGCCGGCTCCGGCACCGGTGAACTGACCGGCATCCGCGGTACCGGCACCGTGCACGGCGTACTGGGCGAACCGACCGTGTCGTACACCTTCGACTACACGCTCTGAAGGAGGCCGGGATGCTCGAGGTGTCGCGCAAACAGGCGCTGGCGTACCGGATCGCGGAACAGGGGCTGCACCGCTCCGTCGCCGATCCGTACGAGCTGCCGCTGCTGGACCTCGGGCTGCAGGACAGCATGCGCGACACCGCCCTGCTCTCGCTGGCGGCCCGGATGCCGGATCCGGTCACGCCGGAGTCCCTGGTGGACGACGAGCGGCTCGCCCTGGTGTGGTCGCACCGGGGCGCGCCGCATTTCCACCGGCGCGCGGACCTGCCGGAGCTGGTCGCCGCCCTGATCCCGATCAGCGAGCCGGACGCGCTGGCCCGGATGCTGTGGCAGAAGAAGGACCTCCAGGTCGCGGACGAATCTCCGGTGGACATTATTTTCACGACCGCGCGGGCGATCCGGAAAGTGGTCACGAAGCCGATGACCAAGGGAGTGGTGAGCGGGGAAATCACCAAGCTGCTGCCGCCGTCGTTCAGCCGGTGGTGCCGTCCCTGCAATGCCACCCACGTGCACGAACAGCTCATGCGCCTCGCCGCCCTGCACGGCGGTGCCCGGCTCGAAGCCGGGCAGAGCCCGGCGACGCTCGCGCCGCTGGAGGGTCGCGGACGGATGTCCACTCGCCCCGATCCAGCCGCGGTTTCGCGGGTGCTGGAGCGGTATTTGCGCTTCAACGGACCCGCGACGCCGGGGGACGCGGCCGGTTTCGCCGGCACCGCGAAGACCTGCATCAGCGAAACCTGGCCCGAGACGGTCACCGAGGTCAAAGTGGACGGGCGGCGGGCCTTCCTCCCGAATGACCGGTTAACCGCGCTGGAGAACCCGCCGTCGCCGGCCGGAGTACGTCTGCTGCCGCCGCTCGATCCGTACACGCAGGGCCGCGACAAAGCGGTCCTCGTTCCGGACAAAGCGCGCGCGAAAGAGGTCTGGAAAATTCTCGGCAGCCCCGGCGCGCTCTTGGTCGACGGCGAGATTCTGGGCGTTTGGCGCACGAAAGCATCCGGCAAACGGCTGGTCTTCTCGCTCACCGAATTCGACCCGCTCCGCCGCGCGGACCGCGCGGCCGCCGAGGACGAAGCCGCCCGGGCCGCGTCCGCCCGGGGCTACCAGGACTTTTCCGTGACCTGGGCTTGACCGGCGAGCTACAGTTCTGCCGTGCAGGAATGGCTGCTCGACTCCGACCCGACCCTGCGCTGGCAGGTCGAACGGGACCTGGCGGGCGCGCCGCCCGAAGTCTGGACGGCCACCCGGCACAAGATCGCGACCGAGGGCTTCGGCGCCCAACTCCTCGCCCGCCAAGACCCGGACGGGCAGTGGGCCGGCGGCGCGTTTTTCCCAGCGGAATTCACTCCCGGCCCCAATACCGGGCAACCGTGGACGGCCACCACGTGGTCGCTCACTATGCTCCGCGAATGGGGCCTGGATCCGGCGGTGCTGCGGGCCAATCGCACCGCCGAATTGATCGCGGAGAACAGCCGGTGGGAATACCACAATTTGCCGTACTGGGACGGCGAGGTCGACGTCTGCATCAATGCCTGGACGCTCGCGAACGGCGGCTGGCTCGGCGTTGACGTGTCCCGGCTCGCGCACTGGTTCCCCGAGCACCAGATGACCGACGGCGGCTGGAACTGCGAATGGGTCGACGGGTCGAAGCGCGCTTCCTTCCACTCGACGCTGAACGCGGTGAAGGGGCTGCTCGCCTACGACATCGCGACCGGCGGCACCGACGAGACCCACGCCGCCCGCCGCGCCGGCGAGGAGTACCTGCTGGAACGCCGTCTGCTGTACCGGCTCTCGACCGGCGAGCAGGTGGCGTCCTGGGTCGACCATTTCGCGTATCCGGTGCGGTGGCACTACAGCGCGATCAACGCCCTCGAGTACTTCCGCGAAGCCGCCATCGTGGACGACATTCCGCCCGACCCGCGGCTGGCCGACGCGGTGGAACGGGTGCGCGCCGCGCGGCAGCCGGACGGAACCTGGCTCCAGGACGGCCGCTTGCCCGGCGACATGTGGTTCGAGGTCGACGTCCCGGCCGGGGAACCCTCGAAATGGCTCACGTTGTACGGCACGCGAATTCTGTCCTGGTGGGACTCCGCACAGTCCTGACTGGACCGGCCTGACTGGACCGGGCGACACGAAAGCCGACGTCGTCCACCCGGAAGGTCGGGTGGCTCCGGCGCCGCACCGACACGCGGACGCTCCAGTGCTCGTCCGCCCAGCCGCCGCCCTTAAGCACCCGGTACTCGCCGTAGACCGCCGGGTCGTACAGATCCCAGCACCAGTCCCAGGCGTTGCCGAGCAAGTCGTAGGCACCCCACGCGTTCGGCCGCTTCTCGCCAGGCGGATGCAGCCTGCCGCCGGAGTTTCCTTCGTACCAGGCGATCTCGTCCAGCTCGCCGTACCTCGGGCCGTCGGTGCCCGCACGGCAAGCGTGCTCCCATTCGGCTTCGGTGGGCAGCCGATAGCCGGTCGAGGACCGGTCCCACTCCACCTCGTCGCCGGCCAGCCGATACGCGGGTGGCAGTCCGTCCTGTTCGGACAGTGTGTTGCAGAACCGCACCGCGTCCAACCAGGACACCTCGACCACCGGCAGCTCACCGCTGCCGAGGAACTGCTCCTGGGTGACCGCGAGCGCGCCTAACTCGAACTCGGGAACGTCGACTGTCCAGCTGCGTTCTGTCCGCCGGTCGGTGAGCGTCACCGATCCCGGCGGAATCGGGACCATCCGCACGCACCGAGGCTAGCCGATCGATGCCGGAGTGTCGCCGGGATTCACCGCCAGCCGGTAGCCTCGCTTGACCACCGTCTGCACCACGCCGGTGCCGCCGAGCGACGTCCGCAATCGGCCGATCGCCGTCTCCACCGCGTGCGCCTCTCCCCCGGACGGAAGCTCAGCCGACAGCTCTCGCCGCGTGACCACCCGGCCGGGCTGCCGGGCGAGAGCCCGCAGCAGCGCCATCGGGGCTGGCGCGATCTCGCGCCATTCGCCGTCCACCAGCGCGCCGGTGCCGCGGATCTGCAGCACGTGGCCGGCGGCATGCAAGGTCGGCGAGGCGGTGACCAAAGCATCCGCGACGGTTCTCGCCAGCGCACCGATCCGCGACCGTCTCGGTTGGACCACCGGAACGCCCAGCGAAGCCAGTGGCGCGGCCGTGATCGGCCCAACGCACGCCACGATCACCCGGCTGCTCAACGCCTCGATCAACGCGCCTAGCCGACCAGTCCGCCGAGCCATCGCGACGGTCGACGCGGCAGCGGGCGCGCTCGTGAACGGCAACGCGTCGATCGTTCCTTCCAGCACCGCGTCCAGCAACCGGTCGAGCGGTCCTGGATCGGTCGGTGCCACCCAGCGGTACACCGGAATCTCGATCACCTCGGCCCCGGCCTGCCGAAGAGTCTCCGCGAAGTACGGCAACGGCTCGCCATGCAGCTGCAGCGCGATCCGCCGACCGTCCACTCCGGACTCCGTCAGGTACTGCAGCAGCTCCGCGCTGCTCTCCGAAGTGGGCGAGTAGTCCTCGGCCAATCCGGCCGTCCGCACCGCCCCAGCCGCTTTCGGACCGCGGGCCATCAGAGACGCGTTCGACAGATGATCGAGCACCTTCTCGGCGAGACCCCAGCCTTCCGCGGCCTCGATCCAGCCGCGGAAGCCGATCCCGGTCGTCGCCACCACGATGTCCACTGGCGACTCCAGCAACCGCATCGTCGCCGCGTGCAATTCGGTGTCGTCGGCCAGCGGCACGATCCGGATCGCCGGCCCGTAACGAACGGCGGCACCCTGGCGCACCAGCAGCGCGCCCAGCTCTTCAGCCCGGCGCGCTGCGGTGATTCCCACCGTGAACCCGGCCAGCGGCCGGACATCGGTCACGGCGAGCCCACCTCGATCACCCCGTCCCGCACTCGAACCGGATACACCGGAACCGAAACCCCTTCCGCGTCAAGACACGCACCAGTGCGGAGCGAGAACCGTTCTTTGTAGACCGGCGACGCGACGACCGGTTCTCCCCCGGCGTCACCGACGATCCCGCGCGACAACACGGCCGCGCCACTGCACGGATCCCAATTGGACAGTGCGTACCAGCCGTCGCCGGCGTGGAACACGGCGACCTGCTGGCCGTCGATCAGCGCCGCGGCTCCGGAGAACTCCGGAATGTTCGCGGCCGCGCACACCGCGGTCCAGGACGAGGTCATGGTCATCGCCGCACCTCCGGAATTCCCAGCAGCACCGGGATCTTCTGTTCCCGTTCCTCCCGGAACGAGATCGACGGGTCCGGCGTCCCGGGCGCGTTCACGAACGAACTGAACCGCGCCAGCTTGTCCGGGTCCTCCAGCACCCCTCGCCATTCGTCGGTGTAACCCTCGACGTGTTTCGCCATCGCCGCGTCCAGGTCCTCGCAGATGCCGAGGCTGTCGTCCACGATCACCGCGCGCAGGTGGTCGAGGCCGCCTTCCATCTCCTCGATCCACGGTGCGGTGCGCTGCAACCGGTCCGCCGTGCGCACGTAGAACATCAGGAACCGGTCGATGGTGCGCACCAGCGTCTCGGTGTCCACATCAGACACCAGCAGTTCCGCGTGCCGTGGCGTCGCTCCGCCGTTGCCGCCGACGTAGAGGTTCCAGCCATGTTCGGTGGCGATCACGCCGAAGTCCTTGCCGCGCGCTTCCGCGCATTCCCGCGCGCACCCGGAAACTCCGGCCTTGATCTTGTGCGGCGACCGCAGACCGCGATACCGCAGCTCCAGATCGATCGCCAGCCCCACACTGTCCTGCACGCCGTAGCGGCACCAGGTCGAACCGACGCAGGATTTGACCGTCCGCAACGCCTTGCCGTACGCGTGCCCGGACTCGAAGCCCGCGTCGACCAGTCGCCGCCAGATGTCCGGCAGCTGGTCCACAGTGGCCCCGAACAGGTCGATCCGCTGTCCGCCGGTGATCTTCGTGTACAGCCCGAAGTCCTGCGCGACCTGCGCGATCACCATCAGCTTCTCCGGCGTGATCTCGCCGCCGGGAATCCGCGGCACCACCGAATAGCTGCCGTTGCGCTGCATGTTCGCGAGGAACCGGTCATTCGTGTCCTGGAGCGAGGCCTGCTCGCCGCCGAGGATGTGCCCGTTGCCCAGCGTCGCCAGAATCGACGCCACCGCGGGCTTGCACACCGCACAACCGGTCCCGGTGCCGTAGCGGCTCACCAGCTCGCTGAAGGTCGTGATCTGCGTCGCCTGAATGATCTCGAACAGGTCCGCGCGAGACTGGGTGAAGTGCTCGCACAGCGCCTTCGACTGCTCGACCCCGCAGGCGTTCAGCAGCTTCGCCAGCATCGGCACACACGAGCCGCAGGACGTCCCCGCCCGCGTGCACGCCTTCAGCTTCCCTACCGAATCGCAGCCGTCCTCGGTAATCGCCCGGGTCAAGGCACCCTTGGAAACCCCATTGCACGAACAGACCTGGGCCTCGTCCGGCAATGCGTCCACGCCGACCGCCGCGCCGCCACCCGCGGGGGCGAGCAGCGCACCCGGGTCGGCGGGCAGCGGGCGGCCGACCAGCGCCCGCAGCGTGTTGTACTCCGCCGCGTCGCCGACCAGCACCCCGCCGAGCAGCGTCCGGCCGTCGTCGGTGACCACGAGCTTCTTGTAGGTTCCGGCCACGGCGTCGTTCACCGCGACTTCCAGCGATCCTTCGGTGGCCCCGTGCGCGTCGCCGAAGCTGGCGACGTCCACGCCCATCAGCTTGAGCTTCGTCGCGGTGTCGGGTTCGGGGAAGCTCGCCGCCGCGCCGGTGAGCTGCGCCGCGACCACCTCCGCCATCGCGTATCCCGGCGCGACGATGCCGTATACCCGGCCTTCGACCGCCGCGCACTCGCCGATCGCGTAGACCGCCGGATCGCTCGTCCGGCACGTCGCGTCGACCAGCACGCCACCGCGCTCGCCAACGTCCAAACCGGACTCGCGGGCCAGGTCGTCCCGAGGCCGGACCCCGGCGGAGAAGACCACCAGGTCGACATCCAGCTCCGTGCCGTTGCCCAGCCGGGCCAGCAACCGCGAGCCGTCGGCCTCGATCGCGTCCGTTGAGGTTCCGGTGTGGACGGTCACGTCGAGGTTCGTGATCAGCCGGCGCAGCAGACCGCCGCCGCCATCGTCGACCTGCAACGGCATGAGCCGCGGGGCCATCTCGACCACGTGCGGCGACAAACCCATGTCCCGCAATGCCTTCGCCGCCTCGAGACCGAGCAGACCGCCGCCGATCACCATCGCCGCCCGGCGGCCGCGCCCCTGCCGTTCCGCCGCGGCGCGAATCGCGTCGAGGTCCTCGATCGTCCGGTACACGAACACGCCGGGCAGATCCCGGCCCGGGACCGGCGGGACGAACGGACGGGAACCGGTCGCCAATACCAGCGAGTCGTACGGCTCGACGTGTCCGGAAGCCGTCGTGACTGTCTTGGCGTCGCGGTCCACCGACACGACGAGTTCGCCGAGCCGGAGCTCGACCGCGTCGTCGTCCGCGTAATCCGAGCCCGGCAACGCCAACGCGGCCGGATCCCAGCTGTCCACATAGGAAGTCAGCGCGACCCGGTCGTAAGCGGGACGGTTCTCCTCGCCGAAGACGACGACCCGCCATTCGCCCGCCGTGTCTGCCGCGCGAAGTGCCTCCACGAACCGGTGCGCGACCATGCCGTGCCCGGCAACCACCACTGTAGGCATTTCAGACCTCCGCTCCTGCCAACGCCACCTGCCCGCGCACTGTCGGCTTGCGCAGGTAGCCGAACCACGTCACACCCACGCACACCGCGTAGAAGACCAGGAATCCGACGAACGCCGGAACGCCGCTGTGCGTGCTGGCGAACGACTGCCGGAAGGCGAGGTTGATGAACAACCCGCCCAGCGCGCCGATCGCCCCGGCCAATCCGATCAACGCTCCGGAAAGCCGGCGAGCGTTGCGCAATTCCGCCGCCTCGTCCGCCCCGGCCTGAATCGCGGCCCGCGCCTTCACCTGGAAGATCGCCGGGATCATCTTGTACGTCGATCCGTTGCCGATTCCGGTGAGCACGAACAAAACGATGAACGCGGCGGTGAACGTCGCGAGCGAGTCCGTCGAGGAAGCCACCACCAGCACCACGGTCGCCAGCGCCATCGCGCCGAAGGTCGCGAAGGTGACCCGGCCGCCGCCGATCCGGTCCGACAGCCAGCCGCCGATCGGGCGCGACAGCGAACCCAGCAGCGGGCCGAGGAACGTCACCGCGGCTGCCTGCAACGGCGTCCGGCCGAATTGGTTCTGCAGCACCAAACCGAAGGCGAAGCTGTAGCCGATGAAAGAGCCGAACGTGCCGACGTACAGCAGCGACATCACCCAGGTGTGTCCATAACGGACCACCTCGCGCATTGCCTTGGTGTCACCGCGAACGCTGGACAAGTTGTCCATGAACAGCGCCGCACACGTCGCGGCGAGCACGATCAGGGGAAGGTAGATGTAGAGCACCAAGCGCGGCGCGGTCGCACCCGCGGTGCCGATCACGAGCAGCCCGACAAGCTGAATCACCGCCACGCCGAGGTTCCCGCCGCCGGCGTTCAACCCGAGTGCCCAGCCTTTGTGCCGTTCCGGATAGAAGGTGTTGATGTTGGCCATCGACGACGCGAAGTTTCCGCCGCCGACGCCGCCGAGCGCGGCCATCAGCACGAACGTGCCGAGCGAGGTGCCCGGGTGCAGCACGATGGCGGTCAGCACCGTTGGAAGGAGAAGCAGAACGGCGCTGATGACCGTCCAATTGCGACCGCCGAAGCGCGCGACCGCGAAGGTGTACGGGATGCGCATGATCGCGCCGACCACCGTCGGCGTGGACACGAGCAGGAACTTGTCCGCCGCGCTGAACCCGTAGGCCGGGCCCATGAACAGCACCACGACCGACCACAGGGTCCAGATCGAGAAGCCGATGTGCTCGGAAAACACGGAAAACCACAGATTGCGCCGGGCGACCCGCTTGCCGGTCGTTTCCCAGAACTCGTCGTCCTCGGGATCCCAGTGCTCGATCCAACGGCGGGTCATGGTGTCCTCCTCATTGCCGGGGGCGGTCATTGCGCGGCCAGCCAGTCCGCGACCGCGCCGACCGTGTCGCGGCAGCTGCCGCATCCGGTGGTGGCGCGGGTGGTATGGGCGAGTGCGGCAGCGTCGGTGGCGCCACCCCGCCAGGCTTCGATCAGCCGGCCTTTGGTCACCGCGTTGCAGCGGCAGATCACTGTGGACGAAGGAAGATCCGCCGGGCTCGCCGCCGTCGGCGCACCCGCGGGCAACGCGCGACCGAGGAGCACAGCGAGCCGATCTTCCGGGATCGGCGTGCCTCGGTCGTGCAGCTGCGTGACGGTGGCCGCCGCGTCGGGCAGCCCGAGCAGGATCGCGCCGGTCACGCGATCGCCGCGGACGACGAGCTTGCCGTACCTGCCACCAGTCGGATCATCGAACGTGACGACCTCAGCCGCGTCGTCGTCGCTGGTCACCTGCGTTTCGCCGAGCGCGGCGAGATCGATGTCGCGCGCCTTGAGCCGGGTCACCGTACGCGTCCCGCGATAGCGCGCGGTGGCGTCCGTGCCGGTGAGCAGGTCGGCGAGCACCGTGGCCTGCTCCCACGCGGGCTGCACCAATCCGGCCGGCGCGCCCGGGTGCCGAGCGCAGTCGCCCAGCGCGTGGATCCGGCCGTCGCTGGCCCGGAGCAGATCGTCCACCAGGATTCCGCGATCGACCGCGAGCCCAGCGGCTTCGGCGAGCGACGTCTCCGGCCGCACCCCGGCCGCGACGACTACGAGGTCCGCGGGAACGAAGCTGCCGTCATCGAGTTTGAGACCGTCTCCCGGCAGGTGCCGGGCGGCAGTCACCTCGAATCGGAATGTCACGCCCAGCTCCGCCAACCGACGCGCCAGTACCCGGCCGGCACCGGAATCCAGCTGCCGCTCCAGTACGTGCGGCTGCGGATGCACCACCGTGACGTTCGCTCCGCGACCGGCCAAGCCCCGCGCGGCTTCCAAGCCGAGCAGTCCACCGCCGAGTACCGCGACCGGCGCGCCCGGACGTGCTGCAGCCACGATGCGCGCGCAGTCGTCCAGCGTCCGGAATGTCACGACCTCCGGCCCGAGTTCGAGTCCTTCGACCGGCGGCAGCCAAGGCGCGGCTCCGGTGGCGAGGACGACTGCGTCGTAAGAGAATTCCTCGGTTTCCGTGCAGACCATCCGTCGTGCTGGGTCGATCCGCGTCACTCGCGTGCCGAGCCGCAGGTCGACCCGCGCCTGTGCGGCCCACTCGGAATCGTGCAGCCGCACCGTGTCCGGGCTCATCCCGCCGGCGACCACAGTGGACAGCAACACCCGGTTGTACGCCGGATGCGGCTCCTCGCCGAGCACGGTCAACCGCACCCGGTCGCCTTCTGGATCGCGCCGCCGGATTTCGTCCGCGAGCCGGGCCCCGGCCATTCCGTACCCGATGATGACGACGTTTCGCGCGCTCATGCTTCCGCCCTCGCCAACGACACCGCGCACACCTTGAACTCCGGCATCCGGCTCACCGGGTCGAGTGCCGGGTTGGTCACCAGATTCGCCCGCGCCGCGCCGGGAAAATGGAACGGCAGGAAGACGAGGTCGGCCCGCATCGACGGCACACACCGCACTCGCGCGACGGTCTCCCCGCGACGCGAGCGCACCACCGCGTGGTCTCCGTCGGCCAGTCCGGACCGCGCCGCGGTGTCCGGATGCACCTCGACGAACACCTCCGGCACGACCGCCGTCAGTTCCGCGATCCGGCGGGTCTGCGCACCGGATTGGTAGTGCTGGAGCACCCGGCCGGTCGTGGCCTGCAACGGAAACGCTTCGTCCGGCAGCTCGGCGGGTCCACTGTGGTCAACGTCGGCGAACCGCGCGCGTCCGTCCGGATGCGCGAATCCGTCGAGGAACATCCGCGGCGTGCCCGGATGCTTCTCGTCGGGAACCGGCCAGTGCAGCGCTTCCCCGGACCGGAGCCGTTCGTATGTCACGCCGGAGTAGTCCGCGGCTCCGCCCTTCGACGCGGCACGCAACTCCTCGAAGACCTCGGCCGCGTCCTCCGGAAACCGTTCGGCGGGCTGTCCGATCCGGACTGCCAGTTCCCGCAACAGCGACAGATCGCTGCGCACTCCGTCCGGTGGCGTAATCGACCGCTGGCGCAACAGCACGCGACCCTCGAGGTTGGTCAACGTGCCCTCTTCTTCGGCCCATTGCGGCACCGGGAAGACCACGTCGGCGAGCGCCGCGGTTTCCGACAGGACGAAATCGGCCACCACGAGAAGATCCAGTCCGGCCAGGCGTTCCTGCACCCGGGACGAACGCGGAGCCGACACCACCGGATTGCTCCCGAACACCAGCATCGCCTTGATCGAATCCCCCAGCGCGTCGAGCAATTCGACCGCGGAACGTCCCGGTCCCGGCAAGCTCTCCGCTGGCACCCCCCAGACCGCGGCGACCTGCGCACGCGCCGCCGGGTCGTCGATCTTGCGGTAGCCGGGCAGCTGATCCGCCTTCTGCCCGTGCTCGCGGCCGCCCTGGCCATTGCCCTGCCCAGTCAGGCAGCCGAAGCCAGACCCGGTTCGGCCGGGCAATCCCAGTGCGAGGGCGAGATTGATCCACCCGCCGACCGTCGCGGTGCCGGACGCGTGTTGCTCCGTTCCGCGCGCGGTGAGCACATACGCGTTGCCGGCCCGGGCCAGCATTTCCGCGGCCCGACGCTGATCCGCGGCCGAGACCCCGGTCACTCGCTCGGCTCGCTCCGGCCACCAGGTCGCGGCGATGCGCCACATCTCGTCGAAGCCGGCCGTCCGAAGATCCACATAGGACTTGTCCAGGTGTCCCTCGGCGACGACCGCGTGCAGGATCCCCAACGCCAGCGCGAGATCCGTCCCCGGTGCCGGGGCGAGGTGCAGCGCGGCCCGCTCGGCCGTCGGGGTGCGGCGCGGATCGATCACGATCAGCTCCGCGTTGTCCAGATGCTGCATGAACGGCGGCATCGTCTCGGCCGGGTTCGCCCCGGCGAGCAGAATGACGTCCGCGTTCGCGAGATCAGTGACCGGGAAGGGAAGTCCGCGGTCCACCCCGAACGCGCGCATCCCGGCCGCGGCGGCGGACGACATGCAGAATCGGCCGTTGTAGTCGATTTGCGAGGTTCCGAGCGCGATGCGGGCGAATTTCCCGAGCAGATACGCCTTTTCGTTGGTGAGCCCGCCGCCGCCGAACACCGCGACGGAGTCCGCACCGTGGTCCCGGCGCGAGGCGCGGAGCCGATCCGCGACGAAATCCAGCGCCTCGTCCCAGGAAACCGGCCGCAGTTCGCCGGCCCGGCGGAGCAGCGGCGAGGTCAGCCGGGCACCGGACTCCAGCAGTGAACCGGCCGTCCAGCCCTTCTGGCACAGGCCGCCCGCGTTGACCGGGAAATCCCTTGGCGTGACCCGGGTCTCGTCCAGGCGCATCCCGCACTGCAAGGCGCAGTAGGGGCAATGTGTGTCGACGTGCGGCACAGGCGCTCCTCGGATCGGCGATGACCCGACGGTAAGGACGCCGTGTTACCTCAAAGTGCCCGAATGTTTCGGGCAGTTGACATTGCCCGCCGTCACAGCGGGGGTGCGCAGTGAGTCAAAGGATCGCGCTGACCTCGCGAGCCGCTGCGCGCAGGCCGTCCAGTGCGGCGTTGGTGGACTTGGGGTCGAGCGCGTGCGAGGCGAGGCGGAAGAGCATGGCGCGCAGCAGGAGCTGGGGCCATTCCGGGAGGTGGGCCCAGCGCTCCAGGAGGGCACCGGTGGCTCCGCCCCAGGTCAGGGAGTCGACAGCGGCGATCGCCGCACCCCATTCGCCGGGGCGGTAGTACGGGACGAAGTCGACCACGCCGGGGGCCGTGTCGCCGTCGAAGAGCAAGCCGGCCAGGAGTTCGCCGTGCGCGACCTGGTGCGGGAGCTTGATCGTGCGGCGAGCCGGGGCGAGGATTTCGAACCAGCGGCCGCCTTTCTCCTCGGGGAGGGGACGGTCGAGTTCTTCCCAGGCGATCCGGTCGGCTATCGCGTCCCGGTCGTCCCGGGAGGAGAGAAAGTCCGGTCGAGGGAGGTCGGCGGTAGCCCGGTGCAGCCGCACGGCGGCGAGGACGGTTTCGTCACAGCGGTGTTCGGCGGTGCCGGGGACGTAGCGCCAGGCGGACCAGTCCCCGACTATCCAGCGGCCGTCTCGCGAGCGGACCGGTTTGGAGATGCGGAGGCCCGGGTCTTCGGCGAAGTCCAGGGCGCGGGCGGTCCAGAGGGCTTGGGAGCGGTCGGTGACGCGTTTGAAGACCACGTCCCCGGCGTGCCAGGTTTCGGAGTCCGGCAGGAGCGTGATGGCGTCGGCGTCGCTGCCGAACGCGGAGCAGACGCGTTCGGAGGGACGTTCGAGGGTTGACCGCACAAAGGGGGAGGTTACCCCGGTGGGGGTGGGGTTACCGGGGAGACTCGCTGGTCATGGGGCGGCTCGTCGCCTAGCGGCGACATTGCGCCCTCCGGCGTGCGTGGGGCACCCCGAAGCTTGATTGTGCTGACGGTCTGAGGGTGGTTGTCAAGGCGGGAAAGCGTGCCTTGACAACCACCCTCAGACCGCAG
>NZ_ASXG01000171.1 GCF_000411975.1 Amycolatopsis orientalis DSM 43388
AGGACGGCTTCGGTGAGCTTGTCGCGCAGCACCGGCGCGGTCTCCGCGGCCAGGAACACCAGCACCGGCGGAACCGAGTGCAGCGCCACCCCGGCCACGTCGAACCGGGTCCAGGACTCCCACGTGTTCATCACGTAGGTGGCCAGGAACGCGAACCACTTCGTCCGGTGCGCCCACACCCCGGTCGACACCTGGTAGCGGGCGGTGATCTGCTCCGCCCGCAACACCGCCACCAGGACGAGCGACACCATCGGGTCCAGCAGCCAGCCCGCGAACCAGCCCAGCGACCACACCGGCGCACCGGCCGCGGCGAACTGCTGAACGTTGACCATCGTGAACGCCAAGCCCAGGAAAATCCCCAGCCAGATCACCGCGTCCACCTGCGTGCGGACCTTCTCCACCCGCAGCGCCACCACGTCCGGGTGGTTCGCCAGCCGCCGCACCTGCGCCGCGGTCGCGGCGTCCTGCGCGAGCTTGTCCGCGTCCGTGAGCGGCACGTGCCG